>DGBN01000065.1 GCA_002384815.1 Oxalobacteraceae bacterium UBA4003 | reverse complement strand
CTACTGATCTTTAACACCGCTTGTCACGCCGTGTGCCTGCTGATCTGCGTGGTAGCTGGAACGTACCATCGCGCCTACTGCCGCATGTGCAAAACCCATCTTGTAGGCTTCTTCTTCATACATCTTGAAGGTGTCGGGATGCACGTAACGACGCACTGGAAGATGATCGCCGCTAGGCATCAGATACTGGCCTATGGTCAGCATGTCGACATCGTGTGCGCGCATGTCACGCATGACTTGCAAAACTTCCTCATCTGTTTCGCCGAGGCCGACCATGATGCCGGATTTGGTCGGTGTGTTCGGATGCAGTGCCTTGAAGCGCTTGAGCAGGCTCAGCGAGTATGCGTAATCGGAGCCGGGGCGCGCTTCCTTGTACAGGCGCGGTGCGGTCTCCAGATTGTGGTTCATCACATCGGGCGGGGCGAGATTCAAAATCTCCAGCGCGCGGTCCATGCGGCCGCGGAAGTCCGGCACCAGAATTTCTATACGGGTGTGCGGCGACAGTTCGCGTACACGGCGTATGCATTCGGCAAAGTGGCCGGCGCCACCGTCGCGCAGATCGTCACGGTCCACCGAGGTAATGACGACATAACTCAAGCGCAATGCGGCGATGGTTTTTGCGAGGTTCTCGGGTTCGTTCACATCGAGCGGATCGGGCCTGCCATGGCCGACGTCGCAGAACGGGCAGNNTGTCGCCCATGATCATGAAGGTCGCGGTGCCCTTGCCGAAGCATTCGCCGATGTTCGGGCAACTGGCTTCTTCGCACACGGTCACCAGATTGTTGGCGCGCAGGATGTCCTTGATTTCGTAAAATCGGGTTGAGGGCGATGCGGCCTTGACGCGTATCCAGTCCGGTTTCGGCAGTCGCTCCATCGGCACCACCTTGATCGGGATGCGTATGGTTTTGGCCGAACCTTTTTGTTTTTCGCTTGGATTGTAAGCGGGAGCAGAAGGTGTGGAGGATTCTGGATTGGTATCGGTCGTCATTGGGCTGGTCGCTCTTTGTCAGGTGTCCCCATGGCAGTGTCGGGTGCGGCGCTGGATAAGGACGCGCGGCGCTGATGTTGGTCTTTGCCGCGATAAAATGGATGTTGCGGGTAATACAAAACAGCAAGGTAGAACGGTAAGGTGGCCGGCAGAAGTTTTCTATCCGGACAGGTTGTGCATCAATTTCTCCGCCAGTGCATTTTGCACGGCTTTTAATGTTGTCTGCACACCCAGATTTTGCATGTCTATCGTGATCAAGCCTTCGTAACCGCAAGGATTGATCCATGAAAACGGCGTCAAATCCATCGCCACATTCAGCGATACACCATGATAGGTGCAACCGTTGCCGCGTATTTTCAAACCGAGTGCCGCGATTTTTGCGCCTTGCAACGGGCCATCAGACAGATAAATGCCGGGTGCGCCAGCCTTGCGTTCGCAGGCCAGATTATACGCTGCCAGCGTATCGATCACCGCCTGCTCGATTTTGTTGACCAGCTCGCGGGCGAAGATGCGCGCATCGGCGTGATTGCGGCGCAAATCCAGCATGAGATAAATGACAACCTGGCCGGGGCCGTGATACGTGACTTCGCCGCCGCGGTCAGTTTGCACAACGGGGATGTCGTGCGCGTCGAGTACGTGTGTGTGGTCGGCCGCCAGGCCGAGTGTAAACACCGGTGGATGCTCGACTATCCACAGTTCGTCGGCAGTCTGCGCCGTGCGCGCATCGGTAAATGCGCGCATCGCGGCATAGGTAATCTCGTAGGATTCGCGGCCGCGCTGCAGGATGAGAGGAGAAGTGCTTGCGCTCATGCGCCGGCTTACAAGACGACCTTGACCATGGGATGCGACGATAGCGCGCGGTACAGATTATCCAGTTGTTCGCGGCTGGTAGCGCGCACAGTCACCGTCAAGGCCAGATACTTGCCAGCCGACGATGGGCGCATATCCATTTTCCCGGCATGGAATTCCGGGTCGTGCAGCGTGACCAGTTCCAGCATGGTTTGTGCAAATTGATCCTGCATCAAACCCATGATCTTGATGGGGAAGTCGCTAGGGTATTCGATCAGGCTTTCGGTAGGTTCAGTCATGATGGCTATCGTTGATGCTTGCAGTTGCAGGTCGAGTGCAAGATAAAAGTTAAAGATTCACGCTGTCTTGGCGGCCTGATAGGCAGCGTACAGCTTCTCGTATATGGGGCCGGGTTTGCCGTTTGCTATAGGCTGGCCGTCGATAGTGACGACGGCCAGCACTTCTTTCGAGGCCGATGACAATAATACTTCGTCGGCGGCAAATACTTCAGCGCGTGCAATGCGTCGGGTCTCGAATGGAATGCGGTCGGCGGCGCACAATTCTTCCATCAGGCCGTAGCGTATGCCTTCCAGAATCAGGTTGTCGCGCGGCGGCCCGATCAGGCTGCCGTTCTTGATGATCCATACATTGGAGGCCGAGCCTTCCGTCAGAAAGCCGTTGCGAAACTGGATGGATTCACTGGCCTCATGCACTGCTGCGTTCTGCGCCGCCAGCACGTTGCCGAGCAGGGAAATGGATTTGATTTCGCAATGCAGCCAGCGCTGGTCTTCCATTGACACACAGGCAACGCCGTTTGTGCGCGCCTCATCGGGCAAGGGCACGAGCGGATTGCTCATGATGAAAATAGTCGGGGTCGGTTCGGTTTGCGGAAAAGCGTGCGTACGTTTGGCGACACCGCGCGTGACTTGCATATACGCCAACTGGTTTTCTGCCGGATGCCGGCGCACCACTTCTTCGATCAGGGCCAGCCAGCCTTGGGCATCGTAGGGATTGTCTATGCTCACCGCAGCCAGACCGCGAAACAGGCGCTGCAGATGCTGTTCGGGCCGGAACAGTTTGCGCTGATAAACCGGAATGACTTCGTAGATGCCGTCGCCAAAAATGAAGCCGCGATCCAGCACCGGAATTTTTGCCTCAGAGAGAGGGGTCATCGTACCGTTCAGATATACGAATGGATCGTCCATGGCAGTTTGGTATCGCTGGTGAAGCGTCAATTCTGGCACAAACGCTGCATGTTCGCGTTGAAATCCTTGCAACAGCGTGTGTAGCTTGCGAGCGCCAAAGAAAAACGGCAAGTTTCAGCCGGGAGGATGAAACTTGCCGTCAAGCGTCAGTTAGGCGGGGTGGCGCTGGTGATCAGTGTATCCACAGGCGGATGGAATCCAGTGCGCGGCCGAACATTCCAGCTGGCCCAACCTGCTCCAGCGCCAGCACCGGCAATTCGACTATGACTTTGTTTTCAGCTGACATCACTTTGATGGTGCCGACCTGGCTGTTCTTGTCGATAGGCGCTACCAACGGATCCTTGCGTGCCAGCACAGGTTTGATTTTGCTGGCCGTGCCCTTGGGCACGGTCACGAACACATCGTGCGTAAAACCGATCTTGATCTCGTTCTGCGAGCCTTTCCAGACATCCGGCGTATCGATAGCAACATCTTTTTCATACAGTTTGACCGAGTCGAAATTCAGGAAGCCCCAGTTCAACAGCTTCTGGCTTTCCTGCGAACGGGCCTGGTCGGATGCCGCGCCGATCACAACGGAAACAAGACGACGCTCATGCGTACCGCTCGGGCGTTTTGCAGTGGAAATCAGGCAATAGCCGGCATTCTGCGTATGACCGGTTTTCATGCCATCAACCGTTGGATCCAGCCACAGCAGGCGATTGCGATTGGATTGCTTGATCTTGTTGTAGGTGAAGTCCTTGACCGAATAGATTTTATAAAACTCGGGGTGATCGTTGACCAGATGCGTTGCCAGTATGGATAAGTCGCGCGCTGTCGAATAATTGTTCGGGCTGGGCAAGCCGTGCGAATTGGAGAAGCGCGTCGACTTCATGCCCATGCGCTCCGCTTCGCGCGTCATCAAGGCAGCGAATGCATCTTCGGTGCCTGACACTGCTTCCGCCAGCGCGACTGCAGCATCGTTGCCGGACTGTACGATCAGGCCGTACAGCAGGTCGTTGACGGAGACGGGGACGCGCGGCTCGATGAACATCTTCGAGCTTTCAGGGTCGACCTTCCAGGCATTCGTCGATACCGTGATCATTTGATTCAGCGTAAGGCGCTTTTCCTGGATTGCGGAAAAGGCAATATAGGCGGTCATCAATTTGGTCAGCGATGCCGGTTCTATGCGTACGTCCGCGTCGTTTGAGGCCAGAACCTGGTTGCTGGTTGCGTCCAGCAACAGCCAGGATTTGGCCGCAACGGTTGGAGCTGGAATGGTTTGTGCAAAAGACGTTTGCGCAAATGCGGTGCCGGTAACTGTGGTGGAAAGTGCAAGGACGCTGGCTGCAATGAGCGCAAATAATTTTTTCATAAGACTTTGTGTTGGGCACACGCGAAGATCATGCATGTGCTGATTGAAGAAAGGGTGATTATAGACTTGCGGCACTTGGACGGCATGGTCGCCAACAAGTTCCATCAAGCTTGCCACAATGCGATGACGTGATTTTTGATGTGATGCAGTTTGCGGCCGAAGAAATGATCAGCGCCGGGTACGACGATTACCGGCAGATCCTGCGGCCGGGCCCAATCAAATACATCGATCAGGGGAATTGTTTCATCCAGCTCGCCATGGATCAGAATGGTATTGGCGGGCACCGCAGGCAGCGGCCATTTTCCGGGAGCAGAGCCGACCAGTACCAGGCGTTCGGCCGGGGTCCCTTGTTCTTCCAGGCGTTTTTGCAATTGCGTTTGCACGAAAGTGCCGAAGGAAAATCCGGCCAGCGCAAACGGTAGCGCCGGATATTGCTGTTGCATGTGTGTCAGCAATTGCGCCATGTCGTCGGTTTCGCCGGCACCTTCATCATAAGCGCCGCCGGAAGCACCGACACCGCGGAAATTCATGCGCACTGCGACGTAATCCAGCGCGACGAAGGCGCGCGCGAGCGTATGGACGACCTTGTTATCCATGGTGCCACCGAACAGCGGATGCGGATGGCCGATCAGCGCGATGCCGCGTGGCGTCGCCGCCGGCAGGTCCAGTGCGCATTCGAGTGCGCCGGCTGTACCTTGCAGGGAGAAACGTTGGGTTTGGGCGTTCATGTATTTATCTGTGAGTATGGAGGATCAGATTTTCAGGCGTTCGACGATTTTGCCGCCGACCAGATGGACATCGATGATTTCATCGATGTCATCGTTATCGACATAGGTATACCAGGTACCTTGCGGATAAATCACGAGTACCGGGCCTTCTTCGCAGCGATCCAGGCAACCGGCTTGATTGACGCGCACTTGGCCCTTGCCGCTCAACCCCAACTCCTTGACGCGTTTCTTCAAGTGCTTTTGCGCGGCGTGCGCACCTTTAGCTGCGCAGCATTCGCGACCATCGTCGCGCTGATTCATGCAGACGAAAAGATGCTGGGAGAAAAACGGTTTATCTTCGTTCATTGGATGCTCGCATTAAAGAACGAAATGATACACCGGCATCATGTTCGCTTCACGTGATGCGTCGCCTGCAGCAGGAACCATAGAGCTGCAACCGGCCATAGCAAGGACAGGAATTGCGCCGCGCCGTTGAAGTTGAGGAATTTCCCCTGTACCCAGGTTTCCAGCGTGGCAACGAAATAAGGATTCGCTGGTGCCAGATTGATGGCGATCAGCGCTGCGATCAATAACGCGACGGCACTGCGTCTTTGCGTGGAAGATGGCAGAAACGAAAAGCCGGCCAATAATCCCAGCCCCAGCAAGACACCGCCTTGTGCACCTGGCGTGATCCAGGTAAACGCGTTTTCCGGTGTAAAGAACAAGGCAGTCGACAGTGCGTTGACTGCCAGTGCTGCGCACAACAATGCAAGCAGCAGAACGATGCGAGGTGCCTTGTCGCGCAACATGCACAGGAAGGCCAGCAAGGCGCCGCTCATGCTCAGTGCGGTAATGATGGTTTCTGCCATCCAGTACTGTTCAACAGAAAGTTGCACACCGTTGCGCAACAAACTGCCCAGATCGACAGGCGCTTCCAGCAATATGGATAACCAGTCGGACAGGATAGGCAGGATTTGCCCGTTGCCGAACAAATAGCTTTGCGGATAAATCTGCGCCAAGGGCCACAGTGCAAAAATGATCAGGCCGCGACTGGCTTGTGCAGAAAACCAGCGTTGCCTGTAGTAGCGCAAGCGGCTGCGTTCCAGCACCAGGTGGCTGCTGGCACAGCCAATCACAGCGCCTATCAGTGCGCCCAGACTGTTAGTGACGAAATCCAGATTGGATGCAACGCGATTGGGCAGCAGGGTTTGTATTGCTTCCATGGCGCCGGACAACATGATGCCGAACAGCAGCGCGAGTACGATGGCAATAACACCGCGAATTTTCGGGTGCAGGGAAAAGACGGTCAGGATGCCGAGCGGAATGTAACCGAGGATGTTGATGCCAACGTCGAAGCCGGTCCAGTAACGTGGCAGTCCGGCCATCAAATAGGTTTGCAGTGGCAAACCCATGTTTTGCCAGCCTGTAAATGGATACAGACTGGCATAGACGATCAGCAGCAGATACGCCAGCAAGGCTCCACGCGAAAATGCCGACGCTTGCGGTGTCGGGGCGAGCGGCGGTAGCGGACTTATTTTTTCGACGGCAGGATCGCTAACCATACGGCCATTTCATTGATGATTGCATCGCTGGCAGTAGCCAACGCTGCAGCGCCGCCTTGTGCATCCGCACTGGCGGCCGGTAGCTGTTTAACGAACATTTTTTGTGCCCGCAGTGTGCGGCCGTCGAATAGCGAGGCACGCATGGCGATATGGGCACTGCTTTGATTGGCACTGTCGAAGACTTGCGAAAAATCGTCTGCTTCGATGCGCAGCACAGGCAGAGTAGCCGCGCCATCGGAGGCCGGCACGACGATGCCGCCAGCCTGCGACAGGCGCGATTTCAGGCGCTGCTGAAATAATTGTGCCGGCGCCATTGTCCATTTGCTGGCAGCATAGGCGCGCGGCTGTTGGTTGTTGGCGTAGTTGAGGCGGTAAAACATCATCTGGCTATCCAGCCAGGCCGGTGCCCTGATTTCCGCGATGCTGATGGCTGGCAATTGCGTTTCTGTCGCGGCCGATGCCTGTGCCTGCAAGGGACCCAGATCAAATAGTGCGGTCGATTGCGGCCCGGCCGTGCAGCCGGTCAGCAACACACTGCAGGCAAATGCAAGCATGGCAAAAAAACGGGGCGTTATTTTTTTCATGGGTATCCCAGAACGATGATCTTGTTAGTTTGCCGGTACGCTGAAACCTGCTTCGCCAGGACCGGGTTGTGTTGCGCCGGCACCAAACAAAATGCTTTGTGGTCTTTGATTGAATGTTTCCAGTGTGCGATTCAGTGCCCGCATTGAGGTCCGCGTTTCATCGATCAAGGGCGGGACTTCGTGCTCGACGATGGAGGCCGTCGAACCTATATTGTTGACGGCATCGTTAAAACCGTTCAAGGGGCCGTCCGGCGCATTGAGCCTGACAGTAAACTCATTCAGATTGCCGGTCAGCCTGGCGGCATCTTCGGATAATTTGTTCAACGAGATCATTGCATGGTCGGCCTGGAGAACAAGCGCAGGCAGTTTATCCAGGGTAGGTTGCAGTTGATCCGGAATTTTCGCGACCTTGTTTGCAGCACTGCTGACATCGGTGAAGGCGCCCAGGATCACTTTTCGATTGGCATCAGAGAGCATGGTGTTGACACGCTGTGCCACTTCTTCTGTCTGCTGGAGAATCGCCAGGCCGCGTATCTGCAAGGTATCGAGCAGGCCGGGACGCAAGTCGATACGCGCGATTTTTGTCGGTGATGACGGCATCAGGGCAGGATTCTTTCCATCATCGTCCAGTTGCACGTAGGCGAGGCCGGTGACGCCCTGATAGCTGAGCGTGGCAAAAGTCGAATGCGTGATCGGCGTATCTTTCGAGACGCTGAAACGGATCAGAATCTGGCCGGGTTTTTGCGGATCGAACAGCACCGCATCCACACGGCCGACGTCCAGCCCTCGATAGCGCACGCCGGCTTGCGGATTGAGGCCGGGCACCGACAGTGTGGTGGCGATTTCATACGGTACGCGTTCCACCCGATCGCGGTTGAACCAGAGGGCGATCAGCGTAGCCGCGATCAACAGCACGATCGTGAAAATGCCGGCCATCAATGCATGTGCTTTATTTTCCATAATTGATTTTCAGAGTACTCACTAAATATCGTTATCCGGCTGATCCGGCAGCGCTTCAATCGCGCGTTGTCCGCGTTCGCCACGGAAAAAAGTTTCGATAAACGGATGCTTGAATTCAACCACCTTGCCCGGCTCGCAATACGCGATGATGTGCTTGTCGGCCAGCACGGCGACCCGCGACGATAGCGCAAACAGCGTGTCCAGATCATGCGTGACCATCACCACGGTCAGATGCATTTCATCGCGTAGCGTGCGGATCAGATCGACGAAACTCTCCGATGCATTCGGGTCCAGTCCGGCGGTCGGTTCGTCAAGGAACAGTAGCTCCGGTTCCAGCGCCAGTGCACGTGCCAGCGCCACGCGTTTGATCATCCCGCCGGATAAATCGGAGGGCATTTTCAGCGCATGTTCCGGCCCTATGCCGGCCATCTGCAATTTCAGTAATGCGGCGTCGCGTATCAGGTGTTTCGGCAACACACGCAATTCGCGCATCGGTTGCGCCACGTTATCGAATACGGTAAATGATGAAAACAGCGCACCCTGCTGGAACAGCATACCCCAGCGATTGCGTAATTGCTGCAGTTGTTGCGGTGCGATGCGGTTGATGTCTTCGCCGAATACGCGCACCGTGCCTTGCGCCGGATGATTCAAGCCCAGCATCTGACGCAGCAATACCGTCTTGCCGGAACCTGAGCCGCCTACCAGCGACACGATTTCTCCCTGATTGATCGTCAGGTTCAGGTTTTCATGCACGACCACATCGCCGAAGCGCGTGCACAGATTCTCGATCTGGATGACAGCTTGCGCGCTGGTTTTCGCTATGGTCGATGTGCAGTCGATTATGTTATCGGTTATGTCGCTCATCAAAATCCCACTCCGGTGAAGATGATGGCGAACACGGCATCGGCGAGAATCACGATGGTGATGGCGCTGACGACTGAGATCGTGGTGCCTGCACCCAGACTTTCGGTATTCGGTTCTATGCGTAAACCAAAGTGACAGGCGACCAGTGCGATCAGGCTGCCGAACACGACACCTTTGCCCAGGCCTATCCAGTAATTCGCCAGCGGTACTGCATCCGGCAATGCGCGGATAAAGTATTTATACGACAAACCCAGTTCCAGATTGGCTGCCACCATGCCGCCTATCAAGGCCATGGCATCGGTCCACACCACCAGCAAGGGCATGGAGATGGCCAGCGCGATGACTTTCGGCATGACCAGCCGGTAACCATGCGGCAAGCCCATTACCAGCATCGCATCGAGTTCTTCGGTGACGCGCATGACGCCGAGTTGTGCCGTGATCGACGAGCCGGAACGTCCCGCTACCAGGATCGCCGCCAGCAGGGGGCCGAGTTCCCGAATCACGCTCATGCCGAGAATGTTAACCAGGAAGATGTCGCCGCCGAACTGATGCAACTGTTGTGCCGACAGATAGGACAACACCACACCGATTAAAAATCCCACCAGCGCGGTAATGCCCAGCGCCTGATAACCGGTATGGAAGATATTGGCTGAAATTTCCTTCCATGGCCCGCGTTGCGGTTCTCTGACAAAACGTCCGAGATCCATCGTCAACTGGCCGATCAGGCTGATGAAGCCGAGCAAATGATCCAGCATGTTGTGCTTGAGTTGCAACAACGATGCCAGCGAGTACCAGTATTTCTGCGGCGGCTTCTTCAACTCCAGCGAGCCGGTTTGTTCCAGGCGCTGGAAAAAATCTTCATGCTGCGGCGCCAGCGTCAATCGGGCCGGGCGTTTTTTGCCCCACGCATTCCACAGTAATTGTGCGCCTATGTAATCCAGTGCCGTTATTCCTGACAAGTCCCAATGCACGGGCTCTGCCTTGGCTGCCGTGTGCAGCACAGCGGTAATCGCCACCATTGCTCCGGGTTCGGCCAGCGCACGCACCTGCCACGATCCCGCAGCAGTAGCGCTGTCGTTCGGTGTGTAGCTAAGGGTGGGAGATGTAGCGTCGGGCATGCAGTGAGTGTAAGGGAGAAACGGGCAGGCGTCACGTACGCTGCCATTTCGCCGGCCTGGTCATCCCGTTACAATGCGCACATGATATTGACAGAACCATCGCTCCCGACCGCGCAGCAACTGGCTGCCTTGTGCGGCCCGAATGCACAGGATATTACGCTCCGTATCGTTGCGGAAACCGGTTCGACCAATGCCGATCTGCTGGCCGAGACGGCACAACTGCAGGGGCCGACCTTGTTATGGGCCGGCTTGCAAACCGCCGGCAAGGGGCGCGCCGGGCGCAGCTGGCATTCGGCGCCCGATGCGACGCTGACCTTTTCGCTGGCGTGGAAATTTGCGCTGCCGGTACAGGCGCTGGCGGGTTTGTCGCTGGCGGTTGGCGTGGCGGTGGTGGAAACGCTGATTGCGTTCGGCGTGGATGCGCGCCTGAAATGGCCGAATGATATTTTAAGGAATGGTAACAAGCTGGCCGGTATCCTGATTGAAACTGCCGTGGATAAAACAGATCGGCATTCGATATGGGCAGTCATAGGTGTAGGCATCAATCTCGCGGGGGCGCATGATTTGAGTGCACGTATCGGCCGGACTGTGGCCGATACGTCCGGGCTGGCGCTGGAGCGCGAGCGGCTGATGGCGGCCTTGCTGGATGCTTTCAGCAAGGCTTTGCCCTTGTTTGAACAACAGGGATTCAAAGCGTTTGCGACGGCATGGAATGCGCTGGACGCCTATGCGGGGCAAGCGGTGAACATCATCGATCAGGGGGAGGTGCTGCAGCATGGAAATGCCGTCGGCGTGGACGAGTCCGGCCGCCTGTTGCTCGAGACTGTGCATGGGCGGATGGCGATCAGCGCCGGCGATGTATCGTTGCGGATAAGCGGGGAATAAATGAGGAATACGGCGATGCTGTTATTGGTCGATGCAGGAAATACACGTATCAAATGGGCGCTGGTCGATTGTTCGTCCGGGCGGCAGGCGCCGGGAAGCTGGCATGCCGCCGGCAGCGTTGCGCAGGACGAAGTGGTGCAACTGAGGCAGGTATGGAACGACTTCAACATCAGTTGCGTATTGTTGTCAAATGTTGCCGGCGTCGGTCTGCGCGAGGAGCTGGAGCAGACCGTATTGCATGTTGCCGACGGCAAACCGATTGCACTGGAATGGTTCGTCTCGACACCAGCAGCGGGGGGCGTGCGTAACCATTATCTGAATCCGGCGCAACTGGGCAGCGACCGTTTTGCTGCCGCGATAGGAGCGCATGCCTTGTTTCCGAATCGGCCGCTGGTGGTGGCGACCTGCGGTACAGCGACCACGATAGATGCGGTGAATGGAGATGGCGCATTTGTCGGCGGGATGATTTTGCCCGGGCTCGGTTTGATGGCCTCTGCACTGGCAAAAAATACTGCACAGTTGCCGGAAGTGGCCTTGCATGCCAGGTCGACCCAACCGTTTGCCGATAATACGGATGCGGCCATCGTCAGCGGTTGTCTGGCGGCGCAAGCCGGCGCAATCGAGCGCGCGGTGAAAGCACAGGAAGATGCGCATCCGAAAGAAGGGCTTTACTGTATTCTGGCTGGTGGCGCGGCAGATTTGATTGCGCCGCATTTGTCGATTGCATACAAACGCGTCGATAATCTGGTTTTGATCGGCTTGCACGTGGTGGCACTTCACACTCTCCCAACATGCTAAAAATCCTGTTCGGCTTATTGTTATTGACCAATGGCGGCTTGTACGCGTTTCAGCAAGGCTGGCTGGGTACATGGTCGCCTGCCAGTCGTGAACCGTCGCGGCTGACGCAGCAATTGAATCCGGGCCAGCTCAAGCTGATTCCAGTATCCGCCGCCAGGCCTGCCTCTCCATCTGCCACGAGCGTAACAGAAGCTCCTGCAGAGGAAAATCTGGCGCGCGCAGACAAGATTTCCGATGTGCTGGCATGTACCGAGATCGGTAATTTCGATGCTGTTGAATCCAAGCGTTTTGAATCGCAACTGGCGTCGCTCGCACTCGGCGAGCGTCTGACGCGCCGCACGATTCAGGAAAGTGCGCGGCACATGGTCTACATGCCACCGCAGGCCGACAAGGATGCGGCAGAGAAAAAGGCCGGTGAACTCAAGCGTCTGGGGGTGAATGATTTTTTTGTGATCCAGGACGGCTCGGCACTGCAGTGGGGAATTTCGCTGGGGATATTCAAATCCGAAGAGGCGGCACGCAATCATCTGAATGCATTGAATCAAAAAGGCGTGCGCAGTGCGCGCATAGGCATGCATAGTCCGAGTGCAAGCAAATTCGCCTTCCAGTTGCGCGGGCTGGATATGGCGATCAAGAACAGCGTAGTCAAAATCAAGGGAAATTTCCCGCGTCAGGAATTGCGCGAGTGCACCGGCCTGGCTGTGGGCTAGACGCCGGATCTAATTTCACCCTGCGCCAGACGAATCAGATATACCCGGATGCGACCTTCTGCCCAGACCAGTGCACGGTTGGGGTGGCATCGGTCATCCCGCATGAAAATTCGACACCGCATTGCGAGCAATGGCTCATTTATCACCCTCTTCTGAATCGGGATGGGGCCTTATCTCCAGGGTATTTGTCAATCGGGCAAGATGCATGTGGGATATTTGTGGAATTAAAACAAAGAGCCGGGAAATGATTCCGCATTCACTGTAAAATCGCGGTCATCCATTTTCTGAGCTAGCCATGACCGATATGAATGCCGATCTTACTGTAGTCTCGCCGCAAATACAGGCGCAAATCCTGGCCGAGGCGCTGCCGTATATCCGCAAATTCCACGGCAAGACCATCGTCGTCAAATACGGCGGCAATGCGATGACTGAAGAACGTCTGAAGCACAGCTTCGCGCGCGATGTCATCTTGTTGAAGCTGGTCGGCATGAATCCGGTCGTGGTGCACGGTGGCGGCCCGCAGATCGACAATGCGCTGAAGAAAATCGGCAAGCAGGGCACCTTCGTGCAAGGCATGCGCATCACCGATGAAGAAACGATGGAAGTCGTTGAATGGGTGCTGGGCGGTGAAGTGCAGCAGGATATCGTGATGCTGATCAACCATTATGGCGGCCAGGCAGTCGGCCTGACCGGCAAGGATGGCGGCCTGATACGTGCGCGCAAAATGAATATGCCGGATAGAGAAAATCCGGGCAAGTTCCTCGACATCGGTTTCGTCGGCGATATCGAAGCGATTAATCCTGCTGTTGTGAAGGCGTTGCAGGATGACGCTTTTATTCCGATTATTTCGCCTATCGGCTTCGGCGACGACGGTCAGGCCTACAACATCAATGCCGACGTGGTTGCCGGCAAGATCGCGGAAATCCTGAGGGCGGAAAAGCTGATCATGATGACCAATATCGCCGGCGTACAGGACAAGCAGGGTAATCTGCTGACAGACCTGTCCGCACGTGAAATCGATGAAATGTTTGAAGACGGCACGATTTCCGGCGGCATGCTGCCGAAGATTTCCTCCGCGCTGGATGCAGCAAAATCGGGTGTCAATACCGTGCATATCATCGATGGGCGTATTGAACATTCGTTGTTGCTGGAAGTGCTGACCGAACAGGCGTTTGGTACGATGATACGTTCGCATTAAGCGGAATTCATTTTGTAAAAAAGGTGTGTCAAGCTTTCGGCTGACACACCTTTTTTATTGCGGCCTGCATGCAGGTGGGTTTCAATAAATTTTCTGCACCTGGTATCCACGTTGCCGCAACAATTGCGGTACCCCTTTATCGCCCAGCAAGTGCAGCGCCCCAACCGCAACAAAGCTCGTTTTATCTGTCTTCAACAACGCTTCCACCTTGTTTGCCATATTCGGATTGCGCTGGTCCAGCAAGACTTGCTGCAAAAATCTATCCGAGGCGGTTTCTCCTTTTTGCATTTCAAGCAAGGCATCTTCCAGTGCCTGAGCGTCCGCATTTTGCCATGCGGCGATTAAAGCCAATGCTTTTTTCATTGCTTTGCCATTGGCGAGTTCGGCAAGATTTTCTTTCAGGTATTCTTCCTGTTCTGCGTCATTCATGCTGTCAAACAGCGAGAGCTGATAGTCGGCTGTTTCCAGTTCCTGTATCGGTTTGTTCTGTTTTTGTGCAAGCGAGATGAAATATTTTTCAATGCCTTGTTCGGTCGGGAAGCCATTGCGTTCCATTTCCTGTATCAGCAGCAGATTGGCGACCATCCACGGCTTCATGCGTGCGACGCTTTCAAATGGAATGCCGACACGCTGCAGCGCTTGTCTCAATTGCGCACTGCCATCAGCGGATAGGTGCCGATTGATGGTTTGTCCATCGGGATAGATGCCGTGTCGCATGATGGCCAGGCGCATTGCCTCCGTATCGCCGATATCGACTTCGATTACCAGTTTTTCCGCATCGGATAATGCACGCGTCACTTGTGGCTCGAGTGGGTAGAATGCTGTCTGGCCGACGTGAATAGTGCCGAACAGATAACTGATATTGCCGCCATGGGTGGCGCGATACAGCGTCCCGCGCTGCGGAATAGCATGTTTCTGTATGCTTGCTGATGGTGCTGCCGCCTTGTCAGCTTGTGCACTTGCTGCGTACAGACCTAACAATGCGGTGAAAATAAAAACGACATAACGACGCATGCAATTCCTTAACTTGTATTGATAACCTGACGTAGAAAACGATGCCCAAGCTGACCTGGCTGTTCGATCTGGATAACACGCTGCACAACGCATCGCATGCGATTTTTCCGGCGATCAACCTGAACATGAACGCCTACATTGCTCAGGTGCTGAACGAGGCCGGTGCGGCTTCGGATGAGGCAGCAGTGAATGCCGCGCGCATCGCCTACTGGCAGCGTTACGGCGCAACCTTGCTGGGTATGGTAAATCATCATCAGGTGCGGCCTGATGATTTCTTGCGCGAGGCCCATCGCTTCGACGATCTGGCGACGATGATACGTGCCGAACGCGGACTGGGGAAATTGTTGTGCCGTTTGCCGGGGCGCAAAATTCTGTTGACGAATGCACCACGCCGTTATTCGCATCAGGTGTTGCGGCATCTGGGGTTGCACAAACATTTCGCCCGGCATGTTCCTATAGAGGCGATGCGCGTGCATGGCCGCTTGCGGCCCAAGCCGTCGAAGCAGATGCTGCGCAAGCTGTTGGCAAAAGAAGGCATAAAGGCAGGGCGATGCGTGCTGGTGGAAGACACGGTTAGTCATTTGAAAGGTGCAAAATCGCTGGGTTTGGCAACTGCGTGGGTGACCCAGTACCTGGCCGCCGATTCGAACAAAGGGGCATTAACTGGCAACGGCGCAACAGTGGGGTATATAAAACGCCCTATTTATGTCGATGTCAAAGTAAAATCTGTAGGGAAACTATTCAGGCAGTTGCACCGATTGCGCTAGTTCGATTGCTTACCTACCTATAAAAAATATGGCAACCACCAAACCAGGCGAACGCAAGCTGCAGATACTTCAGACATTGGCGACAATGCTGGAGCAGCCCAAGGGAGAAAAAATCACGACGGCAGCCTTGGCTGCACGCGTCGAAGTTTCGGAGGCTGCCTTGTATCGACATTTCGCCAGCAAGGCGCAAATGTTCGAGGGCTTGATCGAGTTCATCGAAGCTACAGTGTTCGGCTTGATCAACAAGATCACAGAGCAACAGGAAAACGGTTTGTCGCAGGTGCAGGCGACCATCCTCATGCTGCTTAATTTTGCCGAACGTAATCCAGGCATGACGCGCGTGATGATAGGCGATGCATTGGTCAACGAGGATGTGCGCCTGCAAGCGCGCATGAATCAATTCATCGAACGCATAGAGCTGGCGATCAAGCAATCGTTGCGCATCGCTGCAAGCCAGGGGCAGGCGAACGAAGCAGAAGTTGCCGCACGAGCGAACCTGATTACAAGTGCGGTGCTTGGACATTGGCAGCGTTATGCAAAAACCGGCTTCAAGCAAAATCCTTCGGCGCATACAGCCGCCCAGATCGCAATACTGCTGGCTTGAAAATGGCGTAATGCCTGTCTATGCCGCTGGTCGCTGAAAATCGGCTGGTCGCCGCAGCTTGGCGCTTGGCCGTACAATAGCATCTTGCTCCGCATCGCTTTTCCTGACTTATGTCCCTGTTTGTTCCCGCCGATTCTTCCAACGATTGCTTTGCATTGCTCGATGACTGCGATGCCAGTGCAGACCAGGCGCGTTCGCGTCTTTATTCGGCGCATGCCGGCACCTTGTCGTGCCGGCGCGCAGATCAATTGCCGGACTTGCTGCAGCAGATGCAGACGCAACTGCTGCAAGGTCGCTTTGCCGTTGTGCTGTTTGCCTATGAATTAGGTGCCGCCCGGCACGATATTGAACTGCACAAGCCACGCCAATACGAGTTGCCGCTGGCTGAAATACTGCTGTTCGATCATTGCGAAAAATTATCGGAACAGCAAGTGGCAAGCTGGCTGGCGCAACAGGAGTCGTCGACGCCGGCGGGAATCGCCAATGTGCATGCCGATATCGCGCCAGCGGCTTTCGATGCCGCGCTGGCGCGGATACACGATTACATCGCGGCAGGCGATACCTATCAAGTCAATTACACCTATCGTTTGCGCTTCGACGCTTACGGCTCGCTGCATGCGCTGTATCGCCGCCTGCGCGAGCGCCAGCCGGTGCCGTATGGCGCATTGATTGCATTGCCGGATGGTCGTGCAGTGCTGTCTTTGTCGCCGGAACTATTTGTGCAGAACGAGGATGGCAAGCTCACGGTACGGCCGATGAAGGGAACGGCAGCTGCGAGCGGAAATCTGCAGCAGGACGAAATGTCTGCGCGCACGCTGGCAGCTGACCCGAAAAATCGCGCAGAAAATCTGATGATTGTCGATCTCTTGCGCAACGATCTGGGGCGTATCGCCGAAGTAGGTACTGTGGTCGTCGATAAATTATTCGATGTACAGCGCTACAGCAGCGTGCTGCAGATGACGTCGACTGTTCATGCGCAATTACGCGATGGCATTGTGTTGCCACAGATATTCGATGCGCTGTATCCCTGCGGTTCGATTACCGGTGCGCCCAAGCACAGGACGATGCAAATCATCCACGAGCTGGAAGCGAGTGCGCGTGGCATTTATACCGGTACCATCGGCTGGTTTGACCCGTCGCAAGCAGCGCAGGCAATTGGCAATTTCTGTTTGTCCGTGCCTATCCGTACCTTGCAATTGCAACCGCAGGATGAGCAGCGTATTCGTCGCGGCGAAATGGGTGTGGGCGCCGGCATCGTGCATGACAGCCAGGCGCAGGCAGAGTACGAAGAATGCCGGCTCAAGGCCAGCTTCCTGACCGGCATGTCGGGCGAATTTGAATTGTTTGAAACGATATACGCCACGCGCAATGAAGGATGTCGCCATCTTGAACGGCATCTGCAGCGCCTGCAGCGATCGGCAGACTATTTTGGTTTTGCATGCGATGCGCGCAGGATATGCATGCTGCTGCACGATGCCTGCGCGGGACTGGCGGAGGATACGGCCTATCGCTTGCGCCTTGCTTTGCAGGCGGATGGCAATTGCACGATACAAACTGCGCCGTTGGCGGCACTTAAGCTGCCCGTCAGCATTCTGCTGGCGGAAAATCGCACCGATGCCGGTGATATTTTCTTGCGCCACAAAACCACGATCAGAAGCGAATACGACGCTGCATGGCGTGCAGCGGAACAGCAGGGCGCGTTCGACCAATTGTTTTGCAATAGAGCGGGACAGTTGAGTGAAGGCGGACGCAGCACGGTGTTCGTCAAACTGGATGGATGCTGGTACACGCCACCTTTGAGCGCAGGTCTTTTGCCGGGCGTCATGCGCGCCGTATTGCTGGACGATCCGGTGTGGCATGCGCAGGAAAAAAATCTGACACTGGATGACCTGCGCGCAGCAGACGAAGTGATCGTCTGCAATTCCCTGCGCGGCGTGTTGCCGGCGGTGATCGCCTGGAACGATTGAGGCGAACATGCCCGACAATAAATTTATATCGGCAATGTGACCCTGAAGCAGCTGCCTGGTTCATCGCGTGCCACATAGACGACGTCGCCACCATGTCGGCGGGCGATTTGCCGCACCAGACTCAAGCCGAGACCGACCCCGCCTTCACGTTCGCTGGCGCCCGCCACGCGATAGAAGGGTTCAAAAATGTTTTCCCGTTCTGCCACCGGCACGCCGGGGCCACCATCACGCACCTGTAACAGAATATGCCTGCCCTGTGCTGTCGCGAGGGTCACGGTAATCGGCGTGTCATTACCGTAGCGCCTGGCATTTTCCAGCAGATTGCGCACCATGCGGCGTAACAGACGCGCATCGCCGGACAACTCGATGGCTTGTGCATCCAGTTGTGCATCAATGCGTGCGCATTCTTCAGCTACCAGTGCGGTCAGATCCATTTTTTCAAATGTCTGTGCAGTGTCGGCCGTGGCATCGAGCCTGCTGGCCAGTAAAATCTCATCGATCAGTTGATCAAGTTCGCCTATGTTACGTTTCAGCTCACTGCGTATTTCCGGTTGCGCTTCTGGGCCCATCAGTTCGATCGCCATGCGTATGCGTGCCAAAGGTGAACGCAATTCATGCGAAGCGTTCGCCAGCAAGGCTTTTTGCGCATCGACCAGCGCTTCTATACGTGCCGCCGAACGATTGAAGCTGCTTGCCAGACGGCCTACTTCATCCTGTCCTTCCACTGCAATGCGCGTCGACAATTGCCCGGCCCCCAGCGCTTCGACGCTGGTTTGCAGACGTTCCAGCCGGCGTGTCAGGCGACGCACGATAGGATACGAACCTATCCCTATCGCCAGTCCGATCAGGATCAGTGTGGTGAAAAAACTGAAGGGCGGTTTGCGCCGGCCCGGATGCTTGCCGACCAGCCAGCGATCATCCGGCAATTTGACGGCGAACACCGGCGGCCCGCCGCCCATCCAGCCGCTGACGGTTTGCTCTGCATCCAGAGGCGGCAGTTCACGGCCGGCAGTAGCGATTTTTTCGCGCCTGGCTGAATACAGTGCGAGATCGGCGCGCATGCGCGATTGCCAGCGCGTGAGTGCTTGTTGCTGCTCCTCGTTGCTTGCTTCCGGTGGTGGCAAGACATCAGAGGCAATTGCCGCAAACGCTTCCAGGCTGGGGCCGATCTGGCGTGAATCTGCATTGATGCGCCAGGCGGCAGCGAATAGCAGACCAGCAACAGTAAGGCTGATCAGCATCGCCAGATAAATACGGATATATAGACGGTGCGACCAGCTGAAACGTCCGCGTGTGCTTGATTCAGACATCCTGCGCCTTTGCAAATACATAGCCTGCGCCGCGTACGGTGATGATGCGTTTAGGTTGCTTGGGATCGTCTTCGATGGCGGCACGCAGGCGGCCGATGTGTACATCGATGGAACGATCGAAGGCTTCCAGCGGTTCGCCCTTGACGGCGTCCATCAGTTGTTCGCGCGAGAGTACGCGTCCGGCGCGATCGGCCATGGCCGCCAATAGATTGAATTGATAGGACGTGACCGGTTTGTCCTGATCGTCGAGACGGATGACGCGTGCATCCAGGTCGATTTCGAGCCGGCCGAAGCGCAGCAGGTGTTGCTCGGTGGCCGGCGTGCCTTGCTGGCGGCGCAGAACGGCGCGCAAACGTGCCAGCAATTCGCGTGGTTCAAACGGTTTTGGAATGTAATCATCGGCGCCGAGTTCAAGTCCGACCACGCGATCCATGGGGTCGCCCTTGGCGGTCAGCATGACGATGGGCAGCGCATTGAGTGGGGCCGGAAACGCACGTATCTGGCGGCAGACATCGAGCCCGTCTGCATCCGGCAGCATCAGATCCAGCAAGACGATGGCGAAACTTTCGCCATCGTTCGCATGCTGCAACTGTTGCAGTCCTTCAGCGGCGGTGGCGCTGTGCTGCACAGCAAAGCCGTTCTGGCCAAGATAGGTGGCGACCATCGCTGCAAGGCGCTGGTCGTCTTCGATCATGAGTAGGCGTTGGTTCATCTGTCTAGTGTAATTCCATTTGGCAGGCAAAACGACAAGGGCCTGATGAAACGCTGCTACGGATCAGAATGGAAGGGCGAACTTGCAGCATACGGCCGCCACCGCGCTGGAGGCGATGCAAATGCATTGCTTCAAACACGGTGGCGGCAGAATGTTTTACTGCTTGGTTTGCGCTTTTGTTGCTTCGGCGGCCTGCTTGTGCTCATGACCGTGATGCGAGCGCGGGCCGTGGCCAAAACCGTGACCGAAACCACGCTTATGTTTTTGCATGGTTTCCACTGCCTTGACACGCTGTGCCGGCGTCAACACTTCCGCGGCATCGGCAAAGGCCAGCGTTACCCGACGCGAACGCTGGTCGGCCAGTTGCTGCTCGGTAGCCCGCAGTTGTTCCAGCGCGTTGCGATCGATGGCTGCGGCTGACAGCAGCTTGCCGCGTTGTGCGTGCAGGTCGCGGCCTTGCTGACGCAAGGGCTGCAGATCGGTGAAAGCGGATTTGGCGATTGCGTCCAGCTTGGTCTTCTGTTCTGCACTGGCGTCCGGCACCAGGCGATTCAGCATGCGTTCAAAACGTTTTTCCGGATTCATTTTCCCGGCTTTACCGCCGTGACGCTCATGCTTCTCGACCTTGGCTGGTGCGACCTGATTGTCGGCCGCGTAGCTGATGCCGGCGAACGACATGGCACCGATGACGACAGCACTTGCTCCTGCCATTAACAGGCGACGGCTGTGCGAGCCGGCTGTTGCGGATTGTCTGGTGTGCACTGTGGTTTGCTTGTTCATTGAAACTCCTTTGTCTCGGTTGGTGCCTGCTGCTTGTGCAGACATGTTGTTACTTTAGGGGCGCTCTGTTGAATTAACGCGTGCGAGCGGTAAAGTTATGTAAAGGGTGCCGCACGCTTTGTTGGTGCATGGATGGCGGCAGGCAGGTGGAGTTGCACCAGTTTGGTTGCCGATGTTGCTTGCCGCGACACAGGCGATGATGTGCTACGGATAGTTTTCTGGCATGGCTTTTGCACTTGATGACGATCACTGGATAGTGTGCGTTGCATGTCGTTTGGCTGTCGCAAAGAATAACAAGGGATAAAAATGAACAGACGTCACTTTCTTTTAGCCGGTGTGGCGACAAGCGGAAGTTTTTTCAGCTTTGCCCATGCCGATTCTTCCATCATCCATATCAATGATGCGATCAACAAATCGGGGCGTCAGCGCATGTTGTCGCAGCGTCTGGCTAAATGCTATCTGCAGATCGGTCAGGAAGTAGATCTGGTGCGTTCCAACAAGATATTCAGTATCTCGCTCGGCTTGTTCGAGCGCCAGTTAAATGAGCTGCAAGCGTTTGCACCGACGGCAGGCAGCAAGACAACGCTGGCCGAACTGAGGACGGTATGGGCGCGTTACAAGAATGCGCTGACCAGCAATGCGCCGAATCGGCTGGATGCCAGGGCGGTGATGGTGATGAATGAAGAAGTGCTGGTGCTGGCACATGCCGTCACTGTGCAACTGGAAGAATTGTCAGGTAGTGCCGCTGCACACCTGGTCAATATTTCCGGACGTCAGCGCATGTTGTCGCAGCGCATGGCAAAATTTTATCAGGCCATCAATTGGGGCGTGGCATCGTCGGATGCCTTGATCAATCTGGCCAGGGCACGCGATGAATTCCTGCGTGCGATGAAGGAATTGTCGGATTCGCCGAAAAATACGGCGGCCATCAGGCAGGAAATCGTGCTGGCGCAACAGCAATGGCTGTTCTTCGACCAGGCGCTGAAAAGCAGTGCCGACAGCAACGAGAGCAAGCTCCGCTTCGCTAGCAATGTAGCGACCACCAGCGAACGTATTCTGGAAACGATGGACAGGATTACCGGGATGTATGAGCAATTGGCATGAGTTCTCTCGATAGGCGCTAATTCATTCAAGTGCTGCCACTGATCGTCAATTATCCGTGGCGCTGTGCCCGCCATGAATTTTCACGGCCTGGCAACAGGAACGAGTCAGTCTTCCGATGCAGGCGCGGCTGGATGAGCGAGCTTGGAGTCGCCATACGTCCTAAGAACCTGAGAGATGATGACCTGATAGCCGGCAAGCCATTTTGATTGGGTGGCCTTTGCTTCGATATGTTTTGGGTGTTGCATCAGTATTTGCAGCGACTCAAGGGATTCCCAGTAATACACGTTTGAGATTAAACCTGTGTTTGTGTTTTCCCAGGTTTCTTCGCCGATGTATCCAGGAATGGCCCTGGCCATCTCTGCGATTGTCTGATCCAGACGGTGAAAATCGTCGTCGAATTGCTTTGTGGCGAAAATGAAGGTCGAAGAGTACATACTAGTGCGCATGCCCGCATACGCTGCAACTGGCATTGCGTGCGATCTTGATACTGCTCCATTCCATAGCCTGCGCATCCAGCAGGAGCAGGCGTCCGGCCAGCGATTCACCTATGCCAGCAACCAGTTTCAATGCTTCCGCCGCCTGTGTGCTGCCGATGATGCCGACCAGTGGTGCGAATACGCCCATGGTGCCGCAATTGACCTCTTCAAACTGCTGGTCTTCCGGGAACAGGCAGGCATAGCAGGGCGCCTTGCCGCTACGTGGATCGAACACGCTGACCTGACCGTCGAACTTGATGGCAGCACCGGAAACCAAGGGTACCCGATTGGCAACGCAGGCGCGATTGATGGCATGACGCGTCGCGAAGTTGTCGCTGCAATCCAGCACGACCGAGGCCTGGCTGACCAGTTCGTTCAGGCGTTCGCCCGTAACGCGTTCCTTCAAGGCGATCACCCTGATGCCGGGGTTGATATCGGCCAGTGTTTTTTGCCCCGATACAACCTTGGCCTGGCCGACGCGTTCTGTGGTGTGCAGAATTTGCCGTTGCAGATTGGTGAGATCAACCGTATCGTCATCCACCAGCGTGATGGTGCCGATGCCGGCAGAGGCCAGATAAAACGCCGCTGGTGAGCCAAGTCCACCGGCACCGATGATCAATGCATGCGCCGCCAGCAGTTTTTCCTGTCCTTCGATATCGATTTCATCAAGCAGGATATGGCGTGAATAACGTAGTAGTTGCTGATCGTTCATAAGTAATCCGGGGGACGTAATCCCTAATGCGTTTTGTACGGCAACAGAGTCGCACTTATCAAAAAAGCCGCATCGCTGCGGCTTTTTTGTATTTGCCTGCGACTATTTCTTGTCGCCGTTTTTCGGTTCTGTCTTTGATTCTGTTTTCGGCTGATTGATGCTGACTTCTTTCTTCACTTCGACTTTCACTTTTGAAAGAACAACCGGCAAACCTTTCAAATGATTCAAGGCCTGCGTCAGCTGGAAATCATCCTTGCTGCCGAATTCCAGTGGTTTGCGTTTTTTCTCGAGGGCGGCCTGACGTTGCTCTTCTTCCAGTTCATCGACAGCTGCGGCGTGCACTTCAGGCCCCTTGTCTTTGTCGTTGCTCAGATGTTTTTGCAAGTCTGCTTCGCGCAGGCGCAGGCCGTTCAAGCCGTCGCCATCTGCTGTTTCATCCACCATCAGATCCGGCACGATGCCTTTGGCCTGGATGGAGCGACCATTCGGCGTGTAGTAACGAGCAGTGGTCAGTTTGACGGCGGTATCGGCTGACAGCTGGCGTATGGTTTGTACCGAGCCCTTGCCGAAAGTTTGCGTGCCCATGATGGTGGCGCGCTTGTAATCCTGCAATGCGCCAGCCACGATTTCAGAAGCGGATGCGGAACCGGAGTTGACCAGTACCACCATCGGAATCTTCTTGATTGCGTCCGGCAGTTTTGCCAGCGGGTCGCCGACAGAACGTGCGGCGTAAAATTCGCGGCGTGCGTAGAAGCTGGCCTTGGAGTCCGGTAATTGGCCATTGGTCGAGGTGATGACGACATCTTTCGGCAGGAAGGCGGCCGAGACGCCGATCGCACCCGGCAATACGCCGCCCGGATCGTTGCGCAGATCTAGTACCAGACCTTTCAAATTAGGGTCTTCAGCGTACAGTGCGGCGATTTTTTTCGCCATGTCATCCACGGTTGGTTCCTGGAATTGCGCCACGCGCAACCACGCATAACCCGGCTCTACCACTTTTGCCTTCACGCTTTGCACGCGAATTTCCTGACGCGTGATCGTGGTGATGATCGGTTTGTCTTCATCCTTGCGTGCAATCGTCAGCGTAATTTTTGTATTCGGTTCGCCGCGCATTTTCTTGACGGCTTCGTCCAGCGTCATGCCTTTGACCGGCGTGGAATCGAGGCGTGTGATCAGATCGCCTGCCTTGATGCCGGCGCGATAAGCGGGGGAGTCTTCTATCGGCGAAATGACCTTGACGTAGCCATCTTCCATTCCGACTTCGATACCAAGTCCGACAAACTTGCCTTGCGTACCTTCACGCAATTCCTTGAATGCTTTTTTATCCAGGTAGGCGGAGTGCGGATCCAGCGATGAGACCATGCCGGAAATGGCTTCCGTCAGCAGCTTCTTGTCTTCGACCGGTTCGACGTAATCCGATTTGATGAGTCCGAACACATCGGCCAGCTGGCGCAATTCCTCGAGCGGCAACGGGTTGCCGGCACTTTTTTGCGCCATTGCATCCAGTTGTGTGCCCATGCCGATCGCGCCGGCAACCATGCCTAAACCGATCAATCCGATATTCTTGAGTTTCGTTCCCATGTTCACCTAATAGTTACCCAACCGAGTGGGTCAAACGCGCGACCTTTGTGCCGCATTTCAAAGTATAAACCCGATTGTTCATTGCCGCCGCTATTACCTGTGCTGGCAATGACGTCGCCGGTTTTGACGGCATCACCGGCATGTTTCAGGACGGATTGATTATTGCCGTAAATCGTCATGTACTGGCTGCCATGATCAACAATGATCAGATTGCCAAAACCGCGCAGCCATTCAGCAAAAATAACGCGTCCGGCGGCAATGGCTTTGACTTCCGTGCCTTCATCTGCGCGTATGAACAAGCCTTTCCAGCTTGGTCCGTCACCGCGCTTGCTGCCGAATTTGGCAGTCAGGTCGCCGCGTATCGGCAGTCGCAAGCGTCCGCGCAATGCAGCGAAGGCGCCATCCTGGATGCTGGCATCGGGCGTGAGTTCATTTCTGGCGAGTATTTTGGATGGTGGTTCATCGTCATCGATCGCATTCGGGTTGGTTATTTTTCCGCTCGCAGCCTGTTCGTCCGGCGCGTTGCGTTTTCTGGCCTGCGCCAGACGTTTTTCGCGCGCACGTGCTGCACGTTCCTGGCGGCGTTTTTCTGCCGCTGCAGCTTCTGCTTTGCGTTGCTCCTGAATCAACACGGCCAGTTTATCCACCAGACTGGAGAGTCGTTGTTCGTTGCGCTCGATATTGCCGGCTTCCTTGCGCTGCGCAAACAGTTTGTTCGAGAGCTGTGCCAGCAGCGTGGTGCGCTGGGCTTTTTCCTTTTGCAGGATGGCGTGCTGGCCGCGCGCTTCAGCGGCGATTTCATCCAGTTCTTCCTTGGCATTTTGCACTGCGGCCTGATTATCTTCGATCTTTTGCAGATTGCTGCGCAGTGCTTCGATCAGTGCTGCCTGCGCGCGCGAGATGTAACCCATGTATTGCAGTTCGCGGTTGATGCGATTCGGGTTATCGCCGGAGAGTAGCAACTTGATGCGATCTTCATTGCCGGCGACATATTGTTCGCGCAATAAGCTGGCGAGCTGGTTTTGCTGTGCGTCGACAACTTTTTGCAGTGCGGCCTGTTGCTGCGATAACTCGTTCAGCTTGGCCCTGGTTTGCTGCTGTTCTTCGGCGAGATCACGCAAATTGCGTTGCGCATCCGATATTGCTTCTTCCGACTTGGCGAGGGCGCTGGCGGCGGAACTTTTTGCGGTTTCCGTTTTGTCTATGCTGCGTTTGAGCGTCGTCAGTTTTTGCCGCAGTTTGGCGCGTTCGCTTTCGGCGTTTTTCTTTTGCTTGCTGCGGTCGGTGACTTTTTGCGCCTGCGCCTGTACCTGCACGCTGGCCAGCAGCGCCAGCAAGACGACCGAACTGATGATGCGCATCGTCGACCATGGTGGAGTGTGCAGCCAGGCGAGGATGCGCGTATTGCGTTTAATGCTTGATAGAAGTGGTAGTTGCACGGAGTTTATTGCGTTGGCCCGTGGCTGGCGGCGGCTTTGACGGCCGCTGCCAGCGATTCCTGATCACCCAGGTAATAATGACGGACAGGTTTCAGATTTTCATCCAGTTCGTAGACGATAGGGCGGCCGTTCGGAATGCTCAGTGACACAATATCCTGGTCGCTGATGTCGTCGAGTATCTTGATCAGGGCGCGCAGACTGTTGCCGTGCGCCGAGATGATGATTTGCTTGCCAGCGCGTATTGATGGCACGATGGTGTTATTCCAGTACGGTTCCACGCGCAGTAGCGTGTCTTTCAGGCATTCGCCCAGCGGAATTTCTTCACGCTTGAGATTGGCGTAGCGCGGATCGTTGAACATCGTGCGCGGATCGTCCTCAGCCAGCAGTTTGGGCGGGATATCGTAGCTGCGACGCCATTGCAGAACCTGGTCGGCACCATATTCCTGCGCCGTTTCTGCCTTGTTCATGCCTTGCAGCGCGCCGTAATGGCGTTCGTTCAGGTGCCAGTCGCAAACTACCGGTATCCACATCAGATCCATCTCGTCGAGCGTGATCCACAGTGTGCGTATCGCGCGTTTCAATACTGAAGAATAAGCCAGATCGAAGGTAAAACCTGCTTCACGCAGCAGTTGGCCGGCGTGCTTTGCTTCAGCGCAACCTTTTTCAGTCAAATCGACATCGGCCCAGCCGGTAAAACGATTGTCGAGGTTCCATGTGGACTCGCCGTGGCGCATCAATACGATTTTGTACATGAGTCAGATAGGTAATTAATGGTTTTTTGATGCAAAATGCCGAATCCGAATTGTATTCGGTCTTCTATTTTATAATGCGAACACTCTTTCAACTAATTGGATCACCGTGAAATTCATCATTGATAACATTTTCCTTATCGGCATCGTACTGGTATCGGGCAGCGCATTGATCGTGCATACCTTGCAACGTGCCGGCGCCAAAGTGACAGGCTTGCAAGCGACACAAATCATCAATCAGGGAAAAGTTCTGATTCTCGACGTCCGAAACGCCGCCGATTTTGCGGCCGGCCATATCCGCGATGCGAAAAACATACCATTGAAAGAATTGAAAGCCCGCATAGGCGAACTGGAAAAATTCAAGGAGCGGCCGGTGATTGTGGTGTGTACCAAGGGCTTGCAATCGGCAAAAGCAACCGCACAACTGAAGAAGGCTGGTTACGCTAATGCGGCCAGTCTACTCGGCGGACTGGATGTCTGGCAATCGCAAGGCCTGCCTGTTGTCAAGCAATAGAGGATCAATATGACTGCGCATGTGAGGATGTATAGCACGGGTGTCTGCCCGTATTGCACGATGGCGGAACGCTTGTTGACGGCCAAGGGTATCGGCAATATTGAAAAAATTCGCATCGATCTCGATCCTGTGCAACGTGCGGCAATGATGGAGAAAACCGGTCGTCGCACCGTGCCGCAGATTTATGTCGGCGATACGCATGTCGGCGGTTTCGACGATCTGAATGCGCTGGAGCGGCTCGGCAAGCTGGACGCCTTGCTGCAAGGTGCCTGAACCGGGCACAACTGCGGCATCGCAATCTACATGTTGTAACCTGACCGGAGGGTGCGCCCTCCATTTTTAATCTGACTGAAAGTGCTTCATGGCTGACGAAAATCTGCAACCCGTATTCCAGATTCAACGTGTATATCTGAAAGATCTGTCGCTGGAACAACCTAATTCCCCGGCAATTTTCCTTGAGCAGGATGCTCCTGCGATCGAAGTGGCGGTGGATGTTGGCGCAGAACAGCTGGCCGATGGCGTGTTTGAATCGACCGTCACGATTACGGTGACGGCAAAAATAAATGACAAAGTCGCCTTTCTGGTGGAAGCCAAGCAGGCAGGCATTTTTGAGGCGCGCAACATTCCGGACGAACAGCTGGATCCATTGATCGGCATCGGTTGCCCAAGCACTATTTACCCTTACCTGCGGGCCAATATCGCGGATGCCATTACGCGCGCCGGTTTCCCGCCTGTACATCTGTCGGAAATCAACTTTGAAGTGTTTTATCAGCAGCGCCAGCAAGCATTGGCGCAGGAACAAGCGACAAATGGCTCCGGCATCGTGATGGCTGATGGTTCTGCAGCAAAGCACTAAGTCCATCCTTCTTTGCAGATGTGTTGTCCGATGCATCTGCAAATTCCCGCTAATGTGTGAAGGTGATCGCATGAAATGGTCTCCCGCTGTTTTTGCAACCTTGCTGGTTTCTACGTTGGCCATGAGCACGGCGTACGCTGCCGAATTCAAGTCAGTGGGCGCCAATCCTGCCGTGCTGTATAACGCACCGTCAGACCGGGGTCGTAAAATATTTGTCGCGCCGCGCGGCATGCCGGTGGAAGTCGTATTGACGCAAAATGGCTGGAGCAAGATACGTGATGCTGCCGGCGATTTGTCCTGGATAGAAACCAGTGCTCTGACCTCGAAACGCAATGTAATGGCGACGGCCAACCTCAAGCTGTATGCAACGGCGGAAGAGGCATCTGCAGTGGTGGCGACGGTTGACAAGGGCGTGCTGCTTGAAGTGGTGGCGCCGCCAGCATCGGGTTGGGTCAAACTGAAACACAGGGATGGATCGACAGGCTTTGCGAAAAACGGCGAAGTGTGGGGCGAGTAAAGAAGTGGAAACATTGCGGAATGGATGGCGTATAAACGCAAATAAAGCGCGGCGGCACGGTTTCTCATGGACGCCGTTGTAAACGCAGGTTCGGTTATCCGTCATTGGTGCGCGATATTCTGACGATGCACGCTCCTGTTAGTATTTTCACTCTTGTCTATCAAATCCAAACAATGAATATCACAATACTTGGCGCAGGCGCATGGGGTACGGCCTTGGCAATGTCGCTGGCCGACCGGCATTCTGTGATGTTATGGGGGCGCGATGCCGCTGCAATGCGGGATGCGGGGCAGCGCCGCGAAAACGTCGCCTATCTGCCCGGTTTCCGTTTACCGGACAGCCTGTCCTTGAATGAGGATTTTTCTGCCGCAATTGCGCATGCCGGGACGGATGGCCTGCTGCTGGTGGCAACTTCGTTGGCGGGATTGCGCCCGTTGGCGATGCAGTTGAAGCCGTATGCGATTCCAAACATCGTCTGGTTGTGCAAGGGATTCGAGGCGGACACGCATTTGCTGCCGCATCAGATTGTGCGTGAAGTGCTGGGGAGCGATGTCCCTGCCGGCGCCTTGTCTGGCCCGTCTTTTGCACAAGAGGTTGCGCACGGTCTGCCTTGCGCATTGGCGATTGCTTCCGATAATGCGGCATTGCGCGAACTGGTGGTCAGCGCCGTGCACGGACCGAGCATGCGGATTTATTCGACCGACGACGTGGTCGGTGTCGAAGTTGGCGGTGCGGTAAAAAACATACTGGCAATTGCCACCGGCATTATCGACGGTCTCAAACTCGGTTTGAATGCGCGTGCGGCGCTGATTACGCGTGGCCTGGTGGAAATCACGCGCTTCGGCGTCGCGCTCGGCGGGCGTGCTGAAACCTTCATGGGTTTGGCTGGCATGGGTGATCTGATTCTGACCTGTACCGGTGACCTGTCGCGCAACCGCAAGGTTGGCCTGGGTTTGGCGCAAGGAAAAAAACTGGAGCAGATCGTAACCGAGTTGGGTCACGTTGCGGAAGGCGTGCGTTGCGCACAGGCAGTGCGTGCGCTGGCGACTGAACGCGACATTGATATGCCGATTACGAATGCGGTTGCCGCAGTCTTGTTTGACGGCGATTCACCGCTGGCAATGGTCGAACGATTATTGGCGCGTGATGCACGGGATGAAACCGCATGAACCAGCATTTTCATGCATTCAACGCAGAATCAATCTAACTGCCTCAAAGTAGTCGGGTCAAAGTGACTGCATCAATGTTGCTGCAGTAACAGCGTCAATAAAACCGACGAATCTTCCAGCGCATGCAGTGCATGCGGTTCACCACCGACGAGATAAACCAGTTCTCCAGCCTGCAAGGTCTGGGTCTTCTGATGCGCATGCAATTCGATCGCGCCTTCCAGGCATTGTATGGTGACTGCGCCGGGAACCGCGTGTTCCGGCATGCCTTTGCCGCGTGGCAGTACCAGACGCATCAATTCCAATTGCGGGGCTTTGAAAAGGGCGTTCGAAACGGATGTGGTAATCCGTGAACCTAGCGGCCGAACGTCGATCAACTGGCCGGATGTTGCGTGCGGTAGAGCCATTATCTTCTCCTCAACGTTGTTCCAGTGCGATCAGGGCTATGCGTACTCGGCCTTCGCGATTTTACCTTTGCGACTTCCCCTTTGTTATAACAAACAAATCGCGCCGAATCAATCGATTGGAAAATCGCAGAGAGCAACCGTGAGGGACGCGAGTAGTTTATTGCTCGTCGGGAGTAGACAGTTTTTTCCTCAACTGCATTTTCTGGATTTGCCGCTGCGTCGAGACGGACTTTTGATGCGAACCACCGACGCGTTGTTTTGCCGCGAGCGCGACGTGGTTGCGTGGTTTCAGCGCCTGTTGCGACGGCTCTATGCGTATTGTCAGTTTTTGTCGTTTGCTGAGCGCTTTATTGGCCATGATGTGAAGGGCGCGCATGCAGCTATGGGCGCCTTTTCTCCATGATTAATTTACAGCACGGTGTTGCAGTAGGTAATTACAGCACATACCGTGACAAATCTTCATCGACAGACAGTGCGCCCAGTTTTTCCTCTACATAAGCGGCATTGATGGCCAGGGTTTGATCCGGGCTGTCACTGGCGGAAAAAGAAATTTCTTCCAGCAGTTTTTCCATCACTGTATATAAACGTCGCGCACCTATATTCTCGGTTTTTTCATTGACCGAATAGGCAATTTCCGCCATCCGCTGGATGCCATCCTGCGCAAATTCAATTTTGATGCCTTCAGTGGCCAGCAAGGCCTCGTACTGCTTGGTCAGGCAGGCATCGGTGCCGGTCAGGATGCGTTCGAAATCGGCGATGGATAGCGACTCCAGTTCGACGCGAATCGGGAAGCGGCCCTGTAATTCCGGGATCAGATCTGATGGTTTTGCAAGATGAAATGCGCCCGATGCGATGAACAGAATATGATCGGTTTTGATCATGCCGTACTTGGTGTTGACGGTGGTGCCTTCGACCAGCGGCAGCAAATCGCGTTGCACGCCGGCACGCGAGACTTCGCCGCCACCGGTTTCCGAGCGCGTAGCGATTTTGTCGATTTCATCAAGGAAAACGATGCCATTCTGTTCCACATTGGTGATTGCTTTTTGCTTGAGTTCGTCTTCGTTGACCAGCTTGCCGGCTTCTTCTTCTATCAATAGTTTCATCGCTTCCCGGATCTTGATCTTGCGCGCTTTCTTGCGATTGGCGCTGACGCCGGAAAACATTGATTTGATCTGTTCAGTCATTTCTTCCATGCCGGGCGGTGCCATGATTTCCATCGTCGGGCCGGCTTCTGCCAGTTCGATTTCAATTTCGGTATCGTCCAGCGAACCTTCGCGCAAACGCTTGCGGAAGGTTTGACGTGTCGTGTTGTCTGGCGTGCTGTTGGCACTTGCTGCGCTTGCATTTGTCGACGAGGCGAAACCAAAATCGCGTGCCGGCGGCACCAGAATATCGATGATGCGATCTTCGGCAGCATCTTCTGCACGCGCGCGTACTTTGCGGGTTTCCAGCTCGCGTGTCTGCTTGATTCCGATGTCTATCAGGTCGCGGATGATGGTGTCGACATCGCGACCTACGTAGCCAACTTCGGTAAATTTTGTCGCTTCGATCTTGATGAAAGGCGCATCGGCCAGTTTGGCCAGGCGGCGTGCGATCTCGGTTTTTCCGACGCCGGTCGGACCTATCATCAGGATATTTTTTGGCGTGATTTCGTGGCGCAGAGGTTCGGCAACCTGCTGGCGGCGCCAACGGTTACGTAGGGCGATGGCGACGGCGCGCTTGGCATTGGCTTGGCCTACCACGTGTTTATCCAGTTCTGAAACGATTTCTTTGGGTGTCATGTTCATGATGTCTGGCGCCTAAAGCCAGGCGCTTTCCTGTATTGGTCTAGGGATTAGTCCAGAGTTTCTATCGTGTGCGACAGATTGGTGTAGATGCAAAGTTCGCCTGCTATCGTCAGCGATTTCTTGACGATTTCCAGCGGCGACAGATCGGTGTTTTCCTGCAGGGCTTTGGCGGCCGATTGTGCATAGCTGCCACCGGAACCGATGGCGCCTATGCCGTCGTTCGGTTCCAGTACATCACCGTTGCCGGTGATGACCAGCGTGGTTTCATGATCCGCCACCAGCAGCATGGCTTCCAGCCGTCGCAGCATGCGGTCGGTGCGCCAGTCTTTCGCCAGTTCGACTGATGCGCGCATCAGATGGCCTTGATGTTTTTCCAGCTTGGATTCGAAGCGTTCCAGCAAGGTGAATGCATCGGCGGTGCCGCCGGCGAAACCGACCAGCACCTTGCCGTTATAGACCTTGCGCACCTTGCGCGCAGTGCCCTTCATGACGATATTGCCCAAGGTAACCTGGCCATCGCCGCCGAGCGCAACGACGTTGCCGCGTCGCACCGAGAGTATCGTGGTGCCGTGAAATTGTTCCATGCTTGCCTCTGAAATAGGAGTGGCTCAGGTGGTGAAAAACAGAATAAAAAATGAAATAAGCTCGCGTGAAAAGCGCGATATTTCCAGAAAAGTGGGGGCGGACGTTTCGATTGCAAGTCAAAATCAGGTCCTGATTGCAGAACCTCAGTGTTTGCGCGGCACGATACGTACGAGTTCGGCGACGCCCATTACATGACAGAGCGCGACAATGAAGTGATTGGCATGGTGCAATTCGATATTTTTTCCGCTGCTGATCAATGGAGTCAGGTTGCCGAACAGGTGCCCGGCTGCATTGAAATCCATTCGCGTCAGGCGGCTGCAATCGAGTATGGCCGGATTGTGCGTGTGCGCATGGGCGGAAATGTTTTGCACCAGTGTTTCGGTACGAGCGTCAATAACTACCGGCATCATGAAATGGTCGCTGGCGGCAGCGTCCGGCTCGACCGATTCTTCGGCTGCGGTGACGACCTTGTTTTGCGGTGAGACGAAGGCGGGCGGCGATACTTCAAAGGTGACGCAGTAATCGATACTGGTTTCTTCAAAATCGGATTCGCGATTCAGCAAACGCAAAATTTCCAGCAGCAATAACCACGGCGCTTCGGTTTCATCGCGGCGACCGACTTGTAGTATGGAACGGATTTTTTCTGCCAGTTCCGGTGCGCCGACCAGAATCAGGTTGTGGCCGGATTTCTGCAGTTTCTGCAATATGCTGAACAGTAGTCCGCAACCTACCGGATCGACCGCACTGACGCGTGCAAATTCGAGTTTGATGACATTGCTCATCGTGGCCATGTTCTTGATGCGTTCCAGTTGCTTGATGCTGCCTGCATCGAGTTTTCCGGAAAATGCCACACTCGGCGTGGTACTGGCGCGTGGTGCTGCAGCCTGCGGCGTGGGTTCGGCAGTGTTGCCGTCCACCCATGCGGGGGGCGACATTTCGAATTTATTCGCGTACCTGATCGAGAGATTCTCGAACGATGTGTGTTGCCCGGTGATCTGGTACAGATCGAACAGCATGCCCCAGACGGTCAGCGGTGTGCTGCCGAGTGCATCTTCTGCGATGGCGTTCAGCAGTATGGGTTCGACCAGATCGGTCTGGCCGTTGGCAAACAGGATGGCGGCCTCCTCAATGACAGGCGCCGCTTCGGAAGCAGAAATGGCAACCGGGCCTATGACCGTTTCCGCGCCGAGCAGGAAGGCAGTGCTGGCGCCCATGATGTCGGGCAGCATGGATGGCTGCCCAAGCGGCGGAGTGGGGTCGCCACTGCCGGGTTTGGTGTGAATGTGTGTATCCGGCGCACGGACGTTGGTATTGAGGAACTGGCTGGGCGGGCCGGGCAGGGTATTGCCGCTGAAAGGCGGCGGTTTGACGAATTCGGACGACATTTCGGACTCGATTGCATCGATCTTCATGGCCGTGGCGTGTGCTGCCTTGCGCTGCACTTGCTGCGTTTGTTCGTTTTCGTTTTTTGCGTTGATGCGAGCTGCATTGTCGTTGCGCTTTTTCTGCGCTGACTCCTGCTCAGCCGACTTGCGGGCCGTCTGCTGATCCTTCTTGCCAAATAGCGAAAAAATCCCCACGTCTATCCTGGTGAACAACGGCGTGCACTGGTCAAATACAGACGGGTGCGCCAAGTTTATAAAATACCGCAATCGGAGTATGTGTCCGATGCTGCCATGCCAAAATTTTCGCTTAAAGGTAACACATGCGGGCAGCACAAAGCGACCCGCAGATTCCCGCAGGTCACTAGTGTAGCCAAAAATCAGACAGCTATTTTAAAAACTTGTGCGAACGCCAATGATCAGGTTTCGACCAGTTAGTGGTGCAACTTCGCGCAACACCGACGTTGACAGCCGGATATCCTCATTTAGCAGATTTTTAACGATCGCGAACCAGGTAAGTTGCGTCGAGTTGATGCGTTGCGTAAAGGATAAATTTGCATCTACCTGGGTGTAGGAAGGCGTGGCGAAACTTTCAAAACTTGCTAATTTGTCCTGTTGCTGTGCGTGCAATACCTTTAGTCCGGAGCGCCAGCCACCCTGGCGGTAACCGACTTCGCCACCGAAGCGTGTTGCCGGTTGCAGCGGCAGATTGTCGAGCCCGCTCAACTTGCCGCGCGAGGTGTCGGCAAAGCCGCGCAGCGACCAGCCTTCGCCACGCAGGTTGTAGCTGATCTCGGCTTCTGCGCCGCGTATCGTGGCGTTGTTCTGGGCCCAGAAGCGCTGGGTAAATTCACCGTCTGGATCTGGCAGGCCATGATCATCTACGCTCGTGCCGTCGGTACGTCCGTAGATGAAGTTTTTCACGCGGTTCTGAAAGATGTTTGCTTTCCAGCGGATCAGGCCATCTGTTTTTTGCAGGCTCAGCTCGAAGTTGCGCGAAGTTTCCTTGCGCAGATTGGCGTCGCCTATGTCATAAGTGGCAGTCGATTCGTGCGGACCGTCGGAATACAGTTCTTCGATTGCCGGTGCACGTTGGGCAATCGCAGCCGTAGCGCCCAAGCCGTAGCCAGGTGCGAATGTCCACAGACCGCCGAGCGAATATGAACCGAGATTGAAATCGCGTTGCATCAGCCCGGAGTGGCTATCCGGTTTGCGTTTGACCGATTCTATGCGCGCGCCGGCGCTGGCGCGCAGAGGGCCGAAGTCACGTTCTTCTACGAGGAAGGCGGCAATCGATTCGCTTTTGGTGACAGGAACGGTAGCGTGGCTGTGGCCGTGTCCGTGATCATCCTCAGCGGGCAGAGCCGAGAACTCCGAGTTTTCCGTTTGCAGGCCGAAGGTGCCACGCCAGCCGGCCATGGCTTTATGCGTTAATTCGATGCGGCTTTCCAGAGCATTGTTCTTGAAATCGGTAGCCGGTGTGCCGTCTTGCAGATTTTCTGTGTGTTTGTAATCGGTATGGCCCAGCTTGAAACGCAGCGATTCGATATTGCCGAACGGTTCCCTGATCAAACCATCGAGATCGAAGCGCGTTTGTTTCAGGGTGATGAACGATTGTTCTTCTGTTGGTATGCCGTAGCGATCGTCATTGATGCCGACCGAGGCGCCTATGTGCCCCCAGTCCTGAATGTAGGATGCGCCAAATCCGATGCTGTTGGCGCGCGCAAAGGAATTGGGCAGGCGGCCCGAGCCCAGAGCCGGGTCGCTCAGGCTGACGTTGCCGGGGATCTTGTAATCGTCGGCATCGCGCAGATTGCCATCGATATGCAGAGCGATATCGCCGGCTGCACCGTCCACCGACAGCGACATATTTTTCATGCGGTCGGCGGTGCCGTAACGTAGTTCCGCTTCGCCGGTCGGTTTGGCATTGAGTATGGTGGGAATGCGATCGTTGATGATATTGACCACGCCGCCGATGGCGCCGGAGCCGTACAGCAGGGCTGCGGGGCCGCGCAGGATTTCGATCTGGCGTGCGGTAGCTGCTTCGCCGGCGACTGCATGATCGTTGGACAGGCTGGACGCATCCATGACCGACATGCCGTTTTGCAGGATCTTGATGCGCGGGCCTTCCAGGCCGCGAATGATGGGGCGTGAAGCGCCGGCACCAAAGGCAGAGGCTGAGACGCCGAGTTCCTGCGAGAGCGTATCGCCTAGCGAATTGCCGAGTTTTTCGCGCAGTTCATCGCCGTACAGAACCTTGGCGGGAGCGAGAATTTGTGCGCCTTCGTCGTTGTTGAATGGTGTGGACGTGACGACGACGGCGGGCAGGGTTTGTTCTTGCGTTTGCGCAAAAGCAGAGTGTGACAAGGAGGCGAGCGCAGACAGAACGGCGCTTGCCAGCAAGGTGCGTTGGGTGATCATGATACTTCCTTGGAAAAGCGGATAGAGACAGTCACGCTGAATCGCAGAGCGCTCAGACGTGGCAGTACAGGCAGGAAAAATCAGTTACGCCGTTGGTGGTGCGCGTGAGGAGAAGTAGCAGAGGAACGGCGCATCCCACGAAGCGTGGGCGGCCCATAGCGCCAGAACTTGCACGCTGGCTTGCAGCAGGGGGATAAACGGAAGTGCCGCAGCGCTATCCGCCAACGCCATGCCATCAAACAAGGTACAGGAGTGCGATTTTTCGCTTGCATATTCAGCCGCGGAATCCAGCGTTGCGCCGGAGGTTGAGGCGGCAGATGGTTGGGCTATAGCCTGCGCTAAATATTGACTATCCGCATGTTCGATCCGATGCCGCAAGCCCATCCATTGCGCGAACAATACGGCGACCACCAGCAATGCAGCGAAGCAAAGCCGTGTTGCTGTTGGTGTGCGTGATGAGAAGGCAGGGTTCAAAAAATCACTCGTTTATTTATGCGGCATGGCGGAGGTGAAATACATGCAAAGAAAAGTGCGATCAAGCTTCACGCTCGATTTGTCTCACGCCGGATATGGGGCAAAAATGCTTAGTCCATTGAAACACAATATCTTGTATTGCAACAGAATTGCATTTTACAAAAAAACAAAGCGCGCGGATAGAGGGCCGCGCGCCTTGTTTGTGACTTATGCTGATTAATTCCGAACGGAATCAATCGCCATACAATTTCTGTTTCAATTCGCGACGTTGTTGTGCTTCCAGCGACAGCGTGGCAGTAGGACGTGCCAGCAAACGCGGTACGCCGATCGGTTCGCCGGTCTCTTCGCACCAGCCGTAATCGCCGGAGTCTATGCTGGCGATTGATTGCTGTACTTTTTTCAGCAGTTTGCGTTCGCGGTCGCGGGTGCGCAATTCCAGGGCATGTTCTTCCTCAATCGTGGCGCGATCTGCAGGATCAGGAACCAGCACGGTTTCGCGCAAATGCTCGGTGGTTTCATCTGCGTTCTTCAACAAATCTTTTTCAAGCTGCTGCAGGCGGTCTTTGAAAAAAGCGAGTTGCGCCGGATTCATGTAATCCTTTTCGCCCATCTTCAGGATTTGCGCTTCGGATAACAGGGTGCCGTCATTAGCGGCGCTAGGGGTTGCTTTGCTTGATTTAGTTGCCACTTCGCGTACTTTCAAAACTACAGGTTGTTTAATTTTATCTACTGATCCGGAGACGGTCTTTTTGCTGCTGCCTGCTCCTGACCGAGATGCGTCTTTGTTCGGTGTTGCTGCCGCTGCAGTTACCTTGCGGGGACTTGCAGCAGCTTCCTTTTTAATTGGTTTTGCGACGGTCTTGCCAGTCGGCTTTACTTTGACTGCAGGTTTCACTACAGGTTTCGTCGCCGGCTTCACAATTTTTTTCGCGACGGATTTTGACGCAACCGTTTTTGTTTTGCCAGCGACCTTGCCGGATTTTACCGCAGTCTTTACCGGTGTTTTTTTCGCGACTTTGGATACTGATTTAAGCGCGGGCTTGATAGCCTTGGTCAATGCCTTGACGACTTTTCCTGCCAGGGTTTTCGCAGATGATTTTGCTACTGCTTTGCCGGCAGGTTTGGCGCGAGTAGCAGCGGTCGCTTTGGGAGCTGTTTTTTTTGTGCTTTTAGATTTTGTGGCAGTTGCGTTCATAGTCCCTTGTCCTTAATGAACCTTCACACATCAGATCTTATCGTGTTCCGCGTGCGAATCGCATCTCTCGCATCATCCAGACCATCATACCCTGAGCTCAAAACCACGGTAGTTTATACCAAACATTGTTCCAATCCGAGAATAAAAGTTTCTTTTGGTAGATTCTGTCCAATAAACACCATTTTGCTTGAACGGCTCTCATTTTCACCCCATTTCCCGCCTATATCAGACCCCATGATCTGGTGTACTCCCTGGAATACAACCTTGCGATCGGCGCCATCCATCCACAGCACACCCTTGTAACGCAGCATGCGCGGGCCGAATACCTGCACGATGCTACCGAGGAATTCATCCAGTTTTTCAGTATTGAACGGGCGCTCGCTCTTGAAGACGAAGGCGGCGATATTGTCGCTGTGATGTGAATGATGATGGTCGTGATGGTGATCATGCGTGCAATGCGTATCGCAAGCATGATCATGATGGTCATCGTGCGCATGCTCTTCTGCTGCAATGAAATCGGGGTCTATCTCAAGCTTGTCATTCAGGTTGAAACCGCGCAGGTCCAGCACCTCGGCAATTGCCACGCGGCCAAAATCCGTGTCGCTGACAGGTGCGCGCGGATTGATGCGCTTGATGCGTTCGGTCAGAATTTCTAATTCATCTGCGCTGACCAGGTCGGTTTTGGATAGCAGCAACTTGTCGGCAAAGCCGATCTGACGTTGTGCTTCTTCATAGGTATCGAGCTGGTGCATCGCATGTTTGGCATCGACCACGGTAATGATGGCATCGACCAGATAGTCGGCGGCGACTTCTTCATCGATGAAGAATGTCTGTGCCACCGGGCCCGGATTGGCAAGGCCGGTAGTTTCGATCACGACATGGTCGAACTGCAGTTCGCCGGCATGGCGGCGTTGTGCCAGCGCAGTCAGTGCCACGATCAGGTCGCCACGTACGGTGCAGCAGATGCAGCCGTTGTTCATCTCGACTATCTGTTCGGTGCCATCCTGCACCAGAATTTCGTTATCTATATTTTCCTGGCCGAATTCGTTTTCAATGACCGCAATCTTGAAACCGTGCGGCTCCTGCAGAATACGGTTGAGTAGCGTGGTTTTGCCAGCTCCCAGGAAGCCGGTCAGAATGGTGGTGGGAATGAGTGCCATGATGTTTGAAATAATGCCTTGGATTTAATGTGCGCAATCGGCGCACCATCCCTTGATGGTGAGTTCGATTTCGTGACTTTGGAAACCTTTTCCCAGTGTGGCTTGCAGTACCTTTTGCAATTGCTGGCGCAAGGTGGCGGCCGATGGATTGAGTTTTGCCTGGGTATCGGTGGCGAGCAGTTTTTCATCGACGTTATCGATACAGAAAACCTTGGCACAACGCGTACATTTGAAATGACCGTGTTGATGCTGCTGTTGCAGTATCTGGTTTTTACCGCCGACTGCCAGATGTTCGGCGCCGGCGTTATAACGGAATACGCGATCGTCACTGGCTATCTTGTGCGCCAGTCCGGCATCGGTCAGCGCGTCCAGCGCACGGTAGAGCGTGACCCTATCCATATCGACCAGCGTGTCCTGTACGTCCTGATGCGAGAGCGCATATGGTGCGCCCAGCAAAGCGGCCAGTACCTTGATGCGGGCATCGGTGGCGCGTAGCGAAGTGTCGCGCAGCTGGCTTTCAGCCAGGGCGGGGTAATCTGGGGCGGCGGATTTCTTCATGCTGCTGCTGGTAATGAATAGTGTGCTGATTATGCCGCAATTTGCAATTCAGTTGCAATCTATCCGTTTGAGCTCATGCTTTTCATGGCGCAGTGCAAGGAATGCGACGGGATGCCGATGAATCAGGGTTTCTTTTTGGCACGTGGGTGGGCGGCGTCGTAGACCTGTGCCAGGCGCTGAAAGTCCAGTGAGGTATAGATCTGTGTGGCGGAAATGGATGCGTGCCCGAGCATTTCCTGTACTGCGCGCAAATCGCCGGACGATTGCAATACATGTGAAGCGAAGGAGTGACGCAATACATGTGGATGCACATCCGTGGGCAGGCCGACGGCTTGTCCATGCGTTTTCAGGCGCAACTGCAGCACGCGCGCTGAAATACGTGTGCCGCGTTCACTTAAAAACAGTGGATGCGGATCGAGCTTGACCAATGTATCGCGCACCACCAGCCAGGCTTTGAGTGCATCGATTGCAGGCTGGCCGACAGGAACACTGCGCATCTTGCTGCCTTTGCCGGTGACCATCGCCTCATGCGCATCAAAATCTATCCATCCAGCCGATGCGTAGTGATTTTCCTGCACATATCTGAGATCCAGACCCACCAGTTCGGAGACGCGCAAACCGCTGGAATACAGCAGCTCAAACATCGCGTGATTGCATAGCTGCATGGTCGCATCGGCGTTTTTCCCTGGGTTGCTTGAAGATACCAGGCGCACGGCATCATCGGCCGCCAGTGCTTTTGGCAGGGGTTTGCTGCGTTTGGGTGCCTTGATGCCATCCACTGGATTGGAGGTGACGACATTTTGTTCGGAGAGCCAGTTGAAGAAGCTGCGCCAGGCGGAAAGCTTGCGCGCGATTGAGCGCGCGTTCAAGCCTTTGGCGTGCAGTTGTGCAGCAAATTTACGGATCTGGAAATGACTGATGGCGGTGAGCGCTGCCCTGCCATCGCCTGCAGTTGCCAGTGCAAGCAACTCCAGCAGATCACGTCGATAGCTGGCAATCGTCAGCGGCGACAATTGCCGCTGGCTGATCAGGCTATCGAGGTAACCATCCAGGTACGCCTGATTCCCGGCAAGGCTCACGGTGACAAGTTAGTCGAGCAGACTCGACAGCGCAGCGCTGGCGGTTTGGCCGATATTGGTCAGGAAATCGGTGGCCATATCGGAGGTGAATCGATGTGGATCAGGCGAGCCGAGCACCAGCAGGCCAAACGCTTCCGGTGCATCGTCCAGCCGCAAGGGGAGCAGGGCCAGCGATTGTATCGAAGGCGCATCTTCTAACCACGAAGCCGCTTCAAAATCGTTGTTGCTACCGCAAAAAGGTGTCGTCAAACCGTTGGAGAAAATTCGTGAATCAGCGGAAACCGGTGCTGCAAACCATGTGTGCGAAAATTCTTCCGCCGCACCCCACAGGCGCAGTGTGACGTGCGGCACGGCGAAGGTGGTTTGCAATCCCGTCGTCAGCATATGCGGTAAATCCACGTCGTTGCGCGCCAGCAGCAGCGAACGCGTCCAGCTGTGAAACTTTTGTGTGATCTGGTCGTTTTCCTGGCCGATGCGGATCAACTCGGCCAGGCGCAGCTCCATGATCTTGAACTTCTCGCGCATCACATCCATTTGCCGTTCCTGCAAAGATAAGGTACGGCCGCCGAGCGGGCTCGACAGTTTTATCTGTGCCAGAACTTCCGCATGTTCTTCAAAGAAGTGCGGGTTGTTCAGTAAATAGTCGGCGACGGCGTTGGAGTCCAGTGGAGAAGTCATGTGGCTAGATAGGATAGAAAAATCGGTGTAGGTGAGTGTGGCTGCATGCTTGCTCATGATTCTAACCGACATCCGTGAGGCAGCAAGCAATTCTGCGCTAGCGGATCAAAGTTCGATTTCGCCTTCGAATACCGTCACAGCCGGGCCGGTCAGCAGGACGGGCGAGATATCGCCTGCCCACGCAATCGACAATTCGCCGCCGCGCGTTTGTACCTTGACCGGCGATGCCAGCAGGCCGCGCCGTATGCCGGTGACGACAGCTGCACAGGCGCCGGTGCCGCAGGCCAATGTTTCTCCGGCGCCACGCTCGAATACGCGCAACTTGATCTGGTGCGTATTGATGATTTGCATGAAGCCGGCGTTGACGCGTTTCGGAAAGCGCGGATGATGCTCGATCAACACGCCATCTTCGCGCACCGGTGCATGATCCACATCGGCGACGACTTGCACTGCATGTGGATTGCCCATCGACAAGACGGAAATCCAGTGGGTTTCACCCCTGATTTCCAGCGGCCACAAGGTGTCAGCGCCTTCCGCCTTGCATGGCAGGTCGCTGACGTCGAACGGGACCTCTTCCGGCGTCAGTATGGGTGCACCCATATCGACGGTAATCTGACCATTGGCTTCGAGTCGCGGCTCGATTACTCCAGACATGGTTTCTACCTTGATGGCCTGTTTGTCCGTGAGTTTTTTGTCGGTCACGAATTTGACGAAGGCGCGTGCACCATTACCGCACTGCTCGACTTCGCCGCCGTCGGCGTTGTAGATGCGATAGCGAAAATCGACGCCTGCGGCTTGCGGTTTTTCCACTACCAGCATTTGATCGGCACCCACGCCAAAGCGCCGGTCTGCCAACTGCTGCCATTGTGCCGGTGTGAAATGGATGGATTGATTGATGGCATCGATGACGACGAAATCGTTACCGGCACCATGCATTTTTGTGAATTTGATTTTCATGTGGCGATTATTATATAGCTGCGGCCGCTGGATCTGGCTGCGCATCATTGTCTGGTCATATCTGGAAAACAGGGTGTCCGGCTTGCATCAGTATGCTGGCGGTACGTCATCCTGAGTATTCGCGGCGTAGAAACTATTTTCGCCGGGCGGGCGCGTCTTGAAACGCTTGTGGACCCAGAAATATTCGGCTGGCGTTTCGCGCACGCGATCTTCGACGAAGGCATTCATCGCACGCGTAGCGGCGAGTATGTCGTCACCCGGAAAGTTTTCCCAGGCCGGATAAAATTTGACGGTCCAGCCGCGATAGTCGGGTAGATAAGTGGCGACCACTGGAATGACTTTGGCTCTGGTGGCGGCAGCAATGCGCGCCGGCGCTGTCAGGGTGGCGGCAGATACGCCAAAAAACGGGACGAATTCGGCATCCTTTGCACCGAAATCCATATCCGGCAGCATGAAAAAAGGCAGGCCGTCGCGCATGGCGCGAATAATGGATTTGACACCTTCTGCGCGCGCAAACAGTTTGACCGGGCGAAAGCGCGAACGACCCTTGCGTAACACTTGATCGAAGACCGGATTGCGTTGCTGCGTGTAGATGGAGCACAGCGAAGACTCCAGCATCACCGCAACGCCGGCCACATCCAGGCTGACGAAATGCGGACATAGCAATATGGTCGGACTGGCCTCGATTGCCGCCACCGGCACGCCGGGTTCGATCACAATCAGGCGACGCAGGCGCGCTTCGGAGGCCCACCACAGGATGCCGCGTTCCAGTACGCTGCGCGCATAGTTTTGAAAATGTTGTTTCGCGATGGTGCGGCGCTGTTCTTCACTCCATTCGGGGAAGCACAGGCCGAGATTGATGAGCGTGATGTGACGGCGCGATTTCTTGTAAATAAACAGCAGGCTGCCGATGGCTTTGCCCAGACGCGCGAGCAGCGGTAGCGGCAGCCAGTGCAACAGCCACATCAGCATGATCAGTAATCTCATGGCGCAACCTTGTCGGCGTCAGCAGGAGTGTGTTCGTCGGGAGGAACTACGCCGGCCGGTATCTTGTAGTGGTTATAGCTCCAGAAATATTGCGCAGGGCACATGCTGATCAACTGTTCCATGGCGGCATTGATTGCGCGTACCTGCTGTTGCGGTGTCAATTCTGCGGTCATGTTGAAGGGCAGGAAGTGCAAGGTATACCCCCTGCCGCGCGGCAAACGTTCTGCGAAGGCGAGAATCATGGTCGCACTGCTCATTTCCAGCATCTTGGCCGGCAAGGTCATTGTGTAAGCAGGTTTGCCGAAAAAATCAGCCCATATACCCTCACCGTTTTGCGGAACCTGGTCAGGTAATAAACCGATTGCACCACTTCTTTTCACTACCTTGAACAAGGCACGCACGCCGCTCAGATTGGCTGGCGCCAACGAAAGATTGTGGCGCGCCCGTGCATCCTCGATCAGCGGCTTCAACGCTGCTTGCCGTGGTGGACGGTACATGACGGTCAGCGGCAAGTGCGCAGCGGTAGCTTGCGCGGACACTTCAAAGCAGCCTAGATGTGGCGTCAGAAAAATAATGCCGCGCTTGGCATCTTGCGCCTGTTGTACCAACTCCCAGTTTTTGATCGTGACGGTTTTCAATACACGTTGCGGAGAGGCACACCAGATAAAGGGTAGTTCCAGTACATTTTTGCCGGATTCTGCAATCGCCGCCGACAAATGACAGTCAAAGCCGGCCTGACGTATATTTTCCTGCAGGCGACGGCGATAGGAGGGGGAGGCAAGATAAACGGCCCAGCCGAATGCGCTGCCGATTGCATGCAGGATGGGCAAGGGCAGGTAAGACAGCAGGCGAAAAAGAAGTACTAGCATTGCGTCGAGCATCCTCTTTTGCAAGACTTTGCCGAATTTTTTCAAGAGGCGTAAAATAGCACAAAGAAGCAACCGCCGAGTTAATGACAACTTGCGAGGCGGTATATAAATTTCGCTAAAGCGTCGCAGGCTCATTTAGTTGGCCGCGACATCCAACCAACTATAGAAAGAACCTGCGATGGCTAATGATTTTCTGTTTACCTCCGAATCCGTCTCTGAAGGGCACCCTGACAAGGTTGCCGATCAAATTTCCGACGCGATCCTTGATGCAATTTTCCAGCAAGATCCAAAGGCGCGTGTCGCAGCAGAAACGCTGTGCAACACTGGTCTGGTTGTGCTGGCTGGTGAAATCACCACGTTCGCCAACGTTGATTACATCGAAGTAGCGCGCAACACCATCAAACGTATCGGCTACGATAATGCCGACTACGGCATCGATTACAAAAGTTGCGCCGTGCTGGTCGCCTATGACAAGCAATCGCCGGACATTGCGCAAGGCGTTGATGAGGGTGCCGGCATCGATCTCGACCAGGGCGCTGGCGATCAGGGCTTGATGTTTGGTTACGCCTGCAATGAAACGGCAGAGCTGATGCCGGCTGCGATTCACTATGCACACCGCATCGTTGAGCGCCAGTCCGAATTGCGCAAAGACGGTCGTCTGCCATGGTTGCGCCCGGATGCAAAATCGCAAGTTACGTTGCGTTATGTCGATGGTCGCCCGGTTTCCATAGACACCATCGTGCTGTCGACGCAACATGCGCCGGAAATGCAGCACAAGGACATCGAAGAAGCCGTCGTCGAAAGCATCATCAAGCCTGTCGTACCGGTTGAATGGTTGAAAGATACACGCTTCCTGGTTAATCCTACAGGTCGTTTCGTCATCGGCGGTCCGCAAGGCGATTGCGGCTTGACCGGTCGCAAGATCATCGTTGATACCTATGGTGGCGCAGCGCCGCACGGTGGTGGCGCGTTCTCCGGCAAGGATCCATCCAAGGTAGATCGTTCGGCAGCTTACGCTGGCCGTTATGTTGCCAAAAATATCGTGGCGGCAGGCCTGGCTGAGCGCGCACAAATCCAGATTTCGTACGCCATTGGCGTGGCGAAGCCGACTTCGGTGATGGTCACGACATTCGGCACAGGCAAAATCAGCGATGAAAAAATTGCTCAACTGGTGCTTGAACATTTCGACCTGCGTCCAAAAGGCATTGTGCAAATGCTCGATCTGCTGCGTCCGATTTATCAAAAAACCGCAGCCTATGGCCACTTTGGTCGCGAAGAGCCAGAGTTCACATGGGAACGTACTGACAAAGCCCAAGCGCTGCGCGCAGCGGCCGGACTGTAAGGTCGGGTTCGCGGCGAACTTGGGGTTTGGGGTGGGCTCATATCCGCGTAGCGGATGTGAGCGTAGGCCACGAGGCAGCCTCATTGCGCGCAGTAACCGGTTTGCAATTGGCAGTTTGTAACCAAGTTATCGTTGTACTTTGTGGTCGGATGAAATTCATGCAGAATTCATCCGACCATTTTGTTTTTGAGGCATGAATGAGCATCGTGAATACCGTCAGTCGCATCGCCTTACCTTGGCTGTTATTGCTGGGCTATACTGCTGCGGCAAATGCTGGCGCAAGTGCTGCGATCAATGTACCCGCAGTGGCTGCACCTACCGAGCTTGAGAAGTGGTGCCGGCGTCTGGTGGTACGCCTGCCCGGAATTACGAATCCGAAGTGCAAACGTAGTGGGCTGGTGCCTACCGGCGTCAATTCGCTGCAAGGATTCCCCTTGCTGGCACGACAGATTCCCTCTGTCAAAAGCGAAGGTCATACTCACCCGCCGCTACGCGTGTTGCTGATGGGGGGAATTCATGGTGACGAACTGACTTCTTCCTCTATCGTATTCCGTTGGCTGGAATGGATGTCGACGCCTGCCGCCCAACACTTTGAATGGAGTGTGGTGCCGGTCGTCAATCCTGATGGCTTGCTGGCCCGACGCGCCCGGCGCATGAATGCGAATGGCGTCGATTTGAATCGCAATTTCCCGACGCCAGGCTGGAAGTATGATGCACCGCATTACTGGGCCGCCAGAACCAAAAGCGATCCGCGCCGTTTCCCCGGACATGCCCCCTTGTCCGAGCCTGAGAGCCGCTGGGTGCATGACGAAATGCTGCGTTTCCGGCCGGATGTGATTATTTCCGTGCATGCGCCTTTTGGGGTGCTGGATTTCGATGGTCCGGCAGAGCCGCCGCGTCGCTTCGGCCGTTTGCATCTGAATCGTGTTGGTGTATATCCGGGATCTCTGGGTAACTACAGTGGTATCCACAAGAAGGTGCCGGTGATCACGATTGAGTTGCCGAATGCACAAAAAATGCCATCCGAAGCAGAAGTGAAACGTATCTGGCTGGATATGCTGGGATGGATACGCGATAACGTCGAGCCGCAGGCGGAAACTGCCAGAGTGCATTCTGTTTCCCTGCCGAATGCGGTGCCGCTGAAAAAATAATTTCCGCAGACCGAACGTGGTGGTCGGCATGTTTTTCGATTAAAATAGCACCCGCATCAAGGAGCGTTGCGACAGGTCGTTCGATCTGCCAGGCTTGATGCGGTCAGTAATAGCAACTGCGCTCACGTTTCTTTTTTTCTAACGAAAGGAGGGCGTGATGAACGCCGCAGTTATGACTACCCCTACCAAATTCAACGATTACATCATCGCCGATCTTTCCCTGTCTGCCTGGGGCGACAAGGAGATCAAGATCGCAGAAACCGAAATGCCTGGCTTGATGGCAATTCGTGAAGAATTCGCTGCTGCGCAACCATTGAAGGGTGCGCGTATCACCGGTTCCATCCACATGACGATTCAAACCGCCGTGCTGATCCAGACCCTGGAAGCGCTGGGCGCCAACGTACGCTGGGCATCGTGCAACATCTATTCGACACAGGATCACGCTGCTGCAGCCATCGCTGCTGCCGGTACGCCGGTGTTCGCGGTCAAAGGCGAAACGCTGGACGACTACTGGGAATATACGCACCGCATTTTCGAATGGCCGAACGACGCCCAAGGCGCGCCGGTTTATTCCAACATGATTCTGGATGATGGCGGCGACGCAACCTTGCTGTTGCACCTCGGCACCCGTGCAGAAAAAGACGCATTGGTCTTGAATAATCCAGGTTCGGAAGAAGAAATCTGCCTGTTCAATTCGATCAAGAAACATCTGGCAGTGGACGCTAGCTGGTACTCGAAACGCCTGCCGCAAATCCTCGGCGTGACCGAAGAAACCACTACCGGCGTGCATCGTTTGTATCAAATGCACAAGGAAGGCAAACTGGCTTTCCCAGCGATCAACGTCAACGATTCCGTTACCAAATCCAAGTTCGACAATCTGTACGGCTGTCGCGAATCGCTGGTTGATGGCATCAAGCGTGCAACTGACGTCATGATCGCCGGTAAAGTTGCGGTCATCGCCGGTTATGGTGACGTCGGCAAAGGTTCGGCGCAAGCGATGCGCGCATTGTCGGCACAAGTCTGGGTGACTGAAATCGATCCTATCTGCGCATTGCAGGCAGCGATGGAAGGTTATCGTGTCGTGACGATGGAATACGCTGCTGAACACGGCGACATCTTCGTTACCTGTACCGGTAACTATCACGTCATCACGCATGACCACATGGCCAAGATGAAAGACCAGGCAATTGTCTGCAACATCGGTCACTTCGACAATGAAATCGAAGTCGCTGCGTTGAAGCAATACACATGGGAAAACATCAAGCCGCAAGTTGATCACATCATCTTCCCTGACGGCAAACGCATCATCCTGCTGGCTGAAGGTCGTCTGGTGAATCTGGGTTGCGGTACCGGCCATCCTTCGTACGTGATGAGCTCCTCGTTTGCGAACCAGACGATCGCGCAGATCGAGTTGTATGTGAACACGAAAAATTACCCGGTCGGCGTCTACACCTTGCCGAAACATCTGGATGAAAAAGTGGCGCGCCTGCAATTGAAAAAACTCAATTCGCAGTTGACGACTCTGACGACAGAGCAAGCCGATTACATTGGCGTGCAAAAAACCGGCCCTTACAAGCCAGAGCACTATCGTTATTAAGCAAGTGGCGCGTGGCAGCGTCGCAGTATATCGAGCAGGTGTTAGACAGAAGTAGCCGGGCCGCTTCATGATGTATCAGTGAAGCGGCGATTTCCTGTAGTTGATTGAGGAGAAATCACATGCGCTTATTGTTAATCTGGGTGATCAATGCGGCGGCGCTGTTTGCGCTTCCTTATCTGATGACGTCGATCAGGGTCGATAACGTAAGTACGGCGCTCATTGCAGCGCTGGTGCTGGGTCTGGTCAATACACTGATCCGGCCTGTGCTGGTCTTGCTTACATTGCCGGTCACCTTGCTGACGCTGGGATTATTCATCTTTGTGATCAATGCGCTGATGTTCTGGGGCGTATCGCAATTGGTGGGCGGCTTCCATGTCGCTGGTTTCTGGTCGGCATTCGGCGGCGCGATCCTGTACAGCATCATCTCGTGGATATTGTCCTCGCTCTTACTCCAAGAACCATGACACAACAAAACTTCAGCATAGAATTTTTCCCGCCCAAGACGCCGATCGGTGTCGAGAAGCTGCGGGTTACGTGCGCCAAACTGGCCGAGCTGAATCCGAAGTATTTTTCGGTCACCTTCGGTGCCGGCGGTTCGACGCAACACGGTACGCTGGATACGGTACTGGAAATCCGTGGTGCCGGTCACGATGCGGCGCCGCATCTTTCCTGTCTGGGCAGTTCGCGTGAAAATCTGCGTGCGATTTTGCAGGAATACAAATCGCACGGGATCAAGCGTATCGTTGCCTTGCGCGGCGATCTGCCCAGCGGTTACGGGGCGATGGATGCCTCGTCCAGCGAATTTCATTACGCCAACGAACTGGTGGAATTCATTCGTGCGGAAACGGGCGACTGGTTCCATATCGAAGTCGCTGCTTATCCGGAAATGCATCCGCAGGCCAAGTCGCCGAATGACGACATTGCCAGCTATGCACGCAAGGTCAAGGCTGGTGCGGATTCAGCCATTACGCAGTATTTCTACAATGCAGATGCCTATTTCCGTTTTGTGGACGATGCGCGCAAGGCTGGTGCAGACGTGCCGGTGACGGCTGGCGTGATGCCTATCACCAACTATTCGCAGCTGATGCGCTTCTCGGATATGTGCGGCGCGGAAATTCCGCGCTGGATACGACTGAAACTGGCCAGTTACAACGACGATACCGATTCGATACGCGCCTTCGGCCTGGATGTAGTGACGGATTTGTGCGAGCGTTTATTGGCAGGCGGTGCACCTGGCCTGCATTTCTATACATTGAATCAGGCGGCCGCCACGCATGCGATATGGAGTCGTTTGAACCTGTCGCGGAAATAAGCTGGATGGCACAAAGAAAAAGCCGCGTATGCGGCTTTTTTTATGCCTGATCTTGCTCCAGTGTTATCGATGGCGTCATTACCATATCCAGTGCAACGTCATAGGGATCGGCAGAAAAAACGGTTTCTGCAATGGCGTAGGCGATGCCTACCGTATGTGGGCGCGGTACAGATGCCAAGGTCCTATCGTAAAAGCCGCCGCCATAACCCAATCGAAAACGATGCTTGTTAAAACCCACGCAAGGGATGATCAGCGCCTGCGGTTGCTGTTCGATATGCTGGTCTGCCGGTACAGCTGCGCCGTATCGGTCTTGGATAACGGGGTCCCCCGGCCTCCATGCACAGAACTTTAATGGTGCTTTATCACTCACAACCACGGGCAATGCGAGTTGCACGCCTAGTTCAGCGAGTGTTGCATAGGCGGCATTCAAATCAGATTCGCCGCGCATAGGCCAGTAAACACCAACGGTATGGGGGCGTTTGATGGACCACCATGTCATGATTTTTTCGACAAGTTGCTGATCCCAAAGCCGTCGTTGTTCGGTCGTGACTGCATTGCGTGATGCGAGCAGGGTTTTGCGTAATTCAGTCTTGTTTTGCATGTATACAGACACGGATGCGGTGGCGTCGCGTGCTATTCTAGTTATCGTTGCGGTTCAGTATAAGCGGGTCAAAAGAAGGGTTGCCGAATTCATGTTTTCGAATAAATTATTTTCTCGAATATTGCTGGTCGCGGTATCTGCAGTCTTGTTGTTGCCGGCGGCGCATGCGCAAAAACGCGCGAACGGTTTTGTCGGCGATGACGATGCTTTTCTGGCATTGCGCGATGCCTCGCGGCGTAATGATGCTGCGCGCGCCAGTGACATTGCAGTGAATCTGGGCAATTATCCCATCCCATCCTACGTTGAATATTATCAGCTGAAACCGCGTCTGAAAGACGCATCGGCAAGTGAGGTGATGGTTTTCCTGAATCGCCACAGCGGCAGCGCCATTGCGGATCGCCTGCGCAACGACTGGTTGCTTGAACTTGGCAAGCGGCGCGAGTGGCTGGCTTTCGATGAACAGTATCCGCAATTTCAGTTGAACGACGATACGCAGCTGAAATGCTATGCCTTGATGTCTAGGGCATCAAAGGGCATCAAGGTAGCTGACGAAGCGCGTGCATTGCTGCACGTGCCCAAGGATTTTGGCGAAGGTTGCATGGCGCTGATTACGACCCTGATGGAAACCGAGCAGTTTGACGAAAATGATCTGTGGGCGCAGATCCGCCTCGCATCGAACACGGGTTCTACCGATTACGTGCGTCGCTTTGTATCGCTGACCGGTATTGAAGACGGTTCTCTGGTTGCAGCCATGGAAAAACCCGCATCTGTCGTGGCGCGCGGCGTCGGCTTTCGCCGTGTGCGGCACGAAGTGTATGTAATTGCGCTGGGACGCATGGCCAGAAACAATCCGGCGCAGGCGGCCGATATACTGTCGAATAACACTCTGTTGCTGAGCAAAAAACAGGAAGGATTCGCCTGGGGACAGATCGCCTATCAGGCGTCGATGAAGCTGGCGCCGGAAGCAACGCAATACTGGCGCAAGGCCGGCAATGTGCCGCTGTCTCTGGAGGCGCATCAATGGAAAATTCGTGCTGCCTTGCGAGCGGGCGACTGGAAACTGGTGAGTGCCGGCATAGAAGCGATGCCGGCATCCTTGCGTGACGATGCTGCATGGGTTTACTGGCTGGCGCGCGCTTTGCGTGAAGAGGGCAAGGCCGAGGCGGCGAATGTACGCTTCCAGTCGATTGCTCTGGAAACCAGTTTCTACGGTCAGCTGGCGTTGGAGGAGCTGGGACAGAAAATCACGATTCCAGCGCGCGCCTTGCCAGCCACTGAAGAAGAAATTGCACCCATGACCAGCAACGCCGGCTTCCGTCGTGCCCTCAAGTTCTTCGATCTGGATTTGCGCTTTGAAGGTTATCGCGAATGGAACTGGGAATTGCGCAAGATGAATGACAGGCAGTTGCTGGCGGCTGCCGAATTCGCGCGTCGCAGTGATGTACTGGATCGCATGGTCAATACGTCGGATCGTACCAAGAGCGAGTTTGATTTCGGCCAGCGTTTTCCGACGCCGTATCGCGATATCATGCAGGCAACTACGCAGCGTCAGGACATGGAAATGGCCTGGGTCTATGGTTTGATACGTCAGGAGTCGCGTTTCATCATGAATGCGCGCTCGCATGTGGGTGCTTCGGGCTTGATGCAATTGATGCCGGCGACTGCAAGATATGTCGCCAAGAAAATAGGATTGAGCGATTTTTCGCCGGGTCGAGTCAATGAAATCGAAACCAATATTCTGCTCGGCACCAGTTACCTGAACATGGTACTGACTGATCTGGAAGGTTCGCAAACGCTGGCGACTGCCGCCTACAATGCAGGGCCGGGACGTCCGCGTACCTGGCGCTCTACTCTGGCAGGGCCGGTCGAAGGGGCTATTTTTGCCGAGTCGATTCCGTTTTCGGAAACCCGCGACTACGTGAAAAAAGTATTGTCCAATGCGACTTACTATGCCGCGATGTTCGAGGGTAAACCGCAATCCCTGAAAGCACGTTTGGGAAATGTGGCGCCGGTTGTTTTCGTGCCGACGGATTTGCCGTGATCAATCGACGTTGATCGTCAGACGCGTATGTCAGGTTCAAACCATCATCGATAGAATATTTTCTCTTGACGGGATGTATGCAAACTACAGAACTTGATCCAGCGCTGTCTCAAACACTAGACAACACCGGGAAAAACGGTTTGAAACTGGTCATCGCCAACAAGAATTATTCGTCCTGGTCCATGCGTCCGTGGGTGGTGATGACGGCATTCAATATTCCATTCCAGGAGATTTCCCTGCTGCTCGCGCGTGCGGATACCGCGCTGCAGATTGCGCATTATTCGTCCGCCGGCCGGGTACCTATCCTGCTTGCAGGCGAAATGACGATCTGGGATTCGCTGGCGATCTGCGAATATCTGGCAGAGCAGTTTCCGGAAAAGAAAATGTGGCCGGAAGATGTGGCAGCACGCGCACTGGCCCGTTCGATTTGTGCAGAAATGCATTCCGGTTTTACCGGTGTGCGCTCTGCGATGTGGATGAATATCCGTGCAAGGTTTCCCGGCAAGGGACGCACGATAGACGCTCAGGCAGATATTGGACGCATCAGCGAGATATGGGAAACCTGCCTTGCCTTGTCCGGCCCCAGCGAATTTTTGTTCGGTGACTTTTCGATCGCCGATGCGTATTTCGCACCGGTGGTCATGCGTTTTCGTACCTATGACGTCGTGCTGGGCCCGGCGCTCGATGCCTACGTTGAACGGGTGGTGGCGCATCCGGCGGTGGCGCAATGGATCAGCGGCGCTCTGGCTGAAACCGCGCGCATTGAAAAATACGATGTCTATCCTGATTGATTCCCGATTGAGCCTGGATCGAGTTCTCTAGAAATGAAAACCTATATTGTAGGCGGCGCGGTGCGTGATGAATTGCTGGGTGTCGCGGTCAAAGATCGCGACTACGTGGTGGTCGGCGCAACGCCCGAACAAATGATCGCGCAGAACTACACACCGGTCGGCAAGGATTTCCCGGTATTCCTGCATCCGGTCACGCATGAAGAATATGCGCTGGCGCGCACCGAACGCAAGACAGCGCCAGGATACAAGGGTTTCGTATTTCACACGGATGCCGGGGTCACGCTGGAAGAGGATTTGATCCGGCGCGACCTGACGGTGAATGCGATGGCCAAAGATGCCGATGGCAGGATCGTTGATCCCTTTGACGGCAGGCGCGACCTCGAACAAAAAATCTTTCGACATGTATCGTCTGCCTTTGCAGAAGATCCCGTACGCATACTGCGCGTGGCGCGATTTGCCGCACGCTTTCCGCAATTCTCGGTGGCGATGGAAACCAATGCATTGATGCAGGCGATGGTCGCTGCAGGCGAAGTCGATGCGTTGGTACCTGAGCGTATCTGGCAGGAACTGGCACGCGGTTTGATGGAGACGCAGCCATCGCACATGTTTGCCGTATTGCGCGATTGCGGTGCCTTGAAACGTATTTTGCCGGAGCTTGATATTTTGTGGGGCGTGCCGCAACCGGCCGCGCATCATCCGGAAATCGATACTGGCAAACATGTGATGATGGTGGTCGATTACGCCGCACAGCAAAATCTTTCTTTACCGATACGCTGCGCTGCGTTATTGCATGATCTTGGTAAAGGCATGACGCCGCCAGAGTCGTGGCCGCGCCATCACGGCCACGAGATGCATGGTACGAAGCTGGTAGAAGCGGTTTGCCAACGCCTGAAAATTCCCGGCGATTGCCGCGATCTGTCGGTCATGACAGCGCGTGAACACGGTAATATCGGTCGCGCGCTGGAGTTGCGGGCAGCAACCATCGTGACTTTGTTCGAGCGTTGCGATGCCTTCCGCAAGCCGCAACGTTTCATTGACATGCTACAGGCATCCGAATGCGATCATCGCGGGCGTACCGGGTTTGCCGAAAAACCGTTTCCGCAAAATGCTTATTTGCAATCGGCATTGGCCGTTGCTCAAACGGTTAATGGCGGCGAGATTGCTGCGCTCACGCAGCAGCGTTATCCGGATCAAGCCAGGCGTATTCCCGAGGCGATTCGTACTGCGCGGATAAAGGCCGTGGCGCTAGCGATTGCAGAAGATCCGGCTTCTGGCGATCCTGCAATTCAGTGAGCTTTTGGGAAACGATGCTTAGCGTATAAAACGCCCATTACTGATCATCGTCATTTCGACAAATTCACTGCCGGTGTGATCGGCAGACGTATAGCTGATCATCACGCCGCCCAGATCGAATTTCTGGATAGAGTCCAGTGCACGCACGAAGCTCTCGCGCGTCAGATTGCGACCTGCACGTTTCAGTCCCTCGACCAATACCTTGGCTGCGACGAAACCTTCCATCGCAGCGTACGACACGGTGACATTGTTGGTCTTGGCAAGCGCCATGAATTCCTTGCCCAAACCGGTCGTCACCGAATTAGGGGCAGGTGTAATTTGCGACACGATCACGCCAGTGCCGACAGGGCCAAGCTCTTGCACGAACGATTGCGAAGAATTGTTCGATAGCGTCATGATCTGCACCAGGCTGCCTTTGGCGCGGATTGTCTTGATGATTTCAATCGTATGGGCAGAAGAGCTGACGATGATCAAGGCATTCGGATTTGCCTTGACGATGGTATTGGCGGTCGCCGCGTAATCAGGTTTGACGCGAGGAAATGAGGCAACGATGGCTGGAATCATGTTGCGCTCGTTCATTGCACTGACGAAACCCGCCAGTCCATCCTTGCCAAAGGAATCGTCTACGTGTAGCAGGCCTATGCTGGTTGAGCCTATGGTGGTGAAATGTTCGACGCCTTTCCTCACCTCATCCTGGTATTTTGCGCGTACGTTGAACAGCAGCGGATTGACGGGTGCATGAAAAATCATCGCACCGGTACTGGGGGCAATCAGCGGGATTTTGTTGGCTGCCAGCATGGGTGTGATGGCTTCCGTAAGCGGTGTGCCGCGATTCTGGAACAGGGCAAATACGCGCTCTTTCTTGATCAGCAACTCTGCATTCGTAGCGGCCAGTTTGGCATCGAATTTGTCATCCAGTGTCAGCAATTCGATATTGCGACCATTGACGCCGCCTCGGCTGTTGATGCTGGCGAGATAGGCGTTGGCGCCTTCATTCATTTCTTTTACCGGACCGGCGATGGCGCCTGTCAGGCCGACTGTCTGGCCTATCAAAATCCTGGTGTCGGTCACGCCATCTTCCGCGTAGGCAGGGAAGAAAAAAACGACGAAAATCAGGCCGACAAACAATGTGCGCAAAGAATAGAACATGTGGAGCTCCCCTAAGGCGGCCGTGTGCGCATGGATGCGCTTGTCGGCTCATTATTGTGATGCTCGTCCAGCATGCCATAGACGCGCGGTCTGGCGACCGATTTTTCAATTGTTGATAATTTAATACGATACTTGTGGTGCTCGTTTCAACGGTGTGCAGACGCCGAAATGCAGAGAGAGGAAAGACGGAAAAATCGAGGGGAAGCAGGGGGGAGGTATTTTCGGGTGGCGGCATGCATGCGCAGGTGCGCATCAGGTCATGGGCACATGGCGTCGGGCGGAAAGCGCATACAGGCGCAATTCATGGCGTGTCACGCGACCATCGCGATTGGCATCTATTTTTTCAAAATCATTTACCACACGAAACATTTTTGCAGCTTTGGCTTGCGACTTGGTAAGGCTTTCAACGCTGGAGACACTCTTGTTCAGCGTAGGGTTTTTCCTTGCTTCCAGGCGAGTTTCCTTTGCCATTGCTGGTTGCAAAAATGCAACATTTCCAAGCAGAGCAGCCATTAATGCGATTGATTTTATATGCATGATTATCCCCTTGAACAAGACGGGCAGACAGAAATGCGCGCGCCATCCTTGCATTGCAAAGCCATTTGCCATGGTTCACCAATGCATTTACGTCTTGTTACATTTGGGCGAGTATTAATTTTCTTCATAAGCATCAGTAAAAATCTTCTTGGCGATGGTGTCGCTGATGTGTAATCAGAAGCGGCTGGCGGGAGAGTTCCGGCCTGGACGCGAAGAAATAATGCAATGAGGCATTGCCGTGATTTTGCTTGATGCGGCCACTGCGGCAGTGGTGATTGTTGCACTGGTTTATCGTTGCTAGTGTTACCAGGTTCTTGTCCGCATCTGTTTTTATAGTTTAGGGATATGCAGTGTCTTGCTGATCATTAAAGTCCCGGACAAGACGAACAGCAAGGCGAATGGGTGCAGCTCCCACGGGCCCAGCATCCAGACGTCACCGACAATTGCTGAGCCTATGCGTCCCTGCGATGCCAGCCACGCCAATATGCCGGTAATCAGCACGCTGGTTGGGATCGGCGTGCCTTCAAAATACGCCACCTTGTCGGCGCCTTCGGACAGGGTTTCTGCTGTGACGTTGTAACGTGCCAGACGACTCACGCCGCAGCAAACGAAATAAATCATTGCGACCCAATCCCAGCCGCCGGTTAACCCGGCAGCAAAGCCCAGCGTTACCGGAGCGAGTCCGAATGAAATGACATCGGCGAGCGAATCCAGCTCGCGTCCCATCGCTGAATGCTGGCGACGCCAGCGTGCAATCTTGCCGTCCAGAACATCGAATATAAATGCGGCCGGCGCCATTGCCGCTGCCGCGTAAAAATGGGAAAGCGATTGGCCGTTCATATAGAGCATCGCAAAAAATACAGCAGCGACACCGCAGGCTGCATTGCCGAGCGTAAAAAAATCAGCGAGGTGAAAGCCGCGCAACATGGAAAAGTGCTTGCGTGGTGCTTTGGGTGAAGGCATTGCGAGTCTCTTGGAAGTTTTTAATTAAATTCAGGCCGGATCGCGGCAGTATCAGGACTGCAGACGCGATCGGCAATATTGCTTGGGCAAGTATGTCATTGAATCAAAAAATTGTGCAGGGAAAATAGTCGCGCATGCTGCCTTTGCAGACAAGCTTGTCTTCATGTTCAGGATTCCGTCATTTTAATTTTTCATAAGTCGGTTAGCGCACATACAAGACAATATTTGCGTTTTAGGCTGATATTTTTCACGCAGGAGGGCAACATGTTATTTGTTCATGGTGCATTTTGTAAAATACCTCAGCGCGCGCTTGCCTTATCCATTCTTGCTGCTGCCCTGTCCTTGGGGGCGACTGCTGCCCTGGCAGCCGATGCCGGCACCAGCACTTATCAGCAAGAGCGCGCAGCCTGTCTGAATGGGCAAACCCATCAGGATCGCGCGACTTGTCTGAAGGAGGCTGGTGCCGCACGTGGTGAAGCCAGGCGCGGTCGTCTGACCGATAATGCGAGCGCACATGAGCAAAACGCACTCATGCGTTGTAGGGCATTGCCAGCGGCGGACCGCGAGGATTGCGTACGTCGCGTACGCGGCGAGGGAACGGTTTCGGGCAGTGTGGGAACGGGTGGTATTTATCGTGAAACTACCACGACCATTGTTGAGCCGCAGCCGGAATCTGCCCAGCCTATGCCGGCACCTGGTCTACGTTATTGATTTACCGGTTGTGGATGGCAGGTCGCCACGCCGATCTGCCGGATCGGATCAGAGGTTGGCTTCAAACCCGGACTCCTGCCGTGCGCGGAGGGGAACTTATCCGGCAATGAAGTCGGCATACCCGCGCGCGCGCAGCTTGCACGCCGGGCAGTTGCCGCAGCCATAGCCCCAGTCGTGCAATTCACCGCGTTCGCCGAGGTAGCAGGTGTGCGTTCCTGCACGAATCAGATTGAGCAAAGGTATGCCACCCAGATCCTGCGCCATTTTCCACGTAGCGGCCTTGTCTATCCACATCAACGGCGTTTCGATCTTCTGATCTGTTGCCATGCCGAGATTGAGCGCTGTCTGCAAGGCTTTCATGGTGTCGTCGCGACAATCCGGATAACCGGAAAAATCTGTTTCGCACATGCCGCCTACCAGTACTTCCAGCCCGCGGCGATACGCCACGGTTGCGGCGACTGTCATGAAAAGCAGATTGCGGCCGGGTACGAAAGTATTGGGGAGGCCGTTTTCCAGCATTGCAATTTCAACATTGCTGGTCAGTGCGGTATCGGAAATTTTTGCGATGAGAGAGAGATCAATCATGTGATCTTCGCCCAGCTTGCGATCCCATTCAGGCGAGAGGGCACGCATTTTTTCCAGCAGGAACGGGCGCACAGACAATTCGATTGCGTGGCGCTGGCCGTAATCGAAGCCTATGGTTTCCACGCGCGCATAGTGCGTGAGCGCCCATGCCAGGCAGGTGGTGGAGTCTTGTCCGCCGCTGAAGAGTACCAGCGCGCTATCTGCAGAATTCATCTGTTCCCCGTCAATCAAAAATCGAAGGCTGCATTATATGCGTGGCTGGCCCTGCTTCGTTTCAGCTCTTAAGGTTGTGGCGTGATCTTGACGATGGTTTGTTCGATGAAATCGCCTGAGGGTTCGGCAAAACGTATGCGGACCGGATACCATTCCTTGCTTGGTGCAAACCAGATGTCGATTTTCTGACCCTTGTCGCTGCCTTTGACGAGCTTGCTGACCTTGATCGTTTTCAGGTTACCTAAAGCGGTTTTGATGGTTTCGGATTTGCCGACCTTGAAAGTCCACTGCTCTGCATCTTTTTGGCCGGCGACCATCATGGAAAGACTGGCACCGGTCTTGAATCTTGCCGGCGTGCTGCGTGCCATGGTCGCGAGTTGCCATACGACGCTGTTGCGATCCTGCTCGCCGCCCTTGATCGGATAGTTGGCATCGGACGCGCTGAAAGTGATGCTGCGGGTTTCGCGATTGAAGGTGGTGGTGCTCAGCTCCTTGCGCAAGCGTTTTTCGGTAGAGGTGAGGGGCGCAAGGCCGTAGGCATCGATTGCGCCTTCGCTTTTCGCTTCCAGAATTTTTCCCAGCAACATGGCGCGTGTTTCGGTGCTGATCGAATAATGATTCTTGTCCTGGCTCCAATGCAGGATGGCGGTTCCGTTCAGGGACAGGCCGCTTTGATGCGCATTGATGGTGTAGCTCAGGTCGGCGGAAGCGGGCGGATTGGCGGTGAATTTTGCCGGTGTTTGTACTCGTGCTTGTGCGTGAGCGGCGAGCGGCGATGCGCTCATCATGCAGGCAAGGATGACATGGGGGAAAAATCGTGCAAAAAAACGGCTCATTGAATCACCAAAATAATAAGTGGTTGAAGATATCAGACTAATGTATTGCGGAAACGTTCAAGCTGGTCAGTGTCATGTCGAGGTAATCGCCGTTGCTTTCGGTATAGCGCAAGCGTACCGGATACCAGTTCTGCTCCGGCGCGAGCCAGATGTCCAGCTTCTGATCATGTGAACCGCTGCGCGGTGCGCGTGCAAGATGCCAGGCCTGCGTGCTGACGCCATCGACGGTGATCTCTTCCAGACCTAGTACCAGAATCTGCCAGGTTTCTGCATTGCGGGTGCCTGCCACGAATAAATCGATGCTGGCGCCGGCGAAAATTTTTTCACTATCGCCACGTCCTATGCCGGCCAGTTGCCAGATGATGCTGGCGCGGTCCTGTTCGCCACCGTTGCGCGGATACGAGAGTGTGGAAGATGAAAAACTGATGGTATTGCGTTCGCGATGGAAGTGCGTATTGGTCTCTGCCTTGCGGAAGCGTTTTTCGCTATACAGCTCGGGAGTTATACCTGTGTTTTCTATGACACCACTGCTCTGAAAGCGCAGTGCGGTAATGAAGAGTACGCCAAAATCGCCATTCACAATGTATTTGCTGCCGTCGGTGTGCCAGCTGATGGTGCCGCTGCCATACATGGGGGCGCCCTCTTTGGGCGTTTTTTGCACGTCGTATTTCAGTTCGGCAGAAGGCGGCAGGTCGATGTTGTAGCGCACACTGTTCTGTTCTGGATCGGCAACGGACGTTTCTGTTGCTGCAGACGTGGCAATATCGTCGACGTTTTCGCTGTCTGGCATATCCGCCGTTTCTGTCTCACTGGCGGCCAGTACCGGCGGTAAGTCGTGCGGTATTGCGGGCGGTGGCGAGAGTTGCGGTTTTGGCGGACGCGGTTTGTGCCTGACAGGTTTGGGTGCGGCTTTTATCACGGGTTTGGGTGGCGGTGCTGTCAGCGTGGCTGTGATCACGGTTGTATTTTCCGGCGTATGCATGGAAGGAAAACGCAACAGTCCACCTAAGCAGCCAAGCGCAAGCAAATGCAACAGCGCCGCCGCGAGCAGCACGCACAGGCTGCGCGAGTGCCTGCGGCGGTGTTCGGTCGGGAGGGGAGCCATCGTCATGGCGCAAGTGTAAACGCAAGCCAGCGGCTTGGGTGAACGGGCAAGGCGAGTGAGTGCCGCGTAAAATGCGTTTTTTGGAAAGTCGCATCTTGAACATTCAAAACAGGAAAATCCTTGCCGCCTTGCTCTTGCTGATCAGCAGCACTGCACAATCCGCTGAAACCATACGCACAGGAATGATAGAAGGCATGTCAGGCGCCTTCGCCAACGCGGGTGAAGCGGTGGCGCGCAATGTGCAATTGGCGATCGAGACCGTCAATGCGCGTGGTGGCGTCAGACTGCCGGATGGCAGGCATCCGCTGGCGCTGGAAATATTCGACAACAAGCTGGGCGTGGAAGCATCGCTGATCGAGTTCAAGCCCCTGACCGACAGACGCATTGCCTTCTTCATGCAAGGGAATGGCTCGGCTGTCGCCGCTGCGTTGCACGATGAGGCGTCCACCGCATTGGCACGCCGTTTGCGCATTATTCTCTGCTAAGCTGAAAGCGAGAATGATGGCGCATCAGCGCGTTTTTTGCAAAATCTCTTTCCATCCTGAAGGTGTCACATGACCCAGCCAGATATGCCCAGTCTTCCCGGTTTCGATGCCATGGCCGATACGCTGGAATTCGTCAAGAAAATGTGGGGCGACGCACACGCATCGACGGGCATTCCCGGCATGGTGATGCCGACCCTTTCGCTGGATGAGGTCAACAAGCAGATTTCCGACCTGAAGGCGGTGGAATCGTGGTTGAGTGTGAATATGAATATGTTGCGCAGCACGATACAGGCGCTGGAAGTGCAGGGGGCCACGCTCTCGAGCTTGCATGCCATGGGTACAACAGCGTTTGACGCTGATGCACATGCAGCTCCTGTGTCGCATGCCGGTACAAGGTCTGATGATCCGGCGCGTGTTGCCGGTGCGGCGGGTGTGTCGGCAGAGTGGTGGAATTTGCTGCAGGAACAATTCAATCAGACTGTGCGCGGTGTCATGGCAGAAGAAACCGGTGCAAGGAAAAAGAAAGCCGAGCCGGCAATGGACTCAGGCAAGCCGTCAGCTACCGCGGCAAAAAAGACGGTCACCAAATCAGGTTTAAAACCGGGTAAAAAACCGGACAAAAATTGCACACCGCCCGCTAAACCGTAAGGCGTGCTCAGGTGAACGGTTTGCCAGTCGCAGCAGTTGTCGGGGTCACACGCAAATGGCGGGCAATCCAGATGGTGGCGATGCCGCAGACAACGGCGATATAGCCGACCATATCGTAATGCATGATTTGTCCGTCTGGTGCACGCGTCATGATCAAACCGGCTACCAGCGTTGCCAGTCCCGAAAACAGCATCTGCACCGCAGAGACCAGGCTCATGAAGGTACCGCGCACATGCGGCGCCGGAACGGCGCTCACCATCGCCATGCCCGGCACCATGCGGCCCGGCACGAGAATGAAGAACAGTGTGGAATTGATCAATACCAGCCACCATGCAATCGGCACCAGATGCGTCGTAATCAGCAAGGGAATGAAAGAAGCCAGCGCCACGCGCCGGAAAATCTTCAGTTTGCCGTGCTTGTCCGACATCCTGCCGATCAATTGCGAAGTGAAAAATGTCGCGGCACCGCCGCACAGATAGATCACGGTGATGAATGATTCCGGCAAACCGACATTGGTGGTCAGATACAGGGCGATATACGGAATCACCGTAAAGCCAGCCATCATTATCAGTGCAATAAACGCAAACGCAGTCAAATGGCTGGGTTCCTTCGCTACCGCGAAAATTTGCTGGAAAATATTGCCGACTCGTTTGCTGTGCAGATGCGCAGTCAGATTGGGCAGCAATTTGTAGCCGATAAGCCAGAATCCGGCCGCCAGCAAGACGATGAAGAAGAACGGTGCGCGCCAACCGATGGTAGAAAAATACGAAGCCAGCAAAAGACCCAGCGGCACGCCTGCCACGGTCGAGATGGAAAACGCCGTCATCACCGTACCCATCGCCTTGCCGCGTCGCTCGAATGGAATCACGTCTGCAATCATGGTTTGCACCAGCGCACCCAGAATGCCGCCAAATGCGCCGGCCAGTGCGCGCGCAATCAACAGCGTGGTGTAGTCGGGCGCCAGGCCGCAACACAGCGTTGCTATGATGAACAGTGCGTACAGCGTGAGCATCAGTTTGCGCCTGTCAAAGCGATCGATATAGGTGGCGGCGAGCAAGCCGGAGGCGGCGGCTGCCAGCGTGTAGGACGACAGCAATAAACCAAATTGATGTGTATCGATGTGCAAGACCCGGATCAGTTGCGGGCCGAGCGGCATCATGATCATGAAGTCGAGAATATGCGTGAACTGTATGCCGGCGATGGTCAGCAAAAACAGGCGCTCGTTCTTGATAACGGGTGTGGATGATGCGGAATGCAAGGATGATCTGCCGGTTGGGAAACGAATGAATAGTGTTGGTCGATGCAAAAAAACATGCTGCAATTTTTGAGCAATTCGACAAGACCTGATGCTTACAGTCGTCAGTCTAGCGGGTTTTGCCGGCTGGTGTGGGAGGCGAAAATAATGGTAAGGCAATGTAAATTTGATGCCAGGTGCTTCAAGCAGGATTTTCTTGTTCCGAACGGAATGGCGGCACTGCCATCGGGATATTTTCTTTTCGGAAAACCTTGGCGACGAGTATCGGTATAGTAGAGGCCGTGCCATGATGTTCTTATGCGATCAGGGCACAATTTATTTACTCGATAAAAAACAAGGCGTATCTCATGCAAGCTATGGTGGCAAAGTTGTTTGGTGCAAGCTTGGCAGACGCAAGCATTGAGGTGCATGCATGATGTGGTTTCTTGTTTATGTGGCGGCGGGTGCGTTTGTCGGTGTATTGGCCGGTTTGCTCGGTATAGGCGGCGGTATGACGCTGGTGCCGATTATTGCAGCCTTGTTCGCTGCCCAGCATTTTGCGCCGGATCACGTGGTGCATATGGCACTGGCAACATGCATGGCGTCAATCGTATTTACTTCCGGTTCTAGCGTGCGTGAGCACCTCAAGTTCGACGGGGTTGATTTCAATATCGTCAAACGCATGACACCGGGCCTGGTGATAGGCAGTCTGCTGGCCACATCGGTTTCAGCCTGGATTCCACAACGCCATCTGGCCTTGAGTTTTGCCGTCATCGTGTTTTTCGGCGCCACGCAAATCATGCTGAATAAAAAACCGAAGGCTGCACGTCCGCTGCCGACGACCGGACCGCTGTTCCTTGTCGGCATGGTAATTGGAATTATCGCCGGACTGGTTTCTGCCGGTGGTGCATTCCTGACGATTCCCTTCATGCTGTGGTGTGGCGTGCCGATGAAGAAAACCATAGGTACCGGTGCCTTGATGGGAATTCCGCTGGCAGTGGTCGGAACCATCGGTTACATCATTTCCGGCTGGAATGTACCTGGTTTGCCATCTGACGCAATAGGATTTATTTCCATCACTGCACTGATCGGAATTGTGTGCGGCAGTGTGGTGACAGCACCGTTTGGGGCGCGGCTGGCGCAGCGCTTGCCAGTGTCGATCCTGAAGCGCATATTTGCCGGCTTGCTGTATGTGCTGGCCGCCAAGATGCTGTGGACTTACTGGTAGTGCTCGGCACAGACACGATGATCATCGTGTCTGTGCGAGAGAGTTAGTTCTTGCGCGAAAACTTCTCTGCCAGCTGATTCAGCTTGTCGGCGCGCATGCGCTCCGCTTCTTCCAGCTTGCGCTGGTTTTCTTCCGCCAGGCGTTGTGCCTTGCGCTGTTCGGCATTCTTTTTAAAGCGTTCTTTCAAGGTCGTGGTCGCATGTGTGCGATGCACATCCGTGACTTCATCGGCGTGTGTGCCATCCAGATTGAAGCGTACGGTGGCTTTTTCCATCCCCTTCAGATAACGCAGAGAATTGGTGTGTATGCCGAGGGCGGTACGCAAGGCTTTGCGGCTGACTTCAGGATTTTGCGCAATCAGTTGCTTGTCGATGCCGATTGCCAGTGGCAGGAAATCGCCAAACACGGGGAATTTCTCTTGAAGTTCCTTGAGCAGGATGCGCGCGGATTGAAACGGATTAGGGCTTGGTTCGGTCGTCATGAACAGCAGTCGAGCAATGGGTGAGCTAGGGTGCGCAGGATATCACGATGGCGCGGGATTGCCTGCTTTGTACGTTTTTTTATCTGTCGGCCGGACGAAGAATGTTGTCGCAGCGTGTACAGTGTGTGCATGAATTACTTATTTTCCGATGAGATGTGAACGATGGTCGATGAAGGCGAAAAGAAGCAGGATGAGCAGCTTGAACGTCCCTGGATAGTTTTAAAAACCACCTACGATGTGGAAACATGGATAGACCATCAAAATCGCTCTATCCAGCAATTGGGTAAAAGCAGCAAGGCCAGCGGCTGGGGAATTTGCTTCGGTTTGAGTGCCGGCGGTGAAATTTTCATGCATACGACAGCGGAGGGAGATGTGCTGCTGGATGTGACGCCGGAAGCAGAGTGGGTTGCGCCATTGATTACAGCGGCGACTCAGGTCGATGTGCCAGATACGCAAATATGGGCCTTGCCGGGCGACCGGCTGACACAATTGGTATTCGGATTAAGCAGCCTGATTGCGACCACCAGAATGGTAGTCGAACACAATTTCAATCTGCGGAAATATTAAGACGATAGTGTTTTTGTGCACGCGGGGTTTCCAATGCGGGCAGTCAGGCAAAAAGGGCGAACCGGTATGGCCGGTTCGCCCTTTTTGCGAGGCGGACGAGCACTATCTGACGCTCGTCCGTCGGGATTACGCCGCGACAGTTTTATGGTGACGTTTGCCCAGATAAGTACCTACTACCACAACGCCGGCTGCGAGTATCAGGCCCGGAATACTGAGGTGGCTTTTGCCGAACAAGGCGATTTCATGGTGCGGAATATTGCTTGCGATCCAGGGGGCAACTGCGGTGTCGGAGAACAGCATTTCGCCAGCGAGATAGCCGAGCAATGCGGCGCCCAGCGTGATGATGATAGGGAATTTTTCCATCAGCTTCAATACCAGTGCGCTACCGAACACGATCATCGGAACGCTGATTGCCAGACCAATAATCAGCAATGTGACATTGCCATTGGCAGCGGCGGCAACACCGAGCACGTTATCCAGACTCATGACCAGATCAGCGATCAGAATGGTTTTGATGGCACCCCACAGATTGGAATGGCCTTCAATGTTTTCCTCGCCATCACCTTCAGCCAGCAATTGCACGCCGATGTAAAACAACAAAACTGCGCCTATCAGTTTCAGGTACGGCAGGGTCAGCAATTGCAATGCAAAGATGGTCAAGACAATACGCAGGATAATCGCTGCGGCACTACCCCAGATCACAGCCAGTTTCTTTTGTTTTGGCGGGAGGGATTTGGCAGCCAGTGCGATGACCACCGCATTGTCGCCGGAAAGTACGATGTTGATCAGGATGATGTTGCCAAGTGCAGCCCAGAAGGCCGCGGTGCTTATTACGTCCATGTCTTCCTCAATGTTTATTAAGATAATGTGGCAGTCAACGTATGACCATGTAGTTATCGATCATCAGAAAAATCTGAGAAATCTTTTTTGGCCACTACGTATTCATATGCGCGACATTGCGTTAAAAACGAAATGTCTGTGGCTCAAGATAAAACAACTCAAAAACTGTCGGAAGGAGTTGAATTGCCTAGGCAAGGTGACGCCACTGCATAGCCGCAGGTTAACGCTGAGGAACTTAATAAGATGTGAGAAATATGTTACGTTTCAGTTAAAATTATTTAAAAAACAATTCGGAAATTACTGCCAATTTTTGGATTATTTTCTGCGATTAATTTTGCGTCGAGATTTTCGCAGATGCGTACGACCAAAGCGAGGCCCAGTCCTGAGCCGGCAGAACCTACGAGGGGAACGGAAGATTTTTTTTCTTGCAGGCGAGCCTGTATCGATTCCGGCAAGCCGGGGCCGGTATCTTCAACGATCACCGTATGGGCGGTGATTCTGACGGTGACAGAGCCCTGCTCGGTGTATTGACAGGCGTTGCGAATCAGATTGCCGATCGCTGCCGTGAGCAGTTCCCTGCGCGCGGGCACCAGAAAGTCTTCGCCTTCTTCAAAATGCAGCGTGACCGGCTTGCGTTCAATAAAATGCTGGCAGCGCGCAATTTCTGCATGGATAACATCCGCGACGGATGTTTCCGGTCGATTGATCTGGTCGGGCGCGCGCGCCAGTTGCAGCAGTATTTCAATGCACTCGTTTGCTTCCTTGGCCGCGCGCAGGATGCGGTTTGCTGGCGCATGCAGCGCCGCTTGCGTGGACGTCTGCTCGACCAGCAGTTCGGCAGCGCCGGTGATGATGGTCAGCGGCGTACGTAATTCGTGGCTGACATCGCCGGTAAAAAAGCGTTCACGCGCGAGGAATTGCTGCAGCTCGGCGGTATGGGCGGCGAAAGCGCGCGCCAGTACGCCCAGTTCATCGCGGCTGTTCAGCAGCGGTAAATCGGCATGGTTGCCTTTCTTGCTGACCGCTGCTGCCAGTTCAACGATCGGATCGACGAAACCGCGTGCAATAAAGCTGCCGAGAAACAGCGAGAGCGCCACAAAGCCGAGAAAACCGGCCATGATCATGGCGTAAATTGTATGCTCTATATTTTTGTATTCGCTGGCGCGATCGACCACCACATATTTGCCGGCATCGTCTTCGCCTACCAGCAGATGCACGCCTTTTCCTTCAAAAACCAATTTTTCGACACCGAGCGGCAAGTCACGGAGTTCGGGCGGGATGGTGTCGCTGTGATAGAAGCTTACATCAGATGGCATATCCACCGGCATGCCGATTGCATGCCGCGGTGACGCCCAGGCGGCGATGCTGCGTAAATGTTCATCAACCAGCAAGTCTTCGGTGCCTTCAATGGCAACGGTGGTTACCGCGCCGACAAAGGTGCAGATGGCCAGTGCGAAAAAAAGATAGGCGACGACAATGCGTCGCCTGAGCGAACTAGGTGGTTTCATCCGCACTTACCAAACGGTAGCCTATACCCTGAACCGTGCGCAGCATCGCAAACGGATGTGCCTTGTCCAGCGCCTGTCGCAGTGCATGGATGTGGGTGCGCAAGGCATCGCTGTCGGGTGGATGATCGCCCCAGATTTCCAGCTCCAGCGTTTCCCGCGAAACGACCTTGGGTGCTTCCCTCATCAGGCAGCCCAGGATCTTGAATCCTGTTTTGGTCAGCGTGATCGGCATGCCATCGCGTTTGACCTGATACGTTGAAGTATCGAATACCAGATCGCCGACACTAAGGAAATTCGTGCCCTGATTTTTGCCGTGTGCACGGCGTATCAAGGCTTTCAGGCGGACTTCCACTTCCAGCAGCGAAAACGGCTTGACCAGATAATCATCCGCGCCGCTGTCAAAACCGGCGACTTTGTCGTCCAGCGTATCGCGTGCAGTCAGCATTAGCACCGGCGTATCGTTTTGCAGTTCGTCGCGCATCTTGCGGCACAGTGTCAATCCGTCGATGCCCGGAATCTTGATGTCAAGGATGACAGCGTCGTATTCATGTTGTGCCGCTAGCGCAAAGCCTGCGTAGCCGTTGGCGGCACAGTCGAGTACGTAGCCGCGCGGCTCGAGAAATGCATACAGGTTTGCGACAATATCGGCATTGTCTTCAATAATCAGAATGCGCATGGTCATGGAGGCGATGGTTCGCCTGTTGTCTCTAATGTTTGCTTGCTGCTGGAAAATCACTCAGCGTTACGTTCGGAGACCGGCCTTGGTTTGAGGCTGGCCGATTCAATCAGTCATGAAAGCACCGTTATTATGCCTGCACGGCTGTAATGATGTGTATTGCACACCCTGGATGCCTGCAATGGTTGCGGCCTGGCGTATTCGTAGCGCTTATTTGTTGTTTGTCAGTGCCTGTTCGAGATCGGCAATCAGTTTTTTATCGCCAGGTGTGATTTTTGACGAATAGCTTGTGATCACTTTGCCGTCGGGAGCCAACAGGATCTTGTGGAAATTCCATTTCGGCGGCTGTGCGCCGGCTTTCATCAATGATTGATAAAAAGGATTGCTGTTTGGGCCGACGACAGAAGATTTGGCAAACATTGGAAATTTGACGCCATAGGTATTGTTGCAAAACTCGGCGATTTCCTTGTTCGCACCAGGCTCTTGCGCGAAATCATTCGAGGCAAAACCCAGTACGACGAAGCCTTGATCCTTGTACTTGGCATACAGTTTTTCCAATCCTTCGTATTGCACTGTGTAGCCGCAGTAGCTGGCGGTGTTTACAACCAGGATGACTTTACCTGCGTACTGGCAAAGATTTTGCGGCACTTCATCTTGCAGGCGCTGAACGGTATGGCTCAGTGTCGCGGGGCAGGCCGCAGTGGCCGGCGTTTGTGCAGAGGCATGTGCGCCCGTGAGCAGGCTGGATAACAGTGCGCAACGCAGGATGGTGGAAATGATTTTTCTCATGATGAGTTTGCTGGTCGAATGGGGATGGATGCATCTTGCATCAAGATGCCAAGTTTGTCATGGCGGGGACGGTGCAGTTTATTTTGCATGACATGCTTTTCAGCATGCAAACCCGTGCAAGAACAGATTGAATTCATTGCAGAATGGTTTACCTTTTGTATGAAACGAGTGTGTTCCGAATGGCGTCTAACGTTTTGCAAAGTGAGTTATTTGGCTTTTTGTAATGCAGGTGAAATGAAATTTCACACTGAAAATAAGGATTTATATAAGGAAATTGCCGGGCTGTTACTGGGTAAGTGACGAATTTCTTGGTAGAATCAAGTACTTAACTCAATTTTTAAGGCGCATATGTTGTACCCAGAATTGTTTAAATCTTTAGAGCAGGTTCGCTGGAATATGGAAACCGATATTCCATGGGATCAGTTCGACGGCTCCAAGCTCACTGATGAGCAGGCACAAACCATACGCATGAATGCGATTACGGAATGGTCAGCCTTGCCTGCAACTGAAATGTTCCTGCGTGACAATCGCGGCGACAGTGATTTCTCTGCATTCATGTCGGTATGGTTTTTTGAAGAACAAAAGCATTCGCTGGTGTTGATGGAGTATCTGCGCCGCTTCAAGCCGGAGTTTGTGCCGACTGAAGAAGAATTGCACAACGTGCGTTTCGAATTCGATCCTGCCCCTGCGCTGGAAACATTGATGATGCACTTCTGCGGAGAAATCCGCCTGAATCACTGGTATCGCTGCGCATCCGAATGGCATACCGAACCTGTCATCAAGCAGATCTACAAAATTATCAGCCAGGATGAAGCCCGTCACGGCGGCGCCTATCTGCGTTACATGAAGAAAGCCTTGATCGAAGTTGGCGATACCGCGCGCGCCGCGTTTGCAAAAATCGGCGTGTTGATGGCATCGGCACGACGCACCGAGAAGCCGCTGCATCCGACCAACCTGCATGTGAATCAGGCCTTGTTCCCGAACGATACGGTGCAATCGCGTTTGCCGGATCCTGAATGGCTGGAACACTGGCTCGATGGTCAGATCAAGTTCGACAGCGAATGGGAAAAGAAAGTGGTGGATCGCATTCTGCACAATATGTCGCTGTTGTTCGAGCGTACTTTTGGTACTGTGCAAGAATTGAATCGTTATCGCAAGGAAATCGTCACGCGTATAGCGGCAACCCAAGCGGCTTGAGTTCACTGATCCATTAATAAAAAGCCGCAAGCATTTGCGGCTTTTTATTTGTCTGCCATCGCAGGTTCGATGCAAGGCAGTTTTACCAGGAGATAATAATGCAACGACGTACTTTATTGCGTGCTGCGATTTTGCTCGGCGCAATACCTGCAGTCAGTTTGGCCAAAACCAGCCAGCCGGTCATCGAGGTGTATAAAACGCCAACTTGCGGTTGCTGTACGGATTGGCTGGAGCATTTGCGCGCCAATGGCTTTGAGGTGAATGCACACAACGTGCAGGATACCGCACCATACCGTGCAAAATTCGGTGTGCCTGCAGCATTCGGTAGTTGTCATACGGGAATGGTAGGTGGGTATGCGCTGGAAGGCCATGTGCCGGCCAGCGAGATTAAGCGCATGCTGGCAGAGAAACCAAAGGCTAGGGGTTTGGCCGTGCCTGGTATGCCCATGGGCTCACCCGGCATGGAGGTGCAGGGTGAAGTCGCCGATGCCTATGATGTGCTGTTGTTCCAGGCGGATGGGAAATACAAGGTGTATCGGCATTACACAGGGAAGTAAATAAAAAAGGACGTTTAAAACGTCCTTTTTTATTCGTCTTCCCATCCGTTTTTATCAATGCTGACGATGTTCGTCGCGCTTTGTTTCAGGCGTGCTGGTCCGGCCTGCTTCCACCGTGGCGTTAGTGTTGACTTTCCCCGCCTTCCTGAACGTCAGCACCAGCGGCAGTTTGTCGCCGGCTTTGAGCGGCGCCGTCAGACCGATTAACATAATGTGATAACCATCGCCCGGCAGCATGTTCACTTTTTCTTGCGCTTTCAACTCGATGCTGTCCACTTCGCGCATGCGCATCACATGATCGGCTGTCATGGACATGGTATGAATTTCTGCTGATTTGGCGGCTGGCGATTGTACTGCAATCAAGGCATCGCTTTGCTTACCTGTATTTTCCATTGTGAAATACGCGCTGCCGCTGGTCTGGCCGGCGACCGTAGCGCGCGCATGAGGATGGTCGATACGGATGTCACCCACGCGATAATCATGCGCATGCGCAACGGAACTGAGCAGTAAGGCCAAGGCCGTGAGAGAAAGCGAGCGTAAATTCATGGATATCCCTGGATATGGAATGCGGCATTTCATCGATGCCAGCGTGAATGAAAAGTATGCAGTGTGCTGTGGTTTGGCATGACTGTAGCTTAAACTCGGCAAATATTTACTGCCCGCCGGCAAAACCGTTCTGGCGCCATGCTTCGTAGACCACCACGGCGACGGTATTCGACAGGTTCAGGCTGCGATTGTCCGGCCGCATTGGCAGGCGTATACGCTGTGCGGGAGGAAAAGATTCGCGCAGTGCCGTCGCCAGTCCTCTGGTTTCGGAACCGAAGACAAAGATATCGCCGGGCTGAAATGCCAAACTGGCAAAGGGTGTGGAGCCATGCGTGGTGAGTGCAAACATGCGTGCCGGGTTCAAGGGTTGATCGACCGGAAACGAATCGAGAAATGCCTGCCAGTCGTGGTGCACCTTCATTTGTGCGTAATCGTGATAATCGAGGCCGGCACGCCGCATCTTGGCATCGTCCAGAGGGAAGCCCAGCGGTTCGACCAGATGCAATTGCGCGCCTGTATTGGCGCACAGACGGATGATATTGCCGGTATTCGGCGGAATTTCAGGTTCGACCAGTACAACATGAAACAAGACAGTTCTCCTCAGCTGGCGGTGCCCAGTGCATTGCGGTATCACAGTATTGCGAAAGCAGAGCGCGCATTTTAATCCGATTGCGGGCGACTTTACTTAGGCGGTGTGCGCGCGAAGACAAGATTGGTGACACGCACTGCGCCATGGCGTTTCAGCGTGACGGCAATTTCGTTCATGGTGACGCCGGTGGTCATTACATCATCCACCACGCCTACGTGCTGTCCCTGGACAAGCGCACCGGCATGGGCCGGCAAGACAAATGCATGGCGCATATTGCGATGACGTTCAGCCGGATGCAACATCGATTGCATCAGCGTGTCGCGCGTACGCTCCAGCAATTGCGGCGCCAGTGGTATGGCAATCGCTCGTGCCAAGGGCTTGGCAATTTCCAGCGCCTGGTTGAAGCCGCGTTCGGTCAGTCTTTTTTCACCCAGCGGTACGGCAGTCAGCACTGCTGGCATGGCGAAAACCGGTTCGCGCAAGATCGCATCGCGCAACATATGCGCAAAAAGGGGTGCCAGCGCCAGCCGGTTGCCGAATTTGAGGGCCAGCACCAGATGATCGACAGGCGCGGCGTAATCGCCGGCCACGATGGTGGTGTCGAAGGCAGGCGGGTCGGTCAGGCAGGCGCCGCAACGTTGTGTTGGCGCGTCGGTACGCAGTAGCGGGGATGCGCATTGATGGCAGCGTAACGGAGCATGCTTGAAGAAGCGCTGCTCGCAGTCATCGCACAGTGCCTGCTCGTGACTGCAGCCGCACAATGCGCATGAAGATGGAAGGGCGCTCGGCAGACGCCAGATGAAATGACGAGACCAATCGAAAAAACGAGATAGCATCGCGCAGCTCCGCTCCCTTGCGTGTAAACTTGCGTGCATTATGTCATTGAACCCTTCCGCTCCTGTGCCTTCCTTTCCTGATTCCAAGCTGAGTGCGCCCATAGATTTGAGCCTTGTACGCAGCCTGTTCGGTAACCCTGCACGCATAGTCGAATCGAATTTCCTGCGTCGCGAAGTGGCGAGCAGAATGCATGAACGTCTGGCATTGGTCAGGATAGAGCCGCAATACGTACTGGATGCGGGTTGCGGCGAAGGTGCGGATTTGGCGACTTTGCAAAAGCATTTTCCGCAGGCGGCCATGCTGGGTCTCGATGCTGCTCCCGCGATGCTGGCTGCGGCCATGCAAACGCAAGTGGCCGCGCGCTCGACCATGAACCGCTTGTTGCAGCAATGGTTGCCGGCCACGATGGGGAAGGGGAAAAATCCCAGCGCCAGTCTATTATGTGGCAACTTCGCGCAATTACCGCTGGGCATGAATGCGGTCGATCTGGTGTGGTCGAATCTGGCCCTGCACTGGCATCCACAGCCTGATCGCGTGTTTGCCGAATGGCGCCGCGTATTGCGGCAGGACGGTTTGCTGATGTTTTCCTGTTTCGGTCCCGATACCTTCAAGGAATTGCGTGCCGCCTTTGCTGCTGCCGATAGCGCACCGCATGCCTTGCCTTTTGTCGATATGCATGATTTTGGCGATATGCTGGTCAATGCAGGCTTTTCGACACCGGTGATGGATATGGAAACGCTGACGGTCACCTATGACTCAGTCGAAAAAATGATGGATGATGTGCGCGCCTGGGGGGGCAATCCGCTGGACAATCGACGCCGGGGCTTGTTAGGCAGGTGTGCCTGGCAGCGAGTAGTGGAGGCGCTGGAGCAAGGCCGCCGGGCGGACGGGAAAATCCCGCTGACGTTTGAACTTATCTATGGCCATGCCTTCCGCCCGGAACCGAAGACGAGAGCCAGCGGCGAATCGATAGTGCGCTTCGATTTGCCCAGAAAATAAAGATGATTGCTTAAATGATATCGATTTTTGTGTCGTGGAAGTCACAGCTATTTTGTGCGGCAGATCGCAAAAAGCTGTGCACCTGCTGCATTTGAACTGAAGAAGACGGCCGAAAGCCTTGCGCGGCGTGAGTGTTGTCATTTGTTTTTATACTTGATAACGCCGCCCTTTCCGCCTTATACTTCGACGGTTTTGCGCGAGCGCGATTTGCGTCCGCGCGCTCGGCTATCAAGTATCAGCCTTGGCCTTGGATTGAGCCAGTCAGTATGGTGCAATCGCTGGATGGTCATGGAATTGTCAGTTGCACGATATTAAGTGGGGTGATTCCTTACGGAATACAAGAAGCGCATGTTCATGCAAGAACGGCGTCAGGAGCTGGGGCAGGCGGTAGGCCCGGCGGTTAACAGAATTCTTAATTTGGGCTTTTGAGGAAATCATGAAACATGCGAAGCGCCTTCAATCTTTGATGCTCGGTGCGTCGCTCCTGACGGCAACTTTGCCGTCTTGGGCGGTGACTGATAGCCCGGGCGGCCCGGCAGTACGCCAGTTGAACTTTCATCAACCTGTGACACAGATCGCTGAACAGATCTATTCGCTGCACACCTTGATGTTGATCATCTGCCTGGTGATTTTCCTTGCCGTGTTCGGCGTGATGTTCTACTCGATCATCAAGCACCGCAAATCGCTCGGACATAAATCAGCTACTTTCCACGAAAGTACCGCAGTTGAAATCGCATGGACGGTGATTCCTTTCCTGATTGTTATCGGTATGGCGCTGCCGGCGACCAAGACCGTGGTGGCGATGAAGGATACGTCGAATGCCGACATCACCATTAAAGCCACCGGCATGCAATGGAAATGGGGTTACGACTACCTGGCTGGCGAAGGCGAAGGCATCGGTTTCCTTTCCAATCTGGCGACGCCGCGTGAGCAAATTACCGATTCCTCCCTGGCCAAAAGCGAAAATTATCTGATTGAAGTTGATAATCCTGTCGTGGTTCCGGTCAACAAGAAAATCCGTATCGTCCTGACTGCAAACGATGTTATCCACTCGTGGATGATTCCGTCGTTCGGCGTCAAACAGGATGCGATCCCCGGTTTTGTACGCGATGCATGGTTCAAGGCCGAGAAAATCGGTACCTATCGCGGTCAGTGCGCGGAATTGTGCGGCAAGGATCACGCTTTCATGCCTATCGTTGTCAATGTCGTCAGCGATGAAGATTACAAGCTCTGGGTCGATGGCAAGAAAAAGGAAATGGCTGCCAATGCAGACGATCCTAACAAGACCTGGACTGTGGACGAGCTGGTGCAGCGTGGCGAAAAAGTCTATACCTCGAACTGTATCGCCTGCCATCAGGCAAACGGCAAAGGTGTGCCTGGCAGCTTCCCTGCACTGGATGCTTCGCCTATCGTCATTGGACCGAAAGCGGCCAATATCGATATGGTGATGGAAGGCAAGGGCGCCATGCCAGCATGGAAGTCTGTGTTGTCGGATACCGAAATTGCGGCAGTGATTACCTATACCCGCAATCACTGGTCCAACAAGGCTGCGGAAAACATTGTTCAACCGGCTGAAGTGCTGGCTGCGCGCAAGTAATTGAATCAGGAGATTGAGATGAGCACAACCGCAGTCGATCAAGCACACGATCACTCGCACGACCATGACCATGCGCACGATCATCCGCATGGCTGGCGTCGTTGGGTATATGCGACGAATCACAAGGATATTGGTACGCTGTATCTGTGGTTCTCTTTCACCATGCTGCTGTCTGGCGGTTTCCTGGCGATGTTGATTCGTGCAGAATTGTTCCAGCCTGGTTTGCAATTGATGCAACCTGAGTTCTTCAACCAGTTGACCACGATGCACGGCATCATGATGGTGTTCGGCGCGATCATGCCGGCCTTCGTCGGTTTCGCCAACTGGATGGTGCCGCTGCAAATCGGTGCATCCGACATGGCATTTGCGCGCATGAACAACTTCTCGTTCTGGTTGTTGCCGCCGGCTGCAATTCTGCTGGTGGTCTCGTTCTTCGTACCTGGCGGTGCAACTGCTGCCGGCTGGACGCTGTATGCGCCGCTGTCGACGCAAATGGGGCCAGGCATGGATATGGCGATTTTTGCGCTGCATATCATGGGCGCGTCGTCGATCATGGGTTCGATCAACATCATCGTTACCATTCTGAACATGCGCGCACCTGGCATGACGCTGATGAAGTTGCCTATGTTCTGCTGGACCTGGTTGATTACTGCTTACCTGCTGATCGCCGTGATGCCGGTGCTGGCTGGCGCGATCACGATGACATTGACCGACCGTCATTTCGGTACATCATTCTTTAACGCAGCTGGCGGCGGCGATCCTGTCATGTATCAGCACATCTTCTGGTTCTTCGGACATCCAGAGGTGTACATCATGATTCTGCCGGCCTTCGGTATCGTGTCGCACATCATTCCAACCTTTGCGCGCAAACAATTGTTCGGTTATGCATCGATGGTGTATGCAACCGCTTCGATCGCGATCCTGTCATTCATGGTGTGGGCGCATCACATGTTCACTACCGGCATGCCGGTGACTGCCCAGCTGTTCTTCATGTATGCGACGATGCTGATTGCGGTTCCGACCGGCGTCAAGATTTTCAACTGGATCGCGACGATGTGGCGCGGTTCGATGACCTTCGAAACGCCTATGCTGTTCGCGATCGGCTTTATCTTCGTGTTCACGATTGGTGGTTTTACCGGTCTGATTCTGGCGGTGACGCCGATCGACATCCAGTTGCAGGATACCTATTACGTGGTTGCCCATTTCCACTATGTGCTGGTGGCCGGCTCCCTGTTTGCCTTGTTTGCCGGGTTCTACTACTGGGGTCCGAAGTGGACTGGTTTCATGTACGACGAAACCCGCGGCAAGATCCATTTCTGGGGTTCGCTGATCCTGTTTAACATTACCTTCTTCCCTATGCACTTCCTGGGATTGGCGGGTATGCCACGTCGTTATGCTGATTATCCGGCGCAGTTCACCGACTTCAACGTGATCGCATCGATCGGCGGTCTTGGTTTTGGTCTGATGCAGCTGTACTTCCTGTTTGCCGTGGTAATCCCATCGATTCGCGGTGGCAAACCGGCGGCTGACAAACCTTGGGATGGTGCAGAAGGTTTGGAATGGACTGTGCCTAGTCCAGCACCGTTCCACACGTTTGAAACACCACCGACTGTTAAATAAATGGAGTGGCGGGCGTAAGCCCGCCTTCACATGACGGATCAAAAAAAGCGTAATTTGCGCACGGGTCTCATCCTGGCTGTCATCGCAGCGGGTTTCATGCTGAGCGTGATCGCAAAGCGCTTGTGGTTTAGTTAGGACAAGATGGAAAATCAGACGGAATCGACCGGCAAGTTGAATGGCCGTATGTTCGGCAAGCTGGCCGTGATTGCGGTGATGATGTTTGGTTTCGGTTATTTGCTGGTTCCGATCTACAAACAGATTTGCGAATTGACTGGCGTCAATATCCTGACCTCGCAAGAGATGAAGGTAAAGCCTATCGACAATTCGCAAATCGACAAGAGCAGAACCATTACGATTGAGTTTGATGCGAATACGACCGGGCCATTCCGGTTTCGCCCAACGGTAAACAGCATGCAAGTGCATCCGGGTGAAATGAGCCAGGTGTTGTACGAGGTAGTGAATACGCAGACACGCAGCGTGGAGGCTCAGGCAATTCCAAGTTATGCACCGCAGCAGGCAGCAGTGCATTTCAAGAAAGTGGAATGTTTCTGTTTCCAGCAGCAAACACTGGAGCCTAGCCAGGCCAAGCAAATGCCGGTAGTGTTTTATCTGGATCCGGCTTTACCCAAGGATGTAAAGACGATTACCTTGTCCTATACTTTCTTTGAAATTGCCAAACCTGAAAAACAGGCGACGGTGAAGCCGGCAACAGCAGGGTGATGGGACATTGGCATAGGGAATAAGCCGATGTCGAAACGGGTTTTTATGACGGTGCTTGTGATGTTGGTTGAAGTTGCCGTTGCATCGTAACTATTTGAATTTTGTATTGGGAGATGGAGATGAGTGCTCAACACGCGAATGCGCCCTATTATTTCGTGCCTGGCCCGTCCAGATGGCCGGCGGCGGCGGGTATATCGCTACTCATACTGATGCTGGGCGCATCTGCCTGGGTCAATGATGCCAGCTGGGGTTCGTATCTTACCTGGGCCGGCCTGCTGGGTTTTCTCGTCGTGCTGTACAAATGGTTTGGCGATGCGATCGGCGAATCCGAAGGCGGCATGTACAACAAACGCATCGATGCGTCATTCCGCTGGAGCATGAGCTGGTTTATCTTTTCCGAAGTCATGTTTTTTGCAGCGTTCTTCGGTGCCTTGTTTTATGCACGCAGCATCAGCATGCCATGGCTGGGCGATCTGGATCACAAGATTCTGTGGCCTGATTTTTCTGCACATTGGGGGAATGTCGGTCCTGCCGGCACGGTGGAAGCGTTCACGACCATGGGCCCGTTCTGGATCCCAACCATTAATACTGCATTGCTGTTGTTGTCCGGCGTAACGCTGACAATTTCACATCATGCATTGCGTGAAAATCATCGCGGCAAGACAGCGTTCTGGCTGGCAGCAACGGTGCTGCTGGGCGCGATTTTCATGGGCTTTCAGGTGTATGAATACATGCATGCATACAGCGACCTGAACCTGAAGCTGACATCCGGTGTTTATGGTTCGACTTTCTTCCTGCTGACCGGTTTCCATGGTTTCCATGTGACTTTGGGAGCGATCATGCTGAGCGTGGTTTTGTATCGTCTACTGAAAGGTCATTTCACAGCCGACAATCATTTCGCGTTTGAAGGCGCGGCCTGGTACTGGCACTTTGTCGACGTGGTTTGGCTCGGTTTGTACGTGGTTGTTTACTGGTTGTAATTTGCGCTTGCAATAATTGCGAGACAAATAAAAAAGCCGCACTTCGGTGCGGCTTTTTTACGATTGCAGCGACGTGTTGTGCTAGATGCAAAAGTCGGGATTGCCTGGTGCGGGAATCAGCGTATGCCGGTCGGTTGAATGTAGCCCAGCTTGTATGCAACGAGCACCAGAATAAAGAGGGTGATCGAAAAGCCGACGCGCATCGCCAGTGCCTTGACGGTACGGTCGCTTTTTCCTTTGTCTTTCATCAGAAAGAACAGGGCTGATCCAAGACTGCCGAGTATCAGGATAAAAGCAATGGCGACAACGATTTTCATGGCGGACAGTTCGGGAGTTGCATCAGCCTGGCTAACGCAGTGTGTATTGAGTGAAGTGATATTGTAATGCGAATCACCTTTCGGTTTAGGTTCATTCCATTTGTTGCCGCGGCAATCGCGGTGGTGATAGGTTTGTCGCTGGCGCAATGGCAGACACGCAGAGCAGTTGAAAAGCTAACGATAGAGGCGCAGTTGCAGGAAAGACAGGCCGCGCCGGTAATACAGCTGAGTGGTTTGTTGCAGAGCCCTGAAGAGTTTGAATACCGACGTGTTCTGCTCAAGGGAGAGTTTCTTCGCGATTGGCCTGTCTATCTGGACAACCGGCCGCACAATGGCGTCGCCGGATTTTATCTGCTGATGCCATTTAAAATGGCATCCAGCAATCTGCACGTGCTGGTTGCCCGCGGCTGGATTCCGCGTAACCCGGCTGACCGCACCAAGCTGCCGGCCATCGTTACGCCGGACGGCGAAATTGAAATCGAAGGTACGGCGCGCCGTTCGATAGGATCGGTGATGCAGCTGGGAGTGCTGGATGTACCGCAAGCGCATGCCATCGTGCAAAATCTTGATATCCCCAGTTTTGCTGCAAGCAGTAAACTGGCCATGCAGCCGATTTTTCTTGAGCAGTTATCCGATACGCACGATGGGCTGGTGCGCGATTGGCCGCGGCCATCCAGTGGCGTGGAGAAACATCGCGGTTATGCTTTTCAGTGGTACGCATTGGCTGCGATGGCATTCATTTTTTTTGTTGTGACAGGAATTCGACGTGGAAAAAAATAAACACAAAGGACGCTGGAAGTTATTTCTGGTTATTCTGGCATGCGCATCGCCTATTATCCTGTCGTATCTGACTTACTACGTAATCAAGCCGCAAAGCCGCACTAATTACGGCGCTTTTATCGATCCGCGCGAGTATCCGATTCCCGAACTTGGCACACATGCCCTCGACGGCAAGCCCATTGCGCTGGATGCCTATCAGGGAAAGTGGATCATGCTGCAGGTCGATGGCGGTGAATGCCGCTCTGCCTGCGAAAAAAAATTGCATGACATGCGCCAGCTGCGTCTCGCGCAAGGCAAGGAGATGGGGCGCATCGAACGCGTCTGGCTGATTACCGACGACAAGCCGCTGGATACAATATTGATACGTGAATTCGATGGCACGAATATGTTGCGCACCAAAGAGGAGGCCGTGCGCGCATGGTTGCCGGTGGAAGAGGGCAGCACCATGGCCGATCACATTTACATGATAGATCCTCTGGGCAATCTGATGATGCGCTTCCCGAAAGATGCCGATCCGAACAAGATCAAGAAAGATATCATCAAACTATTGAAGGCCTCTTCAATTGGCTGATTCCGGCATGCTGTTCCAACTTGCCAGCAAGGGACTGTTCGTTGCCTTGCTGGCATTCGTGATCGTCTGGTCTTCCCGCGATCCGAACAAGTATCGCAAACTGGTATGGGTGACGATGTTTCTCACCTTTGACGTGATCATGTTCGGCGCCTTCACGCGACTGACTGACTCGGGGCTGGGTTGTCCTGACTGGCCAGGCTGCTATGGCCATGCCAATCCCTTGCAGGCGCTGGAGCACATTCGCGCGGCAGAAGCCTTGATGCCGGATGGCCCGGTGACTGTCATGAAAGCCTGGATAGAAATGATTCATCGCTATCTGGCGATGGGCATAGGTGTACTGATCATTGCCATGGTGGTGATTGCATGGCGCTTCTGGTTGCAAAGCGGTCGTACGCTCACGCGTTTCTCGCCGCGTTATCCGATGCTGCTGTTGTTCTTTGTCTGTGTGCAAGGCGCGTTCGGTGCTTGGACCGTGACGATGAAACTGCAGCCGCTTATCGTCACGATACATCTTTTGCTCGGTATGACCTTGCTCGGCATGCTGACCTGGCTGGGCGCGCGACAGAAGGATCATCCCTTCGTCGATGCGCGTGCCTTGACCTTGCGAACCCCCGCGCTGATTGCACTGGTGTTGCTGGGCATGCAGATTGCGCTGGGCGGTTGGGTCAGCACCAATTATGCTGCGCTGGCATGCAGCGATTTTCCGCTGTGTCATGGTGCGCTGGTGCCGCAGATGGATTTTGAACACGGTTTTACACTGTGGCGCGCACTCGGCAAGACTGCTGACGGCGATTATCTTCCCTTCGATGCACTGACAGCGATTCACTGGACGCACAGAGTGTTTGCGCTCGTGGTGGCGGCGGTGCTTGGCTGGACCGCATGGAAAGCGCTGCAGATTCCCGGCTTGCACGCCACTGCACGTGGTGTGTTGGCCGCACTGGTTTTGCAAATCGTGATCGGGATTGCTACCGTTTCATTGAAGTGGCCGCTGGCACTTGCGGTTGCGCATAACGGTTGCGCCGCTTTACTTGTGCTGCTGCTGGTCATGTTAAACTACAAAGCTAGAATCTCGAGCCTAGACGGGCAAAATCGTGAGCCGCATCAGACTGATTTGCGCTCATCGGCAGCTTCACAAGATAAAGCATGACAACCTTGACAGTTTCTTCCAATCGCATCGCCCAATACTGGGCACTGACCAAGCCGCGCGTGACGCAACTGGCAGTTTTTTGCGCCGTGATCGGCATGTTTCTGGCAACCCCGGAATTGCCGGACTGGAAAATCGTCATCGCTGCCACAGTCGGTATCTGGTTGCTCGCAGGTGCTGCATTTGCCATCAATTGTCTGGTCGAACGTGAAATCGATTCACGCATGGCACGTACGGCACGGCGTCCGATGGCGCAGGGTGAAATTACCGTACCGCAGACGCTGGTTTTTTCCGGAGTGATCGGCGGCACCGGTATGTGGGTACTGTACAACTTCGTCAATCCGCTGACGATGTGGTTGACTTTTGCCACCTTTGTCGGTTATGCGGTGATTTACACCATCATTCTGAAGCCTGCGACACCGCAAAACATCGTGATCGGCGGTCTGTCCGGTGCGATGCCGCCAGCTCTGGGCTGGGCTGCCGTGGCAAACGATTTGCCTATGCAGGCATGGATACTGGTTCTGATCATCTTCATCTGGACCCCTCCGCATTTCTGGGCGCTGGCATTGTATCGCCGCGATGAATATGCGAAATCCGGTTTGCCCATGCTGCCGGTAACGCATGGTACTGCCTTCACACAATTTCATATCTGGCTGTACACGATTGCGCTGGTGGCCACCACGATGCTGCCGTTTGCAGTTGGCATGAGCGGCCTGATCTATCTGATTGCGGTAGCGGTGCTGGACGTCATTTTCATGTGGTATGCGTGGCAGGTATATAAGCACTACACCGACATGATTGCGCGCAAGATGTTTGCTTATTCGATTATCTATCTGTCGCTGCTGTTTGCCGCCTTGCTGGTCGATCATTATTTGAGGTTTTAGAAAATGCGTTTACGTTTCCTGCTAGCCATGTGCGTGGTCGTACTGGGTTTAAGCGCCTGCGGCGACAAAGCGCCAGTTGCCTTCACGAATACCGATGTGACCGGACTGGCCTACGGCAAGGATTTTTCATTGCCCGACCATAACGGCAAGTTGCGTACGCTGGCTGATTTCAAGGGCAAGGCCGTCGTCGTGTTTTTCGGTTTTACCCAATGTCCGGATGTTTGCCCGACCACCATGCTGGAAATGGCCAATGTCATGAAGGAGCTGGGGGCGGATGCCGACAAGGTGCAGGTTCTGTTTATCACGCTGGATCCGGAACGCGATACGGCGGAGTTGCTGAAGCAATATGCGCCGGCCTTCGATCCACGTTTCCTCGGTTTGCGTGGCGATCTGGCAGAGACGGAAAAAACCGCCAAGGAATTCAAGGTGTTTTATCAGAAGGTGCCGGGTAAAACCCCGGGCAGCTATACCATTGATCATACGGCAGGCAGTTATGTGTTCGATACGCAGGGCCGGATACGTTTGTTTATTCGACACGGCCAAGGCACGGAAACTATTGTGCATGATTTGAAAATTCTGCTTGCCGAGTAAGTGTTGCAAGCATAAAAAAAGGCGCTCAATCGAGCGCCTTTTTTGTTCCTTGCGGCCAGTTATGCAAAAGCCGCCAGCGAACCTTTCATCTTCTTCAATGCCACGGCTTCAATCTGGCGGATACGTTCAGCCGAGACACCGAATTCATCGGCCAGCTCATGCAGGGTAGCGCCAGAACCATCGTCGTTCGCCAACCAGCGTGCTTCCACAATACGCCGTGAGCGCGGATCGAGTTTGCCCAGTGCGCTCGACAGCCCTTCGGTTTGCAGGCGATCATGACGCTGCGATTCCAGAACCTTGGTTGGTTCCTGCAAATCCGATGATAGATAGGCGATCGGTGCAAACTTGTCGTCTTCGTCATCCGTCGGCGCTTCCAGTGCGATATCCCGACCGGACAAGCGCGTTTCCATCTCTATGACTTCTTCGCGTTTGACGTTCAGGGTTTTTGCCAGCGCTTCGACTTGATCTGGTGTCATCGAATCCAGGCCGGTTTTATGGCTGCGCAGATTGAAGAACAACTTGCGTTGTGCTTTCGTCGTCGCTACTTTTACCAGGCGCCAGTTTTTCAGGATGTACTCATGCATTTCTGCCTTGATCCAGTGCATCGAATACGACACCAGACGCACGCCCTGATCCGGATCGAAGCGTTTGACTGCTTTCATCAAGCCGATATTGCCTTCCTGAATCAAATCCGCATGGGGCAGGCCGTAACCCAGGTAACCGCGCGCAATCGATACGACCAGACGCAGATGGGACAGGACGAGCTTTTGCGCTGCGCCCAGATCGTTGTCGTCGCGCAGGCGTTTTGCCAGGGATATTTCTTCTTCGTGTGTCAGCATGGGCAGGCGATTGACTGCCGAGATGTAAGCGTCAATATTGCCCAGCGCACCAGAAAATCCCAAGGACATCATGTTGCTTGGTGAAATCATTGCGGTTGATGCGGATGTTGCTTTCATGCTTTCTCCTTGCTCGCTTTCATTCAGAAACGACTCACTTGCATTCTGCAAATCGTTTACAGGGTCTATCTTAGCACTCTATAGGAATGAGTGCTAATGAGCGTTTTATACCAGGAACATAGCTAAATACTATTGCGCCAATGATAATAATTGCACTTGTTGTAGGAATTTAGAGCCTGATTTGTGCCTGAAGTTGCGTCTGGCGATCAAATTTCCAAGTAAAGATTTGTGAACTTGATGCGTTAGGTCTGCGAGATGAGATGAGAGAAAAATGTAGTGTAATTGCTTGTTTTTCAATGTTTCTTCGCGAGTGTGCACTTACATTGCAGAGAAATTTGATTTTTGAATAAACAAATTGCTGTCGCACTCATGCCAGACGCGCCAAATGGCGTTGTACCGACAGCAATGCGCCGAGCAGGCCGAGGAAAGCGCTGGCAGCGAGCATGATCAGAGTTGTACTTATATTCAGCGGCACCAGCCGGAATTCGGATGCGTACAGACGGGCAAAGTCGGCGATGGCGGCGTTGAGTGGATGCAAGGCGACGGCGACGGCGATCAGTGCCACCGCGCCTGCAATCAGCCCAAGTAATGCACCGGTGTAATAAAAAGGCCTGCATATGAAAGCATCGGTGGCACCGACCAGACGCGAGACTTCGATTTCTTCGCGTTGCGTCATGACTTGCAAGCGTATCGTATTGAACACCACGGCAACCACCACTACACCCAGGGTCGCGGCGAGAAATAGCAGAATCAGACGCATTACTTGCAATAATGCCGCCAGACGCTCAACCCAGGCGGAATCGATCTGTACATATTCGACTCCATCCAGAGCCTGCAATTTTGCTGTAATCGCCTTGATTTTGCCAGCGTCGCCATCGTTCTGGAACCCGGTCATCTTGACGACATAGGCATCCGGTAGAGGGTTGGTCCCGAGGGTGGCGATGGCGTCTTCAAGACCGGTTTTATCTTTCAGCGTAGTCAGTGCTTTTTCGCGTGGGATGAATTCCAGTTTGACCGGATGTTTGGCTTCTTGCGCGATGCGCCTGATTTCCGGCGCGAGGGCTGTTGCGGTTTCGCGGGGCGCATCCATTTGCATGAAGATGCTGATTTCCGGTTCCACTGCCAATTGTGCGGAAACCGGCCGGACGTTTTCCAGCAAGGTCATGCCGGCAAACGGCAAGGCCAGTGCAATCGATACCACCAGCACGTTCAACAGGAAATTGCCGGGCGTCTTGAACAGATGCCGGAATGCATTGCCCAGCGCGAAGCGATGTTGCCTGAACCAGCTATTCATGCCATCACCTGCGGAGTGGTTCTGCGCCAGCTTTCGATGATCTTGCCATGATCGAGATAAATCACACGGGTTGCCGTATCGAGGAATTGTTCATCATGAGTGGAAATGATGCAGGTGACACCAACCGCATGAAAGGCTTTCAGTGCATCCAGTACTTTATTGGCGGCTTCGCGATCCAGATTGGCGGTGGGCTCGTCGGCCAGAATGATTTGCGGGCGATTGACGATGGCGCGGGCGATCGATATCCGTTGCTGTTCGCCGCCGGATAAGGTTTGCGGCGCGGAGCTGGCCTTGTCTAGGAGGCCGACCTTGTCCAGTGCAGCACGTGCGCGCCGTTCGGCATCGGTGCGTGCGGCACCGCAGACTATCAGTGGCAGCATGACGTTTGCCAGCACACTGCGATCTGACAGCAGGCGCTGCTGCTGGAAAATCAAACCGAGATTGCGGCGCAAATAGGGCAGGCCGGAATTCTTGATGCGACCGATATCATGACCGCTGACGATGACGGTGCCTGCACTCGGCCTTTCCATCGCGGCAATCATTTTCAGCAGTGTGGATTTGCCGGCGCCTGAAGGGCCGGCCAGAAATACCAGTTCGCCTTTGTTGACCGACAGCGTGATGTCGGACAGCGCAGTGACGTTCTGTGCGTACTTTTTTGAAACCTGGCGGAATTCAATCATCGATATCGATTAACCCAATAGTGCTTCAACAAATTCCTGCGCATTGAACGGCTGCAAATCCTCGATCTGCTCGCCGACGCCGATGAAGTAGACCGGGATCGGTCGCGCACGTGCGATTGCAGCCAATACGCCGCCTTTCGCAGTGCCATCGAGTTTTGTCACGACCAGCCCGGTCAGACCCAATGCATCATCGAAAGCCTTGACTTGCGTCAGTGCATTTTGTCCCGTGTTGCCGTCGATGATCAACAGAATTTCATGCGGTGCGGACGACATGCCTTTGGCAATCACGCGTTTGATTTTCTTCAGTTCTTCCATCAAGTGCAATTGTGTAGGCAGGCGTCCGGCGGTATCGACCATCACCACATTGGTGCCGCGAGCCTGTGCAGAATGAACTGCATCGAAGGCAACGGCGGCCGGATCGCCTGACTCCTGAGCAATCACCGTGACGTTGTTGCGCTGCCCCCACACTGTCAATTGTTCACGTGCGGCGGCGCGGAAAGTGTCGCCGGCGGCCAGTAAAACGGATTGATCGTGTGCCTGCAGATGCTTGGCGAGCTTGCCTATGGTGGTGGTTTTACCGGCGCCGTTGACACCGGTGATCATCATTACCAGCGGCTGATGCTGTCCCAACACCAACGGTCTTTGCAAGGGGATGAGCATCTCAAGCAGCAGGCTGCGTAATGCGATTTTGACTTGCGAGGCTTCGGTCAGTTTTTCATTCTTGACCTTGCGTTTCAATTCGGAGAGCAGGAATTGCGTGGCATCGACGCCGGCGTCGGACATCAGCAGCGCCGATTCCAGCTCTTCGTACAAATCATCGTCGATTTTTGCACCGACGAACAAGGTCGTCAGATTGGATGATGTTTTGGAAAGTCCGACCTTCAGTCGCGCCATCCACGATTGTTTTTGCTCGGCCGGCGTGACGGCAGCAACGATTTCCGTTTGCGCCTCCGGCGGTGCAGAAGCTGGCAAAGATGCAGTCGGCATGTCCGGTTCGAGAGCGGGCGTTTCAGGTGCCGTCGCCAAGGGTGCGGGTTCTTGCGGTTTTTTCTTGAAGAAACTAAACATCGGGAATGGAGTCAGAACAGCGGTCACAGGCGCTTGCCGGCATGTTGCAGGCAAGCGGATACAATCGACGTATTCTATCAGAGCGAAGGTCATCAAATTGAGTATCAGAACAATGCTGTTGGCCGCATCCATCATTTTGGCTCCGACCCTGGCTGGTGCGACACAAACTGAAGAGTTCACGCTGAAAAACGGGATGAAGATCATCGTCAACGAAGATCACCGGGCGCCGACGGTGGCGCACATGATCTGGTACCGGGTCGGTTCCGTGGATGAGCGCAACGGCACCACCGGAACGGCGCATGCGCTGGAACACATGATGTTCAAGGGAACGAAAAAGCTGAAGCCGGGCGAATTCAGCAAGCGCGTCGCCCAGCTGGGCGGGCGTGAAAACGCATTTACCAGCAGGGATTACACCGCCTATTTCCAGCAAATTGAAAAATCGAAACTGGAAGCAGTGATGGCGCTGGAAGCCGATCGCATGGCCAATTTGCAATTCGACAAGACGGAATTTTCCAGGGAAATTCGCGTCATCATGGAAGAACGCCGTTTGCGTACCGACGATCAGCCGATTGCGATGGTGCGGGAAGCATTGGCGGCGACCGCCTACGCAGCGCATCCTTATCGGAATCCCGTGATTGGCTGGATGGACGATTTGCAGCATATGACGGTGGATGATATGAAGGCCTGGCATGACGCCTGGTACGCACCGAACAATGCGACGATGGTGGTTTCCGGCGATGTCGATGCCAGGCAGGTGCGTGCCCTGGCAGAAAAATATTTCGGCCGCTACCCGCAGAAAACATTGACGCGTACGCGACCACAGAATGAACCGCCGCAGCTGGGCATCAAGCGGGTGACCGTCAAGGCGCCGGCAGAAAATCCCTACGTCGTGCTGGCCTTCAAGGTACCGGCGCTGCGGGATGTCGCCAGGGATGAAGATGCGTTTGCGCTGGATGTGCTGTCGGCCGTACTCGATGGTTACGACAATGCCCGTCTGGCGGCAAAACTGGTGCGGACCGACCGCGTAGCGAATGAAGTTGGCGCATCGTATTCGGGGATTGCGCGCGGGCCGGTCATGTTTTTGCTGGACGGCGTACCTGCTGTCGGCACGACGACCGAGCAGCTTGAAAAGCATTTGCGCGCAGAGATTACCCGCATCGCCACCGAAGGCGTATCGGAAACGGAATTGAAGCGGGTGAAAACGCAATTGATCGCCGGACAGATCTACAAGCGCGATTCGGTGTTCGGGCAGGCGATGGAAATCGGCGCGATGGAAATGTCCGGCCTGTCGTACAAGGATATCGATCTGATCATTGAGCGTTTGCGTGCGGTGACGCCGCAACAGGTGCAGGCAGTGGCACAAAAGTATTTTGGTGATGATGCGTTGACTGTGGCGACGCTGGTGCCTTTGCCTATGGCCGATAAAAAACCTGCAGGATCTGCTGCACCAGCAGCAAACGGCCCCTTGCACTGATAGCGCAGATATTGTTCTGCGCTGCGGTCAAAACCCATAAAGTATTTCTGGAGTCTCCATGTTCAAAATGATTGCCGGCCTTGCCTTGTGTGCCGCATGCAGTGTCTCTCACGCAGCATTGCAGATACAGTCGTGGGTCCTGCCGAATGGTGCGCGCGTATTGTTTGTCGAAAATCACACGATTCCTATTCTTGATGTCAGTGTCGATTTCGATGCCGGTTCGCGGCGCGATCCGGCCGAAAAATCAGGTGCTGCAGCTTTGACGAATGCGATGCTGGCGCGCGGGCTGCGCGCGGCACAAACCGATAACGCAAGTGAACCGGCCATGAGCGAAGCGCAGATATCGGATGCGTTTGCCGATGTGGCTGCGCAACGCGGCGCCCGCCTCGATGACGATCGTTCCGGCATTACTTTGCGGACATTGGCGAGCGAACGCGAGACGGCGCTGGCGCTGCTGGCGCGCCTGCTGGCGCAACCGAGTTTTCCGCAGGAATTTTTGCAGCGCGACAAGGCGCGTACGGTTGCCGCTATCAAGGAAAGCCTGACGCAACCGGACGCCATCGCCGACAAAGCATTCACACGTTTGCTGTATGGTAGTCATCCTTACGGAGAACAGCCGACAGTAGCGTCGATAACGGCCATTACACGCGATGACTTGCTGGCCTTTCATGCTGCGCATTATGTGGCCAATCGCGCCGTGGTGGCCCTGATAGGCGACGTCACACGCACCGATGCAGACCGGATCGCACGGCAACTGACGCAGCGTTTGCCGCAAGGCGCCGCACTGCCGGATCTGCCTGCGGTGCCGGCGGCACAGGGCAGGGAGGAACGCATTCCGCATCAGGCGACGCAGGCGCATATTCTGCTCGGCATGCCGGCACTGGCGCGACATGATCCTGATCATTTTGCGCTGACGGTTGGCAATTACGCATTGGGTGGCGGCGGTTTTGCTTCGCGCCTGATGCAGCAAGTGCGCGAAAAACGCGGCTTGACCTACGGTGTAAGCAGCTACTTTAATCCGATGGCGCAGACCGGGCCATTCCAGATCGGTTTGCAAACGAAAAAGGAGCAGGCTGAGGAGGCGCTCAAAGTGACGCGTGATACCGTTGCTGAATTTTTGCGCGATGGGCCGACCGCATCGGAGTTGAAAGCGGCCAAGGATAATCTGACCGGCAGCTTCGCTCTGCGCATCGATAGCAATCGCAAGATACTGGAGAATATTGCAGCCATCGGGTTTTACCGGTTGCCGCTGGATTATCTGGATACCTGGACTGCAAAGGTCGCTGCGGTAACGACGACTCAGGTCAAGGATGCCTTCAATCGCAAGCTGCAAATGGATAAATTATCGACAGTGCTGGTCGGCGCGGATAAGTAGACGTGTGCAAATAGAAACGGGCAAATAGATTCTGCAATGCTGGCTTGCATGATGCGTAGTCATTACAATCCATGCTGCGTACATTTTCCGGCGCGTGGTTTCAATCACACCGTTCAACCACATCGTTCCATTGCATCGTCACTCATGTCCAAAAAGATACGTAATAAACCTCCCAAATCTGCCGCCAAGCGCCCGCCGCGTCCAGTCATGACGCATCAGGTACGCATCATAGGCGGGCAGTGGAAGCGCACTCCGCTGGTGGTGCTGGATGTGGAGGGTTTGCGACCGACGCCGGATCGCGTGCGTGAAACGGTATTCAACTGGATCAACCATTTGATCGATGGCGGCTGGAACCGGATGAAGTGCCTGGATTTGTTTGCCGGCACGGGCGTGCTGGGATTTGAAGCCGCCAGTCGTGGTGCCGAACAGGTAGTGATGGTGGAAATGCATACGCCGGCAGTGCGACAACTGGAAGCAACGAAAGAAAAACTGCACGCCGGGCAGGTCAGTATTGTGCGTGGCGATGCCTTATCGACAACACAAGGCATGCAGGCGCGTGCTGTGGCTGGCTTCAATCTTATTTTTCTCGATCCGCCGTATCACCAAAACTGGCTTGCCAAAATATTGCCGGTCTGCGCCCCTTTGCTGACCGTCGATGGCTTGATTTATATCGAATCCGAAGTTTCTTTGGTGTCCGATACGCCGCCAGACTGGCTGCAGGACTGGGAAGTTGTGCGAGCCGATAATGCCGGCTTGGTGTTTTACCATCTTCTGCAAGCTAAAAAACTGCCTGAACTTCAGGCATAATGCGTTTTCAGTTATTTGCGGTGCCCATAGTGTCATGCTGCGCTATGCAGGAACAGGAAGCAAAATATCAATCTTGCCTCATCCGGCGCATGCGCCGCATATTTTTCCCGCGAGCTGACTCTTAGCCACCCTACGGAGCAAAAATGGTCACAGCCATCTATCCAGGAACATTCGATCCACTTACGCGCGGTCATGAAGATCTGGTGCGTCGTGCATCCGGCCTGTTCGATAAATTGATCGTCGGCGTTGCCGACAGCAAGAACAAAAAACCATTCTTCTCACTGGAAGAACGTCTGACGATTTCCAATGAAGTGCTGGGCCATTATCCCAACGTGCACGTCGAAAGTTTTTCCGGCTTGCTGAAGGATTTCGTGCGCAGGCACGATGCGCGCGTGATTGTGCGAGGTCTGCGTGCAGTATCCGATTTTGAATACGAATTCCAGATGGCCGGCATGAATCGTTATCTGTTGCCCGATGTCGAAACGCTGTTCCTGACCCCTTCCGATCAGTATCAGTTCATCTCTGGTACGATAGTCCGCGAGATTGCCGCACTGGGCGGCGATGTATCGAAGTTTGTTTTTCCTTCAGTCGACAAATGGCTGAAAGAAAAAATCGCTGCGCAAGGGCAGGGATAAAGCTGGCATTGAGGCGGTCATGGCATTGCTGATAACGGACACGTTGAACGGGATTGCACAAGGCATTGCCTTGTGCCGGTCAGCGCAGCGAGCGCTTGCAAGCGCTTGCTGTATTCGTCCTGTAGTTGCGGAGGCGATATGGCACTGCTGATCACGGACGAATGCATCAATTGCGATGTATGCGAGCCGGAGTGCCCGAACGATGCAATTTACATGGGGCAGGAAATCTACGAGATAGATCCGGCCAAATGTACGGAGTGCGTAGGGCATTTCGATGAACCGCAATGTCAGCAGGTGTGTCCGGTCGAGTGCATTCCCTTCAATCCGGCCTGGCGCGAAAGCAAGGAAGAGCTGCAGGCAAAATACGAGCGTTTGCAGGCAGAGCTGAAAACCGTGGCGTAAATAAGAGCCGTCAATAAAAAAACAGGGGCCTGCGTGGTCCCTTTTTATTGGCGCGGCGATGGCGTCATCACCATCAGATCACATTCATGACCTTGTTTCTACCGTTCTGCTTGGCAAGGTACAAAGCCTGATCCGCCTTTGCCAGCAATTGCTGTGCGGTCATGGCGATTTCATTCTTGTTCCCTGTGGTTTGCAGCGTCGATACGCCGATAGAGACGGTGATGCCCAGTTGTTCACCGCTCGTCAAAACCAGAGATTCGTCGGCAATGCTGCTGCGTATGCGTTCTGCTACGGCAATTGCCGCATCCATCGATGCATCGATCAGCAGAACGACAAATTCCTCGCCGCCGAAACGGCCCAGCGCATCGCTCAGGCGTAACTCTGCCTTGATGCGTGCCGCGACTTCGCGCAGCACTTCATCGCCACCTTGATGGCCGAAATTGTCATTCACCTTCTTGAAGAAATCCAGATCTATATACATGGCGGACAGGGCGTAGCCGTGCCGCTGCGTGCGTCCGATTTCTTCCAGCAGACGGCGCTCGACGTAGCGGCGATTGTTGATGCCGGTCAGCGGATCGGTCAGTCCTATATGTTGCAGGCGTTCGTTGTTGATGACATTTTCAACGCAGATCGCAACGATGGATGCGCGGTGCTGCAGAAAATCGCTGGCCATGCCGGAAGTGAAACGCGTTGCGTCCAGGCTGCCCAGGCTGAGCCAGCCTATCAATGCATTGCGTCGTATCAAGGGAAGTACGGCGACGCTGTTGGGTTTTAATACCGTGTCGGGGAACAGCCGGTGATGTTGCATGCTGTTGTATGTGCCGAGCGAGGTCTTGCGTTCCGGATGCGCCATTTCATCGATGCGTTCTTCAATGAAAATCAGATTCGGATAATCGCTGACATCGATACGCAAATCGGTCAGGATGCGACGAATTTCTGCATCGGGATCGATGAGCGATAGTGTGACGACATCAAGTTCGGATGCTTCGGTCAGGGTGTCGAATACGCTATCGATCAATTCCTGAAACGTATTGGCGCCGATGAATTTCAGGTCGAATTCCTGATAACGCTGCATGATCTGCTGATTGCGATGAGCCTGTTCCAGCAGAAGTTTCAATTGACTGCGCAACTGCGAATTTTCGGTAGCTGGCGTGTTCGTCATGGCATCAGGGGAACTGCGTAGGCAGCGAGTGCGACAGGGAATAAGTGCTGAATACTACGCCGATGCTTTCTTCGTGGCAATTTTATGCCTGGCGGGCCAGTCTGGATTTTGCGAGCATGCCAGCTTAAAAATCCAGTTCTACCTCTACGTTTTGTCCTACGCGCACCAGTTGTCCGGCACCAGTGAGCAGGATGGTATTCATGCCAAAGGTGATGCCGTCGTCAACTTTTGGATCGACGCGATAAGTGCGCAGGATATCCAGTGGATCAGGGCCGATTTCGCCGGTGGCTTGATCGATGGACGGTATCGGGCAGCGGGGACAGGGCTTGACCGGTTTCAGACTTGCTTCGCCCAGTTTGTAGTGTTTGGCAAAATCTTCTTCAAATGGTGCAATGTCGCTGAATACCATGCTGGGGCGAAAGCGATTCATCGGCAATGCCGAACGCCCTTGTGCCACCAGTTTCTCATTCAAATCGGCCAGCGATCCGGTCCCGATCACCAGCAGCGGGAAGCCGTCGGAAAACAGGGCAGGTACGTCGAGCCCATCCGTCCATTGCTTGCTCGCGCTCCGCTTGGCGTCGGGATGAAAACGCACCAGCCGGCAAGCAACGCCCAGCGCATTGGAAAACCAGCGCGCGGTTGTGTCGTCACAATCGTAGGCTTCTACCTGATCGTCCCATACCCGAACGTGTATGCGTTTTTCATCGTCAGGATCAGGCAAGCCCAGCGGGACTTCCAGGCGCAACATGCCGGGTGCGCGCAGTTCCAGTGTATCGATATGGATACGCGGCACGATCAGGGCCATTTTCGGATATTCGCGTTGCGTCAGTGCGTCGCCATTTTCATCCACCACCATCCACTCGCGATCGTAGATATGTTCGCTCATCAAACCGGCCGGCGTCAGCGTTGCCTCGCGCAAGGAAATGCCGGCGCAGGATTTGATCGGATACAGATTCAGTTCGGTCAGGATGGGCATGGCGCAATAGGGATACGTAAATGTGTAACTCCGGTCAGGTGAAAATAAAAATCACCTGGCCGGGCAAACAATTCAAACGGAATCAGGCTGGATGCTAAACATTGAACAGGAAATTCAATACGTCGCCATCCTTGACGACGTATTCCTTGCCTTCGGCGCGCATCTTGCCTGCTTCCTTGGCGCCTTGCTCACCCTTGTAAGCGATGAAGTCTTCGTAGGCAATGGTTTGGGCACGAATGAAGCCGCGTTCAAAATCGGTGTGGATCACGCCGGCCGCTTGTGGGCCGGTATCACCGACGTGGATGGTCCAGGCGCGTACTTCTTTTACGCCGGCGGTGAAATAGCTTTGCAAACCGAGCAATTTGAAGCCGGCGCGGATCAGACGATCCAGGCCTGGTTCTTCCATGCCCATATCAGCGAGGAATTCTTTTTTATCTGCGTCATCCAGTTCGGCGATTTCGGATTCGATGGCAGCGCAGATCGCAACGACAGGTGCGTTTTGCGATTTGGCATACTCGGTCAATTGATCCAGCAAAGGATTGTTGGTGAAGCCGGAGTCGGATACGTTACCGACATACATCGCCGGTTTGGCCGTGATCAGGCACAGCGGCTTGATCAATTCCATTTCTTCCTTGTCCAGACCCATAGCACGTACCGGTTTGGCTTCATCCAGGTGCGGCATGATGCGTTCCAGCAGGGCGACCAGCTTGCCTGCATCCTTGTCGCCGGAACGGGCTTTCTTGTTTTCGCGATGGATGGCTTTTTCTACCGTGCCCATATCGGCCAGTGCGAGTTCAGTCTGGATCACTTCGATATCGTCCAGCGGATTGATCTTGCCGGCGACGTGGATCACGTTGTCGTCTTCAAAGCAGCGTACGACGTTGACGATGGCATCGGTTTCGCGGATGTGCGCGAGGAACTGATTGCCCAGACCTTCACCTTTTGAGGCGCCTGCAACCAGCCCTGCGATATCAACGAATTCGACGGTCGCTGGCAGGATACGTTCAGGTTTGACGATTTCAGCCAATGCCTGCAAACGTGGATCGGGCACTTCGACCATGCCGACGTTAGGCTCGATCGTGCAGAACGGATAGTTCTCAGCAGGGATGCCGGCTTTCGTGAGTGCATTGAAGAGGGTGGATTTGCCGACGTTAGGCAGGCCGACGATGCCGCATTTGAGACTCATGATGTTGTGCTTTGCTGAGAGATGAATTAACCCGCTATTTTACCGTAGCGAGCGGGGTCTGCCGCGTTTGGCGGACGACTACTTGAGGCCGTGTGCAATTGACCGGATGCTGAAGGGCGGATTTGCTGTTGATTCAGGCTTTATTTTTCGACGGTGTGCAGCTTCATCGCCGCCGCATTGAAGTTGCCTTCGCATAGAAGAGGAATAATCGACAGGCTTTTGGCAATCGCTTCGTCGATCAATGGCTGTTCTTCCTTGCGTGGTCGATGCAGCACAAAATCGACTACTGCCTGATTCAGGTTCAATGTGCGCGGATGGCCGATACCGATGCGCAGGCGCCAGTAATCCTGGGTACCGAGCGCGGCGGTGATGTCTTTCAAGCCATTGTGGCCGCCGGATGAGCCGCCTTTTTTCAGTTTGGCGATGCCGGGTGGCAGATCCAGCTCATCATGCGCAACCAGGATTTCGTCCGGCAGTATCTTGTAAAAACGTGCCAGCGCGCCCACCGATTGCCCGGAGCGATTCATGAAGGTTTGCGGTTCCAGCAACCAGACTTCCTGTCCGGCTATAGCAGTTTTTGCCGCGAGCGCACTGTATTTGGATTCGCGCGACAGAGAGCAGCGTGGCGTGACGCGCGCGAGTTCATCGACCAGCCAGAAGCCGGCGTTATGACGGGTTTGTTCGTATTCCTGGCCGGGATTGCCGAGGCCGACGATAAGGCGAATAGGCATGGCGTCGTGAAAATTGGAAAACCTGATTATCGGGGATGAAACTGTCCTGTGTTCAATTTCATCATAAAAAAACCCGCCATGAAGGCGGGTTCTTCAATTGCAGGCAAGCCCGCAATTGTGTGATTACTTCTTGTCTGCAGGTGCAGCAGGAGCCGCAGCAGCGTCGGCAGCAGGTGCAGCAGCTGCTTCTTCAACTTTGCCTGCAGGAACAGCAGCGGTAGCGATTGTCGGGTTGTCTTCACCGCCGTGGATCACTGCAGAAACGCCTTTTGGCAATTTGAGGTCAGCCAGGTGAATCGAGTGACCGACTTCCAGTTTGGCCAGATCAACTTCAACGAATTCTGGCAAGTCAGCTGGCAGGCAGGTGATGTCCAATTCGGTTGTGACATGGCTGATGATGCCGGACGACAGTTTGACTGCTGGTGAAGTTTCAGCGTTCACGAAGTGCAGTGGCACTTTAACGTGAATTTTTTGCTTGGCATCGACGCGTTGGAAATCAGCGTGCAAAACGAGTTGTTTGTATGCGTGGACCTGGAAGTCGCGCAACAATACTTTTTCAACTTTGCCATCGACTTCGAGATCGAGGATAGACGAGTGGAACGCTTCTTTTTTCAATGCATGGTACAGCGCGTTGTGGTCGAGCGAGATATTGACCGGTGCTGCGGTACCACCATAAACGATACCAGGGGTGAGGCCTGCAATGCGCTGGCGGCGGCTCGCTCCGGTCCCCAGGTCATTACGTGCAAATGCGACTACTTTCATGATGAACTCCAAATAGGCAGGATGAAAATCATCCCGCGGTTAAATCCCCCGCGACCAGGGGATTTGAAAATTGGTGCAGTTAACTAAAACAAACTGCACCAGGTTCGGATAGCGACGAATATCGTCGCATCCTTGTTCTGTGTTTTTATGTGCTTATTCGACAAACAGCGACATGACCGAATCGCCGGTACTGATGCGCTTGAAGGTTTCGGCCAGCAGACTGGCGCAGGACAACACGCGAATTTTCGAGCAGGCCTTGGCTGCGTCGTTGAGTGGGATCGTATCGGTCACTACCAGCTCATCCAGCGGCGAGTTCGTGATGCGTTCGATCGCAGGACCAGACAGGACCGGATGCGTACAGTAGGCGACGACTTTCTTCGCGCCACGTTCCTTCAAAACTTCGGCTGCTTTCGTCAGCGTGCCGGCGGTATCGACCATGTCATCCATGATCACGCAGTTGCGACCTTCGACTTCACCGATGATGTTCATCACTTCCGACACGTTCGCTTTCGGGCGGCGTTTGTCGATGATGGCCAAATCGCAATTCAGGCGTTTTGCCAATGCACGGGCGCGAACCACGCCGCCAACGTCAGGCGAAACCACCAGCAGATCGTCGTAATTCTTTGCGACCAGATCGCTCAACAGAATCGGCGATGCATAAATGTTATCGACCGGAATATCGAAGAACCCCTGGATTTGATCGGCATGCAGATCCATGATCAGGACGCGTTCGACGCCGGATTCCTGCAGCATGTTGGCGACGACTTTTGCCGAAATCGCAACGCGTGCAGAGCGCGGGCGGCGATCCTGGCGGGCATAACCGTAGTAGGGAATTGCTGCGGTGATGCGGCCAGCCGAGGCGCGTTTCAGTGCATCGACCATCAACATGATTTCCATCAGATTGTCATTGGTCGGCGAACAGGTCGATTGCAATACGAATACGTCTTTACCACGGACGTTTTCGTTGATCTCAACAACGATCTCGCCGTCGGAGAATTTGGAAACGACAGCTTTACCAAGCGGAAGGCCAAGATGCTTGGCAACTCCCAAAGCCAGATCCGGATTTGCGTTGCCGGTAAAAACCATCAGGTTTTCGAGTGCCATGGAAATTCCCGCTACAAAGTTAAATGACAGTAAAAAGCTGGAAAGCCGCCAAAGCCTGACGGTGACGTCTTGCGTTGGCGGCTATTGTTTTTTCTTGCTATAGATATGAATGGCAGGGGAAGAAGGACTCGAACCTTCGAATGCTGGAATCAAAATCCAGTGCCTTNNTACGCAACCTTTGTGTCTTTCGCATCATCTTCGCTGGTTTAGCGGCGGATAGTGCGAACGACGAATTCTGATTTTTACGACTACTGCAATTACGTTTGCGGTACTTTCGTTTGCAATAGATAAGCGAGCGGATGATGCGTGATCGCTTTGGCTTTCCAGGCTTTCCATTGCGGCGGTACTGTTGCCAGCACTGCATCAGCTTGTTGTTCTTCCTTGAATGGACAAAACACACAAGCGCCGGACCCCGTCATTCTTGCATTTCCGAATTGCTGCAGCCATTTGATGGCGTCGGCTATTGGCGGAAACAAGTTTGCAGCCACGACTTGCAGGTCGTTTTTACCGAAGCTTTCTTGAGCCCCGGAAAAGTCCGATATTTTGACGGGTTTCGTATCCCTTGTCAATTCCGTTGAAGAAAATATCTGCTGTGTTGGAACCGATACTCCTGGCTCGATCACGACAAACCAGGATTCCGGTGTTTCTACCGGCAATAAAGCCTCGCCTATACCCTCGGCAAACGCATTCCGGCCGAATAGAAAAAACGGCACGTCCGCTCCCAGTTGCAGTCCGAGCGCCATTAATTCGGTGCGCGTTAGTCGGGTTTGCCAAAGATGATTGAGGGCGAGAAGCGTGGTAGCGGCGTCGGACGAGCCGCCGCCCAGGCCGCCACCCATGGGCAGGTTTTTTTCGATGGCGATTTCTGCTCCTGCGACTTTCCCTTGCCTTTTTGCTTCCGTTTGCAACAATTTCGCGGCGCGTACGACCAGATCGCTGTCAGTCGGCACGCCTGCCAATTCCGTACTGCGATGAATAGTCTCATCGTCGCGTATGGAAAAGTGCAGTACATCGCCGCGATCGATCAACTGGAATACGCTTTGCAGCAGATGGTAACCATCGGCGCGTCGCCCGGTGACGTGCAAAAAAAGATTCAGTTTGGCCGGTGCCGGGCAGTTATTGAGTGTGCGAACCATGTTCTTGTCTGGTACCAGTAAGAGGAGCTTTATTGTGTCTGCCAGTGATCGAGCACGATGCGGATCATGACCTTGCCGGCCTGTTCGGTCTGGCGTTCGAGATCGATGCGTTTCGGACGGTTTGGTGTGGTTGCCTGCGGATCGTCCTGCCAGCTCTGGTATTGAATGTGCCAGCCGTCGCTGGTTGTGACTTTCGCGTTTGACGGCGATGCAATAAAGGCCAGATTGCTGTCATCGATGGCGTAACCCTGCAGCCAACTGCGCAAACCGGAAACCGGTAGCGGCCAGCCCAGTGCCTGCTGTGCCAGCGCGTCGGCATCCGCGGCGCTACGCGGCGCCTGACCGGACTGGATCAGTGTGGCGCTATTCGGTGTGACATCTATGGTGGCAAGTATCTGCCCGAGCGGCGACAGGATGGTGATCGTATTGCGCTCCCTGCTTTGCTTCCAGGCGAAGCTGACGTGTACCGCTTCATCCTTGTCGTCTTTTTGGTACTGCACCGAGAGCCGGCCATCCAGGTCCAGCGTTTCGCTATAGGCGCGCTGGCTTGATGTTTGTGCGGTAGTACTGGCCTCATCAGGCGATTCCAGCGTGGTACACGCCGTCAGTAACAAGGCGCTGAACGCAATCGCCGTGGCGGCTTTGTGTGTGAGCGCGCAGAGTGTGTCTCGCATGGGTGAGCCGGATATAAACATGGTGGTGTGAAAAATACAGGAAATAATGCTTGCCATGATCGCAGTTGCGCGAGGATCGCGGGCAAGGGGAAATGTGACGGCAACTGCCGTCACATCCTGATATTTATAATTTGGTGCGCAGACGTGTCAATGTATTTTTCAGCATATCGTTTTGCGGATCTTTCCGGCTGGCTTCGCGCCACAACTGTTGTGCCGCGTCTTTTTCACCTTTGATCCACAGCACTTCCCCGAGATGCACGCCGATTTCCACATCCGGGCGAATGGCATAGGCGCGACGCAGAAAATCCTCAGCCTCCTGCAATTTCCCAAGGCGGAAATACACCCAGCCCATGCTATCCATGATGAAGGGATCTTCCGGCGCCAGCTTCGATGCCTTGTCGATCAGCGTGTAGGCTTCCTGCAAATGGATATTGCGCTCGGCAAAGGAGTAACCCAGTGCGTTGTACGCATGCTGATTGTTCGGCGCCAGTTTGATGATCTTGCGCAAGGCGTTTTCCATCAAGTCGAAGCGATTGGCTTTTTCTGCCTGCATCGCATAGTCGTACAACAAACCGGTATCTTCAGGGAAGCGTTCCAGACCTTGGCTTAATACTGCCAAGGCTTCCGGTGCGCGATTTGCATTGCGTAATAGTTGTGCATTGGCGATGATGATCTGTATCTGTTCCCGCTGACCTTCCGGTTTCAAATGATTGAGGAGATTGCGCGCGCCGTTCAGATCGCCGGCGCTGGCCATGATTTGCGCACTTCTCACCTGTGCTTCCAGATAAGCCGGGCCAGGTTCAACTTGCGCCAGCCATTTGAGTGCGGCGGGAAAATCCTTGCGGTCCTCGGATATTTGCGAAAGGATCAACAAGGCTTGCACCGGATCGCGTTCCTCATCCGGGTTGTTTTCCAGTTTCTGCAGATACGTACCCAGATATTTTTCGGCGCCTTCCCTGTCATTCATTTGCGCAGCCAGAATGCCTATCGCATACAGAATAGTCAAATCGTCAGGTTGTTCCTTGAGCAGAATTTCAAATTGTCTGCGTGCCTCCTCATGCTGCCTGTCATCGATCAGCGTTTTTGCGTAAGCGATACGGACGTCGCGAGCTTTCGGATTTTTATCGAGGAAACCGGCGAGAGTCTTGAGTGACTCGGCGCGACTCGGTATCGCCTGGGCCAGCATCAAGACGGCGATTTCCAGATCGGGTTTGATATCCAGCGCCTTTTTCGACTCCATGCGTGAACGTTCCAGATCGTTTTTTGCAAATGCTCCCTGTGACAGCGCAATATGCGTTTCCACCAGATTCTGATACGGTGCAGTCAAGTTTTCCAGCAGCGTGAAGGCGGCGTTCTTGTCCTTGGTACGCGCCAGCAGACGCTGTATTTGCAGAATCAGCAAGCCGCGTGCTTGCGGGCTGACTTCCTGCAGGCGTTCGGCAAAAATCGGCTTGGCTTCCGTCAGATTCTCTCCCAGTACAACCAGGCCCAGGTAAAACTGGCCGGCTTCATCCGAATGCGGCGCCAGTTCGCGCCATAATCTGACAGCCGACAGGGCTTCACCGGTTTGTTTGACACTCAAGGCGATTTCCGCAGCGCGGCGTGCGAGGCGCGGATCGCGCGTTTCCTGCGCCGTGACCAGCATCGTCACATAGGCAAGTTGCCAATCGCCGTGCTGGTAAGCCAGTTCGGCACGCAGCAGCTTGAACAGCAGGTCTTCTGTCATGTCGACGGACGGCAAGGGCTCGTCGGATTTGTTGTCGACGGCTTGTTTGTTATTTGCAGGCTGAGTGATTGCAACTGGCGGCTTCTGGCCTTCTTTCGCAGTCAATTCAGATGGCTGTGCAGCGTTGTCCGGTACCAATGTTTCAGCGTGCAGATAGTCACCGGTAAAGAACAGCAACGACAGCGTTACAATGACGAGAGCATTTTTCAATTGAAGTCCAAGCAAATCGAGCAGGTTTTTATTCTACGCTGAACCGCTGCGCCATGCGCAGCACGGCGCAGTATAAAGGCCGTGCCTGAGTCACCACGGAAGTTGTTGTCGCCATGCCTGAATTACCTGAAGTTGAAGTGACACGTCGCGGTGTTGCCCCGTATCTGGAGGGACAAGTGGTCAGCGGTGTTGTATTCCGCCATGCCGGTTTGCGCTGGCCTTTCCCTGCCACCTTGCCGCAGATACTGGCCGGCCGCACGATGCGCAGCACCGGCCGGCGCGGTAAATATCTGTTGATTCATTTTGATCATGGCACCCTGATCATCCACCTCGGCATGTCCGGCCATATTCGCATTCTGCCTTTGGACGCACCGCCGCAAAAACACGATCACTTCGACATGATGGTCGGCAATCAGGTGCTGCGGCTGACCGATCCGCGTCGTTTCGGTGCGGTGCTGTGGCATGCCGCGGAAGAAGGGGCGGTCGATAATCATTTATTGCTGCGCGCGCTGGGAGTGGAGCCGCTGGAAGACTTGTTTACTGCGCAATGGCTGTATAGGCAGACGCGCGGTCGCCGCGCGGCGATCAAGCAAGTGTTGCTGGCGGGCGACATAGTCGTCGGGGTTGGAAATATTTATGCATCGGAAAGTCTGTTCCGGGCGCGCATCAATCCGAAGACGCCGGCCCATCGCATCAGCTTGCAGCGTTACGAACGATTGGCGCAGTCGATACGCGAAATTCTGGCTGCCGCCATCGAGCAGGGCGGCAGCACCCTCAAGGATTTCATCGGCGTCAACGGACAATCGGGCTACTTCCAGCAAAACTATTTTGTCTATGCCCGCGCCGGCGAACCTTGCCGTATTTGCAATGCTCCTGTCCGTCAAATCGTGCAAGGCCAGCGTTCGACCTTCTATTGTGCAAATTGTCAAAAGTGAAGACAGATGCTAGTGTCACTCTGGTGGAGGAGTCGACCCGGTAAATCTGCGGCATAACAACAGCATAAACGAGGTCCATGTGAGCAATCTGGTACAAAAATTTCAGCAGTACAGCGGCTGGCGCAATGACGTCAAGGCCTCGCTTGAGCGTTATCGCGACTGCGTGCATGCCATCGATCTATCCGATGGCGCCAGCGATCAACGCTTTGTGCAGATGCTGTCGCGCCTGAACGAAGACAAATTGTCGATTGCCTTTGTCGCTGAGTTTTCACGCGGAAAATCGGAATTGATCAATGCGATTTTCTTTGCCGATTACGGCCAGCGCATTTTGCCGACCTCGGCCGGACGCACCACGATGTGCCCTACCGAATTACTGTACGACGAAACCTTTCCGCCATCGATACGGCTGCTGCCTATCGAGACGCGCGCGGAAGCGCAATCGACCAGCGACTTCAAGGCGCAGAGCCAGGTCTGGACCGTATTGCCGCTGGATACCTCATCCGGCGACGGCATGCTGGAAGCATTCAAGCAAGTCAGCCTGACCAAGCGTGTGCCGATAGCCGAAGCGGCAAGCTACGGCCTGTATGACGAAACCGATCTGGACATGGTGCTGGCGGTGGATGAAAACGGCATGGTCGAGATTTCGCAATGGCGGCATGCGATCGTGAATTTTCCGCACCCGCTATTGAAGCAGGGCTTGGTGATTATCGATACGCCGGGTTTGAATGCGATCGGCACCGAGCCTGAATTGACGCTGAACCTGATTCCGAATGCGCATGCGGTGCTGTTCATTCTTGCCGCTGATACCGGCGTGACCAAAAGCGATATTGATATCTGGCGCAACCATATAGGCGGCACAGGCGCAGGTCGTCTGGTCGTTCTGAACAAGATAGACAGCATGTGGGATGAGTTGCGCACGCCGGATGAGGTCGCACAGCAAATTGATATGCAGGTTGGCAACGTCGCGCAAATACTGGATATTCCGCAGCGGCAGATCTTTCCTGTATCGGCGCAAAAAGGCCTGGTAGGTAAAATAAATGCCGATGCACCCTTGCTGGCGAAGAGTCGTTTGCCGGCGCTGGAAAGTGCGTTGTCGAACGAGCTGATCCCCGCCAAGCAAGACATCATACGTGCGCAGTTGCTGGCGGAAGTCAAGGAGCTGGCTGCTTCCAAGCAGGCGCTGCTGATGTCGCGTTCGCGGAATGTGGTCGAGCAATTGCTGGAGCTGAAAAGCCTGCGCGGCAAGAATCAAACCATACTTGATCACATGATGATGCGCATCGATATGGAAAAAACAGAGTTCGATGGAAGCCTGTTCAAATTGCAGGCTACGCGTTCCGTATTTGCGCGTTTGTCGAACGAGGTATTTACCCATCTTGGCATGGGCGTCCTGAAAGACGATATTCGCCACGCGCGTGCGGCGATGGAAAGCAGCAGATTCACTGCCGGCTTGCGTCAGGCCGTGAAGGAATTTTTCCTACAGGCACTGCACAATCTGGAAATGTCGGCGCAAAAGACCGATGAAATCGGCGAGATGATGTCGGTCATGTATCGTAAATTTTCCACCGAACATGGACTGGCCTTGTCGACGCCCATGCCGTTTTCACTTGAAAAGTACAGCAAGGAAATCGTCATGATCGAAAAGCTGTATCACAAGCAGTTCGGTGCAGCGACGATTCTGACTACGCCGCAAGTCGTGCTGATGCAGAAATTTTTCGATTCGATCGCGTCACGCGTCAAGCAAAGCTTTTTGCAGGCAAATCGTGATGTAGAAGCCTGGTTGAAAGTCGTGATGGCGCCGCTGGAAGCGCAGATAGGCGAACATAAGCTGCAATTGAAGCGCCGCAAGAAATCAATTGAAAAAATTCACCTGGCAACCGACAGCCTGGAAGAAAAAGTGCTGGCGTTTGAACAGATGCAAACCGAACTCGATGCGCAACGAGCGCAATTGAAACGTCTGGAAAATGAATTGAAAACCGCGATTCTGGCGCAGCTGGGTTTGTATAAAGCAGCAGCCTAGATGAAGCGTGTCGTCAGAGAACCAGAGGCAGGTGTAGTCTCCGCAGGTAAAAAAACAGCACGCACAAAAACGTCGGCGAAGCCGGCCGCATTGATAGACCCGACGTTTTCGCATGCCGTTATCCAATGGCAAAAACAGCATGGCCGTCACGCGCTGCCCTGGCAGAATACGCGCGATGCGTATCGCGTCTGGCTGTCGGAAATCATGTTGCAGCAGACTCAGGTCGCAGCGGTCATTCCTTATTATCTGCGTTTCCTGGCCAGTTTCCCTACCGTGGTTTCACTGGCTGCAGCGCCATCGGAAGAGGTCATGGCGCATTGGAGCGGGCTCGGTTACTACTCGCGTGCGCGCAATCTGCACAAGTGTGCGCAGGCGATTGTGAATACACATGGCGGTGTGTTCCCCGGCGATTCGGCCTTGCTGGAACAGTTGCCCGGCATAGGTCGATCGACCGCTGCAGCGATCGCGGCATTTTCCTATGGCACCCGTGCCGCCATTCTGGACGGTAACGTCAAGCGCGTGTTCGCCCGCGTGTTCGGTGTTGAGCGTTATCCGGGTGAGAAAGCAGTGGAAAATGAGCTATGGCTGCGAGCGGTGGCTTTGCTGCCGGAAACCGGTGTGGAAGCCTATACGCAGGGTTTGATGGATCTGGGTGCGACCTTGTGTACACGCAATCGTCCGTCGTGCAATCGTTGTCCCCTGGCGGAACGCTGTGTTGCCTATGCAACGGATAGAACGGGCGAACTGCCGATACGTAAACCGAAAAAAGCCGTGCCGGAAAAGGCAACGGCGATGCTGCTGATTATCGATGGCGACCAGATTTTGCTTGAGCAGCGTCCGGACAAAGGCATTTGGGGCGGCTTGTTGTCATTGCCGGAAATGGATGCGACGCCCCAATTGGGAACTACCGATTTTGATGTCGCATTAACGTATGCGACTGCCGCGTTCGGGGTGCCGGCATCGGTGGAAGAATTGCCGCAGTTCTCGCATACCTTCACGCATTTCAAATTGCATGTGACGCCGTATCGCATCGCGCTGGTGCAACGCCTGCAGATCGCGGGGCAAAGCAGTCACAACTGGTATCCGACGGCGAGAATGGCGGGCGCACCCTTGCCGGCGCCGGTCAAAAAATTGCTGCTGGAAGTTTTTCGTGCGCCGGATTTATTGTCTGAATAAAAATTTTCAAACGATGTGATGTTGTTGCAGGTATTGATGAATGATTGTCAGGCGGCTTTGCGGATCATCGAGTTCCAGCAGTTTTTGCCGTGCTTTCATTGGTATAGGCAATATTTCGCTCCATCGATTCGCTACCCATCCTGCATCGTGCAACTGCAAAACCTCAGGGAAGGGGGTGTCGAAATGGGCGCCTTGTTCCATTCGGCCTTTGGTATTGATGTCGTGGATGACGAGCGCCAGAGTATCGGCGCACGCCTGATGCTGTTTCAATAAAATGTCGCTGCTGGTTTCCAGCATTTCAACACGTGCTGTCAGATGTTGATCTTTTTCTGAACGTGTCTCCAGAATGCGGAAGCGTGCGCCGCCTTGTGTCCGCAGCAGCAAAACGCCGAGTTGCGGGGCATCCCACGCAACGATGTGAGCCAGGCAACCTGTCGTTTCAGGTTCGGCAAGGCCGCCAACTTCCTGCCCGGATTTGATCAACACGATGCCGAATGGCGCTTTGCGCTTCATGCAATCACGCACCATATCTATGTATCTGGTCTCAAAAACCTTGAGAGGAAGAATGCCGTCAGGGAAGAGCACAGCGTTAAGCGGAAACAGCGGCAGCCAGTTTTCGTTTTCAGACATGGTAAAAATAGGAGGCGGGATAAAGGTTGGCGTGATGGGGCCGGCATGGTGAAAAACAGGTGTGCCTTGCAATCAGTCCAGCTCGCGGTGCCGGACCAGCACATGCTCAGTCGGGCGAAAATACTGCGCCAGCTGTTCAACGATATAGACAGAGCGATGCTGGCCACCGGTACAGCCGATGGCGACCGTAAGGTAACCGCGATTATCGTTCTTGAATGAGGGCAGCCATTTTTCGACAAAGCCGCGTATATCCGCCAGCAGGGCCATGGCATCCGGCTGCGCCAGCAGGAAGTCCTGTACCGGGGCGTCGCGCCCCGTCAGCGGGCGCAGCGCTTCGTCGTAATGTGGATTGGGCAGTGTACGTACGTCGAACACCAGATCTGCATCTAGCGGTACGCCGAACTTGAACGCAAACGATTCGAACAGGATGGTCAGTGGCGAATGATCGCTTTCAACCAATCCCTTGACCCATGCCCGTAGTTTGTTGGCGCGCATGCCGGAAGTGTCGATGACGTGGCCGATTTCTTCTATGCCGGCCAGCATTTCGCGTTCTTCGCGTATGCATTCAGTCAGCGTGCGCGGCTCTGCATTGCTATCGCCGGCAAAGCCGCGATGCGAGAGCGGATGACTGCGACGCGTTTCGGAAAAGCGTGCGATCAGGGAGTCGGTTTTTGCAGTGAGGAACAGGACTTTTACATCGTGTCCCTGGCTGCGCAGCCAGGCCAGGTCTGCGGGCAGACCGATCAGCGAACTGGCGCTACGTACGTCCATGGACACGGCCAGTGTAGTTCCCTGTTCTTCAAGGCGTGCCGTGACCAGTGCACGTAACAGTGTGGGTGGAAGGTTGTCGACGCAGAAATAACCTGCGTCTTCGAGGGCTTTGAGTCCGACAGATTTGCCGGAACCTGAAATTCCTGTGATGAGAATGATGCGCATGGCAACAATCATACCGCAAGGAAAGGAAGAGAGTGGCGAACCGCGCCTGAGCTTGCGGCTTGCTAGCCAGTTACTCGTCGCTTTCCATTGCTTTTTGCTGGCGGACCATGAAATCCTTCAGTGTATCGATGCCGCGCAATTGCAATATCGTGTTGCGCACGGCGGCTTCGAGCAGAACTGCCAGATTGCGGCCGGCTTCGACCGGAATCACGACTTTGCGTATCGACAGGCCGAGAATTTCCTCGCTTTGCGAAGGCAGTGGCAGACGTTCGTAGTTTTCTTCCAGTGTGCTGCGTCTAACCAGATGCACAATCAGCTTGAGGCGCATTTTGCGACGCACCGCGGTCTCGCCAAATATAGTGCGGATATCCAGCAGGCCCAGGCCACGTACCTCCAGCAGATTTTGCAGCAAGGGCGGGCAGCGTCCTTCTATCATGTGCGGCGCAATGCGGGCAAATTCGACCGCATCGTCGGCCACCAAACCGTGATTGCGTGAAATCAGTTCCAGTCCGAGTTCGCTTTTGCCGAGGCCGGATTCGCCGGTAATCAATACGCCTACGCCCAGCACGTCCATGAAAACGCCGTGCATCGTAATGCGTTGCGCCAGTTTCTTCGACAGATAAACGCGCAGGAAATCAATGACCTGCGCAGCCGGCAGCGGCGTGGAGAACAGCGGAATATTTTTTTCATCGCAGATCGCCATGATGTCTGCCGGCGTTTCCAGTCCCTGCGCGATGATGAGTGCGGGCGGCTGGCCAGCGACCAGTTCGGCACTGTGATGCGCGCGCGCGGCCGGCGACAGGCGTTGGTAGTATTCGACTTCCTGGTGGCCGAAAATCTGAATCCGGCCCGGATGGATCAGATTCAAATGGCCGACCTGATCTGCTGCCGACGTTGCGTCGCCCAGGATCAGGCGCTCACCACCCGGAAAGCCGGAGAACCACCCCAACTGCAGCGATTCGCGGTTATCGTCATAAAGTTGCTGGATGCTGAGCGGGGTCGGTAATGGCATGGAGAATACTGACGGAAAAGATGGAGGTGCCGTAGAAACCGGTGCAGGGTTTAGTTGGAACTTTGCAGGCTGGGTTGCCAGGTGATCAGGCGTGCATGTACGGCTGCGGCATCTTCCGTGTTTGACAGCAAGGTGCGGAAGGCCTCATCGGAAAACATCTCTGCCAATTCGGACAGGATTTCCAGATGCTGTTGCGTCACATTGTCGGGAATCAGCAGGAAAATCAGCAGACTGACTGGCTGTCCGTCTGGCGATTCAAACGGAATCGGTTGCGCCAGTCGGATAAATGCGGCCAGCGGCGCCTTCAATCCCTTGATGCGTCCATGCGGCACGGCGACGCCATGGCCGAGGCCGGTCGAACCCAGACGTTCGCGCGCAAACAGGTTTTCGGAGACGACTGAACGGGCGATGCCGCAATTATTTTCAAAAATCAAACCGACCTGCTCGAATGTGCGCTTTTTGCTGGAAACATCCAGGTTGAGTACAACATTGCCGGGTGGGAGAATCTGGCTTAAATGGTTCATGGTGCGATGCACAAAAAAGGACTCTGCCGGGAATTATAGGCCTATTCGTTTGTAATAGGGCTTGAATCGAAAAACGCAAGGGGCGGGTGCGCCGGATTGTTGTGTCATAGCCCCATTCTGTGAAGAATGTTTGCTTTTTGTTTTATGTTGCGTTTCAGTTGCGGTAGCGATTCCATAGTGTAAAGCGACGCATGTAATGGAAATCGCATATTTATCCCATCATGGCGCAAATCATGCAAATACATGGTGATGACAACATCTGACTGGGTGCGAGTCCGAAATGAAGGCGCAAGTGCTATCAATCAGGCTATAATTTTCTCAATCATATTCGAAGTTTCCGAATGGCGTCATTGTTACCGTACCGGACAACTGGCGCAATATATCGCATGACGATGCGGTGTGGTTGCACGCCACTTGCGCTGGCATAGATCGATAGTATTTTCCAACTCCACCCAATGATTCATTTGTTAAAAAATCGTCTGCAGTATGTGCGTAATTTCCTGATACTTCTATTTGGCCTGTTGTTACTGGGCGTTGTGATGGTAGCCGGCTCGACAGGCTTGCTTCTGTACTCGGCGTTTTTGCGCCGGGATCGGCGCAAGCAGAACGCACGCAACGTTATCACCCGTACGTTTAAAATGTACTTCGGCATATTGCAGTCCTTGCACATTCTTCATCTGGATCTGTCGGATCTCGATTCCCTGCTCAATGAGCGCGGTGTAATCCTGGCATCGAATCATCCATCTTTGCTGGATGCGCTCTTGATCAATTCACGCCTTTCGAATGTCGTATGCATCATGAAAGAGCAGGTGCTAAGGAATGTGCTGTTCGGGCACGGCGCAAGAATGGCCGGGTACATTCCGAATAAATCGATACGGGATATCGTCAATGTGGCAGCTGAAGAGTTGAAAATCGGCAGTATGCTGCTGCTCTTTCCCGAAGGCACACGTACGCGAACTGCTACCGTCAATAAGTTGCAGGCAACTGTCGCGGTGATCGCAAAACGAACCGATGTTGACGTGCAAACCATATTGATCGAATCGAATTCCGGATTTTTAGGGGCGAGCTGGCCCATTTATCGCGTACCCTCGTTCCCAGTCCATTTTCGGGTGCGCGTCGGACGTCGCTTTTCATCCACCGATAACGTCAAGCAGCTGGTAGCCGAGATGCAGGAATATTTTGAACAGGAGCTCGCCAGCCCCCATTCTGCTGCGTCATTCACCAAGCATTGCTGCGGATCGATGGAAGCGCAGCGTTAATTATTTTCAGCCAGGGTTTTTCATGCAAGAGTCTTTTACACATCTGGTTCTGATCCCCAGTTACAACCCGGGTAGCACCGTCTATGCGACGGTCGCATCGGCGCGGCAGTTCTGGGATCCCGTGTGGGTGATAGTCGATGGCAGTAGTGACGGGTCTGCGATCCAACTGCAGCGCATGGCGGAACAGGATGATGGTCTGCGAATTGTGGTGCTGCCCGAGAACGGTGGCAAAGGGGCGGCAGTATTGCACGGCATGGAACTGGCGCAGCAGCAAGGTTACACGCATGTGCTAACGATGGATTCGGACGGCCAGCATGATGCTGCGATGATTCCGCTGTTCATGGAAAAATCGATCACCCAACCGGATGCGATGGTGCTTGGCGTACCTGTGTTTGATGCAAGTGCGCCCAGCCTGCGGGTTAAGGGCCGCAAGATTTCCAACTGGTGGGCAAACCTGGAAACCTGCTGGGCCGGGATCGGCGATTCGCTTTTCGGTTTTCGCGTATATCCGATTGCGCCGCTGGTCGAGATCATGCGTTCGCATCACTGGATGCGGCGTTTCGATTTCGATCCCGAGGCGGTGGTGCGGCTATGCTGGCATGGTGTGAAACCTGTTAATGTGCCTGCCAGGGTCAAATATTTGAACGTGGAAGAGGGTGGCGTATCGCACTTCAATTATTGGCGCGACAACAAGTTGCTGACGTGGATGCATACGCGGCTTTTTTTCGGCTTTCTCATTCGTTTGCCACGTTTCCTTGTGCGTAAACTAACTACCAAATAGCGTACATTACCGGATGAATGCGGCCATGGCAGGCCCGCTGCTGTCCACTCCTGACTCTAAAAGCGACGTTGTCATGCCTGTTGTAAAAACCCTGTTGATGGTTGCTGCAATCATCGTTTATGTATCGCTGAGTCATGCCGCGCTCTTGGTGCAGGATGCACACAGCATCTGGCGGCAGATCGCAGTCGTCATGCTGATTGTGCCGATTATCGGCATCGCCGGCTGGGGTACTGTCGCGGCATTGAGACAGGTGGGGATTAGTGTGCTTGTCAGACGTGCAGGTGGATTGACGGTAGTGACAGCCATGAGCTGCATAACCCTTGCACTATGGACTACGCTGCTGGTGCGACTGGACTGGATTTATCTGATTCAGCATGTCGCCTGCAATTCAATGCTGTGCTGGTTTTTTGCGCAGACATTGCGTGGCGATCGCACCCCTATCATCACAACACTGGCACGGACTATACATCCCGACATGCCGGACGATGTGGTCCGCTATACACGCAAGGTGACGCTTGCCTGGGCTGTCTTCTTTGCCATGCAGGTGCTGGTTTCGCTGATCATTTTTTATCTGGCGTCGATAGAGACATGGTCGACGTTCGCCAATATTCTTAACTGGCCCATGGTCATTCTTATGTTTGTTGCGGAGTACATATGCAGAAAGCGGGTCAATCCGGATTTCAAGCATGCGACGATCAAGGAGAGCGTGTCCGCCTATTTCAACAACAAAAACAAGGTTTGACTTTTCCTGTCGTTATAATCCTGCGCTTGCAAATATCATCAAAAAATGTCGATACAAGGGAAAACAAATTTTATGTCGCAGGACTGGACTGAAAAAAAAGAGCGCGGTTCGGCGGGGCTGTTGCGCTTCATGGTGAAAATTGCAACTTTATTGGGCCGACGCGTTACGCGTCTGTTGTTGTATCCAATCGCTTTCTACTTTTTTCTGGTGGCGGCGGATTCGCGCCGGGCTTCTGCTGCCTACCTGGCAAGGGTATTGGGCCGCAAGGCCGGCTGGCATGAAGTATTTCATCACTTTCACGTATTCGCCGGTGTCCTGCTCGATCGGGTCTATTTCCTGCAGAATCGCGTTGAATATTTCGATATCGAGGTGATGCATGACGCTTATGACCAGGAGGCTGCCGAGGTACATGCCGGCGGCGTCTTTGTGATGGGTGCGCACATGGGCAGTTTCGAGGTGGTGCGGCTGGTATCGCGCGCCAAGGCGGAGCTCAAGCTGGTGTTGCTGATGTATGAGGAAAACGCGCGCAAGATTGGTGCATTGATGGCAGCAATCAATCCGCAAGCGCAACAGGAAATTGTCCCTCTGGGAAACCTGAATGCCATGCTGACTGTCAGAGACAGGCTTGCTGAAGGTGGCATCATCGGCATTCTGGCTGATCGCACGCTTAGCCACGAGCGCAATTTTCCGGCCACCTTTTTGGGTGAGACGGCGTATTTCGCAGTAGGCCCTTTCAGGATGGCGGCCATGATGCGCAAACCGGTTTTCCTGATGGTGGGCATGTATCGCGGCGGAAACCGGTATGAAATTCATATCGAGAAAATCGCTGATTTCAGTGACGATGAAAATGGCGAGCGTCACAATTCGCCACAGGCCATAGATACTGCTATCAACGATTACGTGGCTCGACTGGAACATTTCGCCAGACTTGCACCTTACAACTGGTTCAACTTTTACGATTTCTGGCAAGGAAACGCGCGATGACCGAAGCCGCTGTTCCCCGAAAATACGATGTCGTCATCATGGGCGGGGGATTGGCTGGGCTGACCTTATCTTTGCAACTGAAAAAGCGATTCGCCGACATTTCTGTACTTGTCATTGAACGACGCGCGCATCCTGTGCCACTGGCTGCGCACAAGGTAGGCGAATCGTCGGTCGAGATCGGTGCGCATTATTTCGATACCGTGCTCGATCTCAAGGATCATTTGCATACCGAACAATTGAAGAAGTTTGGTTTCCGCTTTTTCTTTTCCGAAGGCCGGCGCGACTTCGACCGGGTGACCGAGCTCGGTGGCAGCCGTATTCTTCCTACTTGTACCTATCAGATAGATCGCGGAATTTTTGAAAACAAGCTGGCCAATCTGGCACAGGATGCCGGTGTACAGTTTGTTGATGATGCCGTAATCCGTCAGTTTACGATTGACGAGGACGATGGTCTGCATCAGGTCGGTTATGAATCCGATCAGCAAACAATGCATGCAAGCGCGCGCTGGTTGATCGACGCATCGGGTCGCGCCGGTCTGATCAAACGCAAGCTTGATCTGGCGCAAACCAATGCGCACAAGGCAGGCGCGGTCTGGTTCCGTATTGGCAGTCGCATCGACATCAACGACTGGTCCGAGGACGAAGCCTGGCTCGGTTCCTGCAATCCACCGAATCGCTGGCTGTCCACCAATCACCTGGTTGGTGAAGGCTATTGGGTATGGCTGATACCATTGGCATCCGGCTCGCACTCGGTCGGGATTGTTGCGGATGCCACCATGCATCCGGTCGAGAACATGAACACCTTCGAGAAGGCGATGAACTGGTTGAAGAACCATCAGCCGCGTCTGTTCGATCATCTTGAGGGCGAGCGCGAGAATCTGCAGGACTTTGCATTTTTCAAGAATTTTTCCTATGGCTGCAAGCAGGTTTTTTCCGGTGATCACCGATGGGCGCTGACCGGCGAGGCCGGCTTGTTTCTTGATCCGTTTTATTCGCCCGGCAGCGATTTCATTGCGATTGGCAATACCTATATCACCGAACTGATTGCACAAGACCGCAACAAGGCACCGATTGCGATGTATGCTGATTTTTATCAGCAGATCTATTTTTCGATGTACGAAACGACCTTGTCTGTGTACGTCGATCAATATGCCCTGTTTGGCGATCCGGAAGTGCTGCCGCATAAAGTGTCGTGGGATTACGCTTACTACTGGGGCATCATGTGCCCGCTGTTCATACAGAATCGCCTGGTTGATATACCGACTATGGGACGCTTGCACAAACCGCTGATGCAGGTGCAGAAAATCAATATCGCGATACAGACTTTTTTCCGCGCCTGGGGCAAACTCAGCCAGAAGCGCAATCCTGCACAATTACTCGATCAAACTGCGCTCGACTGGTTTGCCGAACTGAATCGCGGATTGAAGGATCAGCTGGACGATGCCGGCTTTGCAAAAAGAATGGCAGACAATTTCCTGCTGTTGCAGCAGCTTGCCGATGCGCTCATCGCGCGTGCATGCGCCGAACATCCGGATTTGCTCGATTCAGCAGCCGGCATGGAGCTCAAGCGTGTGCTGGATGATATGCTGGAGGCGCCATACAGCGGCAAGGCGCCGATGCTCTTTTCCAATGAAGCGTATTGATCATGCCGGCGATTTCAAACCATTCGGATATGACAAAAACACGGAAATGGCAGGCCAGCGCCTTCATCAAGGCATCCCTTGTTCTGCATGTAGGCGCAGCCGCTTCAGCGCTGGTGTGGCCGCAGACCATAGGCATTGGTATCGCAGCATTGATTGCCAATCATGCGGTGCTGGCCGCTGCCGGGTTATGGCCTAAAAGTTCTTTGCTGGGCCCCAATACACTGCGTTTGCCGGGTGAGCGGTCTGAAATCGCGTTGACGATTGATGACGGCCCTGATCTCGACATTACACCGCAGGTACTGGACATACTTAAAGCATACGGCATCAAGGCGACTTTTTTCTGTATCGCTTCCAAGGTGAAGAAATATCCGGAACTGGCGCAACGGATGGTGGCCGAAGGTCATCAGATCGAAAATCACAGTATGGTGCACCGTCACTATTTTTCGGTATTGGGATGGAATGGCATTAAAAAGGAACTTGTTACGGCTCAACATGTCATTGAAGACGTGACCGGCAGGCGGCCGATTTTTTTTCGCGCTCCGGCAGGTTTGCGCAATCTCTTTCTTGATCCGGTATTGCACCAGCTCGACTTGCAGCTTGTCAGTTGGACACGGCGCGGTTTCGATACGCGTGTACGTGATGCAAAAAAAATACTGGATCGCCTGCTGGACAATGTGAAAGCCGGCGACATCCTGCTTCTGCATGATGCCAATGCGGCGCGTGGCAGCAACGGCCGGCCGGTCATTCTGGACGTGTTGCCGCAATTGATTGAGCAGGTAAGGAAACAGAACCTGCAATTCGTCAGACTCGAAGAAGGTATGCGTGCATGAGAAATCCAGATTCCGTGTTAGTCGAAATATCCGTTTATTACGTGCGATAGATCATCTCCATGCAAGCTCTTGAACTAAAAAAATACACGCTGAGTACCTGTCTGGGTTTGGGTCTGGAAGCCAATTGGGCGAAGCTGTCCGCTCAGCATGGCGGGCTGAAGCCGTGTGATTTTGAGACAGTTGACCTTCCAACATTCATTGGCGAAGTCGAGGGTGTTGACGACGTGGTGTTACCTGCCGGGCTCGTTGAATTCGCTTGCCGCAACAATCGGCTGGCACACCTTGCGTTGCAGCAGGACGGTTTCGTCGATGCAGTGCAGGGTGCGATTGCACAGTACGGATCGGATCGGGTGGGCCTGTTTCTCGGCACAAGCACGTCAGGCATTCTGCAAACCGAGCTTGCCTATCGCCGGCGCCAGAACGACGGTGCGCTGCCGGCGGATTTCCATTATGCGCAAACCCACAATACGTATTCAGTTGCCGCTTATGTCAGTGCAATCCTGGGTCTTGCCGGTCCTGCGTTGACGGTTTCATCTGCGTGCTCGTCCAGTGCGAAGGTGTTCGGCAATGCCGCACGCATGATCGAAGCGGGACTGATTGATGCGGCGGTGGTCGGAGGAGTGGACAGCTTGTGCCTGACCACGCTCTACGGTTTCAACTCCCTGCAATTACTTGCACCTACGCCGGCGCAACCTTATGGTGAAGGACGCAACGGTATATCGATTGCGGAAGGTGCGGCATTCATCCTGCTGGCCAAACCGGCATCGCCACCCGCATCGGGCACTATCCTGCTTCACGGTGTCGGCGAATCCAGCGATGCGCATCATATGTCGTCGCCTCACCCGGACGGACTGGGGGCGCAGATGGCAATGCATGCTGCGCTTGACGCGGCTGGTATTCAGGCATCGCAAGTCGGTTATATCAATTTGCACGGCACGGCAACACCGAGCAATGATGCGGCAGAAGGCAAGGCCGTGCGTGCCGTTTTCGGTAACAGCACGGCTTGCAGTTCGACCAAGGGTGCGACCGGGCATACTCTGGGTGCGGCAGGTGGTGTGGAGGCGATTATTTGCGTGCTGGCGATGCAGCATGGCGTGACACCGGCAGGGATCAATGCGAAAAAAGTGGATGCCGGACTGGATGTCGATTATGTGCTGAGCAATCGATCCGGTGCTATCCATTACGCAGTCAATAACTCATTCGGTTTTGGCGGTTCCAACTGCAGTCTCGTATTGGGAATCGTGTCATGAGTGTGAAAGTATATGTGCAGGCTATTGGTGCCATCGGCCCCGGTGCAAGCAACTGGCCGGAATGGCGCGCGATTCTGCGTGGTGAGCTTGCGTATCAACAGACTGCCACAATCAATCCCATATTGACTGTGCTACCGAGTGCAGAACGCCGGCGCGTTGGCATCGGCGTCAAGATTGCCCTGGCGAGCGGGTTGGAAGCGCTTGCTTCTGCGGACGTCGATCCAGGCACGATGACAACGGTATTTTGTTCGTCAGGCGGGGATGGAGAGAACTGTCATCTCATTTGTGAAGCGCTTGCAGGTAGCGATCGCCTGATTTCGCCGACGCGTTTTCATAATTCTGTGCATAACGCACCATCGGGCTATTGGGGTATCGCCAGTGGCGCGATGCTGCCATCCACCAGCCTGTGCGCATACGATGCGGGGTTTGCAGTGGGTTTGCTGGAAGCGGCTGTTCAATGTTCGGTTGAAAAAAGGCCGGTACTTCTGGTGGTCTACGACACCCCTTATCCTGAGCCTATACATGGCGTGCGTCCGATTGCGGATCAGTTTGCGGTCAGCATGCTTCTGACGCCTGAGGCCACCCCCGCCAGCATGACAGCGATAGATGTCAGCCTGCACAAGGCGTTGCTGACCACGATGGAAAACAGCGAACTGGAAAATATTCGGAGCAGCATTCCAGCTGCGCGGGCCTTGCCGTTGATGCAGGTATTGGCGCGGCTTCCCGCGCATGCATCCATTCCTGATATTTACCTGGAATATGTCAATGGCCAGTCGCTTTGCGTAAAATTTGACGCAGCCTGAGACCATACCAACAAAAAAAGCACATCGGATGTATACCTGATTTTTATTGATTGAAGGGGAGAGATAATATGAAAAAACTGATCGGAATTGCCGTCGTCATGACCTTGCTCGCTGGCTGTGAAACCTTGCAGAAAAAGGAAACAAGCGCCGCGTCTGAAACCAGGGCAGAGACTGCTTCTGCTGCATCGACCAATTCGGCAGTGTCGCAGAAAAAGCTGGGTCCAAAAGCGCGGGCCAGAAAGGATGCCGAAGATAAAAAGACAGCACAGCAGGCTGGATCAGGGGGCAGAACACAGGAAGTAAAAGGCATCAACGGCTGGTCTGGCCAGATTGTCGGTACGCCGGTCAAAGGCAAGTTCAGCAAACTCAAGATCGGCATGGGCCTGAATGAAGTCATCAGCATTGCCGGCAGGCCGACGGATACGAGTTCGCACATTACCGGCAAGGCATGGATTCCGTTCTATTTCGGTTCCGGCCGCTATGAAACCATCTTTTATTACAAAGGTGTGGGTCGTCTGACCTTTGCCGGCGGTGCTGGCGCATATGCGATCGGTGTTAACGATGGCAGCGGCTTGTCTATCATCGAATATGACAGGTCGGAACGCGGTTTTCAGTAACTGAATTGGCTGCTGAATAAGCGCTGATGAAAAAGGCCGTTGAATCATGTGTTCAACGGCCTTTTTCAGTTCAACGCAAGTACATCCCTAAAGCAGTTCGGCAGAGCCTTCTATTTCAACCAGCAGATCTGCACGGCATATATCAGCCTGCAGGTACGCTGCTTTTGCATGCGGACCTATACGGCGTTCCACGACGGTTTTGACTTTTGGCAAATCAGCCGGATGGCGGATGTACACAATGTAATCGAGGCTGCCTAGTTCGCACTGTCGTCCGGTCTTTCTGCAGGTTTCATCCAGAACGGCTTCTACATTCGTCAGGGACTCCTCGGTTTGCGCGGTAACGTCACCGGCATGCAGCGTGGTGTGACCGACGATGCTGGCGGTGCCGGATAAAAACAGCAGACTGGTATCGCCGATGGCGGCAACGCTGGCACGTGAAAAAAGCGGGCTGCGCGGTCCATACTGCGCCGGATAATCGTAGGCGCTGATCTGGCGCGGATTTTCGATCGGTTGCGACGGAATCCTTGCTGCGAGAAAGGCAATCGTCAAAGGCCCGGAAGTCGTACCCAGAGCACAGGCCGCCGGCACGTTGCCGGCGCGTTCCTTTTCCTTTGCCGCAAACGCCTGCTGGCGGCCGAGGTTGAACTGGCGATAGCGTTCCAGCTTATGGCTGATGCCGTTGATGTCGGCCATGTAATTCCAGAATCGCAGCACAAACGGAAAATCGAGTGATTCCAGCAGCGTGAAAATTTGTTCATACGCAGACTGGCTTGCCAACTGCAATGGCGAGGTCTCTGCCGTATCGGCCATCTTGAGGAAGTCTGATTCGTCCAGCGTGATTGCGCCAAACAGCAGCGAATCATTGTGGCGATAGTGCAGGTCGCCGCTCATTGCACTTTTCAATGCCGTGTCGGTACGCAGAATTTCGTGCAGCGCTTGATGCCCGTCCAGAACAGGCATCAAAACCGGCACTGCAGGAAAGTCGATGGTATTGGCAATGCCGGAAGGGCGAGTTTCCGCAAAGGACAATGTGCCCAGCAGGCCGCAGGGATCGTCCGGTAAAGGTGTAACCGTATTGCGATAGGAGACCTTAAGCATGCAATGAATGTCTGATTGTTGAAGGGGCCTGCATGTGCAGTGATGTCATGTCCATGAGGTATGGGCTTAAACGAGCCTGGTAACTGATCCTGCCTTGTATAATAAAAAACCAATGAAAAATGCCGGCTTTGCAGCTTGTTTCTCATGTCTACTTCTTACAGCGTGTATGTCTACAGGGATTGTTAAAAGCAAGCTGGATGTTATTGAGGATGCGGCGTCTTGTAAAGCGCCAGCCAGAGTATTGATCGTTTTGTTACCGGGCGCATACGATACGCCAGACGATTTTGTACAGCATGGTTTTGTCGCTGCCTTGCGTCAGCGCAAGGTTGCCGCCGATATCGTGATTGCCGATACGCATGTCGGTTATTACACATCGGAACGACTGGTTGCTCGCCTGCATGAGGATATTATTGTGCCGGCCCGCAAGAAGGGCTATGAAAAGATCTGGATGGCCGGTATTTCCCTCGGCGGTTACGGCTCGCTGTTGTATGCAAGAGAACACGGAGCGGATATCGATGGCCTCTTCCTGATGGCTCCTTTTCTGGGAAATCGCAGCCTGCTGGCAGAAATTGCGCGTGCAGGTTTGTCCGAATGGCAGGCTGGCGATATACCGAAAGCAGATTACGATCGTCTTTTGTGGTCATGGATCAAGGGCTATAGTGACGCGGTAATTTCTTCACAAGCAGATTGGCCGCCGCTTTATATCGGCTATGGAACCGAAGACAGGTTTGCGGGTAGCAGCCGGATCATTGAAAAAATATTGCCGCCCGAACAGGTCACGACGACAGATGGCGGCCATGAATGGTTGCCATGGCAGAATCTGTGGACAGGATTTCTTGATCGTTCGATACTGCCGCGATGCGAATGAAGCCCTGTATTTTTATATGTTATGCAGTGAACTGCGCCATCGCACGCAACTAGCAGCTATCAATAACCAGCCATGAATGAATCAGCCATGACAAGTACAGAAATCTCGACCCTCAGCACTGCACCGACCAGGACGGACATCGTCATCATCGGCGGCGGGCCGGCGGGTTCTACCGCCGCTGCGTTGCTGGTCGAAAAAGGTTTCAAGGTCAGCTTGCTGGAAAAAGCGGTGCATCCGCGTTTTCATATCGGTGAATCGCTGCTGCCGGCAAACATGCCATTGATAGAAAAAATGGGCCTGACTGAACAAATTGCTGCGATCGGCATGCAGAAGTGGGGTGTGGAATTCAATGCGCTTGAGCATGACATCAGGACCAATATCAGATTTGCCGAAGCGTGGGATAAGTCCATGCCGTACGCATATCAGGTAAGGCGTTCTGACTTCGATCACATCCTGATCAGGAACGCCAAGGCAAAAGGGGCGGATGTAGTCGAAGGATGCCGGGTGCGGGATGTCGCATTCAATCGGGATAACGTGCACATCAAGGCGCAAAGCGATGACGGCAGTGTGCAGGAATATATCGCCGATTACGTGATCGATGCCTCCGGACGCGACACCTTCCTGGCAAACAAGCTGAAAACCAAGCAAAAGAACAAGAAACACAACAGCTCGGCGATCTACAGCCATTTCACCAACGTCGAACGGCTCGAAGGCAAGCGCGAGGGCGATATCAGCCTGTTCTGGTTCGAACATGGCTGGTTCTGGTTTATCCCGCTGGCCGATGGCACGACCAGCGTCGGTGCGGTTTGCTGGCCGGCTTATCTTGCTTCGCGCAAGGTCAGTGTCGAACAATTCCTGATGGATACGATCGCATTGGCACCCAAGCTGGCCCTGCGCATGAAGGATGCAGTGCGCGCCGGCCCTGTCGAGGCGACTGGCAACTATTCCTATGCCAGCAGCAAAAGCTACGACAATCGCTGCATGTTGCTGGGCGATGCCTATGCCTTCGTCGATCCGGTTTTTTCATCCGGCGTGTTTCTCGCCATGCAGAGCGCGTTTGTTGGCACCGAGGCTGTCACGACCTTCCTGCGCGATCCGGCGAATGCGCCCAGGGCATTGGCAAGGTTTGATCACCACATGCGTCGCGGCCCATCGATTTTTTGCTGGTTCATCTACCGGGTAACCAATCCTGCCATGCGCGCGCTGTTTGTCGAACCGCGCAATTTCCTGAATGCGAAGGCTGCAGTGATGTCGGTATTGGCGGGGGATATTTTCTACAACAAGGCGATCTGGCCTTCCTTGTACGTCTTCAAGGGAATTTATTATATTTCTTCGCTGTTCAATCCTGCGCGTACGCTGAAGGCCTGGCGGCGCCGGAAGATCAATATCCAGGATGTGGTCGGTCCTGCTGCATAAAAAAGGCCGCTGTTGCGGCTCTTTTGTCTTCCATCGCATGCAGCTAGATCATCCCGCCATTGATGGAAATGATCTGGCCGGAAATATATGCCGCATTCGGTGAGGCCAGAAAGCCGATCAGATCTGCCACTTCTTCCGGTTTTCCCGCACGTTTCATCGGCACCATGTTCTGGATGGCCTTGTCATCAAAAGCTTCTTCTATCATGCCGGTCGCGATAATGCCGGGCGCAACGGCATTGACCGTAATGCCGCGGCTGGCCAGCTCCAGTGCCAGCGATTTGGTTGCTGAATGCAAGGCACCCTTGGCTGCGGAATAGTTGACCTGGCCGCGATTGCCGGTTACTGCCGCGATCGATGAAACATTGATGATGCGGCCCCAGCGGGTACGGATCATCGGCATTGTCAGCGGCTGCGTTACATTGAAAAAACCGTGCAGCGATACATCGATCACGTCATGCCATTGCGCGCTTGTCATGCCCGGGAATACTGCATCCGAGTGTATGCCGGCATTATTCACCAGCACCTGGACAGGGCCGGCTTGCAGCAAGGCTTCCAGCGCGATTTTGGTCGCTTCTGCATCGGTAATGTCGAATACGGCGACTTCTGCGCTTCCACCATCGGCAATGATGGCTTCACAAATGGCACCGGCCTTGTCGTGACCGCGATTGGCATGCACGATTACATGCAATCCATCCTTGGCGAGGCGTGTGCAGATTGCTGCGCCTATGCCGCCGCTGCCGCCGGTAACGAGTGCGCGTTTCATGATGGTTTTGTTTCCTTGTTGGTGACCAGCGATGCATCGATGATGATGGTGGCACGTCCATCGAGCAAGGGTTTTTTGCTATCGCGTCCATGTACCGCGAATTGGTAAAGGATGCAGTTCGGTTCGCTGTGCGTGCAAGTCACTTCTATCTGCAATGCTTCCGCGATGTCGTCAAGGCGTGATACGTGTAAAACGGTATTGCGCACGCTGGCCAGGAATCCGGCGCCGGGGCGTGCCATTTCCTGCATGCCTTCCTGCGATGCCGCCAGCAAGGTACTGTGTACAGCCATTGCTTGCGCAGCATATTCAATGCCGTTGGCAGCGCCAAGCCGATCATGCGCACGCAGCGGATTGTCGAGCTGCAAATGGCTGTCGGCAATCGCAATCAGGCGCTCCTTGTCCCACGAGGACACATGATCGAGCAGACACATGCTGCCCTGGTGCGGAATGTGCGCAGCTATCCAGTCGCGATCGATGTTCATGCGGCCCCTTTTTTGCAGACCAGCAGAATGTTGGCAAAGGGAGTGCCTGCATTCATCGGGATTGCCCTGACTGAAAAACCGAGGGCTGTGATATCGCGCTGCCAGTCTGCGATGGTGCGACAGAATGTCGGCAGCGTTTTGTGACCACGTATCGATGTGACGACGTTATCGACCCAGTTGCTGATCCTGAAAGGCAGGCCGCCTGCGGCATCGCCGACGCGCAACAACAGAACACCGTCTTCCGGCAGGCAGCCATGTACTTTTCTCAGTACATCGTCCTGCGCGGAAAAATCCACGTAATGCAGCACGTCCAGTATGACGACGGCGTCGGATGGCGGAAAATGGGCAGTGCACATATTGCCGACTTCAAAACTGGCGCGATCGGCGACAGCCTGCAATGCGCGCTGTGCGCGTTTCACATCGCGTGGCATCAGTTCTATTCCGTGCACATGCGCAATCGCAGGCGGTGCGGGCCAGCTGCCCGGCCATTCGCCGTTTGCATATTGCGCCTGGGCAGACAGCAGCCATGACGACAGGAGACCCTGGCCGCAACCGATATCCAGCACCTTGATTTCGCTATCGCCTGACAGCAAACCCAGTTGCAGCATGCCCTTGAATGCAGGATCGCGACCGAGCTTGCCATGGGCAAAGTGCCAGGCGAAGCGCCCAGCCTGACGGTAAGGGCTGCATGCTGCGTTTAGAAGTTGGATAATTGCGGTACTACTCATGGCGTTCCTGAATCAGTAGATGCAGCCGGCATGCTGCTGGAAAAAATGGCGGCAAAAACGAGTGCAAGAACAACACCGATACCGACCGTGATGCCGATGGCATTGAGTACCGGCACAGATGAAAAGCCTAGTACTCCAAAGCCGATGACTGTCGTAATGTTGGCAAACACGAGCGAGGCGAGGGTGGATGGCTTGATTTGCGGTGTCGCGGTTTCCACGCCGGTATGCGGATCTTTTGCCGGCACGGTGGGCGGTTGCGCGAAAAACAGCGCGTAGTTGGAACCGACGGCAACGACCAGCAGCAAACCGATCAGATGCAGTATCGTCATGCGCTGTCCTGTCAGTGCAAGGATCGCGGCAACTGCCAGCACTGCAGTAATCAGCGGCACCATCACGCGTGTCAGTGCGACCAGCGATCTCAATTTTAAACCCAGCAGCATAGTCATTGCGAACAGACCGCACAACGCGAGCATGATGGCTTCCTGCATGTAACTGCCATACAGCTTGCCGGTCTCGGTTTTCAGGTCGATAAAGTAGGCATGCTGTACGCCGGATTGCTGCAATGCCTGCTGGATCAGCGCTGTATCGATAGGCTGCTCGCCTGCTGCAGTCAGTGGCATCAGCGCGCTGGTTTCGCCATTGCGCTCTATCAGTAGTGAATCGGTTGCCAGTGCCATCGATGTGCCGACAAGGTTCTGGCGCGTGAGCAGCCGAGCCTTCAATTCTTCCGGTTGCGCAGCAATCTTCGCCAGCTCTCCAACGGAAGAAACAAACGGCGCCAGCAGCTTGACCTGGAACGGCAATCCATCCACCGCCTGATTCAGACGTTGCTGCAAGACGTCCGATGGCGGTAGTGCTGCCAGGCGGGCCTGCTGTGTTGCCAGGCTAGGCAGGTAGCGGCTTGGGGCCTCGAATGCAGCAAGTGTGCCGGCATCGACCATGGCGTCCAGTTGCGCGGATACTTTTTCCGTCGACTGCAGGGCTGTTTCCAGATTGTTTTCTTTCACGACGATCAGGTAACGCACGTCGGGTGCGCCGACTTCCTTGCGCAGCTTTTCGTCCAGGTCCTGATCAGCTTTGCTGACCGGGCTTAATGCGCTCAGTTCCGGTTCCCAAAGATGGTCGCGATGGCCCCACAGTACGGCACAGGCTGCCAGCACTATAACGAAGAAACCTTTGCGCAGCAGCTGCAACTGGCGCAGCGATTTTTGTACGAACTGGCCAATATGCGTGAGGTCGCGCACGACGAAATTGCGTGGCAGCAGCGACGGCAACACGAAACGCGTTACGAAGGCTGCGGACGTCAGTCCGGCTATCGTGTACAGGCCGAGTTGCGCCAGCCCTGGAAATCCGGAGAACAGCAGGCAACCGAAGCCGGCCATCGAGGTGAGCACACCCAGCCGTATTGTCGGCCATGATTTCTTTGCCCAGTCTGCACTGTTTTTCGCACTGCCGGACTGGATGAACAGATAAATCGAATAGTCGATCGCCTCGCCTATCAGTGTGGTGCCGAATCCCAGTGTTAAACCATGTACGGTGCCAAAGCCGAGGCTGACCGCAACGGTGCCGGCCAGCATGCCGCTGAGTACCGGTGCAAGTCCCAGCACGACGGCAGCACCCGATCGATAGACGATGAACAGCAGGATCATGATCAGCGTCGCACTGATGATGGAAAACATCGTCGCTTCCTGCGTGATCGTATTACGTGCATTGACGCCGAATACGCCGGGCCCCGTCATGATCAGTTTGGCATTACCAACTTGCGGCAGGGTGCCGGCAAGTTCGGCTTTTGCCTCCTCGAATTTTTCCCTGATGTGCTTGATGGCAGTTTCCTGCCCGTCGGTGTCGGAACCGAGTGCGCGGGTTTGCGCCAGTAACAGTGCGCGCTTGCCATCCCTGGCTACCCACACGCCTTGCATCTTGCGCGGTTGCTGGCCGCCGTTGAACTGGGAGGCCAGTGTTGCCATCTCCCCGGTGGGGTCCTGCGGCAGGATGTCCTTCACAATCAGGCCGGCTGGCGATGCCAGCAGATCAACTGTATCAGTCAGTGCTTCGTGCAGGCCAGCGGTCGTGAAACGTTCCGGCGTGACAGACGGACTTAACAGGTAGCGGTTGTTGAACAGATAGGCACGGTCCTTGTCCTGATTGACCGGTTCACCGTTGTTGACCGAGATAAATTCATCATTGCTGCGCAGCTGCGTGGCAAGTGTCTTCGATAGCGCTGCCTGCGCTGATGGGTCAGTGCCTTCGATGCCGACAAGAATCAGGCGCGACACCATGCCATCGCGCAATTGCTCGACCATCAGCTGTTGCTCCCTAGTCGGATCTTTCGGCAGGAATGCCGAAAGATCCGCAGTGAAGCTTGTGCGAAACAGGATGACTATGCCGATCAGTACGAGTACCAGCCAGATACCGATTGCCGTCCACGCGCGTTTTGGTGTCGGCAACGCGTGTGTCGTTTGCATCATGGCTTGATTTTTTCGATGGTGGTTATTGAACGATCGCCATCACCCTGCAGCACTTCGATTTCCCGCACTTCGGCATTGCTGCCGCTCAAACGTATGCGTTTGACCTTTTGCTGTGCATCGTTATTGCTGGGTGTCAGTGTCATGGTCCAGTTTTCGCGCGGGCCCTGCAGCGCGACGATGAAGTTGAACTCCAGCGATCTGCGATCGCCAGCCAGTGTGGCGCGTATGCTTTCGATTAATGCTGCAAGTTCCGGTGAATCGCCCAGTTGCATGGTGTATTTGTGCTTGCCGCGTTCCAGCACCAGCGTGTCACGATCCAGGATCATGCGTTCCGGCTTCGGTTTGAATGTGCGTTTTTCCAGCCTGTCCGGCGGGGTGAACAGCATCTCACCCGAAGATTCAACAGGACGGTCCAGTTGTGCAATGTATTTTTTTTCGGTGAAATTCACTCTGGCCGGTTTGGCTTGCGCCAGGCTGCTCATCAACTGTTCCAGTGTGATGTTTGCAGCATGCGCGGCGCATGTGCCTGCCAGAAAAAATACAAGAACCGCCGCCCGCAGGCCGATTGATTTACGCATTGAAAGCTCCTGTGACCGCGACGCGCTCACCCTGTTTGATGATGAACTGAATGCTGCCATTGGGAGTCGGTTCGTAATGCAGTGTCAGTTCTGAGTCCGGCAAAACCGGGTTCAGGAATTTGACGTTGCCGATCTTGCATTTTTTCAGATCGATCTTTTGCGCGACTGCAATGGCATGCAGAACTTCATCGAGCAGGACCACACCAGGCGTAATCGGCATGCCGGGGAAATGCCCGGCAAAGGCAGGATGGTCAGGTGGAATATAAAACGATAAGGTGTTCATGGCTTGTGTTCAGAGGGAGAGTGCTCGCTGCACAACTGGTTCATGAGTTCAGCCAGCGCGGCATGCGGCAGCTTGCCGGTTGCGTTACGCGGCAGACTGTCCACCTTGTACAAGGGACGCGGCATGAAGGCAGGATCTATCTTCTCGCGCAGTGCGGCGATGATGTCGCTGACTTCCAGTGTGGGGGCGACGACAAAGGCCGTGAGTCGTGTGACTTCGCCAGAGATTTTTTCCGGCGGCATGAAGAAGGCGCCATCGACAATGCCGGGGATCGCATTCAGATGATGATTCAGATATGCGAGTGAACTGCGTTTGCCGGCAATATTAATCAGGTCGCTGATGCGTCCATGCAGCAGGAATTTTCCGTTGCTGGTGATCTCGATGGTGTCGTTCATTGGCATCGGTGTTTCGACATGACCACCAGAAATCCACATGCGCTGGTCGCTCTCATCCTGCTGCGGGCGCTGCGCCATCGTCAAGGTTGGAAACAGCATCCATTCCGGTGTGAGCGCAGCTTGCCTGGTAGCGATCTGGCCGGTTTCGGTGCTGCCGTAGATTTCCAGCAGCGGTGCATGGAAGGCCTGCTCGGCCTGCTGTGCCAGTTGCGGTGACAGCGGCGCGGTAGCCGATACCATGACTTCAATTTTTGGTAGTGGCAGTTCTGAGCCGAGCAGCGAACGCAAGTGAACCGGCGTGGTGATCAATACGCGCGGCTCAGGTACCTGCGCAAGAGAATTGCAGATGTCAGCCGGATAAAACGATTGCGCACTGGTCAATGAAAAACCGTTTGCCAGCGGCATCAGCACAGTCGATTCAAAACCGTACATGTGTTGCGCCGGTACTGTGCCCACCACGCTATAGTTCACGCCTGCTTCCAGCCCGAGCTGCCTTGCCTCCATTTGCACATTGCGTACCAGCGTAGCCCATGTTTTGCGGTGCGCGATCGGCAAGCCGGTTGACCCCGAGGTAAACACATAAGCAACCAGGCGATCTTCTTCGATCTGCGGAATATTGAATGCATGCAAGCTGTCGCTGCCTGTCTGTTCAAAAAAGGCAGGCGAGGGATAAGCAGTTTGAGGCAATGCGATTACGCAATCCGGCTGATCGGTAAGACATCCGGCATCCGGCGCAAAGCTTAATAGCTGGCGGATGGTTTCTGCGGTCCGTGTCGCTGGCAGTAAATTGACTTTTCTTGCCGCCAGGATTGCAGACAGTGCCACGAGAAAATGATAACGGTCGTGGCAATCGTTGAGGATATGCTGGCTTGCTGGCAACATCGTCACCAGTTTTTCAACATCACTGAGAAATTGCGCCGCTGTGACCGCGATGCCGTCGCGCCAGGCGACGATCCGGTCAGGAGAGGTGTGACTGAGTAATGGAATCAGTGAGGGAATCGATGAGGTCAATGGCACGCATCCTGTGGTTTCAGCGCAAGCGATGCACGGCATGCGATTTATTGCGTCTTGTTGGCCGCAATATAATCGGATAGCGAGCGCAGTGAGCTGAAGATTTTTTCATTGTCTTCATGGTCGGCGCGTAACTGAATGCCGTAATTTTTTGATACCACGAGCGCTACTTCCAGGATGTCGATCGAGTCGAGTCCGAGTCCGCTGCCGTAAAGTTTGTCATCCGGATCGATGCTTGCCGCGTCGACATCGAGATTAAGCGCGTGGACGATCAGTTCGGTCACTTCTTGAGTGAAAGCCTCGTTGGAGGCGGGCGTGGTGCTGGTTGGGTTTGACATATTATTAATGGTTTCTGATATGTTTTTGATCGGCGCTGATTATATAGTGCGCGCAGGCCTAGTTTTACTAAAAAACGGTGTTTCAATCTGGAAAACAACGTTCTCGTGCTATCCGTTTGTATAGAGTGGGAAATGAACGGGGAAGTTGCAGCAGGCAGTGGTCAATCGCAAGCGGATTTACTGACGGGCATTGCGTGCGTTGGATGGCGCTGTACCGGTACTGAAATTGCTGCGCCACGGATTGATGTCGAGCCCGCCGCGCCGTGTATAGCGTGCATAGACTGCCAGTTTTTGCGGTTTGCATTGGCGCATGATGTCCATGAAGATGCGCTCCACACATTGCTCGTGAAATTCATTGTGTTCGCGAAACCCGATCAGGTATTGCAACAGCCCGGCCTGATCAATCGCGCCGCCGATGTATTGAATCTGCACGCTGGCCCAATCCGGCTGACCAGTAACCAGGCAATTCGATTTCAGCAGATGCGACACCAGTGTTTCCTCGATGACAGCTTCGTCGCATGCAGCTCGCAGCAGCGAAGGATCGGGTGAGTATTCGTGCATCTCGATATCCAGCCTGTCCAGCAGCAGGCCGTCCAGTTCACCCATGGGCACTCTGGCAAAATTCTCCGGCATCGTCAGCGTGACTTGCACCGGTGCGCCAAAGCCGTTTGCCAGATCTTCGCGCAGCAATTCCAGCAAGGCATCGGTGCCGCCCAGCTTGGTTTGATTCAGTGAATTCAGATACAGCTTGAACGATTTGGATTCGATAATGTTGGGCGAATCAGCCGGCACGATGATTTTTGCCATCGCCACTTGCGGCTTCCCGCGCATATTCAGCCATGACATTTCATACGCGTTCCAGATATCGACGCCGAAAAACGGCAGAGTGCCGGACAAGCCGATTTCATCGCGCTTGTACTGACGCGGGATTGAAAACAGCAAGGACGGATCGTAATGCGCCTGGTAAGTCGTTGGTCTGCCTAGCGGTGATTCATCTGGTTTGAATGGTGAAGTCATGGTGCAGATTTTACAGAAACAGCTTGTAGACGGGATTGTCGGTTTCATCCCAATGACGATAGCCCAATCCGGCAAGCGAAGCGCGGAAGGCTTTCATCTCTTTTTTCGGCACTTGTATGCCGACCAGAATGCGGCTGACATCGCCACCTTCGTTGCGGTAGTGGAACAGGCTGATATTCCAGTGCGGTGCCACGCTGTCGAGGAAGCTGATCAGAGCACCGGGGCGTTCCGGAAATTCAAAGCGATACAGCAGTTCATTCTGGGTCAGATCGCTCTTGCCGCCGACCAGATGACGGATATGTCCTTTGGCAAGTTCGTCATGCGTCAGATCCAGTGTCTTGAATCCGTGTTTCTCGAAACGCTTTGCGATCTTGCCTGCTTCGTCGCGATCGGTGATTTGCAGGCCGACGAAGATGTGTGCCTGCATGGCATCGCTAAGACGATAGTTGAATTCGGTCACGTTGCGCGGGCCGACCAGTTCGCAGAAGCGTTTGAAGCTGCCGCGTTCTTCGGGAATGGTGACGGCAAACACACCTTCGCGCGCAGCACCGACATCGGCCATTTCAGCGACAAAGCGGAGGCGGTCGAAGTTCATGTTGGCACCACTGGTGATGGTGACCAGAGTTTCATTCTTGAGCGGCTTCTTGTCTGCCTGCGCTCGTTCGATATACGCCTTTGCTCCAGCGATGGAGAGCGCACCGGAAGGTTCCAGAATGCTGCGTGTATCCTGAAAAACGTCCTTGATGGCGCTGCACACTTCATCGGTGCTGACCAGAATGATGTCGTCCACATACAGCTTGGCCAGACGGAAGGTTTCTTCTCCGACCAGTTTGACGGCAGTGCCGTCCGCGAACAGGCCGACGTCTGTCATCGTCACGCGACGTCCGACTTTCAGGCTGCGCGCCATCGCATCGGAATCCACGGTTTGCACGCCGATGATCTTGATCTCCGGTCGCACCGCCTTGACGTAGGCGGCAACACCGGCGATCAGGCCGCCGCCGCCTATGGGAACGAAAATTGCATGGATAGGCCCTGAATGCTGGCGCAGGATTTCCATGGCTATCGTGCCCTGGCCGGCGATGACGTCCGGATCGTCGAACGGATGAACGAAAGTCAGCTTGAGTTTTTTCTCCAGTGTCAGTGCATGCTGGTAGGCATCCGAGTAGGAGTCGCCGAACAGCACGACTTCGCCGCCGCGCGCTTTCACTGCATCGATCTTGAGAGAAGGCGTGGTGGTTGGCATCACGATCACGGCACGACAGCCGAGTCTGGCAGCAGACAGGGCAACGCCTTGCGCATGATTGCCGGCCGAGGCGCAAATCACGCCGCGCTTCATTTGTGCCGGTGGCAGATTGGCCATCTTGTTGTAGGCGCCGCGCAGCTTGAAACTGAATACGCTTTGAATATCTTCACGCTTGAAATAAATCTGGTTGCCGAAACGCTGCGACAGCGTGGGAGCCAGTTCAAGTGGGGATTCCACGGCAACGTCATAAACGCGCGCGGTGAGGATTTTCTTCAGGTAGTCGGTAGTCATAGAGATCAATGTGATTGGCACAGTCATGAATTTGAAACGAGCTTGTGCAGCAGCTCATTATAATGGACGGCTTTTTGTGATGCCGCATTCCTTCAGCTTTCTTCTTAAAGCGCGATCACTGACCGGGATATCCGATTTGAAACATTCACTTCAGCGAAAACATGATTGAAGCCTGCGTGCAATGGTTGTTGACGGCTCTGGCTGTGCCTGAGGTCGGTCTGTTTTCGGTGTTTATCATCAGTCTGGTATCGGCGACCTTATTGCCTATGGGTTCCGAGCCGGCGGTTTTTGCCATCGTCAAGGCTAATGCGGCTTTGTTCTGGCCGACGATATTGGTCGCGACCATCGGCAATACCCTGGGTGGCGTGATTAATTACTGGATGGGCGTGGGTGCGAAGCAGATTTTTGCAAAGGAGCGGCAGACGCGCTGGTTCAGCTGGTTGCAGCGTTTCGGCGCCAAAACCATGCTGCTGGCCTGGCTGCCGGTCATAGGTGATCCAATCTGCCTGCTGGCAGGGTGGCTGAAGCTGCCGTTCTGGCCCAGTGTCGCGTATATGGCAATCGGGAAATTTCTGCGTTATGTGACGATAACCTGGTTGCTGTTGTACGTGCCGGATGGCTTTTGGCAATATCTGATTCGTTTGTTTTGATTCCCCATCTTTTGCGGGGAACCTGGTTTTCTCGTCGCAGAGTTTGAAAAAACGGTGTTCCGCAGACTGTTTTGGCCGCATGCAATGCGGGCGTGTTGCACTGCAATCAGCTAAAATGCGTATTTAGCGTGAATGCAATCGACCCACTGATGAACGCACCCGTACAAATCCAGAATCTTCTAGCCGATGCGCCCGGCGGCGCTTTGCCTACGCGTTTGCGCGAAATCCCCTATAACTACACTTCGTTTTCCGACCGAGAAATCGTCATGCGCCTGTTGGGCGCAGATGCGTGGAACCTGCTCTCCGAGTTGCGCTCCGAGCGCCAGACCGGTCGTTCGGCCCGCATGCTGTATGAAGTGCTGGGCGATATCTGGGTGGTGCAGCGCAATCCTTATTTGCAGGACGATCTGCTGGATAATCCCAAGCGCCGTCAAGCCCTGATCGAAGCGCTGAATCACCGTCTGGCAGAAATCGACAAACGGCGCAAGAACGATCTGGCTGTTTCAGGCGATGCCAATGCAGAACACCGAGCGGAAGCCGTTGAAGCGCTGGTGCAAGCTGCGTGTAAAGCGGTTGCAGACTTCGGCGAAGAATTCCGTAATACCTATGATTTGCGCAAGCGCACCAACAAGGTACTGGGTCGCTATACGGCAAAAGACAACATCAAGTTCGATGGCCTGTCGCGCGTGTCGCATGTGACCGACGCCACCGACTGGCGCGTCGAATACCCGTTCGTCGTCTTGACGCCGGATGGCGAAGATGAAATGGCAGGTCTGGTCAAGGGCTGTATCGAGCTTGGCCTGACCATCATTCCACGCGGTGGCGGTACCGGTTATACCGGCGGCGCGATTCCGCTGACGCCGATGTCGGCTGTCATCAATACCGAAAAGCTGGAAGCGCTGGGCGCCGTCGAAATGACGATGTTGCCCGGCGTAGACCGCGAATATGCGACGATTTACTCTGGCGCAGGCGTGGTCACCAAACGCGTGTCCGATGCGGCAGAAAAAGCCGGTTTCGTATTCGCTGTCGATCCAACCTCTGCTGAAGCGTCGTGCATAGGCGGCAATATCGCGATGAATGCCGGTGGCAAGAAGGCTGTCTTGTGGGGCACTGCGCTCGACAATCTGGCAAGCTGGAGGATGGTCGATCCGAACGGCGACTGGCTGGAAGTCACACGTCTGGAGCACAATCTCGGCAAGATTCACGATGCACCGGTGGCGAAGTTCAAGCTGGAATGGACGCATCCGGGCGAGAAGGGGCGCGTCAATCAGCCCTTCAAAACCGAAACGCTGGAAATCGTCGGCCGCACCTTCCGCAAGGAAGGGCTGGGCAAGGACGTGACCGATAAATTCCTGTCCGGTTTGCCGGGCGTGCAAAAAGAAGGTTGCGATGGGCTGATCACATCGGCGCGCTGGATTTTGCACAAGATGCCCAAGCATACGCGCACCGTTTGCCTGGAGTTTTTCGGTCATTCGCGCGATGCGATTCCATCGATCGTCGAGATCAAGGATTTCCTCGACGATCAAACCAAAAAGGGGGGGGCAATTCTCGCCGGCCTCGAGCATCTGGACGAACGTTATCTGCGCGCAGTCGGTTATGCGACCAAATCCAAGCGCGGCACTCTGCCCAAGATGGCCTTGTTCGGCGATATTGTTGGCGATGATGAAAACGCCGTGGCGCAAGCCGCGTCGGAAGTGGTGCGTCTGGCGAATACGCGCGTCGGCGAAGGCTTTATCGCCGTCAGTCCGGAAGCACGTAAGAAATTCTGGCTTGATAGAGCCCGTACCGCAGCGATTTCCAAACATACCAACGCTTTCAAGATCAATGAAGACGTGGTAATTCCGCTCGACCGCATGGGTGAGTATTCGGACGGCATCGAGCGCATCAACATTGAACTGTCGATCCGCAACAAGCTGCAGTTCCTGGATGAATTGCGTGCATTTTTCGCCAAGGAAAATCTACCGCTGGGAAAAAGCGACGATGCGGAAGGCGAGGAAATTCCAGATGCAGAATTGCTGGAAGATCGCGTGCATCAGGCGGAAGAGCTGATCGCAGCGACGCAGGTACGCTGGTCGTATGTATTGACCAATCTCGACAAGCCTTTGCGCGATGCGAAAGATGAGCTGCTGGCGCTGGGCATGGAAAAGCTGGCGCCTGCATTCGACGAACGTCTGATCTTGCAGCCGAATGCCACACTGTTCGACGTGGTACAGGATAGAACCGTGCGCATTTCGTGGAAAGCGGAAGCACGTGTTCCGCTGCGCCAGATTTTCAGCGGTGCTGCCTTCCGCCTGATACTTGAAGAAGCCAACGCGATCCACAAGCAGGTGTTGCGCGGCCGCGTATTCGTTGCGCTGCACATGCATGCGGGCGACGGCAATGTGCATACCAATATCCCGGTCAATTCCGATCACTACCAGATGCTGCAGGATGCGCACGCTGCAGTGGCGCGCATCATGAAACTGGCGCGTTCGCTGAACGGTGTGATTTCCGGCGAGCACGGGATTGGTATCACCAAGCTGGAATTTCTGACCAAGGAAGAACTGGCTGATTTCCGCTCATATAAAAAGCGCATCGATCCGGAAGGCCGCTTCAACAAGGGCAAGCTGATGGATGCGCCGGAGCTGAGCGCAGATTTGCGCAATGCTTACACGCCATCGTTCGGCTTGATGGGCCACGAATCGCTGATCATGCAGCAAAGCGATATCGGTGCGATTGCCAGCAGCGTCAAGGATTGCCTGCGCTGCGGCAAATGCAAACCGGTATGTGCGACGCATGTGCCACGCGCAAACTTGCTGTACTCGCCGCGTAACAAAATTCTTGCTACCTCTTTGCTGGTCGAAGCCTTTTTGTACGAAGAACAAACACGGCGCGGTATCTCGATCAAGCATTGGGAAGAGTTCGAAGACGTCGCTGATCACTGTACGGTTTGCCATAAGTGCCTGGCGCCTTGCCCGGTCGATATCGACTTCGGCGATGTGTCGATGAATATGCGTAATTTGCTACGCAAGATGAATAAGAAATCGTTCAATCCGGGCACTACGGCATCGATGTTCTTCCTGAATGCGAGCGATCCGGCCACGATCAATGCGACGCGCAAGGTGATGATCGATTGGGGTTACAAGGCGCAGCGTTTTGGGCATGATTTCTTCAAGAAATTCGCGAAGAAACAAACCTCGGCACCACGTGCGACGGTCGGCAAGCCGGCTATCAAGGAACAGGTCATCCACTTCATCAACAAGAAGATGCCGGGTAACCTGCCGAAGAAAACTGCGCGCGCCTTGCTGGATATCGAAGACGATAAAGTTGTGCCTATCATCCGCGATCCGAAAACCACCACGATGGATACCGAAGCGGTGTTTTACTTCCCGGGTTGCGGTTCCGAACGCCTGTTCTCGCAAGTCGGTCTGGCAACGCAGGCGATGTTGTGGAATGTCGGCGTACAAACCGTCTTGCCACCGGGTTATCTGTGCTGCGGTTATCCGCAACGCGGCACCGGCAATTACGACAAGGCCGAGAAGATCATCACCGATAATCGTGTGCTGTTTCATCGCATGGCGAACACACTGAATTACCTCGATATCAAAACCGTCATTGTCTCTTGCGGCACTTGCTACGACCAGTTGCAGGGTTATGAATTCGAGAAAATTTTCCCGGGTTGCCGCATCATCGATATCCACGAATATCTGATGGAAAAAGGCGTGAAGCTGGAAGGCGTGAACGGCGTGCGTTACATGTATCACGACCCTTGTCATACACCAATGAAATTGCAGGACCCGTTGAAAACGGTAAATGCGTTGATCACGACTGTCGATTCCCAGAAGATCGAGAAAAACGATAGATGCTGCGGCGAATCCGGCACTTTGGCCGTGACGCGGCCAGACATTTCAACGCAAGTGCGTTTCCGCAAGGAAGAAGAAATGACCAAGGGCGCAGATAAGTTACGCGTGGATGGTTTTGCCGGCGAGGTCAAGATTCTGACGTCCTGCCCATCATGCCTGCAAGGTTTGTCGCGTTATAACGATGATTCCGATACCACTGCCGACTACATCGTGGTCGAAATGGCCAGGCATTTGCTGGGCCCGAACTGGTTGCCGGACTATGTCTCACGTGCCAACAATGGCGGCATCGAACGGGTGCTGGTGTAAGCATGACGACAGCATGCGAATTGTGCGATGAATCGGGCGGAGAAATTATTTTCCGCAATGAGCAGTTGCGCGTCGTACTGATCGCCGATGCAAATTATCCCGGCTTTTGCCGCGTCATCTGGAATGCACACGTCAAGGAAATGACCGATCTGGCAGCGGAAGATCGATCAAGCTTGATGCGTGCGGTATGTCAGGTTGAAATGGCGCTACGCGAGGTTTTACGGCCGGAGAAAATCAATCTGGCCTGCCTGGGCAATATGGTGCCGCATTTGCACTGGCATTTGATTCCGCGCTTTGCCGACGATGCACATTTCCCGAATCCTGTCTGGGCGCCAGCGGTACGCCAGACTGCCGACGATATACTGTCGCAAAGACGCGCCTTGCTGCCTGCCTTGCGTGCGGCGGTAACACACAAGGTATCTTGCGCAAGTTGAATCGCTGATATCAATTACAAATGCCAATTGCACAGGAGAACATGATTTTCCTGTGCGTAATTTGAACGAGAGACAATCATGACTGGTTCCAAGCAAACACCTTTAGCGCCACAGCCAACCGGTTTGACGGTACGCAAGCAATCGCGCGTGCTGGAAGTCGAGTTCGACGATGGTGCCGCCTTTTCGCTGCCGTTTGAATTGTTGCGCGTATGGTCGCCATCGGCGGAAGTGCGCGGTCACGGCCCGGGGCAGGAAACCCTGCAAACCGGCCAGCGCAATGTGGAAATCACGGCGGTCGAACCTGTCGGCAATTACGCGATCAAACCTGTGTTTTCCGACGGCCACGATACCGGCATTTTTTCGTGGGAATATCTGCATCACCTGGGAACGAACCAGGATGCCCTGTGGGAAGATTACCTGCGCCGCCTGGAAGCAGCAGGTTTCACGCGCGAAAGCGGGCGCGATGCAGCCATGAGCAAGGCCGTCGTCAGCGGCAGCGGTTGCGGCAGTCATTAATCTTGCCGACTGCGGCAATATCGCGCACATCGAGCGCTCGTTTTCTGACGCAAACAACGCCTATTTCACATTTTCTTAACGCATGTATAATCTAGCCAATTAAGCTGCCAGCCATGACAAATTCAACACATTTCGGTTACCAAACCGTCGCTGAAGAAGAGAAAGTCCACAAGGTCGCTGAAGTGTTTCATTCAGTGGCAGCAAAGTACGACGTGATGAACGATGTCATGTCGGCCGGGCTGCATCGCTTGTGGAAGACGTTCACGATTGCGCAGGCTGGCATACGTCCGGGTTTCAAGGTGCTGGATATTGCAGGTGGCACCGGCGATCTGGCCAAGGCGTTTGCCAAAAAGGCCGGGCCGACAGGTGAAGTCTGGTTGACGGATATCAATGAGTCGATGTTGCGCGTCGGGCGCGATCGGCTGTTGAATAATGGCTTGATCACCCCGACATCCTTGTGCGATGCGGAGAAATTGCCATTTCCCGATAACTATTTTGATCGTGTGAGCGTGGCGTTCGGCCTGCGCAACATGACGCATAAAGATGCAGCGCTGGCAGAAATGCGGCGCGTTTTAAAGCCCGGCGGCAAGTTGCTGGTGCTGGAGTTTTCCAAGGTCTGGGAGCCTTTGAAAAAACCGTATGACGTTTATTCGTTTTCCGTGTTGCCGTGGTTGGGGCAACGCATTGCAGGCGACGCCGATAGTTACCGCTATCTGGCCGAATCGATCCGCATGCATCCCGATCAGGAAGCACTGAAAAAAATGATGCAGGATGCAGGACTCGAAAGAGTCGAGTACTTTAATTTGACAGCCGGTGTAGCTGCATTGCACACCGGAATAAAACTTTAGGAGATTGTAATATGAAGAAGTTACTGATGGCCCTGGTAGTCGTGGCCAGTTCGATGGCCTTGGTTGCTCCACAAGTGGAAGCCAAGCGCATGGGCGGTGGCGGCTCCTTCGGCAAGCAATCGCAAAGTTTCAAGCGTGCAGCTCCACCACAACAATCGGCAACTCCGGCCAAACCGGCTGCAGCACCTGCAGCGACAGGCGCAGCGGGTGCTGCAGCCGCCAAACCTAGCATGATGCGCAACATTCTTGGTGGCGCATTGCTGGGCCTGGGGCTGGGTGCACTGTTGTCGCACCTCGGTATCGGCGGCGCATTGGCCAGCATGATCAGCACCATTTTGATGATCGGCCTGTTTGCGTTCGCTGCGATGTTCATCTATCGCATGATCAAGGGCAAGAGCGCCGGCAACAACGGTCAGCCTTCGTTTGCCAACAATTATTCGGCAAAGAGCAATACGCCGGACATCGGTTCGCGTATCGAACAGCCTTATGGTCAGCCTTCGGCATTACAATCAGCCGCGCCTTTGGCATCTGGTGCTGCATATGAAGTGGGTAATGACGCAGGTGATTTGCCTGCCGATTTCGATGTGCAATCGTTTATCCGCAATGCAAAAACCTATTTCATCCGCCTGCAAGCGGCGTGGGACAAAGCTGATGTCAACGACATCCGCGAATTCACCACACCGGAAATGTTCGCTGAATTGAAATCGCAATTGCTGGAACGCGGCGCTTCGGAAAACCATACCGACGTGATTTCGCTGGAAGGCGAATTCTACGGTGTGGAAACTGTAGGCGACGATTACATCGCCAGCATCAAGTTCACCGGTTTGATCAATGAAGGTGGCGGCGCAGCGACTGAGCCTTTCACCGAAGCGTGGAACCTGTCCAAGCCGGTCGATGGCAACGGCGGCTGGGTTCTGGCCGGTATTCAGCAACTGTAATTGCACATGTAGATAGTTGGCGCTGCCTGACGGCAAGCTGCTAAACTTGAAGCCGCCCGTGAATAATCACCGGCGGCTTTGTTTTTGGCTTCAACATTTTTGCCTATGACTTCTTTTTCTCCTGCCAGCATTTTCCCCGCAGCCATCAATCACCTGCTTGCGCAGGAAGCGTGGGCGCGCACCAAACTGATGTCGCATGCAGGCAAGATCGCCGTACTGGATGGCGGCGTGCTAGCTGCGCGCCTGAAAGTGACTGCCGACGGCATGCTGGAAACGGCAAGGGCAGAGGATGCAGCAACGGTCACCATACGTGTGCAATTGGCCGACCTTCCCGCCATCATGCAGAATCGCGAACGTGCGTTTTCCTATGTGAAGATAGAAGGCGACGCTGATTTTGCCAATACGATTTCGCAATTGAGTCAGGGCTTGCGCTGGGAAGCAGAAGATGATCTGAGCAAGTTCGTCGGCGATATCGCGGCGAACAGAATGGTGGGCGGTGCACGGTCTGCGCTGAACACGGCCAAAGCGCTGCAGCTATCAGTGACTGAAAACGTGGTTGAGTATTTTCTGGAAGAAAAGCCCATGTTGATTCGTCCGCAAGCAGTAACCGAATTTACCGCCGACGTGACCAGATTGCGCGATGACGTCGCACGATTGACCAAGCGGATAGAAAAGCTGAAGGGCCTTAGTTAATGACGTCAATGATATTGAAATCCCTTCGCGTACTCAAAATCCTGCGGGTCGCCATCCGCTACGGGCTCGACGATATTGCAATGTCCGGCCTGAAGATTCCACGCACGACAAAATTGTTGAATCAACTCATGTTCTGGCGCGATCTGTCCGAGCCGCGTGGCGTGCGTCTGCGTCGGGCGCTGGAAGATCTCGGCCCGATTTTCGTCAAGTTCGGCCAGGTGCTATCGACACGTCGCGATCTGATGCCTATCGATGTTGCCGACGAACTGGCGCGCCTGCAGGATCGCGTACCGCCGTTTTCATCCGAGCTGGCGATTGCGCAAATCATCAAATCGCTGGGTGCGCATCCGGATGTACTGTTTGCGCATTTTGAGACGGAGCCGGTGGCTTCTGCATCGATTGCACAAGTCCATTTCGCACGACTGAAAAACGGCAGGGACGTGGCCGTCAAGGTACTGCGTCCGGGCGTCAAGAAATCCATCGATGACGATGTGGCGCTGATGCATATCGTGGCCGGCCTGGTGGAGAAATTATGGGCTGATGGCAAACGCCTGAAGCCGAAAGAAGTGGTCGCCGAGTTCGACAAGTACTTGCACGATGAACTGGACCTGATGCGCGAAGCGGCCAACGGCAGCCAGTTGCGGCGCAACTTTGCCAAATCCGATTTGCTGGTCGTGCCGGAAATGTTCTGGGATTTTTGCTCGACGTCGGTCATTGTGATGGAACGCATGGTCGGCATCCCGATTTCGCAAACCGACAGGCTGATCGCCGCCGGCGTCGATCTGAAAAAACTGTCGCGCGATGGCGTGGAAATTTTCTTCACGCAGGTATTCCGCGACGGCTTCTTCCACGCCGATATGCACCCGGGGAATATCCAGGTATCAGTCGCGCCGGAAACCTTCGGCCGCTACATTGCTCTCGATTTCGGCATCGTCGGCACGCTCAACGATTTCGACAAGGATTACCTGTCGCAAAACTTCCTCGCCTTCTTCCGCCGCGATTACAAACGCGTCGCCGAAGCCCACATCGAATCCGGCTGGGCGCCGAAAGATACACGTGTAGACGAACTGGAATCCGCAGTACGCGCCTGCTGTGAACCCATCTTCGACCGACCGCTGAGTGAAATTTCATTCGGCCAGGTACTGCTGCGCCTGTTCCAGACTTCACGCCGTTTCAATGTAGAAGTGCAACCGCAACTGGTGCTGCTGCAAAAGACCTTGCTGAACGTGGAAGGCCTGGGTCGCCAGCTCGATCCTGAACTGGATTTATGGAAGACCGCAAAACCGTATCTGGAAAACTGGATGAACGAGCAAGTCGGCTGGCGCGGTTTTCTGGAAAATCTGAAAGCAGAAGCACCGCGTTACAGCAAACTGCTGCCGCAACTCCCACGCCTCGCGCATCAGGCATTGACGCAAGCATCGGAGCCGCGCAATGACAATACAGAGTTGATCAAACGTTTACTGGAAGAGCAGAAACGTACTAATTTGCTGCTGGGGATTGCGATTTACTTTGGTGGAGGCTTGATAGGCGGCGGTATTTTGACGCTGATGTTTTTTACTTTTGGTGGTTAGCAGGCGGTTTGTGCGATTGGTTGTTTCGAATTGAATGAAGCTGCGCTGATACATAAAATATGGGATTGTTGTGAATGATAGAAGTGCCTATTGTCCTTGATTTGATGTGAGTGATGATCGAATGAAGCGATGCTTCCTTTAATTCCTTTTGATCACCCCAAGCTTTTGGGTGACCGCGAAGCGTGTGCGACTCGGTTACAGCAAATTAATGAAGCACATATCGCCTCGCTTACGGCCTTCGTTGAGGCTCTTCGAGCGGAAGTCGGTCCGAGCGCAGCTATTCCTTACTTCGACCCTTGGGATGGCGGAATAGAAGCAGAGATTTTGTTTTTGCTTGAAGCTCCAGGACCGAAGGCAGTTAGCTCCAGTTTTATTTCCCGAAACAATCCCGATGAAACAGCGAAGAATTTTTTTGAGTTAAGTGCTGCAGCACGAATTCCTCGCGAGAAAACGGTCGTTTGGAACTCCGTTCCTTGGTACATTGGAACAGGCTCAAAAATTCGTGCTGCAACTCCTGCTGATCTGGAAGCGGGCCTTCGTCCGCTCCCTCGACTATTGGAGCTGTTGCCTAAACTACGAGCCGTCGTGTTCGTCGGCCGAAAAGCAGAGCGGGCCTGGTCTCAAGTTGAAAGGCTTCGGCCTGAGCTACGTTTGTTTGCCTGCCCTCATCCGAGTCCCTTGTTCGTAAATAATTCGCCCGGTAACAAAGACAGAATCCTGCTAGTTCTCCGAGGAGTTGCCAAACTGCTTTCAGAAGCTGTCGTGTAATAAGACACTCAAGCCGATGTGCAAGTGTTCAGCGCTATCTCCGGCGCTAATGTTTGCCTCAAATGTTAGTGATTTTTATATTGAGGAATAAAATGGCACTCTAAAACGGAGCGCCATTTTCTTGGGCCTCAAGCCCGCTATTTGCTACAATTGCCCCGGTTTTTCATTCCCTGTAACCCCTTGCAGCCCGGCCCAGGACAAGATGGCGCTTCTCGAAATTCGCAATCTCACTCGCCGTTTCGGCGAACACACCGTAGTCGACAACATCAGTCTTTCGATTGAGGCTGGCGAGTTCTTTACTCTGTTGGGCCCTTCTGGCTGTGGCAAGACGACGCTGTTGCGCATGATTGCCGGCTTCGACGAACCGGACGCGGGGCAAATCCTGCTGGATGGTATTGACCTGACCGGTGTGCCGCCTGAACAGCGTGCGGTGCGTACCGTGTTCCAGAATTACGCCTTGTTCCCGCACATGACAGTGGCAGGCAATATCGCGTTTCCGCTGGAGATGGCGAACACGCCGAAATCCGAGATCAAGCAAAAAGTCGATGAAGCGCTGGAAGACGTGCGTCTGAGAGGTTTTGCCAATCGCTATCCGCACGAATTATCCGGCGGTCAGCGTCAACGTGTATCCATCGCGCGTGCACTGGTCACGCGTCCCAAATTGCTGTTGCTGGATGAGCCGCTGTCGGCGCTGGATGCGCAGTTGCGCGAGCAGATGCAGATCGAGCTGATCAATCTGCAGAAGGAAGTCGGCATTACCTTTGTGTATGTCACGCACGATCAGGCGGAAGCGCTGGCGCTGTCGCATCGCATTGCCGTCATGAACAAGGGCAATGTCGAACAGCTTGATGAGCCCACACGCATTTACAGTTATCCGCGTAGTCGTTTCGTCGCGGACTTTATCGGCACCTGCAATCTGTTCGATGGTACTGTGACGCAAATTGACGGGAACATGATGTTGCTGGATGTGCCCGGCATGGGCGCGGTGAAGGCATTGACGGTTGCCGGTGTACAGCTTGGCAGCAAGGGCACGATTGCATTACGGCCGGAAAAAATTCAGGTCAGCGCCGAGATCGTGCGTGGCGTGCCGGATGAAAACCACTTCGATGGTTACGTCAAGGAATTGCTCTACATGGGAGGCGTGACTGTGTACATCGTCGAGACGGAAGGCGGCGTGCGCATAGAAACGCTGCTGACCAATTCTGCCATCGGACGACCGCGTTTCTTTGAGGTTGGCGATACCGTTGACGTTGCGTGGCGTGTCGATGCGGGTCACTTTTTACCTGAAACGGGCTATGTCTGAGGCCGTCAACAACGCGGTAGGCGGCAATCCGGCACACAGCAAGCCGTCGCAGAAGGCAGGGCTGGCACGCTGGCTGATCAGCGGGCCGCCGCTGCTGTATCTGATTTTCTTCTTCGCCGTGCCGACGCTGATCATGGCGTTTGCCGCATTCCGTTATCCGGGCGATTACGGCGGGCTTGCACCCTTGTTCGACGAAAGTGGTGCATTCGATCTGACGCTGGAAAGCTTCACGCCGTTCTTTACCAATTTCGTTTACACCGCAATTTTTCTGAAGTCGCTGCTGTTTGCCGCCATCACCACGCTGGTCTGTTTATTGATGGCGTATCCGCTGGCCTTGCTGATTGCGCGCAGCCCAAAAAAATGGCGCAACCTGCTGGTCTTGCTGGTGATCCTGCCGTTCTGGAGCAACTTCCTGATTCGCATTTATGCGTGGATGATTATTCTGGGGCCGCAATCGGCGTTGACGCGCGGTGTGAATATGGTGCTGGGTGTATTCGGCATTGAGCCGGTGAGCCTGCTCTATAGCGCGTTTGCCGTTATTGTCGGCCTGGTTTATGTGCATCTGCCTTTCATGGTGCTGCCACTGTATGCCAATCTGGAAAAGCACGATCCGGCCTTGCTGGATGCTGCGCAGGATTTGGGCGCTGGTGCATGGCAACGATTCTGGCGCGTGACGTTTCCCTTGTCGCTGCCCGGTGTATATGCGGGTGCAGCCCTGGTCTTTATTCCTGCGCTGGGTATTTTTGCAGTGTCGGATCTGCTGGGCGGTACTGGCGGCATCATGATAGGCAACGTCATCAAGCAGCAATTCCTCGATTCGCGCGATTGGCCGTTCGGCAGTGTGCTGTCCATCATGCTGACAGTAGCGGCTCTGGCGGCCGCCGGTTTTGCGGCCTTGCTGGCAAGGCCGCGCAGGAGGGTGCATGCCTAAATTCGGACAATCGCTCTGGCTGACGCTGGCGGCAGTGCTGGTCTACGCATTTTTGTATGTGCCGCTGGCGATCGTGGTCATGTATTCGTTCAACGATTCGCGGCTGAATGCGGAATGGGTCGGCTTTACGCTGGATTGGTACCGCACGCTGTTTGCCAATGAAGAGATGCTGCGCGCGGCCGGCAATTCGCTGATCATCGCGCTGGTTTCAAGTGCGGTGTCCACGGTACTGGGAACGATGGCCGGTTTTGCATTGCATAGATATAAAATTCGCGCCCTGCAGATACTGGTGCTGACGCCGATTGCGATTCCGGAAATTCTGGTCGGCGTGTCGCTGCTGATTTTCTTCGTGATGCTGAATCTGACGCTGGGCATGCTGTCGGTGATGCTGGCGCATATTGCTTTCAGTCTCGGCTTTGTCGCGATTGTGGTACGTTCGCGTTTGAGCGGCATGGATGAAAGCCTGACCGAAGCGGCACGCGATTGCGGCGCAACGCCGTGGCAGGCATTCCGGCGCGTGACCTTGCCGCTGATCATGCCGGGTGTGGTGGCCGGTGCATTGATGGCGTTCACGCTGTCTATCGACGACTTTGTGATTACTTTCTTTACTGCCGGTGCGAATACGCAAACTCTGCCTTTGCAGATTTATTCGATGATCAAGATCGCGGTCACACCTGAAGTAAATGCCGTTTCCACCTTGTTGATGGCACTGACTTTGCTTCTGATTGTGATTGCGTCCAAACTGTCGCCTAACGCATTTCGTTCCTGATTTCTTTCTCCGGATTTGTCATGAAAAAATTATTCTCCCTTGCTACGCTATTGCTGATCGCCACTGCTGCAACAAGTTCTGTGCAAGCGCAAAACAAGCTGCATCTGTACAACTGGAACAATTACATTGCAGCAGAAACGGTGCAGCGTTTCGAGACTTCCTGCAAATGCCAGCTGGTGCAAAGCTACTACGGCGATAACGAGGAAATGCTGGCCAAGCTGGCCGCCGGCGCCAAAGGTTACGATTTGCTGGTGCCGACCGGAAATGCACTGCAATCGCTGATCAGGCAGAATGCCTTGCTTCCTGTCGACAGGAAGCAACTGAGTAACTTCAAGAATCTGAATCCGCAACATCTGAATACCGATTTCGACAAGGGCAACCAGTACTCAGTGCCGTATGCGTACACGGTGACACTACTCGGCTATAACGAGCAAAAGCTCAAGGAAGCGGGCGTGACGGTCGATAGCTGGGCCGTGATTTTCGATCCGGCCATTCTGGCGAAGATCAAGGGCAAGGTCACGGTACTGGATTCGGCCAACGAGCTGATGGCGGCGGCCATGAAATATCTAGGCTATTCGGTCAACGATACCGATGAGAAGCACTGGCAGGAAGCGAAGAACGTGATTCTGAAAGCCAAGCCTTACTGGGCAGCATTCAATGGCAGCAGCTACATCAAGGGTTTGACAGTGGGTGATATCTGGCTGGCGCACGGTTATTCCAACGATATTTTCCAGGCCGATCTGGATGCGCAAAAAGTTGGTCGTACATTCCGTATTCGCCATGCCTTGCCCAGGGAGGGCGCAACGCTGTCGCTGGATAGTCTGGTGATTCCAAAAGATGCGCCGCGTGCCGATCTGGCGCACCAGTTCATCAACTTCATCCTGGATGGCAAGAACGGCGCCGAGCTGAGTAATCTGATCGGTACCGGCAGCCCGAATAGCGAGTCGCTGGCGTTCATCAAGCCGGAAGTATCGAAAAATACCGCGATCTTCCCGGATCAGGCAGCTGCCGCCAAACTGGAAATGCTGAAGGATCTGAACAGCAGGCAGCGCCGTGCGCTCAATCGCCTGTGGACGGAAATTCGTGCCAAATAAACGGGTGTTTGGTGCCCGTCATCTTTTTCAGGACAGTGCGGCATGCTGAAAGTAATTGCGCAGGATTTCATCCTGCCTGAGTTTCTCGATACGGTACGACCTCTCTATCAAGAGTTGGTCGAAAAGACGCGACAGGAAAAAGATTGCATTTCCTACCATCTTTTTACCGAGCAGAAAGATCCCGGTCATTTCATTTTCATAGAGGAATGGCCGGATCGCGCGGCGCTGGATGCGCATTGCCAAACCGAGCATTTCCGTCGTCTGGTTCCACTGATCGATAGCCATCAGGCGCGGGAGGGGACTTTTCTGTTGATGGATGCCTTTTCGCCAAAAATTGATAGGTGAAGTAAAAAAGACAAGTGCGAGAACGGCGGCAAGGCGAAAGTACAGAATCATGCCCATGACTGCAAAGTGGCAGTAAATCGGGGCTGAAAACCTTTATAATCCAAGGTTTTGTAAGATTTTCGCGGGAATTTGTCATGCCGATTTATGCGTACCGTTGTGAAGCCTGTGGTTTTGCCAAAGATGCGTTGCAAAAAATATCCGATCCGGTTCTGACCGAGTGCCCTCAATGCGGCAAGGCCACGTTTAAAAAACAACTGACTGCGGCAGGGTTCCAACTCAAGGGCACCGGTTGGTATGTGACCGATTTTCGTGGCGGGCAGGGCGGTACGGCTGCGCCGGCGGTGCCGAACACGGCGAGCGGCGATGCGCCGGCTGCAACTGCTGCAGCGGCAACGCCAATTCCTGCGGCGGCATCTGCCGTTTCTTCGGGTACGAAATCCGATTCTTGACGAATACATCGCGTCGCAGCAATGCGGCACGATTCTTACGGTAGAACATCATGCGCAAATATTTCATTACCGGCCTGCTGATCCTTGTTCCGCTCGCCATTACCTTGTGGGTGCTGAATCTGATTGTTGGCACCATGGATCAATCGCTGTTACTGCTGCCAGAGCGCTGGCGGCCGGAAGCGGTAATCGGCTTCGCGATTCCCGGCCTTGGTACTATCCTGACGCTGCTGATCATTTTCCTGACGGGCCTGGCGACGCGCAACTTCATCGGCAATCGCGTGGTCGCCTTGTGGGAATCGGCCTTGAAGCGGATTCCGGTATTCAATACGATTTACTCCAGTGTCAAGCAGGTATCCGACACCCTGTTTTCATCGTCGGGCAATGCCTTCCGCAAGGCGTTGCTGGTGCAGTATCCGCGCCAGGGCTCGTGGACGATAGCCTTCATGACCGGCGTGCCGGGCGGCGATGTGCGCAATCATCTGACTGGCGATTACGTCAGTGTCTATGTGCCAACGACGCCGAATCCGACCTCCGGTTTCTTCCTGATGGTGCCGCGCGCCGATACGATAGAACTCGACATGAGCGTCGATGAGGCATTGAAGTACATTGTCTCCATGGGTGTGGTGACGCCGGATCATTTTGATAAATCGCAACTCGTCGATCCGAAGAAAGTCCATTCGGATCACCCGCAGTAAATAATATAGATCGTGTATTTTCAAGCGGTCGACAACACAGAACCTGAAACTGGAAATTGAATATGTCTATGCGAACCCAATACTGCGGCCTCACTTCCGAAGCGCTGCTGGACCAAACCGTCAGCCTGTGCGGCTGGGTACATCGTCGTCGTGACCATGGCGGTGTGATTTTCATTGATCTGCGCGATCGCGAAGGCCTGGTGCAAGTCGTCTGCGATCCGGATCGCGTCGATGTATTCAAGGCTGCGGAAGCAGTGCGTAACGAGTTCTGCCTGCGCATCACCGGTGTTGTTCGTCACCGTCCTGAAGGCACGACCAACAGCAATCTGACTTCGGGCAAGATCGAAGTGCTGGCGCATGAACTGGAAGTGTTGAATCCTTCGGTCACGCCGCCGTTCCAGCTGGACGACGACAATCTTTCGGAAACCACACGCCTGACACATCGCGTGCTGGATCTGCGCCGTCCGCAGATGCAAAACAATCTGCGCCTGCGTTACAAGGTGACGATGGAGGTGCGCAAGTTCCTCGATACGCAAGGCTTCATCGATATTGAAACGCCGATGCTGACCAAATCGACACCGGAAGGTGCACGCGATTATCTGGTGCCGTCACGTGTGAATGCCGGTCACTTCTTCGCGTTGCCGCAATCGCCGCAATTGTTCAAGCAATTGCTGATGGTGGCCAACTTCGACCGTTACTATCAAATCACCAAATGCTTCCGCGATGAGGATTTGCGTGCTGATCGCCAGCCTGAATTTACCCAGATCGATTGCGAAACCTCGTTCATGAACGAACAGGAAATCCGCGATCTGTTTGAAGGCATGATTCGTCTGGTATTCAAAAACTGTCTGAATGTCGATCTGCCAAATCCATTCCCGGTAATGGATTACGCTACCGCGATGGGCATGTATGGCTCCGACAAGCCGGACATGCGCGTCAAACTCGCATTCACCGACCTGACCAGCATCATGAAAGATGTCGAGTTCAAGGTATTCTCCGGCGCAGCGAATATGGAAAACGGCCGTGTGGTCGGTCTGCGTGTACCGGGTGGCGGCGCAATGCCTCGCTCCGAGATCGATGCCTACACGCAGTTCGTTGCGATCTACGGCGCCAAAGGTCTGGCTTACATCAAGGTCAACGAGAAGGCCAAGGGCCGTGAAGGTTTGCAATCGCCTATCGTCAAGAATATCCATGATGAAGCATTGGTAAAAATCATCGAGGCAACCGGCGCACAAGACGGCGATCTGATTTTCTTCGGTGCAGATAAGGCAAAAGTAGTGAACGATGCGATCGGTGCCTTGCGCGTCAAGGTCGGTCACAGCGATTTCGGCAAGAAGAACGGTTTGTTCGACGATGAATGGCGTCCGTTGTGGGTCGTCGATTTCCCTATGTTCGAATACGATGAAGACAATCAGCGCTGGTCGGCTACTCATCACCCGTTCACCGCACCTAAAGACGGCCATGAAGACTTGATGGAAACCAATCCGGGTAAATGCCTTTCCAAGGCCTACGATATGGTGTTGAATGGCTGGGAGCTGGGTGGCGGTTCAGTGCGTATCCATCGCGCCGATGTGCAAAGCAAGGTGTTCCGCGCCTTGAAAATCGGTGCCGAAGAAGCGCAACTGAAATTCGGCTTCCTGCTGGATGCCTTGCAATATGGCGCGCCACCGCACGGCGGTCTCGCATTTGGCCTGGATCGCATCGTCACAATGATGACCGGCGCCGAATCGATACGCGACGTGATCGCTTTCCCGAAAACCCAGCGCGCGCAATGTCTGCTCACGCAAGCGCCGTCGGAAGTCGATGAAAAGCAATTGCGCGAATTGCATATTCGCCTGCGCAATGTCGAACCTGTTGTAAAAGGCTGATAGCTTTTGCGGCATAATAAAAAGGCGCGGAATTCCGCGCCTTTTTTGTTTATTCGTGCTTGCGCGCCGCTATCTGAAAGTAACGATTTCCCATGAGTCGGCCTTATAAAATTCCCGAATCCGTCCTAGTTGTCATTCACACCATCGATCTTGAGGTCTTGCTGATCGAACGTGCGGACAAGCCGGGCTACTGGCAGTCTGTGACCGGTTCCAAGGATAGCGTGGACGAACTTTTCCTGGAAACAGCGGTGCGGGAAGTGGCGGAGGAAACCGGCATTGCTGTACGGAATTTGCCCTCTGAACAAGAGCAGGCGTCCGTGCCTGCCTGTGTGCCACTGGAAAATCTCCGGGATTGGCAACTTTCCAATGTCTACGATATCTATCCTGTATGGCAGCATCGTTATGCGCCGCAGGTGAAGAGAAATACCGAGCATGTGTTTGGTCTGCTGGTGCCGCGTGAGATTCCTGTGGTGCTGGCGCCGCGCGAACATCTGAATTTCATGTGGTTGCCATACAGGGAAGCTGCCGATCAATGTTTTTCAGCCTCGAATGCCGAGGCTATCCTGTTACTTCCCCAGCATATTGAAATCAGCGGTGTCGGCCGTAAGTAGAGCAGGCGGATGCCATGGGTATTTCCGATTTTTATTGAATAAATAGCCAGGCTCAGACTGCATGAAACTGCGTATTACGACTTACAACATACACAAGGGTGTGACCTCGTTCGGCGCCCGGCCACGCATACACGCGCTCAAGCAAGCCATCCAGGCGATGCAGTCGGATGTGCTGTTCCTGCAGGAAGTGCAGGGGCGTCATGATTTGCATGCATTGAAACATGCCACCGATTGGCCGGAACTGTCGCAGCAGGATTTTCTCGCCGGCGATTCGCATCAATGCGCGTACGGCATGAATGCGGTTTACGATCACGGCCATCACGGCAATGCATTGCTGAGCTGTTTCCCTATTTTATCGTCGCGCAATCAGAATATTTCAGATCACAAATATGAAGCGCGCGGCATTTTGCATTGCGTGGTGAGAGCGCCGGAAGCAGAGGTACATTGCTTCGTCATCCATCTGGGTTTGTTTGCCGGCAGCAGAAAACGCCAGACGGCTGCCTTGATCGAAGCGGTTTCGGCTTCGGCGCCACCGGGTGCGCCTATCATTATCGCCGGCGATTTCAACGATTGGGGCAACCACCTGAGCGAAGAATTGCGCGAAACTCTGGGTGTGACCGAAGTGTTCGATGAAAATCTCTCGCGTCGCGGCTTCGGCACGTATTTACGGCAGTTGAGTGGCCGTGGCACCAAGATACAACCGGCGCGCACTTTCCCGGCGGCGATGCCCTTTCTGCAACTGGACCGGATTTATGTACGCGGCTTCAAGGTAGAATCAGCCGAAGTATTGCATGGCACCATGTGGAGCAAGCTATCGGATCATGCCCCCATAGTTGCGAACCTGCAGTTGAAATAATACCGGCCTGATCGGCCATCGATAAGTTGGATAAAAAGGACGACTGCATGCGTCCGGAAAATACACAGGCAATGCCACCCATGCCCGCCTTATCATTCATTGCAAGGTAGCCTCTACTCATGCGCTCGGTCAGCTTTGTCGGTCAAAACGATATTCAGCTTTTATATTGCGGCGCGGAGTATTTCCCGGCGCTGATCGATGCGTTCGATACTGCCAGGTCGGAAATTTATCTCGAAACGTATATTTTTGCCGCCGATGAAACGGCCGGTGAAGTCAAGGCTGCGCTAATACGCGCAGCGCAGCGCGGCGTGATCGTCAATGTCATCACGGACTGGATAGGTACCGGCCGGACGCAATCCAAAATATTGCAGCACGATTTTCAGGCGGCAGGTGTCGGCTATCGCAGTTTCAATCCCTGGTTCAGGCGCGGCATCGCACGTATGCACCGGAAATTATGTGTGGTGGATCGTACGGTGGCTTTTCTTGGCGGTGTGAATATTGTGGATGACACGCACGATGACGACGACCCTCTCATCGTTCTGCCGGCGCCGCGCTGGGATTTCGGTGTGCGCATTACCGGGCCGCTGGTAGCAACCATCCATTGGGAAATGGCCGTACATTGGGCGCGTCTCGGTAGCATCAGCTGGAGTGCACGCTGGGCTACTTTCAGGGAGCAGCGCACGCGCAGTCCGACAGATGCGCGCGAAGCGATCGTGGCCGGCCTGGTGGTGCGCGACAACTTGAATAATCGCCGCACGATACAAAATGCCTATTTGAAAGCGCTGGGCGGAGCAAGGGTATCAGCCATGCTGGCGAATCCGTATTTCGCTCCCGGAAGAAAACTACGCAAAGGTCTGTCATCGGCGGCATTGCGCGGCGTTGATGTCACCTTGCTGCTCGGCGTTGGTCAATATCGTTTTCAGGATGTGATTGCACGTTCGTTCTATCCCCGGTTGCTGAAGTGCGGGGTGAAGATCGTCGAATATCGCAAGACGCAATTGCATGGCAAGGTGGCGGTGGTTGACGATAACTGGGCCACCGTCGGTTCCAGTAATTACGACGGCTTCAGCCTGTTTGTAAATCAGGAAGCGAACGTGGTGGTGGTCGATGCCGATTTTGCGAAAAAATTGCGTGCGCATATCGAGCGTGGCGTGGCCGATGGCGTGCCGGTCGATCTATCCGAGTTCGACAGGATTCCCTTGTACAAGCGGATTTTTTATCGCTTCGCTTATCAGATCTATAAAAACATGTTGCGCCTGATTACCTGGGGCAAGTCAGCTGAATAGATGTCTTTGCGCGGCGGTTTCTTGCCGGGGTGGCTACAATGATGCTTTGATAATGCAGTATGAGTCCGCGACATGACGACAGAATCCGTACGTATAGACAAGTGGTTATGGGCGGCACGATTTTTCAAGACGCGGACGCTGGCGAGCGATGCCGTCGATAACGGCAAGGTCAGGATAGAGCGCGAACGTATCAAGCCGGCCCGCAACGTCAGGTACGGTGATCTGGTACAGATAGATAATGGTTCCAGCGTATGGGAAGTGCTGGTGCGGGGTTTGTCGGATGCGCGTGGTTCGGCCGAGATGGCGCAGAAGCTGTATGCAGAGACAGAGGAAAGCATTGCCAGGCGGCAGCAGGAAATGGAGAAGAGAAAATTCTTCAAGGAGCCGGGCATGACGATCAAGGGCCGCCCGACCAAGCGTGACAGACGCCTGCTGGATAAAACGAATCAATAGACGTGCTGTCTATATGGCGACAAGAGATCGTCATGCGATAGTATTCATTTCAGACATCAATTATCCGCCGTAAGGAGACGTACATGGGTCAATACATCGCACCGTTGCGCGACATGCAGTTTGTGCTGCACGAATTGCTGCATGCCGAAGATGAGTTGAAGCAGATGCAGAAATATGTCGATATCGATGCCGACATCATCAATCAGGTGCTGGAAGAGGGGGGCAAGTTCACCTCCGAGGTATTATTTCCGCTGAATCATTCCGGCGACCGCGAAGGTTGCAAGCTCGATCCTGTCACGCATGAAGTCACGCCGCCTGCAGGATTCAAGGAGGCTTACGAGCAATATGTGGCAGCCGGATGGCCGTCGCTATCGTGCGATCCGGAATATGGCGGCCAGGGTTTGCCCATGGTGCTGCAGAATTCCTTCTTTGAAATGCTGAACTCGTCGAATCAGGCGTGGACCATGTATCCGGGTCTGTCGCACGGCGCCTACGAATGCCTGCATGAACACGGCACGGCGGAACAGAAAGCGCTGTATCTGCCGAAGCTGGTTTCCGGCGAATGGACCGGCACCATGTGCCTGACCGAAGCGCATTGCGGTACCGATCTGGGTCTGCTGCGCTCGAAAGCGGAACCGCAGGCGGATAGCTCCTACAAGATTGCCGGCAGCAAGATTTTCATCTCCGCCGGCGAACACGATATGGCGCAGAACATCCTGCATCTGGTATTGGCGCGCTTGCCGGATGCGCCGGAAGGCACGCATGGCATATCGCTGTTCATCGTGCCGAAATTCCTGCCGAATGCAGATGGCACACTGGGTGCGCGCAATCCGATCTTTTGCGGTGCGCTGGAAGAGAAAATGGGCATCCACGGCAATGCAACCTGCCAGATGAATATCGACGGCGCTACCGGCTGGATGATAGGCCAGCCAAACAAGGGTTTGAACGCGATGTTCGTGATGATGAATGCCGCGCGCCTTGGCGTCGGCATGCAATCGCTGGGTTTGACGGAGGTCGCCTACCAGAATGCCCTGATCTATGCGAAAGACCGCCTGCAAATGCGCAGTCTGACCGGCGTAAAAGCTGTCGACAAACCAGCCGACCCCATCATCGTGCACCCCGATGTGCGGCGCATGTTGCTCACGGCAAAAGCCTATGCCGAAGGCGGTCGCGCCTTCAGTTCCTACGTTGCACTGCAAATCGATAGAGAACTGAATCATCCGGATGAAACGGTGCGCAAGGATGCTGCGGATGAAGTTGCCTTGCTGACGCCCATCATCAAGGCCTTCCTCACTGACAACGGCTGGATTTCGACTTCGGAAGCGATGCAGGTGTATGGTGGCCACGGCTACATTGCCGAATGGGGCATGGAGCAATACGTGCGCGATGCGCGTATCAACATGATTTACGAAGGCACCAACACCATCCAGTCGCTGGATTTGCTGGGGCGGAAAGTCTTGCTGGATAACGGTGCCAGGCTGCGCAAGTTCGGCGAAAAAATTCGCGCTTTCATTGAAGAAAACGGCACCGATGAAGCGATGTCTGAATTCATCACGCCATTGGCTGATCTGGCAGAAAAAGTGCAAAAGATGACGATGGAAATCGGCATGAAGGCATTCCAGAATCCGGATGAAGTGGGCGCGGCGGCAGTGCCGTATCTGCGTGTGGCCGGGCATCTGGTCTACGCCTACTTTTTTGCGCAAATGGCAAAACTCGCTTTGGCCAAACAGGATGGTGGCGACAATTTCTACAAAGCCAAGCTGGCGACCTCACGTTTTTATTTCGCGCGGCTGTTGCCGGAAACCGCAATGCTGATCCGTCAGGCGCGTTCCGGTTCTGCCAATCTGATGGCGCTGGATGCGGAGCTGTTTTAAGGTTCGCATCGCTGCATGATGCGTACTCCATTCACCAAGAGGTTCAGGCATGGCAAATTTCATCGTTAAAAAAGTAGCGGTTCTGGGGGCTGGCGTGATGGGGGCGCAGATCGCTGCGCATTGCGTTAACGCCAAGGTACCGGTAGTGCTATTCGACCTGCCCGGCAAGGACGGCGATCAAAACGGCGTGGTATTGCGCGCGTTGGCGAATCTGAAGAAACTCAATCCGGCACCGCTCGCCAATCCTGATTACGCGTCATTGATAGAAGTCGCGAACTACGAAGATCATCTGGAAAAATTGCAGGATTGCGATCTGATCATCGAAGCGATTGCCGAGCGTATGGACTGGAAGCACGACCTGTACAAAAAGGTCGCGCCGCATATCGCGCCGAATGCAATCTTTGCCTCGAATACCTCAGGGTTGTCCATTACTGCCTTGTCCGAAGGTTTCGACGCCGATTTGAAAGCACGTTTCTGCGGTGTGCATTTCTTCAATCCGCCACGCTATATGCATCTGGTGGAACTGATCCCGACTGTGGCAACCAGGCTGGAGATGCTTGATCAGCTCGAAGGTTTTCTGACATCGACTCTGGGCAAGGGCGTGGTGCGTGCTTTCGATACGCCCAACTTTATCGCCAACCGTGTCGGCATCTTCGGTATGTTGGCGACCATGCACGAAGCGGAGAAATTCGGTTTGTCGGTCGACGTGGTGGATGACCTGACCGGCAGCAAGCTGGGGCGCGCTAAATCCGGCACCTTCCGTACTGCCGACGTGGTCGGTCTGGATACGATGGCACATGTCATTACGACGATGCAGAACACGTTGCAGGACGATCCGTTTTTCCCGGTGTATAAAACACCGGAGATACTCACCAGCTTGATAGGCGGCGGTGCGCTGGGACAAAAAGCCGGCGCCGGTTTTTACAAGAAGGTCGGCAAGGATATTTTGCGCATTGACCCATCGAAAGCGGATTACGTCGCCGGTGGCGGCAAGGCTGACGATCTGGTCGGCCGCATCCTGAAAGAAAAAGATCCGGCCAAGCGCATGAAGGCGTTGCACGATTCGACTAATCCGCAGGCGCAATTTCTGTGGGCTATCTTCCGTGATGTATTCCATTACATTGCCGTCCATCTGGAAACCGTTGCCGACAATGCGCGCGATGTCGATTTTGCCTTGCGCTGGGGTTTCGGCTGGACACACGGTCCGTTTGAGACCTGGCAGGCTTCGGGCTGGCAGCAGATTGCGGCGTGGGTGAAGGAAGATATAGACGCAGGCAGGGCGCTCAGCAATGCAGCACTGCCAGCGTGGGTGTTCGATGGCCCGGTGGCGAAAAATGCAGGCGTGCATACGGCAGACGGTTCATGGTCGCCGGCACAAAAGAAGTATGTGGCACGCTCGAATCTGCCTGTCTATCAACGCCAGGTGTTTCGCGCCGGGCTGGTGGGCGATCAGACGGCAAACGGCAGCACGGCCGGTACGACTTTCCATGAAGACGGTTCGGTACGCATCTGGCATCAGGATGACGATGTGTTGATTCTGTCCTTCAAGACCAAGATGCACGTGATTGGCTCCGAGGTCACTGCCGGCATAGGCAAGGCGATCGCAGAAGCTGAAAAAAATTACAAGGGCCTGGTGATCTGGCATGCCGATGCAGCCGAAGGCGGAGCCTTCTCGGCCGGTGCCGACCTGCAATCGATGTTGCCGCTGTTCATGTCTGGCGGCGTGAAGGCGATTGAACCGGAAGTGGTCAAGCTGCAGCAGGCGCATCAGGCCATGAAGTATGCCAACGTGCCGGTGGTGGCAGCTGTTGCCGGCCTGGCATTGGGCGGTGGCTGCGAACTGCTGCTGCATGCCGCAAAACGTGTGGCCGCTATCGAATCGTATATCGGCCTGGTCGAAGTCGGTGTCGGCCTGATTCCTGCTGGCGGCGGTTTGAAGGAGGCGGCGGTACGTGCCGCCAACGATGCCAAAGGCAACGACATCCTGCAATTCCTCAAACATTACTACATGAGTGCGGCGACGGCAGCCGTGTCGCGTTCGGCGCTGGAAGCGCAAACCATGGGCTACCTGAAGAGCGATGACATCATCGTTTTCAATCCCCATGAATTGCTGCACATTGCGAAGACGCAGACGCGTGCGATGTTTGATGCCGGCTATCGCGCTCCGCGCAAGGCGCTGGTGCCGGTTACCGGGAAATACGGTCTGGCTACCATCGGTGCGCAACTGATTAACATGCGCGATGGTGGTTTCATCTCTGCCCATGATTACAAGCTCGGCACGATGATTGCCGAGATAGTCAGCGGCGGCGAGATCGAGCAGGGCAGTCTGGTGGATGAACAGTGGCTGCTGGATCGCGAGCGCAAGGCCTTCATGGAATTGCTGAACAATCCGAAAACGCAGGAACGCATCATGGGCATGATGCAGACCGGTAAGCCGGTGCGTAATTAATTCTGTCATTCCCGCGCAGGCGGGAATCCAGAAGCGCATCGAAAGACACTGGATTCCCGCTTGCGCGGGAATGACAAGTTTCACGGCAGAAAAATAATCAGGAGCACAAGATGAGCAAACAACTTCAAGATGCCTACATCGTTGCAGCGACTCGTACGCCTATCGGCAAGGCGCCGCGCGGCATGTTCAGGAATACGCGACCGGATGATTTGCTGGTGCGTGTGCTGCAGTCGGCTTTGTCGCAAGTGCCGAGTCTTGATCCCAATTTGATCGAAGATGCGATCGTCGGCTGCTCGTTTCCGGAAGCGGAGCAGGGTTTGAATATGGCGCGCATGGGTGTGTTGCTGGCAGGTTTGCCGAGGACGGTAGGCGGCGTGACCGTCAACCGTTATTGCGCATCCGGGCTGACCGCGATTGCGATGGCGGCTGATCGTATCCGTGTCGGTGAAGCCGATGTGATGATCGCTGCCGGTGCCGAGTCCATGTCCATGGTGCCCATGATGGGTCATCATCCTTCCATGAATATGGGTATCTTCAAGGATGAGAACATCGGCATGGCTTACGGCATGGGTTTGACTGCTGAAAAGGTTGCCGCGCAATGGAAAGTCTCACGCGAAGCGCAGGATCAGTTTGCGCTGAATTCGCATCTGAAGGCATTGGCGGCGCAGCAGAGCGGCGAGTTCAACAATGAAATGACCGCAGTCGATATTGTCGAGCATTTTCCGAACCTGAGCAGCGGTCAGATTGATCTTGCCACCCGTATGGTCAACATGGATGAAGGCGCGCGCGCCGATAGCAGCCTGGAAGCGCTGGCAAAACTGCGTCCGGTATTTGCACCGAAAGGTTCGGTCACTGCCGGCAACAGTTCGCAAACTTCGGACGGTGCGGGAGCCCTGATTCTGGTCAGCGAAAAAATCCTCAAGCAATTCAACCTGACGCCATTGGCACGTTTCGTTTCATTTGCAGTACGAGGAGTGCCGCCGGAGATCATGGGTATAGGACCGAAGGAAGCGATCCCTGCAGCCTTGCGTGCGGCTGGGTTGAAGCAGGATCAGATGGATTGGATAGAACTGAATGAAGCCTTCGCCGCGCAAGCCTTGGCTGTGATTCAGGATCTAGAGCTTGATCCATCGAAAGTTAATCCTATGGGTGGCGCAATTGCGCTCGGCCATCCGCTAGGTGCGACTGGTGCAATTCGTTCAGCAACAGTGGTGCATGCTTTGCGTCGTAAAAATCTGAAGTACGGCATGGTCACTATGTGCGTGGGTACCGGTATGGGTGCTGCCGGGATTTTCGAGCGCATGTAATTCGACGGTGAAGTGGCAGAGCGCATGCAGGCCAGTTTTCTCAGCCTGCATGCCTGTCTCTCGCATCTTGCCAGTACATATTATTTCCCCAGCAGCGCCAGCGTATGCTCCCATTCTGCAGCCCATGCGTACAAGAACGGGTGCGTACTGAAGGATCTTTTCAAGTGTGACATCGGTACCCGATACACATCATTCAATCCCAATGCCAGCGTGACCGGATTCCACATCGCCTTGTTCTTTGTTTTTTTCCCGTTGTCCTTGATCCTCGCGCCCTCATCACCGAATATGCCGCCGCCGCTGGCCATGGCCTGCTCGAGATCGATTTTCACCAGACTGGAAAATGCGATCAATACTTCCTCCTTGTTGATGCCGGCCTGTGATTCCCTGGCTTTCTCGACTTTGACTGGTTCCGCCTCGCGCTTGAGTTTTTTTACCAAGTGTTCCAGATCTTTTTTCAGGAAACACAACTCATGCAAAGCCCTGCGAAATCCCGGTGGCGGGAGTTGCGTCACTATCTTGTAGGCATCTTTCGTGATCGTGATGAGTACATCTTCGCTGCCGGCGGCAAGTCGCCGCGTGTCGTCCTCGAAAAAAATCGGCGCTGCATAACCACCGTTCGCATCACCGAACAGCGCCGGATAGTCAGTGTCATAATCCAGCCAGACGTAGGGCGTCAAGCCATGCTCCAGCATGCGCGCTAGCGTCCATGGCGTGCCGGTCTGCTGCGCCAGCCAGCCGCAAGCCTGTTCCGTTGTTGCGCGAAATGGTAGTTCGATGGTCGTCATTTTCTTTTACACACGCCAAATTTAATTGCCTGCATATGCGCCTGATGCCGCTTGCAGGAAGGTGCACATCATATGCGAAAGAGGCAGGAACACTTCGCTTCATCATGCGCACATATGCGGTGCACGTTTGCACCAGCGCGATACTCGCACGAACCCCGCACTTCATCCACTGTTGTTTCCCTTCCTATCCCGCGCACGTCTTGGTTCTCACTGGTGATGGGGGTCGTATTGCCGGAGTCAGACTGACATGGCACGGACCTTGCGATAACAAACTTGTACACAAGAAGGTATTTGGCCGCCGGCTCGCGTCGACACCTGTTAATCCGTTCACTCTAAGGAAGCATCATGCAAACACGCAGAACATTCATCGCCACCTTGATTGCCACTACATTTGCTTTGACAGCAGGAGCCACTTCTGCCTTCGCCGCAGATCAAGTCATCAAGGTCGGTACGCTCAAACTGATGCATGGCATCACGCCTTATTTCTACGATAAATTTACGCCGCCAGGCTACAAGATAGAAGTGATCCCCTTCGAGACGCCGACCGACGGCAAGAATGCCGTTGTGACCAAGTCAGTTGATTTCGGTACCTATGGCCTTGCTGCTGCAACGCTTGGTGCTGCTGCCAGTGAGCCGGTTGTGATCATCGCAGCACAATGCAATCGCGGCATGGCGGTGGTGGCACGTGCCGACAGCAAGATTGCCTCCATCAAGGATTTGAAAGGTCAGCGCGTCGGTATTCTTCCGGGGTCCACGCAGGAAGTCGTGATCCTCGATCGTCTGAAGCAGGAGGGCATGACAGTGAAAGATATCAAGCCGGTGCGCGTATCCTTCAGCGAGATGGCCTCTGCGCTGGAACGCAGTGATATCGATGCCTTTGTCGGCGCCGAGCCCGGACCGGCCATCAGCGTCAGCAAGGGCGTAGGCAAGGTCGTCGAATATCCATACAGCACGCCAACCGGCACTGTGAATATGGTCATGACTACGCATGGCGATAACATCAAGGAAAAAGCGGAACAGATCAAGATGTTCCTGAAGATCCATCGTCAGGCGACTGAATACGTGATGGCCAATCGCGCTGCTTTTGTCGATATGACAGTGCAAAAACTCGGCTTGCCGGCGAAAACTGCGGAGCTGGCAGCGCCGAATGTGGAACTGACCTGGAAGCTGGATGAAGACTGGATCAAGCGTGCGAAATATTACGGTTCGCAAATGCTGGATAAAAAACAGATACGCCAATTGCCTGATTACGGTGTGTTCATCAATGCCGGCTTCAATCAACAAATCAAGTAAGTACGGCCTGGTCTGGAAGGAATTATTGTGGAAACCACTGCTGAGTTACCGATGAAAATGGCACGGCCGCTTATATGGTCTCGCCTGCAGTCCTGGCTGACGCCTGTGATTGTCCCGCTGTTGCTGCTGATGGGTTGGCATGTCGGTGTGAAGGTCTCCGGTACGCAGCTGATCCCCTTGCCGAAAGAAGTCGGTTTGATGTTGATTGACTTTGCATTCGGCGGTATCTACGACGATGCCTTCAGCGAAACTCTGCCGCTGCATTTGTGGAAATCACTGACTCGCGTCTATGGCGGATTTTTCGCTGCAGCGCTGCTTGGTATTCCGCTTGGTTTGCTGATCGGGCGGATCAGGTTCATGCGCGATTTGCTTGATCCGACGCTGCAATTGTTGCGCCCGGTGCCAGTCACCGCATGGTTGCCGCTGTCGATGATTTTCTTTGGCATTGGTCCGAATGCAGCGATTTTTCTGGTGTTTCTCGGCGCTTTTTATCCCATCGTCTTCAACACGATCTTTGGTGTGAAGGCCGTTGAGGGGCGCCTGTTTGAAGCAGCCTTGATGCTGGGTTGTTCGGGCTCATCGCTGTTTCGCCAGGTTGTATTGCCTGCCTCTATCCCGTCGATCCTGAACGGCTTGCGTCTCGGTCATGGCTTTGCGTGGATATTGATCGTGGTTGGCGAAATGACCGGCGTACCGGAAGGTCTGGGAGCGGTGATCATGGATGGCCGCATGCTATCGCGTACCGATCTGGTAATTGCCGGTATGGCCGTGATAGGTGTCGTTGGTTACACCACAGATCGTCTGTTGGTTGCATTGAACAATCGCTTGCTTAAATGGAGCCCGCAACATCATGTCTAATCTTTCAGCCAACGTATCGATAGAGTTCCCAACTGCAGCGCCGGCGACACCATACGCGGAGCGCAGGCCATTACCGGTGCTTGATATCAAGCACGTCAGCAAGGTATTTACGGTCGGGCATCAAACTGTGCAGGCTTTGCGTGATGTGAATCTGACGATACAGAAAGGCGAGTTCATTTGCCTGATCGGTGCTTCTGGTTGCGGTAAATCGACACTGTTGCGCATCATGGCCGGGTTTGAAAAGGCCTCGTCCGGCATCGTCAATATGTATGGCATGCCGATCGCAGGACCAGACCCGCAACGCGGCATGGTGTTTCAGGATTACGGCTTGTTTCCGTGGCTGACCGTGAAGGAAAATATCGGTTTCGGCCAGCGCCAGCGCAATCTGCCGAAGGCCAGGCTGGAAGAAATATCGGCGTATTACACCGACATGGTTGGTCTGACCAGGTTTGCCGACTACTATCCAGGCCAGCTTTCTGGCGGCATGAAGCAACGGGTATCGATTGCACGCGTACTTGCCAACGAATGCGAAGTCTTGCTGATGGATGAACCGTTCGGTGCGCTCGATGCCTTGACGCGTGAAAAGCTGCAGCAGGATTTGCTGGAAATCTGGGAGCGCACGAAGGTCACCGTGGTGTTCGTCACACATGCGGTGGAAGAGGCGGTGATGCTGTCCGATCGTGTGGTGGTCATGACTGCCGGCCCGGGTCGGATTGAAGAAGACATCACGATAGAGCTGTCGCGTCCACGTGATATTACTGCAATCGAGTTTAATGAGGTAAGGCGCAATATGACCCGGCATCTGAGCAGTCACGTTTCCAGCAAGGTCGCTGCATGACGGCAATCTATCGAGGTATGGACCAGCCGACGCTGGATGCCGGGTACAACAACACAACTGCGGTCAGCAACAGCAGTGCCTTGTTGCAGGACTTCGATCAGCGTAGCGCAGATTTGCGGGCCGCGCATGGTGCGCATCTTGATATGCGCTATGGCCCGGCACCGCGCAACCGTATCGACTATTTTGCAGCCGCCAAGCCCGGTCCTTTGCTGATTTTCATACATGGCGGTTACTGGCAAATGCGTGCCAAGGAAACCTTCAGTTTTCTCGCAGCGGGTCCGTTGGCGCATGGTGTGCACGTCGCGATGGTTGGCTATACATTGGCGCCGGATGCTGCGTTGACCGAGATTGTCGCAGAAGTACGCGCGGCGATAGCTTGGTTGAAAGGTAACGCACAAGAATTCGGTGGCGATACAGAACGCATGATCGTATCCGGTTGGTCGGCGGGCGCTCACTTGACGGCAATGTGCGTGGATGAACCTGGTGTGGTTGGTGGCGTCGCCATCAGCGGCATCTACGATCTGGAGCCGGTGCGTCTTTCGTACTTGAACAACAAACTGCGTTTGAGCGATGAAGAAGAAACTTCGCTTAGTCCCTTGCATCTGCCATTGAGTACAAAACCGCTAACGATCATTTACGGCACAAGTGAGTTGTCGGAATTGCAAAGACAGTCTGAACAATTTGGTGATGTGCGTCGTGGCTTGGCTGGTGATGTAGTGCCGTTGCCGGAGCGCAATCACTTCACAATCCTGAATGAGCTGGCGGAAGCTGATGGGATGATTACGCGAGAAGTGTGTTTGATCGCTGGAATCTGAATCGTCAGTAAGAGTAACGATCAATGCCGATCTATTTTTGATTTATTTTGTGCAGGATCGTCAGTCTTGAATCGTTCCCGATAATCGATAGGAGCGATTCCCAGTCGTTTCGTGAAAACACGACGCAAGGTGGCGGCATTGGCAAAGCCGCAGCGTTTTGCGATTTCTGTCAGGTTGATATCGGTAGCTTCCAGATGGCGCCGGACTGCATCGATACGTGCATCATTGATGAAAGTCATCAGTGTCATCCCGCATTCCTGCTTGACGATGCGTGATAGATGCCGTTCGCTCATCTGCATTTTTTCTGCGATGGATGAGAGCGTATGCTCAACGTCCAGATTCTCCAGCACGTAACTCTGGATTGCACCCACTGGCGAATCGGTCTCTGCCTGCAGTTCCAGCAAGGGGCTGAACTGCGATTGCCCTCCGGTGCGACGCAGATAGACGATCAGATATTTGGCGACATCCAGCGCCATCTTCTTGCCGAAATCTTCTTCAATCAAAGCCAGCGACAAATCGATACCGGCGGTAACACCGGCGGTCGTGTACAAGGCATCGTCCCTGACGTAGATGCGATCCGGTTCGACGATGGCCTTGCGAAACATCGTGCTTAATCGCGCGGCATCCATCCAGTGCGTGGTCACGGTTTTTCCATTGATCATGCCGGCCGCGCCGAGTGCGAATACGCCATTGCAGATCGCGCCTACGCGGCGACAATTTTCACCTTGGGCCAGCAGCCAGTCGATCAACGGTGTGTCTTCCAGCAGATCAAAAACACCTAATCCACCTGGCACGATCAGCGTGTCGAAATGCGGTGCTGGATCAAAGATCGTGCGGTCGGGAGTGATGCTTAATCCACTCGATGACTGGATGGGCCCACGCGTAGTCGCAATAGTCAGAATTTCATATTCGCATTCGCCATTGCTGAGCACCTTCACTTCTGCGAAGGCATCGCTGGGAGCTGCGATATCCAGCATCTGGAAGCGAGGGAAGACCAGCAGGGCGACGGTAATTTTGCGCATGGTTGATATGGGTCGCGATGGTAAGGAATACAGATTGAATTGTGCATCGATCATATCAAGTTGTGCGCCATTGAGGAATTGTCATGAAAATGCGAAGTACAAGAAAGCGAAGGCGTTGAGTCAATATAGCAGGAAGTAAAAGAGCGCCATCTGGCGCTCTTTCATCAACCAGCGTTAGACCAACTCAAACGGCTTCTGCCGCATGCAAGGCTGCAATTTGCTGCGCATTGTAGCCCAGCTTCGTCAGCACTTCGTCCGTGTGTTCACCCAGCAATGGTGATTGCGTGATCTCCACTTTGTTGGCTGACATCTTGATCGGGCTGCCGACAGTCAGGTACTTGCCGCGTACCTTGTGATCGACCTCGACGATGGTTTCACTTTTGCGCAAGGATGGATCATTGGCGATTTCTTTCATCGACAAAACCGGACCGCATGGAATGTCGAATTTGCGGAATATTTCAATCGCTTCAAATTTGTTTTTATCCTGCAGCCATGTTTCGATATACGAGAAAATGTCGAAAATCTTGTCCTGCCGTGCGCGTGCGGTCATGTAGGCAGGATCGTCTATCCATTCTTCCTTGTCGATGGCGCGGCAGGTTTGCGGCCATGCGGTGCCCTGGATTGTGAAGTAGATGTAAGCGTTTGGATCTTTTTCCCAGCCTTTGCATTTGAGGATCCAGCCCGGATTGCCGCCACCGCCTGCGTTTCCACCGCGTGGCACAACATCGCTGAAGGTGCCATGCGGATACTGCGGATATTCTTCCAGCACACCGGTACGATCCAGGCGTTGCTGGTCACGTAGTTTGACGCGGCACAGATTGAGCACGGCGTCCTGCATTGAGACAGCGACCTTTTGGCCGAGGCCGGTAGTGTGGCGTTGTTGCAATGCTGCCAGAATGCCGATCGTAAGATGCATGCCGGTGTTGCTGTCGCCGAGTGCGGCGCCGCTGACAGTTGGCGGGCCGTCCCAGAAACCGGTGGTGCTGGCTGCGCCGCCCGCTGCTTGAGCGACGTTGTCATAGACTTTCAAGTCTTCATAAAAGTGGCCGTCGTTGAAGCCCTTGACCGATGCCAGAATCAAACGTGGATTCAACTTCTGGATGGTTTCCCAGGTAAAGCCCATGCGATCGAGCGCGCCCGGTGCAAAGTTCTCGACCATGATGTCGGATTGCTTGATCAACTTCTCCAGCACTTCCTTGCCTTCTGGTTTCTTGGTGTCCAGCGTTAATGACTTTTTGTTGCAGTTCAACATGGTGAAGTACAGCGCATCAGCACCTGGAATGTCTTGCAGTGATGTGCGTGTCGCATCGCCCGATCCTGGACGTTCAACTTTGGTGACATCGGCGCCGAACCACGCGAGTTGCTGCGTGCAGGAAGGGCCGGCTTGCACGTGGGTGAAATCGATAATCTTGATGCCGTCTAATGCTTTGCTCATGATTGATGTTCCTTCGTTTCTTCGTTGGCTATGTCCGTATTGGCTGCTTTCAGCTTGTCTGAAAATGATTTGAAACAGCTTTTTTCGGTAGAAATATGACCTGCTTCCAACAACATTGCGTGGCCGGTGCAAGGCCGTTTTCAGCAGGTTCGAAATGATTCTGCCTAGGCTTTTTCGTCATTTCCACGTCTATTTTTGACTTGGCTGGCATAGGCTAGGATGCGTCGGCGCATGCATGTGCGCGTGTCTTTATTTGCTTGTTTTTCGTTAAACAGACAAGCGCGAAAGTGGCTTGAATCGGACAGAAGGCATGCAACGGACATGGTTTCAAATGTGGGGAGCGTTGAAAAATGACAAGAAAGGAATGCGATCAGTTTGAGATATCGGATCGCAACCGAGCAGAAGAATACGGCGAAAAAAGAGCGAAAAACCACGCAGAAAAATCACATGAAGCTGGTGCTCATGCTTTTTGAAATCCCGCAAAGTTGGCGCGATACTGCATCGCGGTGACACCGAGTCGCTTGACGAATACCTGGCGCATCTGATTCGCATTGCTGAAGCCGCAGCGATAGGCGACGAGCTTCAATGGGTCGCTCGTTGCTTCCAATAGTGCGCGTGCCGCATCCAGTCGCGCACTCTCAATAAAATCTGCCGGCGTAATTTTTGTATCGCGGACAAACACGCGCGCGAAGTTGCGCGAGCTCATCGCGACCACGGCCGCCAGATTTTCGACGTTCAATTCTTCCGCCAGATGTGCCAATACATATTGCTGCGCAATGCTGGCGGGCGAGGTTTCTTCTACATACGGTGTCAGATAAGGACTGAACTGCGATTGCCCGCCACGCCGCTGCATGAAGACGACCAGTCGCTTCGCAACATTCAATGAGACTTCGGGACCGACATCATTCGATAGTAAATACAGCGACAGATCGATGCCAGCAGTCACACCAGCCGATGTGTACAGATTACCGTCTTGCAGAAAGATACGGTCGGCATCGACTTTGATCTTGGGGAACATCACCGCCAGTCCAGGAGCATCGTTCCAGTGTGTTGTGACTTGTTTATCATCGAGCAGGCCGGCATGCGCTAATAGAAAAGCTCCATTGCAGATAGAGCCAAATTTTTTTGAGCGCGTCGCCGTACTGTGTAACCAGCTTAATAATTTTTCATCGCGCGGCATGCGCGGTAATTCAGGACCACCGGCTACCAGAAGCAGATCGAAGGCTTCCGTCGCTTCGCTGTAATGTCTATGCGCCATGATGGGCAAACCGTTTGAACAAGGTATCGGCCCACGTTCGGTGCCAAGAACTTCGAGTTGATAGTGTTGCTCGCGCGGTAGAAAGCGATTAGCTTCTGCGAAAACATCCAGTGGCCCCGATACATCGAGCGCCTGTACGCCGGGGAAAACGAGTATTGCAACTGTGGGCACGATTGCTCCTTGCTGTCATTTGCGAATGAATCTGGATGCGTTCATTGATGCATGCGTCGAAACGTTCAGGATATAGATTTCTGCGTGCATTGGATAATGCGATGCACATCGCCTTGGCAGAATTCCCGCCATCGTTGTCAGTTTGCAGCGCCATGCGGCGCTATGGTTTTCCGTTCTTGTTCACCATAATTTATCCCAAGACGTGAAGGCATGTCGCCTTCATTTAAATGTGGAGAATTGATGATGAATGAATCCGTACTTACTCTCGCCGAACGCGTCGGCCCTGCTTTTTCGGTAGACGGCATGTTGCAGGCAAGAGCAGCAACACGCGACGCGATACGTACCATCGCTGCACTGGTTAAACCAGGTATGCTGGAAGAAGACGCCGTCGATATGGCGAAGCGTACCTTGATCGCGTCCGGCCTTGATCTGACCTGGCATCCAACGCGCGTGCGCTTCGGCACAAATACGATGAAAGCGATGAAGCAGGCGTCGGAGCCGGGCATTGTTTTGAGAGAGAACGATATCTTCTTTATCGACATGGCACCACGTTTCCAGGCATGGGAAGGCGATGGCGGTGCATCTTTCACGGTAGGGAATAACGAAGAATATGCACGTTGCGCCGCCGATGCAGAAACGCTATTCCACGATGTACGTGCACGGTGGCAGGCGGAAAAATTAAGTGGCCAGGACTTGTATCGTTACGCTGACCAGAAAGCAAAAAGCATGGGTTGGGAATTGAACTTCGATTTGCCCGGTCATCGCGTATCCGACTTTCCGCATGCCGCACTGCATACCGGTTCGCTGGCCGACTACGATCTGTCGCCATCGGCGATGCGCTGGATACTGGAAATCCATATCCGTCATCCTGAAAAGCAATTCGGGGCTTTTTTTGAAGACATGCTGTTGGATGATGATAGCTACGTCTGACTGCAATGAAGGAGGGCAGAGCAGGTAATGTGTACTGAGGTGGACGCCCGCAACAATCGCTGAAAATATTTCATCTATTCTGCACCGTAAATTTTGGCGACGGCTGATACGATATGCAGGGCGACAAGGCCGGTATATTTCTGTTTCCGTGCCAGTCTTTGCATCTTCATGCACTTTCTCTCTTTTTTCGACTGCCCATGCTGAATACACTTCTGATTCTGCTTATCTTCCAAACCATGGGCGAAGGCCTGGTTTATCTGCTGGGGCTACCGGTTCCCGGGCCGGTCATCGGCATGCTGTTGCTGCTGGCGTATCTGATCGTGAAAAAGAACACTGCCGCCAAACTGGCGCCGGCCTCTTCGCAATTGCTCGCGCATATGGCCTTGCTGTTTGTGCCGGCGGGTGTCGGCATCAGCGTACATGCGCACCGGCTTGCCGAGGAGTGGATACCGATTGCGGTCGCATTGGTCGTCAGTACCGTGGTTTCCATTGTCGTCACTGCGGCAGTCATTCAAAGGTTGAAAAAATGATGCCGAACCTGAATACAGTTTGGGTCTATCTGGCCGGTTCACCGCTGTTGTGGTTGACCGCAACTTTGCTGGCCTATCGCATCGCGAATCTGGTTTATGAAAAAAGCGGTCGTAGCGCGCTCGCCAATCCGGTGGCAATTTCGGTGGCGCTACTGGTGCTGGTACTGTATGTCAGCAATACGCCGTACAAAACCTATTTCGACGGTGCGCAGTTCGTGCATTTTCTGCTGGGGCCGGTGACAGTTGCATTGGCGATCCCGCTGTATCTGCAAATCGAAAAATTGAAGCGTAACTGGTTTGCCTTGCTGGCGGGCGCCGTGATCGGCGGTGCTGCAGCGATTGCTTGTGCGATGGGCGTGGCATGGCTGCTGGGGGCATCGCAATTGACGATACTGTCGATGGCGCCGAAGTCGGTAACGATTCCGATTGCAATGGGGATTACCGAAAAAATCGGCGGTTTGCCGACACTGACCGCTGTGATGGTCATGTTGACCGGTATTTTCGGCGCCGGTATCTCGCACTACGTTTTCAAGCTGATGAAAATTTCTGACGATACGACTTGCGGCTTTGCGCTGGGCGCCACCGCGCACGGCGTCGGTACTGCGCGTGCGTTTCAGGTCAGTGAAGAGGCAGGGGCTTTTTCCGGTCTGGCTATGGGGTTGTCGGGAATATTGACGGCCTTGTTGTTGCCGTTTGTACTGAAGCTGCTGGGAGTTTTCTAAGGCAAAAGCGGTTCAGGTCTGCATGCAAACGTGAGCCGCAAGTTCCAGCAGGATTCTCAGCCGAATGCGCCGCCGGTCAGGAACAGATCGGTGGCGCGCGCGATGCAGATAATGAAAGTAGTAAAGCCGCAGGCAAAGGTCAGTACCAGTAACAGGATCAAGGGCCAGCCGGATGCGGATGGACGGCCCGAGTGGGCATTGTGTCTGGCATCCCATTTTTTGTCCGGCGTCAAGCCGATGACCAGTGCTTCTATCCAGCCGGCAAAGATGGAGAGCGGGAACAGCGTCAGCAGTGTGACGCCCAGCGAATGCGGCCCTTGCGCCAGCACCAGCGCGCAGACAAACAGCAAAAACGCGGCAACATAATTCCACGCCCAGAAATCCCTGAAGCCATACAGATAGAAACGATGCGCACCGAGGCCACCGAACACGACGGCGAGCAAGGTCGCCAGCGTCTTGTTTTTATGAGAGGAATTGGTCATTTTCAATGGCGTGAGCGATAGCGGTTGACATCATTTGGCAAGATGGCAGTGCCCTGATTGCCCCAGGCGTTGCGAATATAAGTGACGACTGCCGCGACTTCCTCATCCGTCATCGATTGGCCGAATGGCGGCATGCCGTATGGGCGCGGATTGCCGCCGGTGCTTGGCGCATAACCGCCGTGCAGCACCATGCGTATGGCATTGGTTGCGACCGGTGTGGTGATGGCGCGACTGCCTGCCAGCGCCGGATAAATTGACGGCACACCTTTGCCGGATGCCTGATGGCAGCTGATGCATTGATCCTCATACAGCCTGGCGCCGGCATCTATCATCACTTGCTTGCTTTTTTCGTCCATGCTTTCTGCGGCTACCAGTGGCACTGTACTTTGTTGCGGCAAGGATTTCAGATAGCCGGCCAGCGCATGTACATCCTCCTTCTGCATGTACTGCAAGCTACCTGCAACAACTTCAGCCATCGGGCCGCTGACGGAACGCTGCGGCGCAACGCCAGTTTGCATCAAGGCTGCCAGGTGTTCTACTTCCCAATTGCCGAGACTGCTTTCCCTGTTGCCGTTCAAGGGAGGTGCGTACCAGTTCAAGACAGGAATCATGCCACCGCTGAGTTCGCTTTTTACATCTGTGCCGCCGAAGGAATCACGCGGCGAATGGCAGGCGCTGCAATGACCCAGGCCTTGTGCCAGATAGGCGCCGCGATTCCATTCCACCGATTGCTTGTCGTTATTTGCATACTGGCCGGGGCGGAAATAAAGTGCGCGCCACACATATAACAGTGCGCGATTGTCGTATGGAAAGCGCAATTCAGGTGCAATATTTTTTTGCTGCACGGTCGGCAAGGTTTGCAGATAGGCGAAGATTGCATCCGAATCGGCACGCGTCACCTTGGTGTAATTTGTGTACGGAAATGCTGGATAAAGCAGGCTGCCGTCTTTCGACTTGCCGTTGTGCATGGCTTGCCAGAAATCGGTATTGCTCCATGTTCCGAGGCCGGTTTCTGCATCCGGTGTCAGGTTGGAGGTGTAGATATTGCCGAAAGGTGTAGGTATGGCGCGACCGCCGGCATAGGATTCCCCTCCGCGTGCGGTATGGCAACTCATGCAATTGCCGATGCGCGCCAGGTATTCGCCCTGCCTGATTTGTTCGTCGGGGTTGGCCGGCGGCACCGATGCTTGATCCAGATCGGGATTGCGGTTGCCCAGCATCAGCCAGATGACGGCAATGATCAGGACTGTCAACAACAGCGCCAGGCCGCGCCATACATATTTTCGTTTCATCGTTTGCGTTTTCGTTGTTTCTTGTTTTTACGGCGCCAGCTTGCCGCATTCCAGCGGCAGTCTGGTTTTGAGTGCGGGAGCCGGCGCTGCATCAGCCGGAACGCGCTGTTCGGATAACCAGGCGGTGACGGCGCTGATATCGGCGGCACTCATTTTTTTCACGATCTTTGCCATGCAATCCGGTGCGGCGGCATGACGGGTACCGATTTTCCAGGCGCCGATTTGACCCAGCAGGTAGTCGCGCGGCAAGCCGATCAAACCGGGAATTGCCGGTGCAGTCCCCGTCATTTTTGCGCTGTGGCAGGCGATGCAGGCGGGTAGACCTTTGGCCTTGTCGCCATCATGCACGAGTACGCGGCCGCGTTCGCGTTCGAGAGGATTCGACTGTGTAGGCTGCGGTTCCGGATAGGGCGGATGCTGCTCCGAAAAATATTGCGCAATCTCGCGCAGATAGGCATCCGACATGTTTTCCAGCATCGCCGTCATGACCGGATACGTGCGTTTTCCGTCGCGGAAATTGATCAACTGGTTATATAGATAGCCGGCCGGCTTGCCTGCGATGCGCGGGTAATAGCCGTCGCTGGCGGCGCGGCCTTCCTTGCCGTGGCAGATGACGCAGGCAGCCACGCGTTGTGCGATGGTGTCAGGAATCTTGCCGGCGTCAACGCCGGCGGCAACAGCGCTGCCCAGCATGAACCAAGTGATGACGATGGATTTGGCAAACGTGAAGCAGGCGGTGCGCATGGTGAACAGATCACTCATCTTATGGTCTCTGGGAAAACGCCGGTTTGGCGACTTTATGCATTCTTTGACAACAATCTTCAAAAACATCCCGCTAATCCGATGTGTTGCAGCGTTGCTGCTGACTGAAGTGTCAACATGATACTGCAAGGGTAAAGGCGAATGTCCGTTTTATCCAGCATCAGAAATGGGATAAAAAACCATAGCAGTTTGAAAAAATGGCATGGGACCGGATCAGATTGATTCAGTGCGTACGGTTGACCCACTCACATGTTTTGCGCCAGTTGTCCCAATGTTGCCAGGGCGGCTTCAGTGCGTGCGTCCCATGTATGGCCGTAATTCAGGCGTATGCAATTGGTAAAGCCCTGATGCGCGGAAAAAATCGGCCCCGGTGCAATACTGATGCCGTGCGATAGCGCTTGTCTGTGCAACGCCAATGCATTGACCGATTGCGGTAATTCCACCCACAGAAAATAACCGCCCTTGGGACGCGTAGCCTGCGTGCCAGGCGGGAAGTGGCACGCGATGGCTTCCATGAATAGCGTTTGCTGCATTGCGAGCGTGTGTCGCAAATGACGTAAATGCCGGTCGTAGCCGCCTTTTTCCAGATAGGTGGCGAGCGCAGCCTGTGCCGGTGCCGAGGCGGCCAGCGTGGTGGTTAATTTGTGTCGTGCGACAGCGCGTATATAGCGTCCCGGCACCGCCCAGCCGACACGATAGCCAGGTGCCAGACATTTGGAAAACGATGAACAGTGCATGACCAGGCCTTTGGTATCGAAGGCTTTGGCTGACAGCGGGCGCTTGTCGCCGAAATACAGTTCGCCGTACACATCGTCCTCGATCAGCGGTATATCGTATTGCGTCAATAGCGCGACCAGATCGCGTTTCTTTTCATCCGGTATCAGGCTGCCGAGCGGATTCTGGAAATTACTCATCAGCCAGCAGGCTTTCGGCTTATGTCGTTTCAGCGCACCACCCAGTGCTGCGAGATCTATCCCTTCGCGCGGATGAGTCGGTATTTCTATCGCCTGCAGGCCATTGCGTTCCAGCGATTGCAATGCTGCGTAAAAGGTCGGCGACTCGACCAGTACCGCGTCGCCGGGACGCGTGGTTGCCATCAGACACAGATTCAGGGCATCGAGAGCCCCGTTGGTGATGACGATTTCATCGGGTTGCACATGCAGGCCATCGGCCAGATAGCGCAAGGCGATCTGGCGGCGTAATTGCGGATTGCCCGGTGTCAGGTCGTCGACCGAGCTCCACGGATCAAGTTGCTGCACGCTGGATGCCATCGCTTTTGCCAGCCGCGCAAGCGGGAACAGCAGAGGACTTGGAAAGGCGGAGCCGAGCGGCACCACATCGCGCATTTTGGATGACTCCAGTACTTCAAACACAAGTTCGCTGATATCGACCGGAGAGGAGTCCTCATCCGGTTGTGACGCCTGTTCCGGTTCCGGCGGCAATTTGCGCGCATTACCGACCACGTAATAACCGGAGCGCTCGCGCGCACGAATCAGGCCGCGTGCTTCGAGTTGGTAATACGCCTGGAATACTGTCGATGGGCTGACGGCGCGACTGATACTCGCTTGTCGTACGGACGGCAGGCGGTCGCCCAAACGGAGTACGCCATCCTGTATCGATTGTGCAATGTCGGCGGCCAGCGTTTCGTACAGTTTCATGCGGTCTATCTTTGTCTGGATGAATGGTGGTGCGTTTGCATGCTGCGTGCATGATAAGACATTATTCAGGCTTCCCACTGCGCAGTGGACTACAATGTTGCCTGAAGCAAGCCAAGACAACCGCTGGCTGTCATTTCGGTGATGGCGGGAGGAAGGTCCGGACTCCATAGAGCAGGGTGACGGTTAACGGCCGTCCGCCGTGAGGCGAGGAATAGGGCCACAGAGACGAGCGTATTAAGTTACGGTGAAACGCGGTAACCTCCACCTGGAGCAATTTCAAATAGGCACGCGTTGACGTTGCTCGCGGAGCGTGCGGGTAGAAAGCTTGAGCCGTGGAGTAATTCACGGCCTAGAGGAATGGTTGTCATAGCGCATGGGCTTGCTCATGCGCCGTAACAGAATCCGGCCTATCGGCTTGCTTCAACTTTATTTTCAAAGGCGGTGCGATTATTCGCATCGCCTTTTTCTTTGCGCAATATGTTTATTGAGATCGACGGACAAAGAAATACCTCCATTACTCACCGTGTTATAAATGTGCTGAAAATTCTTCTGCGTCGGGAGACAATCTGATGACGATCAAGCGATTGCTGATGTTGTTTGTGTGCTCGTCGGCGCTCGGCGTTGCGTCTGCAGCGGCAGATATGTATCGCTGGGTGGATGAAAACGAGCGTGTTTCAGTTTCCGATAATGTGCCTGCGCGTTATCGTGATATCGCGACGAAAATCGATACCAGTGCTTCGGAAATTTCTGATAGGCAACGTCAGGAGGCAGTGGAGCGTGCGACCCGGGAAAGGCAGCGCGCCAAGGCCAGTATTGATACGGCTAAAACTGCAGCGGCGCAAACCGCGCCAGTCAAAGCCGGTGAGCTGAAGCCATCGCGGAGCAAAGGCGAGACTGAATGTGATGTACTCATTCGTTATTATCGCGCAAGTCAGGAATGCTTCGAACCATTCAAATTGCGCGAAGCAGATGGCAGCTTGCGTCAGGATGGCGCCGTGCGTGAAGAAGCATATCGTTACTGCACGTCGATTCCGGCACCTTTCGATAAATGTGTGTTGCCTGCTCAGTAAACCAATAGTGTAATTGTCCTGTGCGTGCTGAATCGAATCTTGTCATTCAATACAACATGCGATGCCGATGAGGTAAGCTGGGTAAAGGCAAGCTAAAAAGACATGCACATTCGATGCATGGTGTTTTCAAAAAAGGAATTTCATGAATTTGCATATCACTCTGGGCCCTCTGGTTTCCCTCATTGCAGGCGTGTTGATCTTGTTGATGCCTCGTCTGCTGAATCTGATTGTGGCTGTCTACCTGATAGTCATCGGCTTGATCGGCTTGTTCGGGACCGGCTCGTTCCTGAAGTAAATAATACCGGCGTAACCGACGCGTGCGCTTTGCGTGATGGTTTTTCGTATTGGCTACGTTATTAGAGAAATGAGGCAATCATGACTATCCGGATAGCGTTTTTGTTCCTTTGTACGCTGCTCTTTTCAGACGCGTATGCAGCTGAGATCTACCAATGGGTGGATGAAAACGGACGTACCCAGGTCTCCGATATCGTGCCTGCACAGTATAAAAATGTGGCACGCAAGGTCGATACCAGTGCATCGAAAGTAAGTGAGCGCCAACGCCAAGAGGCGCTCGAACGTGCGGCAAAAGAGCGGCAACTGGCAGAGCGACTGCCGGCCAAGGATGTGGCTCAGCCTGTCGTCCCAGACGGCGGAGAGGCCCAGGCGGGGAGCGGTGAGTCCGAGTGCGAGAAAAAGTTGCGTGCTTATCGTGCGAGCCAGGAATGCTTTGCTCCCTTCATTACCCAGTTCGGTATGCATGGTGATGCCGAAAAATACTGTACTGCTGTGCCGGATCCGACGCCTGAGTGCGGCATTCCAAGGGAATAATTGCCGTCAATCGGCCGGCACTTCTGCGCTTCTGAGGCTCAATCCGAGCACCTGCTCACGTGCCACCAAGCATTGCGCGCGCTTGACTTACTGTGCCGAGCCAAGCGCCGATTTCTTCACTTGGCATCATCATCGCCAACAAATATGTGGGGTTAGGCAATTCGCTGACTATATAGCCGTTATAAAACAATGGCTTATCAGAATTTACAAGGCATATTGCTGACCTTTATGCAGGCATAAGATTGACTTATCGGACAATAATTAGTCATAAGACTGCCCTATTAAAAATCGTCGCAGTCCTTGGTTTTGAATCTCGAGGCTTTACTAGATGCGCCTAGCCTATAAAACCATTTGGGTAAGACGGATTTATAAATCTGCATCCGATCGTAGGAAGATGTCCGCAATCGGCCAAAAGCAGACATCTCACTTCTGCTGCATCGCATCACTACTTAGGTCCGAGTATTGCAGTCATCTGGGCTTCGGTTGGAAGGCCATTGTGCCGTTGCACCATACCTTTATCGTCGCGATACACAACAGCTGGGGTGCCCGTGAAGCCGGACCGGGCCATTAGTATCTGGTTCTCACCGAGTGCTTTCCGTGTCTTGTCACTAATATGCGTAGCTGGCTTGATTCCGCCTTTGGAATAGTTGGATTCGTTTTTCTTGAGTGCTGCTGCTGGATTTGCGGATTGCAGCATAGCCGCAGCCTTTGAAGCACTGTCTTCTTTAATGATGCCTACCATGATGTGTCGAATTTGTACCTTTCCACTATCCACCCATGGTCGTGCAGCCTGCCAGAAGCGATTGCAATAGGGGCAATTCGGGTCACTGAAGGTGAAAACAAGTTTAGGGGCACCTACATGGCCATCTTGAATCCAAGTCGAAACCTGCAATTGCTCCCACATTCTTTCTCCCATCGGCTTGAGAGCTAGTTCCTCTACCTGAGCTTCATCAAGTGCCTTGGCTTTTGAATCGACGCGGGTCCCAATAATTGCAGTCCCATCCTTTGACACGTAGATAGCAACGGGACGCATGCCAGCGGTCCCGGCAAATGCGCGCATGTCACCAGGAATTTCAAACTCCTGGACAACTTTGATTCCTTCGTCCTCCAAGGATTTGAGAACTGCTGGTCTAGCATTGTTCTGCGCAGCCACTGTTGTGGACAACAAGAACGTGATTACACAGAATATTCGAAGCTTAAATTTTGTTGTCATGGCTGTTCCTTTTCGGCTGCTTGAGCTGTAATGTTGAAATTTCGACGTAATGAGTCATATAGTGCAGGTAGAGTGAATTCGCCCATGTGCCTGTCCATAAGTCGACCTTCGCTGTCGAAGAAGAGTGTTGTTGGTAACCCAGAGATTCGTGCCTCGCGCATTAGCAAAGAACCTCTATCCAACACCATGTGCTCAAACTCCAACTTTTCCTTTTCCAGGAATTTGAATACCACAGCCTGACTTTCTCCCTGATTTAGCATGACGAACTTCACTTCGGGAAATGCCTCCTCAGCACGGCGGAATGCTGGCATCTCTCTTCTGCAAGGTGGGCACCATGATGCCCACAAATTAACCACAACAGGCCGCTTCTGGATATCACTCAATGTGACCGGGCCACCGTCCGAGTCTGAAAAAACTGTCGTTGGAAGACGAGGTGCATTGTCAGGGTTGACTGATTGGAGGTAGAGGCCAATGTTCAATGCGAAAGCACCGCTGATGATGCCGAAGATGACCGGTTTGCGAAGCTGCGTTTGCTTTCGTGTGCGAACGAATAGATAAATGGCACTGCCAACGACTCCACCTACCCATGAGAACCCGCCGTCACTGATTGCCAGAATCGACCTTGGACTTGCGCTGTACTCGGACCACCAAATAGCGATGTATACAACACGAGCACTCAAGAAGCCGATAGCGATAGTGTCCAGTACCTTATCACCGGCCTTTTTAAATGAACTTTCCTTTTGACGTTTAGCGAATAAACGCGCAACGGTCCACGCCACAAACATTGCAAAAAACAGGGCCAGTACTGAAAATGGGATAGGTCCTAGTCCTGACATCACATACCTGCCTTATCTAGCCGAGCCAAAAACTGGTCGGTATTAATTTCACCAACTGAACGCAAAGCGCGCTTTTCTTTCCCGTCTGCGCCAACAAAGATGATGGTGGGTGGTCCAAGAACACCCCAGCGTGAAAGTAACCTCTTATCATGCTCGTCATGTGCAGTCACGTCTGGACGGATGACCTGCACCCTTTTAAGCCGAGCGATTACCTGGTCATTGCCTAATACTTCCTTCTCGAAGATGTGACAGCTAACGCACCAGTCCGCATAGAAATCAATCATGGTCGATTGTCCACGAGTCGCTGCGTCCTGAATGAGCCGGTCAATATCTTCAGCAGACTTTGCAGGTACGTACTGAACTGACGATGGTGAGTTGGTCTGACTGACGGCTTGAAAATGCCCTAGTGGCCGTAGTAAAGAGTTTCCGCCTGAGGCTGCGCCAACAACCATGAGGACAGACCAAAGGCCGACGGATAGCGAAACTATTTTGAATGTCCAGCCTTTGCGTGAAGCAAGATAATGACTGCCGAGAAACCACGTACCTACTGTTATAGCGATACCCAGCATCCCTGACGCTGCTAGCACTATCTGGTCCGGCAAAAATCTCGAACCAAAATAGATAGCCATGGCAACCATGACATAACCAAAGGCAACACGCATCCTGTCCATCCACGCTCCGGGCTTCGGAAGAATGCGTGTTCCGAAAACAGCAATAAGGAAAAGTGGCAACCCCATACCCAGGCCCAAGGAAAACAACGCGAATCCGCCAGTGGCTGCATCACCTGTTTGACCAATGTAAAGGAGCGCACCTGCTAACGGTGCGGTCATGCACGGCCCGACCAGTATCGCGGACGCGAATCCGAGTAACACTGAGCCAACGATGCTACCTTGTGCGCGGTTTCCGCTCAAGCTGCTTAACTTGTTTGTTATGTAGGATGGCAATTGGAATTCAAACCATCCGAACATAGACGCAGCAAGTATCAGGAACAGAACTGCAAACGTGCCGAGTAGCCATGGCGACTGCAAAGCCGATTGCACATTCGAACCGGCAAGTCCTGTTACTACACCAAGTACGGCGTACGTCGACGCCATGGCTAGTACGTATGCTGCAGTGAGAGTTAGATTTCGCTTAACGGATGTACTTGTGCCGATAACCATAGTCGACACAATCGGAATCATCGGAAGGGAGCAAGGCGCAAAGGCCAACAGCAAACCAAGTCCCAAGAAGACAATACTGGCACCTACTGGCCCAAGCTGCGTTAGCCGCTGTGCATTGAGCTGGTCTTCTCCCTTATCATTGGTCGATGTTTCTTGACTGTCCGAAACCCAGGCAAGTTGCTTGCTTCTAAAAACTTCATTAGCGCTGTGGTCGGAGTGAATAAGTTGAGTTTGAGGTGGATAGCATATTCCCCCTTCAGAGCAACCTTGCCATTGAAGAGTAAGCGGTAGTTTGAAATCAATATTAGGAATCTGAAAGCGAAGCGATGCATTTTTGTAGATTTCCGTATCGCCAAAGAACTCATCATGTTTCGCTTCACCATCTGGAATCACAAATAAGATGTTGTTGTTCGAAGCATCTTTGATACTGAGGGAATGACGATAGACGTAGTATTGGTCAGCAATGTTGGTCTGAACAACCAGATTGTCCTCGCGACTCTCGATATTCGTCAGCTTCAAAACTTCACTTGGTTCCAAGAATGTCGCTTCAGCCGATGACATTGATGGCGCGCTCCAAGCCCATGGGACACAGGACCACACCAACAGCAACAGCATAACGAACGTCTTTTTCACTAACACACCCATCTCCAAACAAGTAATGAACCTATATTGAATGAGCCCGATTAACCGAGAGTTAAGAGCTAAATGACATATGAGTATTTGCGCATTTGACTTAAACTCAATGCAAAACAGCAATGGGAAAAGTGATATGCAGGTACTTGTCGTCGAGGATGATGAACTGATTGCAAGCGGTTTGGCTGCAGGCCTGCAAGCGCACGGTATGGTGGCTGTGTGTGTCACAACTGCAGTATCAGCGGAGCAGGCTATTTATGCGGCCGACTTCGATGTGATGGTCTTGGACCTTGGATTACCAGACCAAGATGGATTGACCCTGCTCAAAGAGACAAGAAGCCGCAAGCTTTCGCTCCCCGTGATTGTACTAACAGCAAGAGATGCGATTGAGTATCGAATCGCTGGATTGCAAAGCGGCGCCGATGACTACGTGCTGAAACCATTCGACTTAGGTGAACTAGCAGCCCGTATTCATGCAGTGGTGCGTCGAAGTAAAGGTCGAGCGACACAAGAAATTACAGCAGGCCCTTTAAGACTGGACCCGCAATATGGCCAGGTATGGCTGAACGAGAAACTTATTGCTTTATCTCGCCGAGAGTTCGACATACTGATTCATTTGGCAAATGCGGCAGGACATTGGCTTGCGCCCTCAACCCTACGTGACAGGGTTTTCGGAGAGGATATCCAAATCAGTAGTAATGCGCTCAACGTGCACATCCACAACATCCGTCGCAAACTTGGTGCTGAAGCGATTGAGACATCTCGCGGTTTAGGATTTCGTTTGGGGTGGCGTTTATGACGAGCATCCGCATTCATGCTGTATTGGTAACAGGTGTCGCACTTGTTCTGTTCTGGGCGTTATCTGCAATTTGGATGACCAATAGTGTTCAAGAAAATCTCGATGCAACCTTAGACCAAAGATTGTCGATGTCTGCTCGAATGGTTGCAGGCATTCTCAAAGATACAGGTATCGTCGGCCGTGCACCTCGCGAAGAATGGGATAGCGCCTTGAAGGTTGGCGGCGGCAAGGGTATTGCATGTCAGATTCGTACGATGCGAGGTGAAATTGTGGCTGAGACAGAAAATGGCCCTTTTCGAAACGTTGAGCCGTTACCTTTAGGATTGTCGACCAAGATAGTTGATGGCCAAACGTGGCGTGCTTACACGTTGCAAAGTGGGCAGTATCGAATTACCGCATCGGATTTAGTCGAAGAACGTCGACATTTTGTAGATGCTGTATTGCTATCGGCAGGGCTTCCCTTTCTGGTGGCGGTCATAGGCGGTCTATTGGCGCTATGGATTGGTATTGGCAAGGGACTTGGTCCGCTGGCTGCATTGAGCAAAACACTTCAGAAAAAGAATGCGAATGATTTGGCGCCAATCGCTGACCAGTATGCTTCTAAAGAGCTTCGACCAGTTATCGACTCTCTGAATCAGATGCTGGGGCGAGTCAGCAGTACGTTGGTTCAGCAGCGAGCTTTTACGGATGGTGCCGCGCATGAGCTCCGAACACCTTTAACGATTATAGGGACACATCTTCAAGTCGCGAAGCTCTCGACAGGAACCGCACTTGAAGTTTCATTGAACAGCGCGGAAGAAGGTGTTCGTCGTCTAAATCACACTCTGGAACAGATGATGGCACTTGCTCGCGCTGACAGTGTGACCGTGGAAGAAGAGTGCGATTCTGTCTCTCTGGTCATCGAAGAATTGGTCGAACGACTTCCGACAGTTTCCATGCGACGCCTTCGGATTGATTTCGCTGAGCAAGATGCCGGCGCAAAGGTTCCGGCTTCCTTACTCCATACCGCAGTAAGAAATCTACTTGATAACGCCTTTCGGTACTCAATGGGCATGGTCTTACTCTCGGTGACCTTCGACAATCACAAAAAGCTATGCCGAATTTCTGTTGCAGATAGCGGCCCTGGACTAACTGAAGAACAAATATCAGTCGTCAGCCAACGATTCTGGCGGGGAAAAACCTCGACGCATACTCAAGATGGTTCAGGCCTTGGTTTGTCCATTGTGAGCGCTATTGTCGGGCGGTATGGTGGAGACCTCATATTGGCTGGCCGGTCCGAAGGTGGCCTTATCGCAGAACTTGTGATTCCAGCCTTCACTCATGAGGATGCATGATTTTCGCTATCAGCTAGGTCCCCCCTAAATCCCGTCAGCTGCAGACGCTGATTCATCGCCACGACATCTCTCCGTCAACCTTGCGGGCTCCGATTCATTTGCTGGCAATAGCTCTCCAAATTCTCCGGTAAGTCCTTCGGACAAACCCCGCATTGCTGGTTGCCTAAAACAGCATAGTCAATGAACTTTGGATATGGCAGATTCAGATTCGCCATAATGTGCTTAAACTCTTCGAGTGTCTTGTTGTCACCCAAGCGGGGATTGCGTGCTTTTTCCTGGGCTATGGACGACACAAAGCGCTGTTTGTAGTCATGGCTCGGATATACCAACGTCTCATCCGGCAAGGAAAACAGCTTTTCCTTCACGCTTTTATACAGCGCGTCGGCATCACCATTCTGAAAGTCAGTACGACCGCAGCCTTCAATCAGCAACGCATCCCCAGTAAATACCCGGTCGTTAAACAAGTAGGAAAAATGCCCCTCGGTATGGCCAGGCGTATGGAGTGGATGTAGCGTGATGCCGTCGACTTGAAACGGTTTGCCTTCCTCAATGCCGATGTCCGTGCAGGATAGGTTGTCATGTGCCGGCGTAGCAATCTTGCTGCCAACTGCGCGCTTGAGCTCGAGCGCCCCGGTGATGTGGTCCGCATGAATGTGGGTGTCAACTGTGTATGCGAGTTTCAAGCCGAGACGGTGTACTTCTGCTAAATCGCGCTCCATAGTAGAAATAACAGGGTCGATGAGAATGGCGCGACCGGTTTGTTCGTCCCCCAGCAAGTAGGTATAAGTGCTAGACAGCGGTTCGTAGAGTTGTCTGAAAATCATAATGGCTCCTGAATGAGTCAAAAAAAATGGTAGTAACTTTTTCGCAAATAATATATGTTAAAATATATTATTATAGTATATTATTTTGGTGTAAAGCGTTACTTCACCCGATTTCATATGACCAATCCAAAGCAAATTGAATTAGTAAAACTCCAGGCAGCTGCTGGACAGGCCTGCGGCTTACTGAAGACTCTTGCCAACCCTGACCGCTTGCTGCTGCTATGCCAGATGACGCAAGGAGAATACTCGGTCGGCGAGTTGGAAACGATGACCGGGATTCGCCAACCGACGCTGTCGCAGCAATTGACCGTGTTGCGGGAAGAGAAGGTTGTAAACACTCGTCGCGAAGGCAAGCAGATTTTCTACAGCGTTAGCAGCCCAGAAGCGCTGGCGATACTACAAGTACTTTACCAGTTGTACTGTCCAAAGGATGAGGAGTAACGAGATGACGATTGACTGGATTCACTTCACGCCATGGGCCTCGCTTGTTGGCGGCTTGTTGATTGGTGTATCGGCCACGCTGCTCCTGTTCTTCAACGGCAAAATCGCTGGTATCAGCGGAATTGTGGGCGGCCTGTTCAGACCGTTCAACGGCGACATCGGATGGCGCGTTGCCTTCATCGTTGGCTTGGTGTGCGCACCGCTTGTCTATGGCTTCGCAGTGCCGCTTCCTGACGTAAGCTTCGATACCAGCATGCCAGCACTCATCGTCGCCGGACTGCTGGTGGGCATTGGCACCCGTTATGGTGCGGGCTGTACCAGCGGGCATGGCATATGTGGTCTGTCTCGCCGTTCACCGCGCTCGATGGTGGCGACTCTGGCCTTTATGTTTGCAGGGTTTGTGACTGTCTACCTCGTGCGTCACGCGTTTACTTGAGGAGACTGAAATGACATTGCTGATGTCGTTATTAGCCGGCTTGGTATTCGGTCTTGGTCTGATTATTTCAGGCATGGCAGACCCATCCAAGGTACTTGGATTTCTGGACCTGGCTGGAAACTGGGACCCGTCACTTGCCTTTGTCATGGGGGGCGCACTGCTAGTCGGCTCGCTGGCATTCCCGTTCGCAGTCAAGCGACCGCAATCACTGCTGGGTGAAGCAATGCGTCTGCCGACAGCCACGAAAATTGACCGGCGGCTTGTGCTTGGTAGTTTGACCTTTGGCGTCGGTTGGGGCTTGGCGGGATATTGCCCGGGGCCTGCCCTGGTATCGCTTTCCCAAGGGGGCGCAAAGCCCTTGCTGTTCTTCTTTGCGATGATAGTCGGCATGCTCATATTCGAGCTCCTAGAGCGCGTATCAGCAGCGTCGCACAAGAAAGCCGCATAAATACACCCATGCTATCTAGTCTCGTTTTAGGAGCGACGGTCGGGCTTGTCATGGGCTTGACGGGAGCAGGTGGAGGCATCCTTGCCGTACCGCTCCTTGTGTTTGCGCTTAACATGACAGTCAGTGACGCCGGACCAATCGCGCTACTTTCGGTCGGAATCTCGGCAGCGGTAGGAGCAATGATTGGCTTTCGGGCTGGAGCTGTCCGTTATCGGGCAGCAATGGTGATAGCAGGCACCGGCATACTTGCTGCTCCAATAGGGTTATGGCTTGCCCAGCGCCTTGATACAAATCTTCTTAGTATTTTGTTCGCAGTCGTATTGATTTGGATTGCGTACAAAAACTTGATGGACGGCCGACAAAAAACACAAAAAGCAGTCAATGGGGATTCCTTACCGTGTATCCGTGACGAAAAAAGTGGTCGCTTTGTTTGGACCAGCAAGTGCGCAAGCCGGCTATTGTTAGCCGGTAGCTTTGCCGGGATATTGTCCGGCCTGCTAGGAGTAGGTGGTGGTTTTGTGATGGTGCCCGCTCTGCAACGCTATACCGACTTGGCAATGAAGTCCGTGGTGGCAACGTCGCTTGCAGTCATTGCATTTATATCGCTCACAGGGGTAGTTGTGAGCATATCTGCTGGGCACTTTGACCAAGGTGTCGGTGTGCCTTTCGCCGCGGGCTCAGCTCTGGGAATGCTTATAGGTCAACCTCTGTCGTTGCGACTACCTGCAAAGTATTTGAAGATTGCTTTTGCAATCATTTGCATACTTGTCGCTTGCCTAATGGTTGGCAAAACCATTTCGAGTTGACTGACAGGTGGTTGCGTAGGTTAATCGCTTTGCCTGCAATTCATCCGTTGTCCTGTTAATGCCCGCTTTGGGTCGAAGCCGGACGACCGCTATCGGCCAATAGCAGACACTCGGTTTCTTAATCAGGCACGGCACGGGAAGCGAATTCTCTGTTTTAGCCATATTCATGGGATGCGGTAAAACTCCTACGCTCTTACACTCCATGTATGACTAAAACATAGGGAAATGGCGATGAAAAAAATAATAATGGCAATGCTGGTGACCTCGATTGCATCTTTTGCTTTTGCTCATTCCGGTGGCACTGATAGCAACGGTTGTCATAATGATCGAAAAAATGGCGGTTACCATTGTCATTAATTAGCAAGATAAAAAAACCGGCATTGGCCGGTTTTTTTACGTCCCAATTTAGCCGCTAACACTTTTAGATCAGTTCAACACCAAATCGACGCATAACAAATGCAAAAGTAGCAAAGCAAATGAGCGTGATTACGACAGAAGCGAGAAGCGTTGGCCAAAAACCTATCCGCGGTAGCAGTGTGGGAAAAATCAAAAACATCGGCAAGGTTGGAACTACATACCAAAAGGTATACCACGCGTGATTGGCGATTTTTGCTTCCGGTTGCTTTTCAATGTAAAGCCAAATCAGCGTCAGCACTGTAATCATCGGCAATGCAGCGATTAAGCCGCCGAGTTTGTCGCTACGTTTGGCAAACTCCGAAACAAGAACAACCACGCCGGCAGTAATTAGATATTTGGTGATAATCCAATACATATTTTTCCTATATAGCTGATGCTGGCATTAACAAAAATTGACGGGCGAGACGTTCAAAAAGTACAAAGTAATGAATGCCTCGATCATTACTCTGTACATATGAGCAGCACCAACTTTATTTAACTGCAAATCTCACGTTAACAGTGCTTTTATCGGCAAAAGTAATTGCTGCAACGACCTTTGCACCCTTAGATAATTTGACTTCACCTTTCGATACCAGCTGGTTGGTTCCAGCAGCTTCAAGTGGCACTTCGGTTTTTTCAGCGCCATTAAGAATAGTAAGTTTGCCTGTTGCACCCGCAGTGGAAAGTGCTTCGTCATGATCTTCAACATAGATCGTGGCTTTGCCATCTTTAGCGACTAATTCAAAGTTCAAATCATTAACGCTCTGCGCAATACCACCGTGACTTGCTTTTGCGCCGTGTGCGAGAACTTGACCAGTGGTGGTAAGTGCAATTGCCATTGTTACCAAAGCTAAAATCTTCTTCATCATTTTCTCCAAAAAATGTGGCGTGTCTTGAATAGGTGCCGCCACATAAACCTTATTAATAAGCATTTTCCTGTTGCCCTGCAATCAGTCGTTCAAGTGGCTTGCGTCCGACTAACCAAAATATCAGTGGAGTGAGAAGCGAGTCGAGAATCGTCGAGCTAATCAGACCTCCAAAAATCACGACCGCAACCGGATGCAAAATCTCTTTGCCCGGCGCATCCGCCGCCAATAACAATGGTGTCAAGGCAAAGGCAGCTACCAATGCTGTCATCAACACGGGTGTTAGTCTTTCCAGCGAGCCGCGCACGATCATCGGCAGGCCGAACGCTTCGCCTTCGAACTTGCAGAGATTGATGTAATGACTGACTTTGAGGATGCCATTACGCGTTGCGATACCGGCTAGCGTAATAAAACCAACCATGGATGCTACAGACAGCGATACGTCGGCAATCCACATCGCGATGACGCTACCAATCAATGCAAAGGGGATGTTGCCCATAATGACCAACGCCAGGACGCCAGATTTATATCGCGAATAGAGCACGAGGAAAATCATCGCCAACGACAATAGGGATAAGCCTACGATAAGTTTCATCGCTTTTTCTTGCGCTTGGAATTGTCCTTCGACACTCACGAAATAGGCGCTAGGCATTGGTGTCGCGGCAATTGCGGCACGAACGTCGCCGATGATGCGCGACATGTCAGATCCGTCTGTATTGGCATAGACGACAATGCGTCTTCTGCCATTTTCTCTACCAATCTGGTTCGGCCCGTCGCCTTCCTCAACAGTTGCAATCGATGACAACGGTATTTTTCCCGCAGGTGTATCTATCATTACGCGGGATAGGTCTTGGGGTGAACGACCATCGTCCGGCAGGCGTATCGTCACATCGAATCTACGAATCCCATCGACAACTTGCGCAATGCGCTTTCCTTCCGAAAGCGTTTCCAACATGGTCAATAATTGGCCTGGAGCTATTCCATACTGAGCGGCCTTACGATAATCCACGTGTATTTTGATTTGCGGAATAAGAACTTGCCGCTCAACCGAGAGATCCACAAGGCCGGGCACCGTAACCAAACGTGAACGCAATCCTTCTGCCAATCCACGCAGGGTATCGGTATCGTCACCGTAAATCTTCAGTGCAATCTGCGCGCGCACACCAGAAAGCAGATGATCAAGCCGATGTGAAATCGGCTGTCCAATCGCTACCGATGCCGGGATGGTCGAAAGCTGCGCGCGAATGTCCGCCATTATTTCTTCCCGACCACGTTCTGATCGCTTCAGGTCGACGTCAATTTCTGACGAATGAACCCCTTCGGCATGTTCATCAAGTTCAGCACGGCCAGTGCGTCGTCCAACCTTGATTACTTCTGGAACCTGTCGAATGAGCGTTTCAGCCATTGCACCCATTCGATTGGCTTCTGCCAATGAAGTGCCTGGGGTGAATGTCATGCCCATCACCAAAGAACCTTCGTTAAATGGCGGCAAAAAAGCACGAGGAAAGAATGCAATCGTAGATGCAGAGGCAACGACTAGAAATGCAGCTACAGCCAGAATCATTTTTGATCTTGGGAATGACCACATTAGCACTCGCTCATCCCATGCCTTCAGGCGGCTGACCAGAGGGCTATCGCCGTGCTGGAGCTGCTTCATGTGTGGCAACAGGTAATAAGCCAGCACAGGAGTGATCGTCATGGAAACCAACATTGAGGCCAGTATCGACACAATGTAAGCAATACCAAGCGGCGCGAACAAACGGCCTTCAATTCCAGGTAAGGCGAACAGCGGCACGAATACAAGGACAACGATAACGGTTGCATACACGATGCCAGAACGCACCTCGACCGATGCGCGCCAGATTACTTCCATTACCGATAGTGATTTGTCTCCGACACTTCGCTGCTTGAGACGCCGCAAAATATTTTCAACATCCACTACCGCATCATCGACGAGTTCGCCGATTGCAATGGCGAGACCGCCGAGTGTCATCACGTTGATCGATTGACCCAGCAAGTGAAATGCGACGGCAGTTACTGCAAGCGATAAAGGAATCGCAATAAGTGATATTGCGGTGGTCCGGACATTGAGCAAGAACGCAAACAAGATAATCGCAACGAGGATTGCACCATCACGCAATGCTTCCACCACGTTATTGATCGATGCTTCAATGAAGTCAGCCTGTCTAAACAGCACTTCCGGCGCGGAAAGACCCTCAGGAAGCCCTTGTTTGAGTTCACTTAATGCGGCCTCAATATCTCGCGTCAACTTGACCGTATCTGCAGCCGGCTGTTTCTGCACGCTGACGATTACTGCTGGCTTGCCGTTAAGTCCTGCATCGCCTCGTTTAAACGCTGCAGCGAACCGCACGGTTGCTACTTGATCTATTAATACAGGTTTGCCATTCCGGTAGGTAACCGCCAATCCTTTTGCGTCTTCCAGACGATTGGTACGCCCCAGATTGCGAATCAGATACTCTCGACTATTAAGGTCAATGAAACCGCCGCTTGTGTTGGCGGCAAAGCCACGTAGTGCGCTTTCGATTTGTTCAAGCGTCACATTGAACTGCGCCATGCGTGCTGTATCCGGCTCAACCCGCAACTGCCTTACGTCACCGCCAATAGGAATGACCTGGGATACGCCGGGAATAGACAGTAACCTCGGCCGTAGTACAAAGTCGGCATATTCCCGCGCGCGCATTGGATCGGTTTTAGCGATATCAATAGGGAGTGCTATCAACATTACTTCGCCCATGATGGAGGAGACCGGTCCCATGATTGGCGTAATGCCATCGGGCAGTTGTTCCTTCACAAGTGCAAGTCGTTCCGATACCAGCTGTCGGTTTCGGTAAATGTCTGTGCCCCAATCGAACTCGGCGTACACAATCGACAAACCGACGCCCGCCACTGAACGCACTCTAGTCACGCCCGGCATCCCGTTCAACGATGTTTCAACGGGAAACGATACCAACTGCTCGACTTCTTCAGGAGCCATGCCTCCGGCCTCTGTCAGAACCGTCACTAATGGCTTATTCAAATCCGGGAATACATCAATCGGTGTACGCAATGCCATTAATGTGCCGTACACCATCAAAAGCAATGCTGCCGCTAAAACAAATATGCGATTGGTCAGACTGAAACGAACTATCCAGTTAAACATGAGTTCGCCCCTATCGGATTTGATTGATCAGTGCAGTGCCTGACACAACAACGCGATTTTCGGGAGAAAGCCCCTTCACCACAACGATTGTGTTTGCATCCAATGCGCGTGTTTCAACCTTCTGAGCAATAAAACGTTCAGCACCTGATTTGATCCAGACGATGGGCTGGTTTTCAGGATTGCGTACCAGCGCCTCTGCAGGGAGTGCGATTCCCTTTACCTTTTCGTTCAGTTTAGCGATGACGGTAACGGGTTGGCCCACAGCTAACGCCATTCCTTTTCCCTGCGCCTGAAAAGTGATTGGCAATGCACCATCACGTAAGCTGCGTCCGCCACCCAATAGAATCAGGTCGATAGCCGGAAAGGACACCAGACTTGCTTGCCCAATGCGATTCGCGAGTGCAACGTCCGTGCTGCTTGCTTCAACAAACATACGATTCGGATCAATGATTTCGAATAACACATCGCGTGCTTCTACTATTTGCCCGCTTAAAACGTTTGCGCTGGCGACTATGCCGGACGCTGGCGCCGTAATGCTCTCGCTACCGATGACACTTACAGACACAGCCCGTTCACGTCCTTTCAAACTGCTTAGCTCTGCACGTGCTGCCTCAATGTCTTTTTGAGGAACGCTACCTTCCAGCGATTCGAGACGTTCAACTCGTTGCTTTGCCAAAATAAGGTTGGCGCGTAGGTCAGCTAACTGTGCCTCTTGATTGCTACGGTCAATGGCACTGGCGACGGGTTTTATACGGATGAGAATCTGTCCCTTCTCAACGCGTTGGCCAGCTACTGGCAATCCCTTTGGGCCAGCTTCAATGCGACCAGAAAATGGTGCTTGTACGCGTCCGCCAGCATTCGGATCTATCGCCACGCGGCCATTCAGTTCAACGGTTAGTGGATGGTCATTCTCGACCGCCATTACCGTTCGGATGGCCATACTTCTTTGCGCCTGTTTAGGAACATTGACGCTGCCATCAGGCAGGCGTGCCAATCCGCTACCGCTACCTGACGCCGCACCGTCCAAGTGCTCCCCATCTGGGCCATGCGCACCTGGCGCACCGCTAGCTATCGGTGAAAGCAATCCAATTACGAATGCCGGAATGACAAAAAAAGCGAGTTTGTTATGCATGATTATTTCCTGTCGATTTTTTGCGGCGGCGGAATCTGATGATCGCGTATAGCAGTACGGCTACCGCGAATAAGCCCACAGCACTCCATGCCCATGGAAAATGTGAGTGGTCGTCTGCATCAACCTCGCTTGCTACCGTGAGCGTGCCTTCCAGCAAATCACTTTCGTTAGCTGTAGATAACGTGAAGAGAAGCGAATGCTTTCCCGGTGCAGCTAGCGCCTTCAACATACGTTCGTCACTGACTGCATAGTCGCCGTGATCACTATGAAACTTTGCAAGCACTTTCAAGCCGTTTAAATCAACCTCTAACTTTGCATTGAGCACTGGCTCGTTGGTTTCGTAACGGTCGATCAAGATCGATAGCTCGTCTGCTTGCAGGCGGCCGACCAATTCAAATGACTCAGTGAAAGTTTCAACACGAGGTCCCGCGTCACGATGTGTGTGTCCAGAGGCGCCATCCAGATGCTCGCCATCTGGACCATGTGCACCTGGTGCGGCAACAGCTGACATGGTCAGCACAAAATATAAAATACAAAATTTGAGTAGCTTCACGGGAGTATTCCTAAGGCTTGATTTAAACGCGCATGGGCTAGTCCCACTGCGACTTTCTGCTGTCTTTCACTTACATCAGCTTCATGGCTGAGTGCATGAGACCGTAATAGATCGTTCAATCCACGTTCGCCCATACGAAATGACTTGGCAATCAGCTCGGTATGTTCTCGTGTAAGCGCGGCACGCTCCGAAGCAGCTTGCAGCCCTTGCTCGGCGGCTGTTAGTTGTTGGCGTGCCAGTTCTATATCGCTTTGAAGGATGCTCTCGGTTTGCGCTGCTTCTGCTCTAGCGGTTTCGATTTTGGTGAGTGCTGCCGACTCTAATGGAAGGTTGCGCGCATTTGTTCCGAATGGAATCTGGACAGCAATTCCGACACTCTGGGTGGACCCGCTCACCAACCCATCTTGTTCACGTCGCATTAATAAGCCAACAGTAGGTGGGTCGCTACGCGTCGAGTTCACTGCATGAAGAGACGCTTGCGAACGCTGTATTGATTTACGCGCAAACAGCATTCGGGGATGCGGCTCTTGCATTGATACCGCAATCGGTTCAGGTATAGGCGTTGGGATGCTTGGCTGGCCGGTGAGCGTAACGTAGCGGGCCGTCGCAACTTGTAGCCGAGTCTGTGCGGCGGTGATTGCACTTTTTGCGGCGAGGACTTCTTGCTGCGCGAGCAGGCCATCAGTGCGAGCAAGGTCTCCTGCTTTTACACGACGCATGACATCACCAGAGAGTGCGTCAAGGTGACGCTGATGATCCTGCGCCTCCGCCAGCTCTTCGCGCGCTGCCGCAACTGCCCATAGCTGTTCGCGTACCTCGCCAGCGATAGCTAGGCGCGTATTCGCTATTTGGGCTTCCAACTCATCAGCGCTGACATTGGCCAAGGACTCTCGTGCTGATCGCTGGCCTGGCAACCAAATCGGGGCGGAAACTGAAACCTCTGTTTCGCGATAACCGGTTTGATTGCTTCCGCGATCATTGCGTTGGGATAAGCCAACTGAAGGGGAGCCGGCAATCCAGGATTGCGCTGACTCTTGACCGGCAACAGACTCGCCTCGGCGGGCTTCCAGCGTACGAGCCAAAGGCGATCTTTGCCAAGCGGCATCAACTGCAAGTGATAGCGGCGTATTGGATTCAGCTAGCGCCATAGGCGCTGCAAGCACCAATGAAGCCAAAAAACATAAACGATGAAATATAGAACTGGCAAACATGCGATCTCCATTCGGTAACCAAAAAGGCGAACCGAAGGTATGCACATGCCAAACGGAATACTTCCGTGCGGAGTTTAATAAATATTAAAAAGGCAATACCCTCGGTAGATTAACCGAGGGATGAGGGAGGTCGCTGCGGACGTTCGAGATGAGGATTTGGTATATGAAAATAGTTGCGTTCTGACTCAACAACGATGAACGCAATCAGTGGGCTTAACGGTGTAACGCTGGCAGGCAAAGTTGCGCTCTGTCCCGATGCAGCATGATCAGAAAAATGCTGGGCTGATTCGCTCGAATCATCGTAATGAATTGAGCCGTCGTCACCATGATGATGACTGATGCCTTCTTGATGCACCAGTTCGTGCGAAAGGTCGTATGCGCTTCCGGACGACAGCCAAGCTTCTTGCATAGCAAAGCTATGTAAGGGCAAAAGCATCAACAGGAAAATGCAGAAATAGCGACGCACGAAGTTCTCGCAGACCAAATAGTGGGCTGATTATAGCAACTAATTTCCACGTTAAACCTTTTCAAATATCGCATCGACTTGGTTATAGGCAATTAACGTCCATCGTTGCTGAGGCTCCTTCGATCAAACTCACGGATCTTGCATCCCCCAATTTATATGGTAGAGTTCAATACATTATTGTAGAGAAAGCTACTAATATGAAATGGATGCTACTGATTCTGACCCTGCCGACTGAAAACGCTACGGCGCGAATGCGGGCATGGCGGGCGCTCAAATCGTCCGGTGCTGCGGTTTTGCGTGATGGTGTGTATCTATTGCCTGAACAAGGTGTCAACAAGGAGACGCTCTCAGAAATCGCCGACGATATCGACAAGAATGGCGGCACGACGCATTTACTGCAGACGAATACCGATAACGAAGCGTTCGTTACTTTGTTTGACCGTTCAACAGAGTTCGCAGAGTTGTCAGCTGAAATTGCTCTGCATCGTGCCAAGCTCAACGACGAGACTGCGAATGAAGCACTGAAGCAAGCACGCAAATTGCGTAAAACATTTGACCAGTTAGTCGCTATCGACTTCTTTTCTAGTGAATCGCAAAAGCAAACCGCTGCAGCATTGCTGGAGTTAGAGACCTCCGCGATTCGCACGTTATCGCCGGACGAACCGCATTCCATTTCAGGAGAGATTCCTCGGTTATCACTTGCCGATTATCGCGGCCGCACTTGGGCGACACGTGCTCGTCCATGGATGGATCGTCTTGCAAGTGCATGGCTGATTCGTCGCTTTATCGATGCCGATGCGCAGATCTTGTGGGTGGCCTCGCCTGCAGATTGTCCGCCTGATGCTTTGGGATTCGATTTTGACGGCGCGACGTTCTCTCATGTCGGGGCCAAGGTCACGTTCGAGACCTTGTTATCAAGCTTTGGCCTGGACTCACCCTCGCTCTCACGGCTCGGTGCCATTGTCCATTTTATTGATGCCGGTGGCATACAGCCGCCAGAAGCCAGTGGTATCGAACGTGTATTGGCAGGCGTGCGCGCAACCATTACCGATGACGATCAACTTTTAGCCATAGCGTCAGGCATTTTTGATGCCCTGATAACCAATTTTGAACAGGACATTTCTACATGAGTACCACTGTATCCACGCAGGTCGAATCAGCTGAGGAAGTCGCGAGACCTACTGAGGTTCCGTTCTGGGAAGCACTTAAGCTGTGGTTCAAGTTAGGTTTCATCGGTTTCGGTGGTCCTGCTGCGCAAATCTCACTCATGCACAGAGAATTGGTCGAGCAGCGGCGCTGGATCAGTGAGAGGCGGTTTCTCCATGCGCTGAACTATTGCATGCTGCTACCCGGACCGGAAGGGCAACAGCTCGCGACTTATATGGGATGGCTAATGCACCGTACCAAAGGCGGCATTGCCGCTGGTGTGCTGTTCGTGCTGCCATCACTATTTTTTCTGATCGCGCTATCTTGGCTGTATATCGCTTACGGTCATGTGCCTCTGATTGCAGGTTTGTTTTACGGCATCAAGCCTGCGATTACCGCGGTTGTTGTACACGCCGTTCATCGTATTGGTTCGCGCGCTTTGAAGAACAATCTGATGTGGGCAATTGCCGCCGCATCATTTGTCGCCATCTTTGCAATGAACGTACCTTTCCCTGTCATCGTTGCAACAGCAGCGCTCATTGGTTATCTCGGTGGCCGCTATATTCCGAACAAATTTACAGTAGGCGGTGGTCACGGCGAATCAAAAAAATCGTATGGCCCGGCATTGATCGACGATGACACGCCGACACCTGAACATGCGCAATTCCGTTGGTTTGGATTGACGAAGATACTGATCGTAGGTGGGGTACTGTGGTGTGTCCCGATGGCTGTCTTGACGCTGCGATTCGGTTGGGACCACACGTTGACGCAAATGGGATGGTTCTTTACGAAAGCGGCACTGCTGACTTTTGGCGGTGCCTATGCCGTATTGCCTTACATTTACCAAGGTGCGATCGGGCATTACAACTGGCTGACGCCAACGCAGATGATTGACGGCTTGGCCTTGGGTGAAGCTAACCCTGGCCCACTCATCATGGTGGTGGCGTTTGTAGGATTTGTTGGCGCTTATGTACAAGCTGTATTCGGCCCTGATTTACAGTTTCTTGCTGGAGCTACCGCAGCAGTGCTCGTGACATGGTTCACATTTCTGCCATCGTTTATCTTTATTTTGGCTGGCGGTCCATTGGTCGAATCGACTCATGGCAATCTGAAGTTCACCGCGCCATTAAGTGGTATTACGGCCGCCGTCGTTGGCGTCATTCTTAACCTGGCGGTGTTCTTCGCCTATCACGTCCTATGGCCGCAAGGCTTCGCAGGCGCCTTCGACTGGATCGCTGCACTTATGTCAATTGCTGCTGCAATTGCATTGGTTCGCTACAAACGCAATGTGATCCACGTCATCGCGGCCAGCGCAGTGATGGGACTAATCTTGAAAACAGTTTTTGCAGTTTGATTCATTTACGTTATCTGGCCTACACGGCTGACCGCAAATGACAAACGAGTTCAAAAGATGGAGTCGGAATGTAGCAAATGCCGATTTGAAGAAGGATATTTCCATCTCATCCAATACCAGTCTACTGAATGCAGGTGGTTGGTTGATGGAAATAGACAAAGCCGCGGTACGGCAACAAGCTTTGAATCTAATGAAATGCATAGAGACGGACGATAACCTGCAAACAGCTTGTACCTGTTTACCGGAGATTTTGCTTTTGCTAAATGCCTCGCTTGATGAAACTCTGGACCTACCCTTCAGGGGAGACACGCCTTGTTCTGTAGACCTAGAAAGATTGCGTACCTCTGTCGCCTCAAATCGCGACTTCCGTTATAGGTATTACAGTTTTATATCTCTGATCCGAGGTTGGCCGAGGTTTTAACCTCTTCATGAATGTCCGCTTTGGGTCGGGAGCGGACACTCAACTAATTTGCGCTACTGACAATATTTTGCACGCGAACGGGTGGGAACTTTGCGATGCGATAAAGTGCAACCTTGCTGCATATACTCAATTCAATCAAGATTTTCAGGTTGCCAGCCGTTTTTTACCGCATACAATGCAGCCAGTCTTAGGGCATGAGCGTCATGTAGCGCGTGGTGACGTGGCCGCCCTGGTCCGTAGTAATTGTTCATTAACGTTTGCAATGTCGGTTGTTTATCCTCCCCCATTGACCACGCTGTAAACTGAATTGGACGGACATCTAGATTGTTGGGCCATTTCTGTAGCAGTCTTTTTAATTGGGTAAAGTCGGCGTCTATACAATCGGTAACTATTATTGCTTTATCACTAATGTTTTCAATCCAAGCCACTAAAGATTCGCTGATCAACGCCTCGTTTTGCACGTAATCGTCGCTGCCGTGAAGATGCGGCAAGACATTGAAATGGACCCACTCGTTGCATTGAACCGTCCAATGCACTTCTGGAAGCTCCGCGTAAAATTCCTGACCCGTCTCATCAACTAGGCCAATTGAAATTAAATCAGGCTTGCGCTGGTCTAGCCCTGTGAACTCTGTATCGAGGAATATAAGCATGATGCTAGGTAGGTAGCTATGTCGGTGATTTTGTAATGAAAATCCTGCAGCATTCACAGTCGGAGCTATCGCTTAAATAGCTTATCGGTTATGCCCATGCAAAGTCAGGGTTATGCCAAATCCCACAAAATATCTTCCGGTTGAGCGCAGCTTCGATTCCTCCATACACATGTGTTTATGTGATGTTGCACTTTCAATGTGTGCGTTAAGTGCTTAATTCTTTGAGGAATTCTGTGGGCATGTTACTTCAGCGCATTACGCTAAGTCCTTAATTTCATTGAAAAAAACCTTGTTTTTAACCCTGAATAACGCTTGACCGCGTATATGGCATCCTCTAAAGTGGGCGACAGTGTGAAAAAGTGTTTATTTGTGGGTATTTTTAAGCGCACAGTAAAACGCAGATCACCACGTAACGCATATTTAAAAGGATTTCAGGGTGTTTCAAGGCGCGTCTTCTCTCAATCTTGATGCTAAAGGCCGGATGACTATTCCAGCCCGGCATCGTGACGCACTGCTTTTGCAGTGCGAGGGCCGCATCACCCTGACCAAACACCCTGACGGTTGTTTGCTCCTCTTCCCGCGTCCCGTGTGGGAAAAGCGTCGCGAAGAAATTGCCAAATGGCCAATTTCCGCACGCGCCTGGCAGCGCATATTTCTTGGCAATGCATCCGATGTCGATTTCGACAGCGCCGGTCGCATCCTGATCGCGCCTGAACTGCGCACTGCAGCCGGTCTGACGCGCGACGTGATGATGATGGGCATGGGCAGTCATTTCGAAATCTGGGATGCGGTCAAGCTGGGTGAGAGTGAGTCGAGTGCGATCGCTGCCGGCATGCCCGATGTACTAAACGATTTTTCTTTCTGACGCCGTGATGAATGTAGAAGCGGTGCAGCAATACCAGCACCGGACCGTGTTGCTGGATGAGGCGGTGGATGCGCTGGCGCTGGAAGGCGATCGTGCAGATGGCATTTACGTTGACGGCACCTTCGGGCGCGGTGGTCATAGCCGTCTCATTTTGCAGCGCCTGAGTGAAAGCGGTTGCCTGCTGGCGTTCGACAAGGATACGCAGGCGATTGCGAATGCTGCTGAGATAGAGGACAAGCGCTTCGATATCGTGCACGACAGTTTTGCAAGTTTGAGTACTGCATTGGCAGGTCGCGGTATAGCGCAGGTAAATGGGGTATTGCTGGATCTGGGAATCTCATCGCCGCAAGTCGACGATGCGGCGCGCGGTTTCAGCTTCCGTGTGGATGGTCCCCTGGACATGCGCATGGATACGACCAGAGGCATGTCGGCAGCGGAATGGCTGGCAATGGAAACCGAACAAAAAATCGAGAAAGTGATACGAGAATATGGGGAAGAACGGTTTGCTTTTCAGATTGCAAAGGCGATTGTTGCTGGCCGGGCAGTCCAGCCAATTTCAAGCACACGACAGCTTGCCGAGATCGTGGCACGCGCCGTTAAAACCCGCGAGAAAGGCAAAGACCCGGCCACTCGTACCTTTCAGGCTATCCGGATTTTCATCAATCAGGAGCTTGAAGAACTCGAAATAGTTTTACACGAAGCGTATCGGCATTTGGCTCCGCATGGGAGGTTGGTTGTGATCAGCTTTCATTCATTGGAAGATCGCATCGTCAAGCAGTTCATGGCAGGCAAAGCCAATGTGCCGCAGCCGGATCGTCGTCTGCCGATTCGTGCCGTCGATTTGCCACAACCCGAAATGAAGCTGATTGCCAGGGTGAAACCTTCGACAGCTGAAATCAGTGCGAATCCGCGTGCGCGTTCGGCTGTGATGCGTGTCGCCGAACGTCTGCCGACGGCCGGAGCTGCATCATGAGCGGGCGCATCAGTTTTTTCCTCACCTGCATTCTGGTGGTGTGCGCTCTGTCGGTGGTGAATGCACACTATCAATTCCGCAGTCTTTTCATCGAGCTTGAGCGGGCGCAGGCGCAGGCGCGTCAACTGGATATCGAATGGGCGCAATTGCAGCTTGATCAGTCGACGCTGGGCAAGCATTCCCGTATTGAGTTCAATGCGCGTCGCGATTTGCACATGGTGCCGGTGTCGCCTGCCAGCACGCAATACCTGACGACGGGGGGGGAATGACGCGCGCTACTTCCCGTACTGCCGCTTCCAAGGGCGTACCGTTCGTTTCCAATCCGGTGCTGGCAACGAAGCTGCCAGCCTGGCGCTCGCGCGTTGTGCTGTTCTTTATTTTTGCTGCCTTTCTGGCATTGGCCGGACGTGCGCTCTGGCTACAGGGCATGTCGACTGATTTCCTGCAAAAGCAGGGTGCCTCGCGTTATGCGCGCACGCTGGAATTGCCGGCCACACGCGGCAAGATTACCGATCGCAACGGTCAGGTGCTCGCTTCTTCGATTCCGGTGCGCGCGGTATGGGCGATTCCTGAAGATGTGCTGAAAGCGCCGAAAGATAAATTGCGCCAGTTGGGCAGGTTGCTCGACATGAGCGAGCGCGATTTGAACAGAAAGCTGGATTCCGATCGTAGTTTTGTCTATCTGAAGCGTCAGGTAGAACTGGATACCGTCGACAAGATACTCAAGCTCGGCATTACCGGTATTGATACCCGCAAGGAATACAAGCGCTACTACCCGGAAGGTGAAGTCATGGCGCATGTCGTCGGTTTCACCAATGTCGAAGACAAGGGGCAGGAAGGTATGGAACTGGCGTTTCAAAAAACGCTGGCTGGTGTGACCGGCAATCGCCGTGTCATCAAGGATAGATTGGGTCGCATCGTCGAGGATATTGAATCGGTGCGCGAGCCGCACGATGGCAAGGATCTGACCTTGTCGATCGACAGCAAGATTCAGTACATCGCGTTTTCCCAATTGAAAGAAGCGGTAGAGCAAAGCAAGGCCAAGGCAGGTGGCATTGTCGTGCTCGACGTCAAGACCGGTGAAATACTGGCATTGGCCAATCTGCCAACCTACAACCCAAACAACCGCTCGGTGCTGAGCGGCGTGCAATTGCGCAATCGCGTATTGACCGACACCTTCGAGCCGGGCTCGACGCTCAAGCCTTTCACCATCGCGCTGGGGCTGGAACGCAAGTACATCACGCCGAATACTATGATCCAGACCTCGCCGGGAAGAATGACTATCGGTACTGCCACCATCGGTGATGCACATGCCCGCGGATTATTGTCCGTGTCGGAGGTGATCGAAAAATCATCCAACATCGGTACCGCCAAGATCGCGCTGGAAATGGAACCACAGGAAATGTGGAATATGTTTACTTCGGTCGGATTCGGGCAGCAGCCGAAAGTCGGGTTTCCCGGTGCGGTGGCCGGTCGTGTGCGGCCATACAAGTCATGGCGGCCTATCGAGCAGGCGACCATGAGTTACGGCCATGGTATTTCAACTTCCCTGTTGCAGATCGCGCATTCCTACATGATTTTTGCGCGCGATGGCGAAATGATCCCGCTGACTTTTCAGCGCTCCAGCGATCAACCCATCAGTCAGCGCGTGATCAGTGAAAAAAATGCGCGCCTGACGCGCGGCATGCTGGAAATGGCGGCCGGTCCGGCCGGTACGGCACCGCGGGCGCAGGTGCCGGGTTATCGCGTAGCCGGTAAAACCGGTACTTCCTACAAGCTGGAAAAAGGCAAGTACGTCAAAAAATACGTTGCGTCTTTCGTTGGTTTTGCGCCGGTTTCCGATCCGCGCATTATTGTGGCCGTGATGATCGATGAACCGACCGTCGGTAGACATTACGGCGGACAGGTTGCTGCCCCGGTATTCTCGGCGGTGACGGCGAATGCATTGCGTTCGATGAACGTGGCACCTGATTCCAGCGTTACCAACATCATCATTTCGGCCGACGCCGCTCAGGAGAGCATGTAATGTCCGCCCTGACGAACGCCGCATTGAAAGAAATTGTCGCCTGGTTGCAAGTTGCAGCACCGGCGGCCGAATTGGCCTCCGATTCACGCAGCATCGGCAAGGGCGATGTCTTCCTTGCCTATCCCGGCGATGAGGCGGATGGTCGTGCTTACATTTCCGATGCCATCGAACGCGGTGCACAAGCCATCCTGCATGAAGCGGCTGATTGCAGCTGGCGTGAAGAATGGAATGTGCCGCATCTGGCCATTGATGATCTGAAAGCGTGCGCGGGCATCATCGCCGCTGCCTATTATGGTCATCCGGATAGTACGATGTTTACCGTTGCCGTTACCGGTACCAATGGCAAAACATCGTGCAGTCAATGGCTGGGCAATGCCCTGTCGCGTTTGGGGCAACCGACTGCCGTGATCGGTACGCTGGGTGTCGGTATATTCAATCATGGCGAACAGGGAGTCTTCAATGTAACGGGCTACACCACACCGGATGCTGTCCTGCTGCAGCGCGAACTGGTAAATATGCGTCATGCAGGCGCTACTGCATTGGCGATTGAAGCATCTTCGATCGGCTTGCACCAGGGGCGTTTGTCCGGTGTGCATTTCGATATGGCTCTGTTCACCAATTTCACACGCGATCATCTGGACTATCACGGCGACATGGTTGCGTACGAAGAAACCAAGGCGATGCTGTTCGACTGGTCGGGTTTGCGTCACGCAGTAGTGAATCTTGACGATGCCATGGGTGTGCGTCTGGTCGAGCGTTTGAAACGTCGACAGCCCGAGGTCGGTATTACAGGCTATTCATTGACGAATCAAAACGCTGCCGACATTGCTCTGCTTAATGCCAGCGACATTCGCAGCACGCACGCCGGCACCAGCTTCCAGCTCACATCGAAGTTCGGTGTAACGCAGATTAAAACGCAATTGGTTGGCGAGTTCAATGTCAGCAATGTGCTGGGCGTTATCGGCATTCTGCTGGCAAAAGGCGTCGTCTTGAGCGATGTGGTTGCGGTAGTCGAGGCGCTGACCTCCATCCCTGGTCGCATGCAGCAACTCGGCGGTGGCGAAGCGCCGCTGGTCGTGATCGATTATGCACATACACCGGATGCACTGGAAAAAACCCTGGCAACCCTGCGCGAGGTGGCAAACGAGCGCGGCGGTGCATTGTGGTGCGTGTTCGGCTGTGGTGGTGATCGCGATGCAGGCAAGCGTCCGCAAATGGGCAAGGCGGCCATGGCTGCTGATTACATCATCGTGACCAGTGACAATCCGCGTTACGAAGAGCCCGCCAGCATCATTGCGCAAATTGTGACCGGCATAGATGCCGGGAAAAATGCGCCGCACATCATGGAAGATCGTGCCACTGCGATTTTGTATGCAGGCAGACATGCATCGAAACAGGACGTTATCCTGCTGGCCGGAAAAGGCCACGAAGCGTATCAGGAAATCAAGGGGCGCAAGCAGCCTTTCCTCGATGCCGATCATGCTGCATTGGCGTTGTCTGCGCGCGTTATGCAGGGGGCGAGCTGATGAAAGCGACATTGAACATGCTGCAGGCAGCCATCAAGAATTCGACCGCGACCAGCGATGCCGAGTTTGACGGCGTGTCGACCGACAGCCGCAATGTGGCTGCCGGCAATTTGTTCGTCGCTTTGCGTGGCGAACGCTTCGATGCGCATGCATTCCTGCCGCAAGTGGCAGAGCGCAAGGTGGCCGCAGTCGTGGCTGAAAAAATTCCCGTCGGCTTGAACGTTCCAGCATTGGTCGTGCCGAATACGCGCATTGCACTTGGTGAGATGGCCAGCTACTGGCGCCGGCAATTCAACTTGCCGCTGATAGGCGTGACCGGCAGCAATGGCAAGACCACCGTCAAGGAAATGATCGCTGCGATTCTTGATGCCGCTTTCGGTGTGGACAACTATCTGGCGACGCGCGGCAACTTCAATAACGACATCGGCGTGCCCTTGACGCTGATGCGTTTGAATCCAGCTTGTAAGGCAGCAGTGATTGAACTGGGCATGAACCATCCAGGCGAAATTGCAGTGCTGTCCGTCATTGCGCAGCCTACGGTCGGTTTGGTCAATAACGCACAGCGCGAACATCAGGAATTCATGGAAAGCGTGGAAGCTGTTGCGAAGGAAAATGGCGTGGTACTCGCCAGCCTTCCTGCAGATGGCATTGCCGTATTTCCGGCCGACGACCAATTTACGCCGCTGTGGCGTGAATACGCGGTGCAGCACAAGACACTGACTTTCGGTTTTTCAGACGATGCAGATGTGCGCTGCACTTATGCCGCCAACGTGTTTGGCAATGATATGTCGGTCACTGCAGGCAGGCAGCAATTCACCATCGCCTTGTCGGCGGCCGGTTTGCATAACGTGCGTAATGCACTGGCCGCGATTGCCTGCACACTTGCAATCGGTATTGCACCGGACGCAATCGTGCGCGGCCTGCAAGCCTTTGCACCGGTCAGCGGGCGTTTGCAACGCAAGCTTGCGGCCAATGGCGCATTGGTGATCGACGATACCTATAACGCCAATCCGGATTCGGTACGTGCCGCGATTGACGTGCTGGCGCAGACGGCGTCGCCGCGCATTCTGGTGCTGGGCGACATGGCCGAAGTCGGTAACGACGGTCGTCAATATCACGAGGAAATCGGCGCGTATGCACGCGCAAACGGGATTGAGCACGTACTCACGCTGGGTGATCTGACGCGTCACACGGTCAGTGTCTTCGGTGTCGGCGCGCAGCATTACGACAGCGTGGAAACATTAAACGATGCACTTGCAGCGATCTTCGCTGCAGATGCAACGGTGCTGGTGAAAGGATCGCGTTTCATGAGAATGGAACGCGTGGTACAGCATTTACTCGGACAACAAATTCAGGAAGCCCACTAATATGCTGCTCTGGCTGGCACAACATTTTCAGGATGAAATCGGACCGTTGCGGGTTTTCAATTTCATTACCTTCCGCGCCGTGTTTGCGACCTTGACGGCGCTGGCTATTGGCCTGTTTTTTGGCCCGATGGTCATCCGCATGCTGCAGCGTCTGAAGGTCGGGCAAGCCGTACGTACCGACGGGCCGCAAACACATTTGATCAAAAGCGGTACGCCGACCATGGGTGGTGTATTGATTTTGCTGGCGATCGGTATATCGACCTTGCTGTGGACTGATCTCAGTAATCGTTTCGTCTGGGTTGTGCTGATCGTGACGCTGGGTTTCGGCGCTGTGGGCTGGGTCGATGATTACCGCAAGGTGGTCTATAAGGATCCCAAGGGTATGGCCTCGCGTGAAAAATACATGTGGCAATCGATTATCGGTTTGTTTGCGGCTGTCTATCTGGCGTTTTCCGTTTCCGCTCCCAGCAATTCGCAATTCCTCGATCTGTTTGTCGCCTGGGTGCAATCGGGTTTCAGCATGGCCCTGCCGCCGAAAGCGGATTTGATCGTGCCCTTCTTCAAAACCATCAGCTATCCGCTGGGGGTATGGGGTTTTATTGCGCTGACGTATTTCGTCATCGTCGGCACCAGCAATGCGGTCAACCTGACTGATGGTCTCGATGGCCTGGCGATCATGCCGACCGTGATGGTCGGCACTGCACTCGGCTTGTTTGCCTACCTCACTGGTAGCGTTACCTATGCAAAATATCTGTTCATTCCGCACATCCCAGGTGCTGGCGAACTGATCATTTTCTGCGGTGCGATGGCGGGTGCCGGTCTGGCTTTCCTCTGGTTTAACGCACATCCGGCGCAAGTGTTCATGGGCGACGTAGGCGCGCTGGCTTTGGGCGGTGCACTCGGCACCATCGCGGTCATTGTTCGGCAGGAAATCGTGCTCTTCATCATGGGCGGCGTGTTCGTGGTGGAAACGCTGTCGGTGATGATTCAAGTGGCCTACTTTAAATACACGAAGATGCGCACCGGCACCGGCCGCCGCATCTTGCTGATGGCGCCGCTGCATCACCACTTTGAACAGAAAGGCTGGAAGGAAACGCAAGTCGTCGTGCGTTTCTGGATCATCACGATGATGCTGGTGCTGTTCGGTTTATCCACATTGAAATTACGTTAAGCGTATTAGAGAAGCATATAAAGATGAATTACGCAGGCAAACATGTTCTGGTGCTAGGGCTCGGTGAATCCGGGCTGGCGATGGCGCAGTGGCTGGTCCGCTGCGGCGCGTCCTTGCGCGTGGCGGACACGCGTGCGCAACCGGATCGTTTGCCGCAATTGCGCGAACTGGCACCGACGGCTAAATTCATCGCCGGCACTTTCGATGCCGCATTGCTCGATGGTATCGATTTTGTTGCCGTCAGTCCGGGTTTGATGCCTGCGCATGAGTTGGCGGCGCTCATTCCTGCTGCGGAAGAGAAAGAAATTCCGCTGTGGGGTGAGATCGAATTGTTTGCGCAGGCGCTGGCAGCGCTGAAGGAAGAAAGAAATTACGCACCGAAAGTCATCGCGATCACCGGTACCAATGGCAAGACGACCGTCACCAGTCTGGTCGGTTTGTTGTGCCAGCGCGCTGGATTGAATGTGCAGGTTGCCGGCAACATCAGCCCGGCCGCGCTGGACAGACTCGATCAGGCGGTGGCCGACGATCAGTTGCCGCAAGTGTGGGTGCTGGAATTATCGAGTTTCCAGTTGCATTTCACCTATAGCCTGCAGGCAGATGTGGCGACGGTACTGAATCTGACGCAAGACCATCTGGATTGGCACGGCGACATGGCTGCCTATGCTGACGACAAGGCGCGCATTTTCGGCGGCAGTACCATACGCGTACTTAATCGTGACGATGTGCTGGTGATGCAAATGGCTTTGCCATCTGCATCCGTCATCACCTTCGGCGCCGATGAGGCAGAGCAGGCGGATTACCTCGGCCTGGTCGATGAAAACGGCATGCGCTGGCTGTCGGTAGCCGTAGCGGAAGAAGAATTGCCGCAAAAACGCCGGAAGAAAGATAACGTTGAGCTGGCGATCTCGACGAAAAAGTTGATGCCGGTGGATGCGCTCAAAATACGCGGTCAGCACAATGCGATCAATGCCTTGTCGGCACTGGCCCTGTGTCGCGCGATCGGCTTGTCGTTTGCACAGTTGCTGCATGGCTTGCGCGAATATCACGGTGAACCGCATCGCGTCGAGCATGTGATGACGATCGCCGGTGTTGACTATTACGATGACAGCAAAGGCACCAATGTGGGTGCGACGGCGGCGGCACTGAATGGCCTAGGCATCAGTCAGGATGGCGCTACCCAGCATCTGGTGCTGATAGCCGGCGGCGATGGCAAGGGGCAGGATTTTTCGCCGCTGGTTGATCCGGTTGCGAAATATGCGCGTGCGGTGGTGTTGATCGGTAAGGATGCTGCAAATATTCGTGCCGCGATTGCATCGACCGGCGTTGAATTGATCGATTGCACGACACTGGAAGAGGCGACGCAGAAGGCGGCAGAGCTGGCACAGACTGGCGATGCAGTACTGCTGTCACCAGCTTGCGCCAGTCTCGACATGTTCAGAAATTATGCGCATCGCGCACAAGTGTTTGTCGATACCGTGCGCGAAATAGGTTTGTCGCGTGGCGAGGTTTCCCTATGACATTCGCCTTTCCATCATTTTCCCGTGCAGCGGCACAAAAAGCCGTGGCCAGTCTCGATCAGCGTTCGAAGATGATGGCCTACGACCAGCCTTTGGTGTGGGTCGTGCTACTGCTGATGCTGTTCGGCATGGTGATGGTGTATTCAGCCTCGATCTCCTTGCCCGATTCACCCAAGTACGCACGTTACGACAATGCGCATTTCGTGACACGGCAGGCGATGTTCATTAGTGTCTCGCTGATTGCCGGTTTTATCGCCTTCCGTATACGGATTGAAACCTGGCAGAAACTTGCGCCGTACCTGTTCGTCGCGACGCTGATTCTGCTGGTGCTGGTGCTGGTACCTGGCATCGGCAAGGGCGTCAACGGTGCGCGTCGCTGGTTGTCGTTCAAGGTTTTCAATCTGCAGCCGTCTGAACTGATGAAACTGTTTGTCGTGCTGTACGCCGCCGATTACACGGTGCGCAAGCAGCAGGTGATGCACAAGCTGACCAAGGGGTTCATGCCGATGACGATGGCGATAGGCTTCGTCGGTTTGCTGCTGTTGCTGGAGCCGGATCTGGGCGCTTTTGGCGTGATCGTCTGTATCGCGATGGGCATCCTGTTTTTGGGTGGCATCAATGGCGTCTGGTTCGGCGGCATAGGTGTGACGCTGGTCGGTATTTTCAGCATGGTAATTCTGCTGTCACCGTGGCGCCGCGAGCGTATTTTTGCGTATCTGAATCCGTGGGATGAAGCGAACGCATTGGGCAAGGCATATCAGTTATCGCATTCGCTGATCGCATTCGGGCGCGGCGAATTGTTTGGCGTCGGTTTGGGTGGAAGCGTGGAGAAACTGCATTACCTGCCGGAAGCACATACCGATTTTCTGCTGGCAGTGATCGGTGAAGAACTTGGTTTTATCGGCGTCTTTGTGGTGATCGCACTGTTTTACTGGATCATCAAGCGTTCGTTTGAAATAGGCCGGCAGGCGATTGCGATGGATTTGACCTTTGCCGGCCTGGTGGCCAAAGGAATCGGCATCTGGATCGCCGTGCAGGCTTTCATCAATATGGGTGTGAATCTCGGTCTGTTGCCAACCAAGGGTTTGACCTTGCCGCTGATGAGTTACGGTGGCTCTGGTGTATTGATGAATTGTGTGGGCCTCGCGATTTTGCTGCGTATTGATTATGAGAATCGAGTTCTGATGCGCGGAGGTCGGATATGAAAAGACTTCTAATCATGGCGGCGGGTACCGGCGGTCACATTTTTCCGGGCCTGGCGATTGCCGACACGATGCAGGCGCGCGGCTGGGAAGTGACGTGGCTGGGTACAGAACACGGTATGGAGCGCGATCTGGTGCCGAAGAGCGGGATTGCGATGGACACGATTGCTTTTGCCGGTTTGCGTGGCAAAGGATTGCGTCATACGGTCACGGGCGTGTTCCACCTGCTGGCCAGTTTCGGTACCTGCTTCTCGATTCTGGCGCGGCGCAATCCCGGCGTTGTACTGGGCATGGGCGGTTACGTGACGGTGCCAGGCGGCTGGATGGCGAAATTGCGCGGCGTGCCGCTGGTATTGCTGAATGCCGATGCCGCCTTGCTGTTGTCGAACAAAACGCTGACACCGATTGCGCAGCGTGTGTTGTTCGGCTTCCCGGCAGATTTTGGCAACGCTGCAGACAAGGCTCTGGTGACGGGTAACCCGGTGCGTGCTGAAATCAGTGCACTGATGCCGCCGGCACAGCGCTATGCGCAACACAGCGGTGCATTGAAAATTCTGGTGGTGGGCGGCAGTCTGGGTGCGCAGGCATTGAATGCGACGCTGCCGGCAGCACTGGCCTTGATTCCGACGGAGCAACGTCCGCTGGTGACGCATCAGTCCGGCAAGAAAAATATCGATGACTTGCGCGCACGCTATGCGCAAGCCGGAGTGGCGGCTGAAGTGGTGGATTTTATCGATGACATGCCGCGCCGTTATGCGGATGCGGATCTGGTGATCTGCCGTGCCGGTGCAATCACCGTTTCCGAGTTGACGGCAGCTGGTGTTGCCAGCGTACTCGTGCCTTTGCTGGTATCGACCACCACGCATCAGCGCGACAACGCGCGCTGGATGGAGCAGCAACAGGCGGCGATTCATTTGCCGCAAAGCGAATTGACTGCGCAAGGTTTGGCAGCATTGCTGCAAAACATGACGCGTGAAAAATGCAGGCAGATGGCGGAAGCAGCGTATGCAAACGGCCGACGCGATGCGAATGCCGCCATCGCCGATGTACTTGAAAAGTTAGTGAAAATTGCATGAAACATAAAGTCAAAAATATCCATTTCGTAGGAATCGGCGGCAGTGGTATGAGCGGTATCGCCGAGGTATTGCTGAATCTCGGCTATACGATCTCCGGTTCTGATCTGGGCAGCAATGCCGCGACGCGCCGCCTGGTTGAACTGGGTGCGAAAGTGACACTCGGACATGCAGCAGAAAACATCGCCAACGCCGATGCGATCGTGACCTCGACCGCGGTCAAGCAGGACAATCCGGAAGTGGTTGCGGCGCGCGAAAAACATATCCCTATCGTGCCGCGCGCGATGATGCTGGCCGAACTGATGCGTTTGCGACGTGGCATTGCGATTGCCGGCACGCATGGCAAGACTACAACGACCAGTCTGGTAGCCAGCGTACTGGCCGAAGGTGGGCTGGACCCGACTTTCGTGATCGGCGGTTTGTTGAACAGCGCAGGTGCCAATGCCAAACTCGGAGCTGGTGAATTCATCGTGGCGGAAGCAGATGAATCTGATGCCTCTTTTCTGAATCTGTCGCCAGTAATTGAAGTCATCACGAATATCGATGCCGATCATATGGAAACGTATGAACACGACTTTGAAAAACTCAAGCAAGCCTTTGTCGAATTCACGCAGCGCCTGCCGTTTTACGGTGTCGCGATGCTGTGCCTGGACGATGCGACTGTGCGTGAAATCATGCCGCGGATTTCCAAACTGATCACGACTTATGGTTTCCATGAGGACGCCATGGTGCGTGCCGTCGATGCCAAAGCGGTGGATGGTCATATGCAATTCACCGTGATTCAGCATGGTTATGCTCCTATGCAGATCAGCCTGAATCAGCCCGGCATGCATAACGTGCAGAACGCCTGTGCCGCAGTGGCGATTGCGCGTGAGCTGGGTGTCGATGACTGCGCCACGCAAAAAGCGCTGACAGAATTCAACGGTGTCGGTCGTCGCTTTACCCGTTATGGCGAAATCAGGATTCAGGATGTCAACGGGAATGCGGCTGGTTCGTTTGCGATGGTGGACGATTACGGCCATCACCCGGTAGAAACGGCAGCGACTATCGCTGCTGCGCGTGGTGCTTACCCGGGCCGTCGGCTGGTGCTGGCATTTCAGCCGCATAGATATACCCGCACACGCGACCTGTTCGAGGATTTCGTCAAGGTGCTATCGACTACCGACATGCTGTTGCTGGCCGAAGTCTATGCTGCCGGTGAACAGCCTATCGTTGCTGCCGATGGTCGCACACTGGCACATGCATTGCGTGTGGCGGGCAAAGTCGATCCGGTATTTGTCGAACAGATCGCCGACATGCCGTCGACCATCATGAACGTTGTCAAGGATGGCGATGTCGTGATTACGATGGGTGCCGGTTCGATCAGCGGCGTACCGGCCAAGTTGAAGCAACTGCAGGATCAGGTTTAAACATGACAACAACAGTGCAAAATTTGAAAACGGAATTCGGCAAGGTCGGCGTGCTGTTCGGCGGACGTTCTGCCGAGCGAGAAGTCTCGCTGATGTCGGGCAAGGGTGTGCTGGCGGCGCTGCAAGGCAAAGGCGTGGATGCGCATGCCTTTGATCCGGCCGAGCGCAGTCTGGCCGAATTGGCGGCAGAGAAATTCGATCGCGTGTTCATCGCCTTGCACGGCAGCTACGGTGAAGACGGCACCTTGCAGGGCGCACTGGAGCAATTGGGTATTCCTTACACGGGTCCGGGCGTGATGGCATCGTCTATCGCGATGGATAAAGTGATGACCAAGCGCATCTGCTTGAGTCAGGGTGTGCCAACGCCAAAATTCAGTGTTCTGGATGCAAAGCACACGACAAGTGATCAATTGCAAGCAGTGGCTTCCGAGTTCGGCATGCCGCTGATGTTGAAGGCTCCGCATGAAGGTTCGACCATCGGTATTGCGAAAGTGGAAGCGGCGGATGGCATGCAGGCCGGTTTCGATCTGTGCGCCAAATACGATGAGGTGGTACTGGTCGAACAGTTCATCAAGGGCCGCGAACTGACAGTGCCGGTGATCGGTAGCGGCCGTAATGCGCGTGCCTTGCCTATCGTCGAGATCCGCGCGCCGCAAGGCAACTACGATTACGAACACAAATACTTCAGCAACGATACGCAATATCTGTGTCCTGCGCCGCTGGACGATGTTTTTACGAAACGGATACAGGCATTGGCGGTCAGTGCATTCAATGCCATCGGTTGCGTCGGCTGGTCGCGCGTTGATTTCATGGTGCGTGCATCGGACAACGAACCGTTCCTGCTGGAGATCAATACATCGCCGGGCATGACCAGTCATTCGCTGGTGCCGATGTCGGCCAAGGTTGCCGGTACTGATTACGAAGATTTGTGTGTAGAGATTTTGCGTTCCGCAAAAACCGAATTCAAACCGTCGCACAAGGTTTAGGACGATAGAGCGCGCTATGTGGCAAGACATCAAAATGCTGAATGCAACCGCCAATGCCCTGTTCGGGCTGGCTGCGCTCGCATTGATTTCTGCATGCCTGTGGTGGGTCGCGCAAAGACCGTACTTTACGCTGAAGGTGATACGTATCGAGGGTGCTGAACAGGCACAGCTGCGCCACATCAATCCGCTCACGGTGCGCAGTGCGGCTTTAGCGCGCATCAAGGGAAATTTTTTTACCGCAAATCTGGATACCGTTCGCCAGACATTTGAATCGGTACCTTGGGTGCGCAAGGCAACCGTGCGTCGCGAGTGGCCGAATCAGTTGACGGTGGCACTGGAAGAACACTCGCCACTCGGCACCTGGGGCGAAGACGGACGCTTGTTGTCGATCAAGGGCGATGTATTTACTGCCAATCTGGCTGAAGCGGAAGAGGATGCCGATCTGCTGGCATTCAATGGCCCGTTGGGTAGCGAGAAGGAAGTGGTCGCCAGGCTGAACGATTTGAACACATGGTTTGCACCCATGAATGTTACGGCGGAAACGCTGCATCTGTCCGGACGCTATGCGTGGACGGTGAAGCTGAGCAATGGCGTGACGGTGGAGCTGGGCAGGGAGAAGAGCAGTACGACCTTGAAGGAACGTGTGGAGCGATTGGTGGGAATCTATCCGCAATTGCTTGCGCGCTTGCAGGACAGAATTGAAAGTATCGATATGCGTTATCCGAACGGTATGGCCTTGCAGGCGCAAGGGCTGAAAGTCGGATCTGAGAGTAAAAAAAAGTAAGCGGAAAAACATGACAAAAGACGCAAAAAATCTGATTGTTGGCCTCGATATCGGCACCTCGAAGGTGGTCGCTGTGGTGGCGGAAGTGATGCCGAATGGACGCCATGAGGTGATCGGTCTGGGTCAGCACGAATCACGCGGCTTGAAGAAAGGCGTAGTCGTCAATATCGAGGCGACCGTCGAATCGATACAGCGCGCTTTGGAGGAAGCCGAGTTGATGGCCGACTGCAAGATACGCAATGTGTATACCGGCATCGCCGGCAACCACATACGCAGCTTCAATTCCAGCGGCATGGTGGCGATCAAGGACAAGGAAGTCACCGCGACCGATGTTGCGCGCGTGATTGAAACGGCGAAGGCAGTCAATATCCCGACCGATCAGCAATTGCTGCATACGGTGCCGCAGGAATTCATTGTCGATAATCAGGAAGATGTGCGTGAACCAATTGGCATGAGCGGCATCCGACTCGAAGTCAAGGTGCACATCGTCACGGGTGCAGTTTCTGCAGTGCAGAACATCGTCAAGTGCATACGTCGTTGCGGTCTGGAAGTGTCCGATCTGATTTTGCAGCCGATGGCTTCTGCCGAAGCAGTGCTGACGCCGGATGAAAAAGAACTGGGCGTGGTGTTGATCGACATTGGCGGCGGGACGACAGATGTGGCGATTTTCACCGAAGGTGCGATTCGTCATACGGCAGTGATTCCGATTGCCGGCGACCAGATCACCAACGACATTGCAATGGCAGTGCGCACGCCGACGGCGGAAGCGGAAGAAATCAAGCTGCGTTACGGCATGGCCAAGCAGGTGCTGGCCGATCCGGGCGAAACGCTGGAAGTGCCTGGCCTGGGTGATCGCGGTACGCGCGCCTTGTCGCGTCAGGCGCTGGCGGCCGTCATCGAGCCGCGTATCGAAGAGCTGTTTTCGCTGGTGCATCAGGTAGTGCGCGAATCCGGTTACGAAGAAGTGCTGTCGTCCGGCATCGTGCTGACCGGTGGTACCTCGATGATGCCGGGCATGGTGGAACTGGCAGAAGATATTTTCCTGAAACCTGCGCGTTTGGGTACGCCCGAATACAACGGTCAACTGGCAGATGTAGTACGTAGTCCGCGTTACGCAACGGTGTTGGGTTTGTTGTTGGAGGCGAAGAAGCAGTATCTGCGTGGACACATCGTCACGCGTCAGGATGGATCGACGACCGCTATTTTCCGTCGCATGAAGGAATGGTTCCTGGGTAATTTTTAAGTTTTGTATTTAAGTTCTGGTATTGGTTTTTTTTAAATTTAATTTTGTATTAACCCGCAGTTAGCAGTTGCTAGTCGTCACACCGCGTGAGGATTAGCAACTGGAAACTGCAACTTCTTTAAGGAAATAATCATGGAAATCGATATGCTCGAAAACGTGACGCAAGGTACCGTGATCAAAGTGGTTGGCGTTGGTGGTGCTGGCGGCAACGCGGTGCAACACATGATCAATCGCGGCGTAAGCGGTGTGGAATTCATCGTCGCCAATACTGATGCGCAAGCTTTGCAAATGTCGAAGGCACATAACGTCATTCAAATCGGCGAAACCGGTTTGGGTGCCGGCATGAAGCCTGCCGTGGGTCGCCAACTGGCTGAAGAAACCCGTCCGCGTATTGAAGATGCATTGCGCGGCGCGCACATGGTCTTCATCGCAGCCGGCATGGGCGGCGGCACCGGCACCGGCGCAGCACCTATCATTGCGCAAATTGCGAAAGAACAGGGCGCGTTGACGGTGGCGGTGGTATCCAAGCCGTTTTCGTATGAAGGCCAGAAATGCATGGACATTGCCGACGAAGGCCTGGAAGCGCTGGGCCAGCACGTCGATTCGCTGATCATCATCCTGAATGAAAAACTGGAAGATATCTATGAAGACGACAGCATGATCGAATGGCTGCAACACGCCGATGATGTGCTGAACAACGCGGTGGCCGGCATTGCCGAGATCATCAATGTTCCTGGTCATATCAACGTCGATTTCAATGACGTCAAAACCATCATGGGCGAACAGGGCAAGGCAATGATGGGTACGGCGACTGCGCATGGCGTCGATCGTGCCCGTATTGCAGCCGAACAGGCAGTGGCTTCGCCTTTGCTCGACGGTATCGATCTGTCCGGCGCACGTGGCGTATTGGTCAACGTGACTGCCAGTCGCAGCCTCAAGGGTAAAGAGATCAAGGAAGTCATGGCAACCGTGCGTGCTTTCGCGGCACCTGATGCATCGATCGCGCAAGGTATCGCGTATGACGATGAAATGGGCGACGATATCCGCGTAACAGTCGTGGCAACCGGCCTAGGCCGTGCACGTAAGGGTGTGCAACTGGTGCAAACACCGATGTTGCGCACTGGTACGCATAATGAACCGATGATGGCCAATACCGGCATGATGCAGGGCAATGCACAGTCGACAGCCGGTTTCGACGGTTTGAAGGCGCCAGCAGTATGGCGTCGTGAATCGGCTTCGGATACCGTGCGCGCGCTGGAAAAGAACGGCATGGAAACCTATGACATTCCGGCTTTCCTGCGCAAACAGGCTGACTAGGCAGTACACTTGACTTCTGCCGATTCTGCCGCGTTTGTTCTGTGGCAGGCAGGTGGTTTGATGCAAGTTGTCAAACTGCCTGCAAAAACAGACAGAACAAGGCATACTTCGGTTTCTACGCCGCGCCCCGTGCGCGGCGTTTTCTAATCGGCACTGCCGTTAAAATCAATCAAAGGAATTCGCAATGACAATCAAAATTGGTGATCAGCTGCCAGAAGCGCGGCTCGCAGAGTACGTCGACGTAGCAAGCGAAGCTTGTTCGGTCGGCCCAAGCAAAGTGATGGTGCACGAAGCCACCAAAGGCAAGAAAATCGCAATTTTCGCAGTTCCAGGCGCATTCACGCCAACCTGCTCCGAAACACATGCGCCTGGCTACATCAAGGCAGCAGACCAGTTCAAAGCCAAAGGCGTTGATGAAATCTGGTGCATTTCGGTGAACGATCCATTCGTCATGGGCGCATGGGGCCGTGACCAAAAGGCTGCCGGTAAAGTACGTTTCATCGCTGACGGTAGCGGTACCTTCACCAAGGCACTGGGTCTGGAATTCGATCTGACCAAAGGTGGCCTGGGTGTGCGTTCGCAGCGTTACTCGATGCTGGTGGAGGATGGGGTCGTCAAGCAATTGAACGTGGAAGACAGCGGTCATCTGGAAGTGTCGACAGCGGAAAAACTGCTGGAACAAATCTAAGTTCCACGGTTTCCGTACTTGCATGAAAAGCGGCGCCTGGTGCGCCGTTTTTGTTTTATGCAAGAGAAAATCCCCCATTTTTGGCAGCTTGCTTTTGTTCGCAGGGTTGTTGTTTTCCACGCATTAGCCTCAGTGCTGGCGATATCTGTACGAGGTTTGATTGTTATAATCTTGTGATGTTAAAACAACGCACCATCAAACAATCAGTCAAGTCTGTCGGCGTCGGCCTGCATTCCGGCACCAAAGTCGAATTGACACTGCGCCCAGCGCCTGTCGATACAGGTATCGTGTTCTATCGCGTCGATCTCGATCCCGTGGTGGAGCTGCCTGCGCAAGCGCTGCGAGTCGGCGATACCCGCATGGCTTCCACCTTGCAGGAGGGTGATGCCAAGGTATCGACGGTCGAGCACTTGATGTCAGCCTGCGCTGGCCTGGGTATCGATAATCTGTATGTTGATTTGTCGGCGGAAGAAGTCCCTATCATGGACGGTTCGGCATCGTCCTTCGTATTCCTGTTGCAGCAAGCCGGTTTGCAGGAACAGGAAGCCGCCAAAAAATTCATCCGCATCAAGAAAACAGTGGAAGTACGTCACGGCAGTGGCGAGCGTGAAATCTGGGCGCGGCTGGAACCGTATGAAGGCTTCAAGCTCAAGTTTTTCATCGAATTCAATCATCCTGCCGTCGATGCCACCGGTCAGACTGCGGAAATCGATTTCAGTTTTGAATCCTATGTAAAAGATGTGGCGCGTGCGCGCACCTTCGGTTTCATGCAGGACATGGAAACCCTGCGCGGCATGGGTCTGATCCGTGGCGGCTCATTGGAAAATGCGATTGTGATGGATGAATATCGCATACTCAATACCGATGGCCTGCGTTACGACAATGAGTTCGTACGACACAAGATTCTGGATGCGATCGGCGACCTGTACCTGGTTGGCCATCCGTTGATTGCCAGTTACAACGCGCATAAATCGGGCCACATGCTGAACAATTTGTTGGTGCGTGCCTTGCTGGAACAACCGGACGCTTACGAAATCGTCACCTTCGACCGCATCGAAGCCGCGCCCAAAGACTATGTGCGCCAGGCCGGGCTGGAGTGGGTGCTGAACTGATGTTGCTGTCTGCAGGAGCACAGCGCCTGCCGCATCAGTGACGCTGCAAACTGAGTTCTTATTGTTCTATCGTCGTTTCTGGATTTGCTTCTGACGTTATTTTGCTCTGTGCTGATGTTGCATCATAACTGCGAGCGCATTCTTCAAGGCCTGGTTGCGCGGTGAGTCTTCCAATGCCGCATTGAGTTCGGAAAAGGCCGAAATGGCTTGCGTCGGCAGCACCAAAGGAGCAGGGGCTGTTGATTTTGCAAGAATCTTGCTTACTTGCACTTTAAGACGGATTGAATTAATCTGCCAACCCCGATGCAGCAATTCGTCTTGCAGTTTGGGGCATTGCTGCTTCAGTCGCGCCGCCAGTGCCGCATTCGGCACGGACAGGACCAGTTGGTCTGCCTCGAATTGCAATACAGCGCAATGAATAAACATGGCCGGCAGCGCGGCCGCACAATCTTTTTGCAGTGCGGCCATGCGCGTGATGGACGGCATGAGCGCCGCCATCTTGTCGTGGGAGCGTAGAAATTCCGCAGCACCCTTTGCGTTTTTTTGCGTAGGAGTGTTTTGCTTGAAAGGGGTAAATGAGGGTGCGCGCATCGTCATGAAACCTTATCACACCTCGTTGCCAACCGGCGAGGTCAGGGAGTCGCGATGCAGATTATTTTGTTGCACCCACGTTTTACCCATGCCAAATCCGTCACGTTGACGCATCGGCATCTGATGCTGGGCGTTGTCGGCCTGGTGGCAGCAGTTTTTCTGATGGCGTTTTTGTTGTTTTATCTGGTATCCAGTAATGCGGCGCGTATGCCGTCGCCATTGCGGGAAATGTTCGCCAACAGTACGCAAGTCGACGAAGCGCAAAAAGAAAAATTCCTCAAAGAGAATCTGGCCCTGATGGCGCGCCGTGTCGGCGAGATGCAGGCGCAGTTGATGCGGCTGGATGCGCTGGGCGAGCGCGTGCAGGGTCTGGCCGGCGTCAAGCCGAGGGAATTCAATTTTCGTGAGGTGCCGGGGCGCGGCGGCATGGAGCCTATGGACAGTACGAGCAGTCGTGATCTGACAGCGTCCGAATTCAAGGTGTTGCTTGATGCGATGGCGCATGATGTGGAACGGCGTGCCGATTACATGAATGTCGTCGAATCAACACTGATGAGCGACAAGATCAAATCCAAGTTACTGCCGACCAGCCAGCCAGTCAATGTCAGTTATAACGCCTCGACTTTCGGCCGGCGCCTCGATCCCTTTTCGGGACGTAGCGCCATGCATGAAGGCATCGATTTTGCCGCACCTATCGGCACGCCGGTTCTGGCTGCAGCGGGTGGTGTCGTGACCGTCGCTGCATTTCATTCGCAATACGGCAATATGATGGAGGTTGATCACGGCAACGATATGATCACGCGCTATGCGCATGCCTCGCGGCTGTTGATGCAGGTCGGCGATATCGTGCGGCGTGGCCAGCATATTGCCGATATCGGCACTACCGGCCGTTCGACCGGACCGCATCTGCACTTCGAGGTGCGTATCAAAGGTGTGGCGCAGGATCCGCACAAGTTTTTGGTGGCGGGTGCAAATCAGGCCAGACTTGCAGCGAAATAACGGCGATAGCCATGCATTTGGCGATATCCCGCATTGAAAGCCGTGGCGCTGCTGATGGGCGAGTGTCAATAAATCCGCATTGAATGCGCCGGATCGGCATCGCTTTCGCCAAGTAGCTATTGTTTCCGGGCTGATAAGCGCAATATGCTGGAAAGCACATGATAAAATCCACAATTTAGCCCAGCCCAATTTGATGCAGTCCAAGTGTATCCGGTTGTTTCAAGGCGCCTTTTTTAGAATCCAAGCATGTCATTACTGACTCAGATTTTCGGTAGCCGCAATCAGCGCTTACTCAAGCAATATCAAAAGACCGTTCGTGAAATCAATGTCCTCGAACCGGCGATGGAACAACTATCGGATGCTGCCTTGCAGGCCAAGACGCCGGAGTTCAAGGAACGTCTCGCCAAGGGCGAGAATATCGATAACATCCTGCCGGAAGCGTTTGCCGTTTGCCGTGAGGCCAGCAAGCGCGTCTTGAAGATGCGCCACTTCGATGTGCAGTTGATAGGCGGCATGACACTGCATTACGGGAAAATTGCAGAGATGGGCACGGGCGAAGGTAAAACCCTGATGGCGACGCTGCCGACCTATCTGAATGCCCTGACTGGCAAGGGTGTCCACGTCGTTACCGTCAATGATTATCTGGCGCAACGCGATGCGGAATGGATGGGCACGCTGTACGGCTGGCTCGGCCTGTCGACCGGCGTCAACATGTCGCAGATCGATCACGATGCCAAACAGACTGCCTACAATTCCGATATCACGTATGGCACGAATAACGAATTCGGTTTCGATTATCTGCGCGATAACATGGTCTACGACACGGCTGATCGCGTGCAGCGCGACCTGCATTTTGCCGTCGTCGATGAGGTCGATTCGATCCTGATCGATGAAGCGCGTACGCCTCTGATCATCTCGGGTCAGGCAGAAAATCATACCGAGCTGTATCACAAGATCAATGCAGTGCCGCCTTTGCTAACCTTGCAGATCGGAGAAGAAACGCCGGATGGCAAAGGCACGGTAGAGGTACCGGGCGATTACACCAAGGATGAAAAAAGCCATCAGGTCCTGCTGACCGAGGCAGGGCACGAAAAAGCCGAGCAGATTCTGACGCGCATGGGTTTGCTGCCGGAAGGCGCATCGCTGTATGACGCTGCCAACATCACTCTGATCCATCATTTGTACGCGGCCTTGCGTGCGTATACGCTGTATCACAAGGATCAGCATTACGTGGTGCAGAACGATGAAGTCGTGATCGTCGATGAATTTACCGGTCGTCTGATGACAGGTCGTCGCTGGTCCGACGGTTTGCACCAGGCGGTGGAAGCCAAGGAAGGTGTGCGGATTCAAAACGAAAATCAGACACTGGCATCAATCACGTTCCAGAATTACTTCCGCATGTACAGCAAGCTGGCCGGCATGACCGGTACAGCAGATACCGAAGCCTACGAATTCCAGGAAATCTACGGCCTCGAAACGGTGGTGATTCCGCAAAACCGCCCGAACCAGCGCAAGGACAAGCAGGATCAGGTTTACAAGTCGTCGGAAGAAAAATACGGTGCAATGCTGAAGGATATTCAGGATTGCTATGAGCGTGGGCAGCCGGTGCTGGTCGGTACCACCTCGATTGAAAATTCCGAATTGTTGTCCGGCATTCTGGGCAAGGCGAAACTACCGCACAACGTGCTGAACGCCAAACAGCATGCGCGCGAAGCGGAAATCATTGCGCAAGCGGGTCGTCCGCAAGCGATCACGATCGCGACCAATATGGCCGGCCGCGGTACCGATATCGTGTTGGGCGGCAACGTCGCCAAGCAAGTGCAGATCATCGAAGCCAATGATGCTTTGAGCGAAGCCGATAAAACTGCACAGGCGCAAAAGCTGGGTGATGAATGGCAATCGCTGCACGATCAGGTGGTTGCTGCCGGCGGCCTGCACATCATAGGTACAGAGCGTCACGAATCGCGTCGCGTCGACAACCAGTTACGTGGTCGTGCCGGTCGTCAGGGTGATCCGGGTTCTTCGCGTTTTTATCTGTCACTGGATGATGCCTTGTTGCGCATTTTTGCCGGCGACCGAGTGCGTGCCATCATGGACCGCTTGAAAATGCCGGAAGGGGAGCCGATTGAAGCCGGTATCGTGTCGCGTTCTATCGAATCGGCGCAACGCAAGGTGGAGGCGCGTAACTTCGATATTCGCAAGCAATTGCTCGAATACGATGACGTCGCCAACGATCAGCGCAAAGTGATTTATCAGCAGCGCAATGAGTTGCTTGAAACGCAGGATGTATCCGAGCTGATTACTTCATTGCGCCAGGGCGTCTTTACCGACCTGTTCCGCACTTATGTGCCTGAACAGTCGATGGAAGAGCAGTGGGATTTGAAAGCACTGGATGAAGTTGTTCGTAATGAATGGCAAGTTGATTATTCGCTGGCCACCGTACTGGAAGACGAACCGAACATCACGGACGAGGAGTTGCTCGAACGTTTGCTGCAGGTAAGCGATGCTGCATATGAAGACAAGGTTGCTGTCGTCGGCAGGGAATCGTTTGGCGGTTTCGAGCGTGGTGTGATGCTGCAGGCTGTCGATTCAAACTGGCGCGAACATCTGGCTGCACTGGATCACCTGCGTCAAGGTATCCATTTGCGCGGCTATGCGCAAAAGAATCCCAAGCAGGAATACAAGCGCGAAGCGTTCGAGCTGTTTGGCCAGATGTTGAATCTGATCAAGGATGCAGTGGTCAAGACGGTGATGACGGTACGCGTACAATCGCGTGAAGAAATCAATGCGGCAGAGGAGCAGCTGGCGCAGGCGCATGTGGAAAACGTGCATTACCAGCATGCCGATTTTGATGCCAATGCGGCACCGGAAGAATTGCTGGCGCCGACCGCGCAAGCAAAAGAAGCAGGTTCGCAACCGCAGGTGAATACCGTGCCAAAGGTTGGCCGTAACGATCCATGTCCTTGCGGCAGCGGTAAAAAATACAAGCAGTGTCACGGCCGTTTAGCTTGAACCAGGTCGCAGCTATTGAATCGTAGTTGTTGAAAAACAAAAGGGCGGGGTGGTTTATCCTCCGCCCTTTTGCTTTGGCGGATTGCCTTTGCATCACTTTCGGCCGGGTCGCATTGCACGCGATACGTTTACAATATGCATCTTGTTTTCAACCTTACATAGAAAATTGCCATGGCCGTCAATCTCCCTCTTCCCGTTCCTGAAACGCTGACCGCAGTGGCCGGCATTGAACTCGGTCATGCCGAAGCCGGCATACGCAAGGCGGATCGCAAGGATGTGCTGGTGATGCGGTTGGCACCAACTGCAACGGTAACGGGCGTGTTCACGAAGAATCGCTTTTGCGCAGCGCCAGTGCAAGTCTGCAAGGAACATCTGGCTGCCCGCAGGACGGATGCGCCTATACGCGCACTGGTGATCAATACCGGTAATGCCAACGCCGGCACCGGTGAAGCCGGTTTGGCTGCCGCTCATGCAACGTGCACAGCCCTGGCCGATCTGCTGGCTTGCGATGTCACACAAATCCTGCCGTTTTCCACAGGCGTGATTCTGGAGCCCTTGCCGCTGGATCGCCTGGTTGCTGGTTTGCCGCAAGCAATCGCTAATTTACAGTCCGATAACTGGTATAACGCCGCCTTGTCCATCATGACGACCGATACGCAGCCGAAAGCCGCTTCACGCCAGGTCGCCATCAATGGTCAGACGATTACCTTGACCGGCATCAGCAAGGGCGCCGGCATGATCAAGCCGAACATGGCAACCATGCTGGGTTTCATGGCTACCGATGCGAAGATTGCGCAGCCGGTGCTGGATCACATGGTCAGGCAGGTAGCAGACCGTTCGTTTAACTGCATCACTATCGATGGCGATACCTCAACCAACGATTCCTTCATTGTGATCGCCACCGGTACTGCCGCGGTGGAAGTGACAGCCATTGATACTCCTGAATATGCCGCCTTGTATGATGCGGTGCTGGGTCTGTCGCAGGAGTTGGCGCAGATGATCGTGCGCGATGGCGAAGGCGCGACAAAATTCATTGCCGTGACAGTGGAAGACGGCAAGGATGTAGAGGAATGCCGCAGGATCGCGTATTCGATTGCCCATTCGCCTTTGGTGAAAACGGCCTTCTTTGCCTCCGACCCGAATCTCGGCCGTATTCTGGCGGCGATCGGCTATGCCGGTGTTGACGATCTCGATGTGACGAAGCTGGATCTTTATCTGGATGATGTGTGGGTAGCCAAAAATGGCGGTCGCAATCCGGACTACAAGGAAGAAGACGGTCAGCGTGTGATGCGGCAAAGCGAAATCACGGTGCGCGTCAAACTCGCGCGCGGTAGCGCCGATGCAACGATCTGGACTTGCGATCTGTCGCATGAATACGTGACGATCAACGCCGATTACCGTTCCTGAACATGTGCAATCTGTATCAATATCAAGCGCGATTCCTATGACTCAACTCGAACAATTCCTCACGCGTGCCGAAGCTTTGCTGGGCCGTCTTGAAGCGATACTTCCACCGGCGCATGCTGTGCCGAACTGGGATGCCGGCATTGCTTTTCGCTGGCGCAAATCCAGCGGCAAGGATGGCCGCGGCTATCTGCAACCGGTGGCGCATATTTCACCGATTGCATTGAGTGATCTGCACAATATCGGCACGCAAAAGCAGCAGATAGAACAGAACACCAGGCAGTTCGTCGAAGGTTTTCCGGCGAATAATGTATTGCTGACCGGTGCACGCGGCACCGGTAAATCATCGCTCATCAAGGCTTGCCTGAATCAGTACGCGGATCAGGGTTTGCGCCTGATTGAAGTTGACAAGGATGATCTGGGCGATCTGGCGGATATCGTGGATCTGGTATCGGCACGGCGCGAACGCTTCATCATTTTCTGCGACGATCTATCGTTTGAAGAAGGCGAGGGCGGCTACAAGGCATTGAAGGTGGCGCTGGACGGCAGTATTTCTGCGCAATCGGACAATGTGCTGATCTATGCCACTTCGAATCGTCGTCATTTGCTGCCCGAGCGAATGTCCGATAACGCCAGCTACAAAACAGATGACAACGGCGATCTTCACCCCGGCGAAACGGTAGAAGAAAAAATCTCGCTGTCCGAACGCTTTGGCCTGTGGGTGACTTTCTATCCCTTCCGGCAGGACGATTATCTGGATATAGTCGCGCACTGGCTCACACACTTCGGTTGCAATGCACAGCAGATTGAAGCGGCCAGGACGGAGGCGCTGCAGTGGGCCTTGCAGCGCGGTTCGCGTTCCGGTCGTGTGGCGTGGCAATTTGCCAAGGATCACGCTGGCAAAACGCAAAAATGATGCTGTCGCTACGTTGCCATTGATCTTGTTTTATTTACTCCTATTTCCAGGTCTGCTGCATGTCTGAAATCAAAGCGTTGCCTATCGATGTTGCCGTCGGCATCCTGATGAAACCGAATGGTGATGTCCTGCTTGGACAGCGTCCGGACGGCAAGCCTTATGCCGGTTACTGGGAATTTCCGGGTGGCAAGGTGGAGGCGAACGAGGCGATCATCGATGCCTTGAAGCGCGAATTTGTCGAAGAGCTGGGAGTGGAAGTTATTTCTGCAGAACCGTGGTGCGGTGTGGAGCATGTGTATCCGCATGCGCATGTACGACTGCATTTTTATATCAGCCGCAACTGGCACGGTGAACCACAAAGTCTGGAAAACCAGGCTTTTGCATGGCAGGGATGTGTGGGTGTCGAGCCCTTGTTGCCGGCAACCATCCCCTTGATTGAATGGCTGGACAAGCTGCGCTATCCGGGCTGACGAATGATTTGTTAGGGCAGGGGTTGCGGCGGTGGCGGTGCGTCTTCGTCGAAATCTTCCAGCGGGTTCGCCACCGGGATGACGTATTTTTCCTCCGCCCATGCGCCCAGATCTATCTGTTTGCAACGGTTGGAGCAGAAGGGGCGGAACTTGCTTGTTTCCGACCATTCAACCTTGGTGCCGCAGGTAGGGCAATCGACTATCGTAACCATAAAACCATCTAATCAAAAACTGCATAAACTCAGTTCAAAGGGCACATCGCCTTCAAACGCTTTCGGTTTCTTGTCGCCATCCTGCGACGTGAAACGCACCCACAGCATATACTTGTTGGCGGAAATTTCAGGAATCGCTCCCAGGCTTCCATCTATGTTCAAACGCAGCATCTGGTAAGTCTTGCCTTGCAACATTTGCTGATAACTGCCGGTTTGCGCAATCATTTTTACCGGACGTCCGGATTCGCGCAACAAGCGCAGTACCATAGCGATGGCATCAAATAAAGGTGCCAGCGGGGTAAACCATTTATGTATATCGGCCAGACGCTGTTCGGCGGAATCATGTTGCCATGCGTAATAGGATGGCAAATCGAACTCGCAGGCACCACCGGGAATGATGGTGCGGCCGCGTATGCTCATCAGCCATTCATTTTCGCGAATGTACTGGCCGGTTTTTCCTTGCGAGGCGACGAGTGCCGTACTGATACGCTCGATATCGAACAGAATTGCATCCAGCATTTCCGATTCGACATTGGGATTGGATTTGAAGCCGAGCAGGGTTTGCTTCTGGCGTTCCAGTTCTTGCAGCAGATCTGACTTGAGATCCGCGCGACCGGCTACTTCCAGCATCTCGAAAATGGTGGACAGGGCGACGTGATGATGTTGCGGGTGGTCGTGACCGACAAAGAAAGCGAATTTCTCGTACAGGTCTTCCAACCGCAACAACGTGCGAATACGCTCGTTGAAAGGGTATTCGTAGACAATCAAAGTGGCATCCCTTAAAAGTTAAAGCCGGGCGGGTCGAGCTAATTGTGTGATTCTGAACGAAGCGGGGACAAAATACAAATGCGTGGTCGATTTTGTTTGGCTTCAGGCTGTATCAGGCTTGCGTTCTTGCCTTCCCGGCGGAAAATCATGGCGGATAGACCGCACATTTTCGCTAACGTTCGCCAGCCTGCGCCTGCGTGACATACTGCTGATGCAGACGCTGCACTTGCGGTAGCAGCGCCGCCATATCACTATCGTTGACGATAATGTCATCGGCGGCGGCCAATCTGTCTGCGCGCGGCACCTGCGTCGCCATGATGGCGTGTACTTGCGCTTCGGTTAGCGTATTGCGCTGCATAACGCGGCGGATTTGCATGTCTTCCGGACAATCGATGAGCAGTACCCGTGAAACGCGCTGTTTCCAGAATCCCGTTTCGACCAGGAGAGGAACGACGAACAAGACATAAGCACCGCTTGCCTGTGCCGCCGCATGTTCGGACTCAGCGCGTATCAGCGGGTGGATAATTGCTTCAAGACGCCCTTTTGCTGTCGGATCGGCAAACACCGCCTTGCGCATTTTGTCGCGATTCATTGCGCCAGATTCGGTAATGTATGCAGCGCCGAAGGTGCTTCTGATCGCTGCGATGGCAGCGCCATTTGCGGCCGTCAGCTGATGTGCGATCATATCGGTATCGATCACGGTGGCGCCCAGTGTTGCGAATAAATCTGCGACCGTGCTTTTTCCGCTACCTATGCCGCCTGTCAAGCCAACGGAAAATGGATTTTTGCGATTGGAAGCATTCATGGTTTCAGTAGAAACCCAGATACATGTGCGCCAGCGGTTTGCCGTACAGCAAAGTCAGCAAGCCGGCAGCGGCGAGATAGGGGCCGAACGGAATCGGGATATCGCGCCCGCGCTTGGCCAGCACGATCAAGGCAATGCCGACTACGGCACCTACTAGCGATGACAGTAAAATAATGACAGGCAACATTTTCCAGCCCAGCCATGCGCCCAGTGCCGCCAGCAGTTTGAAGTCGCCATAACCCATGCCTTCCTTGCCGGTTGCCAGTTTGAACAGCCAGTAAATCGACCACAAACTCAGATAGCCGGCTGCGGCACCGATGACGGCTTCTTCCAGCGGGACGAAGGTGGCGTTCAGATTGACCAGCAAGCCCAGCCACAGCAAGGACAAAGTCAGATCGTCGGGCAGCAGTTGCGTATCGGCATCGATGAAGGTCATCGCAATCAGTAGATAGGCAAACACCAACGTCGCCAGACCGAGCAAGCCGCTGCCGAAATGCCAGATCAGAAAAGCCGACAGCAGGCCGGTCAGCAATTCAATAATCGGATAGCGAATGGAAATATGTGTTTTGCATGCGATGCATTTGCCGCGCAAGAAGGCATAGCTGAAAACCGGGATGTTTTCGGTCGCGGTGATCTGATGTCCGCATTGCGGACATGCCGAACGTGGTATCAACAGATTGTAGCGGTCTTCGTGCGGCAAGGCCTTGCCGCTTTCATGCGCGACGTAGTTATCCGATTCGCGTTGCATCATTTTCGGGATGCGGTGAATCACTACATTGAGAAAACTGCCTATTAGCAAACCAAACACGCCGGCAACGATTGCGGGCAATACGCTACCCGCAGGCGCAGACCATAGTAAATCCATCATCAGACCACAGAACCCAGTTTGAAAATTGGCAGGTACATTGCAATCACCAGGCCGCCGATCAGCACGCCTAGAATCACCATGATCAAGGGCTCCATCAGGCTGGATAGCGAAGCTACAGCCTCGTCGACTTCATCTTCGTAAAAATCGGCAACCTTGCCCAGCATATTGTCGAGCGAACCGGATTCTTCGCCTATGGAGACCATCTGCGTGACCATGTTCGGGAATACATCCGAATTCTGCATCGCAGCCGTGAGGCTGGTACCGGTACTGACTTCGTTCTGGATTTTCTTCGTGGCGTCCAGGTAAACAGCATTGCCGGCGGCGCCACCGACTGAGTCCAGCGATTCGACGAGCGGTACGCCGGCGGCGAACATGGTGGCCAGTGTGCGCGTCCAGCGGGCAATCGTGGCTTTGCGTATGACTGCGCCGAAGATAGGCGCTTTCAGCAGCAATTTGTCCATCATTCGCTGCATTTTCAATGAGCGTTTCCAGGATTGAAAGAACAGATACAGCCCTGCAAACAGCAAGCCGAAAATCAGATACCAATATGAAACGAAAAAGTCGGAAATTGCCATTACCATCAAGGTTGGTGCCGGCAAATCGGCACCAAAGCTCTTGAATACTTCCTTGAATGCCGGCACCACCCAGATCATGATGACGGCCGTGACGATAAATGCAACCGCCAGAATGGCGACCGGATAAAACAGCGCCGACTTGATCTTGGCCTTGATGGCAAGCGTTTTTTCCTTGTAGATCGCCAGTCGCGTCAACAGATCCTCCAGAATGCCGGCCTGTTCGCCGGCGCCGACCAGGTTACAGAACAGCGGATCGAAGTAAAGCGGGAATTTGCGGAAAGCCTGATTCAGGCTGGTGCCGGTTTCGACGTCGGCACGGATGTCCTGAATCAGCTTGGAGACCGAGGGATTGTCATTGCCCTTGGCGACGATATCGAAGGATTGCAGCAGCGGTACGCCGGCCTTCATCATCGTGGCCAACTGGCGCGTAAAGAGTGTGATGTCTTTGTCGGATACCTTCTTGCCGCTGCGATAGGTTTTCTTTTTGACCTTGGTCACCAGCACGCCTTGCCGGCGCAATGTTGCATTGACTACGGATTCGCCGCCGGCACGCAATTCGCCGCGCACGATTTTGCCCGATTTATCCTTGCCCTCCCAGGCAAAAACGGCTTCCTTGGCGAGCGTTGCGCTTCCGACTTTGCGTGCTGAAGTTGCCATCCCTAGACCTCTTTATTATTCGTTGGTACAGCCCAGAATTTCTTCCAGACTGGTCAGTCCCTGCTTTACTTTTACCAGGCCCGATTCGCGCAATGAGCGAACCCCGTCTTTTTTTGCCTGTGCCTCGATTTCCAGCGCAGTGCCGTGATTCAAAATGATGTGCTCGATTTCTTCACTGATGGGCATGATTTGGTAAATGCCCAGCCGTCCTTTGTAGCCGCTGCCGCTGCAACGCTCGCAACCGACCGGTTTATATGGCAGCCAGGTACCGTCCAGATCGTCTTCGCTGAAACCTGCTTCCAGCAAGGCTTCATCCGGAATGACGGAGGTTTGCTTGCATGTACACAAACGCCTGGCCAGTCGCTGCGCTGTGATCAGGATCACGGACGATGCAATGTTAAAGGGCGCCACACCCATATTCATCAAACGGGTCAGCGTTGCCGGAGCATCGTTGGTATGCAAGGTAGAGAACACCATGTGACCGGTTTGCGCGGCCTTGATGGCGATGTCTGCCGTTTCCAGATCACGAATTTCACCAACCATGATGATGTCAGGATCCTGCCGCAGAAATGCTTTCAGCGCGACCGGGAAGGTCAGTCCGGCCCTATCGTTAACGTTGACTTGATTGACGCCCGGTAAATTGATCTCGGCCGGATCTTCCGCAGTCGAGATATTGATGCCGGGTTTGTTCAGGATATTGAGGCAGGTATACAGCGAAACGGTTTTGCCGGAACCGGTAGGGCCGGTGACCAGCACCATGCCGTACGGGCGCTGGATGGCATTGAGCAGCGTTTCCTTCTGGTCCGGGTCGTAACCCAGCGCTTCTATCCCCATTTGCGCTTGCGAGCCATCCAGAATACGCATGACGATTTTCTCGCCGAATAGCGTAGGCAGGGTGCTGACACGGAAATCGATGGAGCGGGTTTTTGACATCACCAGCTTCATGCGGCCATCCTGCGGCACGCGTTTTTCTGAAATATCGAGTTTGGAAATGACCTTGATGCGCGATGCCAGTTTTTCCTTGATTGCCAGCGGCGGTTGCGCGATGTCGCGCAGTACGCCATCGACCCGGAAACGGATGCGATAGAATTTTTCAAAGGGTTCGAAATGCAAATCCGATGCTCCCAGATTGATCGCATCAATCAGAATCTTGTGCAGGAATTTGACGACCGGCGCGTCATCGATATCGGTAGCACCGCCTTCGGCCGGCGCGGCCAGCTCTTCGTCGACGAAATCGATGTTCTCGAGATCGTCGCCTATCAGTTCATTCAGATCCTGTTCAGCACTATGTCCCAGCTTCTCGATCAGCTTGAGCAAGGTAGCGTGGTCGACAATGATAGGTTCCACCGTCAACTGGGTCTGGAACTTGATTTGGTCCAGGGCCTGGGAATTGGTCGGGTCGGAAATCGCAATCAATACCTTGTTGCCGCGCTTGGCCAGTGCGATGACACGCTGGCTTTGCATCAATTTCAGGTCGATGATCTTGTTGTCAGAGAGGCTGCTGCTGTTGAATGCCGCCAGATCGAGCAGCGGGTAGCCAAAGGTTTGCGAGCAAAATGCCGCCAGCCGGGCGCCATTCATGATGTCGTTTTTCAGCAAAATATCGATGAACGGGGCTTTTTCACTGGCTGCCTGCTTGGCGACGGTGTCTGTCTGTTGCGGCGTTATCTGTCCTGCCTGCAGAAGGGCGCGCGCAAGGCCTGACATCGCATTATTTGATGCCGAAGTAGGGAGAACTGCAGCCATGTAGTTACGCCGGAAATGTCAATTGAACATCGAAGATGCATTAGATAATGCCTACAAGCATCTGTTTTGTAAACATATCCGAGCGCTTGTTACTTTTTCACAGGGGAAAATGCAACGCTTGTGCCGAATTGTCTCACCTGTGGCTGCGGCCTCGGGCTAGCTGTGCCTTGGTCTTTTAGTGATTGCGGTGTGCAGCAAAAGCGCTCAAGTCGAGCAGGGCGTCCTTGAACTGGCTTTCAGGCAGTCTGGCTATCGAAGTGGCGGCGCGCGCTGCCGCTTCTTCGGCTTTGCGTTTGGTGTAGTCCAGCGCGCCGGATGTCGTCACCGCTAGCAAGACCGTATCGAAATGTTCCTCATCGCCGCTTTCAATACAACTGCGCACCAGTTCGCGTTGCTCGGTGCTGCCGTGTTCCATCAGGTAGATCAATGGCAAGGTAGCCTTGCCTTCGCGCAAATCGTCGCCTACGTTCTTGCCGATATCTTCCGCATGACCGGAATAATCCAGTACATCGTCGATTAGCTGGAAGGCGGTGCCGAGCGAGCGGCCGTACTCGGCAGCAGCTTCGATTTCATCTTCCGAAGCGCCGGCGATCAGGGCGCCGAGCTGAGCGGCCGCCTCAAATAATTTGGCGGTTTTGGAGCGTATGACCTGCGTGTAGCGTTCTTCCGAAATATCCGGATCATGCATATTTAGCAACTGCAGGACCTCGCCTTCGGCAATTACATTGGTCGCATCGGCCAGAATTTGCATGGCGCGAATGTTGCCGACAGTAACCATCATCTGAAACGCGCGCGAGTGCAAAAAGTCGCCGACCAATACCGATGCCGCATTGCCGAACAAGGCGTTGGCAGTCTTGCGGCCGCGTCGCAGCTCGGATTCATCCACCACATCGTCATGCAGCAAGGTCGCCGTATGAATGAATTCGACTACGGCAGCCAGATCGTATTGATGGGTGCCGCGATAGCCGAGCGCGTTTGCCATCAGCAATACCAGCACGGGACGGATTCGTTTGCCGCCAGCACTGATGATGTAATCGGCAATTTGATTGACCAGCGCAACTTCCGAGTGGAGTTTTTGGCGTATCACCACATCGACAGCGTTCATATCTGCGGCGATTGGTTGTATAAGCAGGTTTTGGACAGAAATTGTGGAAGGGGAAGCCAAGGGTAAGCCTGATGAATGAGCATGAATGAGCGGAATTATACGACGACAAACGCAGGGCGCGGCTCCATGTTGCGGTCAAGGAACAGGCTATTTCTTGAAAGGCAGGCTTTTATTGGTGTTTACAGCCTTTGACCGGGGAGGTAAGTCCATGTATAATTGGAGGTTTTCCCGATTCCGTCTGGGTAAGTTCCGGGGAATCGAAGGGAGAAAGTCCTTAAATCATTTGATGAG
>DGBN01000011.1 GCA_002384815.1 Oxalobacteraceae bacterium UBA4003 | reverse complement strand
GGCACGCGGCTCGCCGAGGCGGACAGGATGTATACCCGTCATCAATTGCACGAAGGTGTCTTGTGTGAGGTCGGCCGCATGATCGATGCAGCCCAGTTTGCGGCGTAACCAAGCCTGCAACCAGCCATGATGATCGGCATACAACTCGCCTATGGGCCGCGGCGCGACAGTCTGCGCTGCGTCAGGCACGATTTCATTCGGGTGAAAAACAGTAGTCACGACAATCCAGTGAGGCTAAAGCCTGTGTAAATTGGCTGGCTACCGTAGAGGATTGCTTGCCAAGACATGAGAATAGTTCTGCGTCAATCCACCATCTATTACATTGATTCGATATTAGCAAACGCTCGACAACACGATTTGAACAATCGCTGTTTGATCGAACTCCCCCAGAGCAATACAGAACTGCATTCTGCCTGGTTCAAAACACGCCTTTGCTATGTGATAACGATGAATCAAAATCCAGAAAGCGCACAAGATAACTTCAAATACGGGAGCAATGAATGCGCGGCAGCTTACATAAAATATCCAAAAATGCAGTCATTACCGCAACAGTGAAACATTCTTGTCTGAAAGAGATAAAGAATATTCACTGCCGCGCATTACGGCAGATAATGAACGTTTTAGAATTTATAAGTTGCGGTGGCAAGCACGCTTCTACGCGCTCCATACCAGCAATCGCCGCGACCAACACCAAGACAGATCGAGTTATAGGTCTTGTCGGTCAGGTTGTTGACATTGAGCGCATAGCGCCAGTGCGGGGTATCCCAGGCCAGCATCGCATCCAGCAGCGTGACCGACGGCGTGGTCGGTGCAACGCCATCTTTGAACGAGCTCATGTAACGCACACCAGTACCGAGCGACAAGCCCTTGACCTCGCCCATCGCAAAGCTCCATTTGCCCCATACTGCCGCCTGATTTTTCGGTGCTGCCGTCAACTGGTCATCAAGCTCGAGATAGTTGTAATGCGCCAGCACATCGAAGTTGCGCGTCAGCTTGCCGTTCCACTCCAGCTCGATACCACGATTTGCCGTCTCGCCAACCTGTATTTGATTATTGCCATTCGCAGGATCATTCGTCAGCTGGTTTTTCTCCTTGATGCGCCACACTGCCGCAGTGAACTGGCTATTGCCGTTTGCCGGCATATATTTGACACCGCCCTCGATCTGCTCGCCGCGCAAAGGCTTGAAGCGTTCGTCATAGTCGTTGGTGCCTGCAACCGGCGTAAACGATTCACTGTAGTTGACATACGGCGACCAGCCGTTTTCCAGCAGATACATCACGCCCAGACGTTTGGTGGTGGCGTGGCTTTTCTCGTCGTCGTCACCCTCCAACGCATTGTTCACTCTATCGTGACGTACACCGGCTGCAACTATCCACTGGCCGATTTTCATCTGATCCTGCAGATACAGGCCCGCCTGACGCTGCACCGAACGCGGATCGTCGCTCAGCGGAATGTCGGGGGCAGTACCATACACTGGCGCATACACGTCGATGAAGTCGTAACCGGAACTGGACTTTTTATCGCGCTGATAATGGGTCAAATCCACACCCATCAGTAAATCATGCTTGACTGCACCGGTAGCTAATTTTCCCTCCAGGTGCTGATCCAGCGTCGCAATGCGCACGTCCGTCACGCTGTTGTCCGCATAACGGCCAATCACGCGTTGATTGACCGGATCGCTATACCAGGGATCGTTACCCGGCCTGAAAGAATCCGCATAATGGCTAAAGTAGTCGACCTTGTTGATGGCATAACGGAAGTTCTGCCGCACCGTCCACGTATCGTTGAACTGGTGCTCAAACAAATAGCCCAGCGATTGGCGTTCGGTATCGTAGCGATCACCCGGTTCGCCTATGAAGGTATCGGTAGGAATCCGGCCATTCGGGTTGTATGTCTGCATGCCTTGCCAGGGCAGGAACTGCGCCGTCGAGCCGCTTTTATCCTTCTGATACAAGGCCTGCAAGGTCAATGATGTCGCGCCGTTCGGTTTCCAGGTCAGCGTCGGCGCCAGCAAGGTGCGATCGTCTTCTACATAATTGACCTGCGTATCGGCATTGCGCCCGATCGCGATCAGACGATACAGCCATTGCCCATCCTCGGTGAGCGGCCCTGTGATGTCGGCCTGAATCTGCTTCCGATTATGGCTGCCGTATTGCACGCCGACCTCGCCCTGAAATTGTTCCTGCGGCCGCTTGCTGACCAGATTCACTACGCCGCCGGTGCTGCCCTGCCCGTACAACATAGCGGCCGGACCGCGCAGCACTTCGATGCGCTCCAGCGTAAAAGGATCGGGGCGTGCGCCGCTGGTATACCAGTCATTGGTCTGGCGCAGCCCATCGATATAGACGGTGGCTTCGGTGCCGCGCACCAGCGCCGAATCGGTGCGACTATCCAGACCGTAGGCATCCGAGCGCACGCCAGCCGCATAGGTCAATGCATCCTGCAATGTCGTTGCCCCCTGATCCGTAATCTGATCGCGCGTGACGACGGTGACGGCTTGCGGCGTTTCCGCCAATGAAGTATCTGTCTTGGTCGCAGTTGAAGACCGCGTGGCGCGATATCCGATCACAGGCCCGGTTGCCGTTTCCTGCGCGCCGATTACATTCACCGCTGGCAAAGTCGCTACTGCCGCGGCACTACTCTCGTTTTGTGATGCAGGAGCCCGCAATGAAGAGCGACCGTCTGACTCTGCGACTTGAGAATGAGCGGCCACCGGGATGGCAAGCGCTACAAATACCGCAAACCGATTGAATTTGTGACGCCGTTGGACGCGTGCATGCATAGCCATCTATTCCCCAATTAATGACAAAAACGAAAATAATTGGCTGGCATTCCGCATGCTCACCGGTTGGCGAGTGGCGAACAGTTGGCTGGCTACTTGACAAAGAAGAGAATGATAACCATTACTATTAAAAAGTCAATAGGAATGGAAAGGTCGCATCAATTCGTTTGCCAGCAAGCAAAAACCTCAAATACTCAGGCGATCTTCAAAGAGTAAAAATTTCCGCCGGCGTTCTTGATTATGGAGTACTCCAATAAATCAGCAGGCCACCACAATAATCGCGGCGGGGCTGAGCACATCAAGAAATCAGCGTGTACAGCACATTGCCTGATGTGACTTCTTTGCTTTAACAAGGAAGTTTGGGTACTCACAATATTGGAAATGATCGTTTGCACTTCGTTAAAATTATGAATTATAATAAGAATCATTATCATTAATAGTTGACTTCACCTGAAGAAGCTGTATTGCAATCGCCTTGGCAATGCCCAGCAAATCAAGCGCAATTCAACCCATTTATCTTTCGTAGATCGACGAACCTGTACACCATGACTGCCTCCAAACTCAACCTTGCTTCAAGAATTGCCGCCAGCCTGATCGGCGGCTATGTTTTTACCTGGGGACTCACCGCGTTCGGGATCGCCGGCCTGGTCGCCATGAGCGTCGATTTTCATGAAGCGGAAACCGGCATGCAGATGCTTGCTTTTCTGATTTTTCTGGCTGTCTTCCTCTGGGCGTTCGCTACCCCCAGGCTTGCCCGCCTTTGGCTCGTGCTGGCAGGCGGAGGACTTCTCATGACAGTTGCCGCCTGGACGTTGCAACGCGCCGTCCTCGCCTGAAGGAGATATCAACAATGTTTTCAAATTTCCGCCTGTCGATGGCATGGCTGCATACCTGGTTCGGCTTGGCCATGGGCTTCGTACTCATGGTAGTGTTCTTCTTCGGCACTTTGTCAGTGTTCGACCGCGAGATCGACCGCTGGAGCATTCCCGAAACGCGCTTCGACGCACAACCTATGCCGCGCTTTGATGCCATTCTTGGCCCTGCAATGGAACGCCTCAAACCGCACCCTGATGACATGGCCCGGACGCAACAGCGGGTTCTTGGCACCCTGCCCGATCCGTCAACGATGCCGCTGGCATCGTTCTGGGCTTACACCACGCACCGCGACCCGGTGCTGCGCATTGGCGGTGAGTTCTCCATTCCGAACAAACCAAAAGACCCGGCTGATGACCATCTGCATGTACATGGCTGGACGACGATTGATCCGCGCAACGGCGTAGAGATGTCCGACAGCAAGCTGAAGATCGGCAGCGAATGGTTCTATCCTATGCATTACAGCTTGCAGCTGAACTGGAAAAATTTAGGCACGTGGATCGTGGGTTTTGCTGCACTGATCATGATGGCAGCACTGGTTAGCGGCGTGGTGATGCACCGCAAGGTCTTCCGCGAGTTTTTTACCTTTCGTCCCAAGAAACACACGCAACGCAGTGCCCTCGACCTGCATAACCTGACCGGCGTGGTCGCGCTGCCTTTCCACTTCTTTTTTGCCTTCACGGGACTGATCATTTTTGCCGGCATTTATCTCCCGCTGTCGGAAACCATGCTGAAGCCGCTGCACGACCGCCATGAGATTCTTGAGGCCGCTCATACCGGACTGCCGCATGAGCCAGCCGGCGTGCCTGCACCGCTGGCCTCGGTAGATGCAATGATCGCCAAAGCACAGGCTCGTTGGACGGAGCGTGACGCTCCAGGGGCAGTAGGTTTTCTGCGTCTCGAGCATGTAGGCGACAAAAACGGTTATGTCAGCGTTTTTCGTGCCGGCACTGATCGCGTGACGTTGACTGGCTATGGCATGCACTTCGAAGCTGCCACGGGGCGGCTGATCCGCGAAGACCCGCCGCCAGTCGCTGCGATGGGCGTCAAGGATTTCCTGACCGGCCTGCATCTGCAGCATTTCGAACACTGGCTGCTGCGCTGGTTGTACGTGGTGGGCGGCTTGCTGGGCTGTGTCTGCATTGCCACCGGCTTTATCTTCTTCGTCGAAAAGCGCAAGAAGCAGCATGCCAATTCGAGGATTCCGGGTAGCCGCATAGTAGACGCGCTGGCGACAGCTACAGTCACAGGGATCGTGATCGCGGCAGTGGCCATGCTGGTGGCAAACCGCTTGCTACCAGCGGATATGGACGGCAAGGGCTATTGGGAAAAGCTTGTCTTCTGGGGTGCATGGCTGATGGCTACGACGCATGCTTTCTGGCGCAGCAAGCCGGTAGCGCAGGCACGTATCAGCCCGGCGTGGCGCGAACAATGCTGGGTAATCGCCATGCTGGCGGTCGCGGCAGTCGTTCTAAACTGGGCAACTACCGGCGATCATCTGCTCAGAACTATAGGCGAACTTTACTGGCCGGTTGCCGGGCTGGATCTGGCATTGCTGGCAAGTGCCGGTCTTGCCGTGATAGTAGCGAGAATGCTCAAGCAGCGTGAACACATGAGAGTGTCATCAATTGCATCTGAACATGCGAGTGGCAACATGCAGGTGACAAACCATGTTTGATACACCCTGGATAATGCTAACAGCGGCTTGCATCGTTTTAACGCTGGGATTGGCCTGGATGGCGCTTGCCATGGAAATTCATTGGAAACAGGTGCAAGGCAGCGCCCCTCTTGCCAGGTCTGTCCAGCTGCTGCTGCGCGGGTTGGGCGGACTGTCCCTGGCAATATCACTGATACTGTGCATGGCAACTGACCACATATCAATGGCCGCGCTGGTATGGATCATGCTATTGGCGACAGGTGCCGTATTCGTTGCCTTCACACTGACATGGCGGCCGCATTGGCTGGCACCGCTGGTTGCATGGGCGCCAGGAGCACTTGCGCGGCACGCAGCGAAGTAAGTCAGCCGAGCAAAGCCGCATTCCTAGCTGGATGCGGAACATCTGTTGTGCAAATAGATGCTTACTTTGACGTGCAATGAGTGGCTACTTTATTGCGACTCCTACAAATAAAAAAAGCGGCCTAGCCGCTTTTTTGTTTTATGAATCAAATGCTGCCTGCCAGGCACTTATTCCCACTCGATCGTCGCTGGCGGTTTGCCCGAAATGTCGTACACCACCCGATTGATACCGCGCACTTCATTGATGATGCGATTCGATACCTTGCCAAGTAATTCATATGGCAGATGAGCCCAGTGCGCTGTCATGAAATCCTGCGTCTGTACTGCTCGCAAGGCCACCACGTATTCATAAGTGCGGCCGTCACCCATCACGCCGACCGATTTGACCGGCAGGAAAACGGCAAAAGCCTGGCTGGTTGCGTCGTACCAGTTGCGATGCGGGATACCGTTATCGGTTGCTTCCGATGCGCCGGGAGTCGCCACAAACGGCGTGTTGCGCAGTTCTTCAATGAAGATTGCATCGGCACGACGCAGCAAATCGGCAAACTCTTTTTTCACTTCACCAAGTATGCGCACGCCCAAACCAGGGCCTGGGAATGGATGGCGGTACACCATATCGTGCGGCAGACCGAGCGCAACGCCGAGCTGACGCACTTCATCCTTGAACAATTCGCGCAACGGTTCCAGCAATTGCAGGTTCAGGGTTTCCGGCAAACCGCCCACATTGTGGTGACTCTTGATCGTATGGCCTTTCTTGCCCTTGCCTGCGCTCTCGATGACGTCAGGATAAATCGTACCTTGCGCCAGCCATTTTGCATTCTTGCGTTTGCCGGCTTCAACCTGGAACACCTCAACAAACTCACGACCGATGATCTTGCGCTTGGCTTCCGGATCAGTGACACCGGCCAGATGGCCCATGAACTGATCGACGGCATCGATACGGATCACGTTGACGCCCAGATTGTCGGCGAACATGTCCATCACCATCTTGCCTTCGTCGAGACGCAGCAAGCCGTGATCGACAAAAACGCAAGTCAGCTGGTCTCCGATGGCGCGATGGATCAATGCAGCAGCGACACTGCTGTCGACGCCGCCGGACAAACCAAGAATCACTTCATCGCTACCGACCTGCTGGCGAATTTTCTCAACCGCTTCAGCAATATAGTCGGGCATGTTCCAATCCGATTTGCAGCCGCAGATATCGTGCACAAAGCGCGCAATGATCGCCTTGCCCTGCACCGTGTGCGTCACTTCAGGATGAAACTGAAATGCGTACATGCGACGCACTTCGTCGGCCATACCGGCGATCGGGCAATTCGGCGTCGATGCCATCAGCTTGAAGCCGGGCGGCATTTCGTTGACCTTGTCGCCATGACTCATCCAGACTTTCAACATGCCATGACCTTCAGAGGTCGTGAAGTCGCTGATGTCTTTCAGCAGTGCAGTGTGACCATGCGCACGCACTTCGGCGTAACCGAATTCGCGAACGAGGCCATTTTCTACCTTGCCGCCGAGCTGCTCCGCCATTGCCTGCATGCCGTAGCAGATTCCCAGCACAGGTACGCCCAGCTCAAATACGGCTTGCGGTACGCGTGGCGTATCGTCACCCTCGATCACCGAGTTCGGACCGCCCGACAGAATCACACCGGCTGCGCCGTAATTACGTACGAATTCATCGCTGACGTCATACGGATAGACTTCGGAAAAAACGCCGGAATCGCGCACGCGACGTGCGATCAGCTGGGTGACTTGGGAGCCGAAATCAAGGATGAGAATTTTCGAATGCATGGGATAGATGACTTAGCGTTTCAATGTGGAACAATTAGTTTTCAGGTACAGACCCGGGGCGGGATACAGCAGCAACAAATCCCGAGAAGTGCAACTCCCGCTCGATCAGTGCCGTCAGGTCTGACATCCAGTGTCCATCGCCGGATGTGAAAGCGCGCGTACGCTCATGTAACAACCCTACTCTGCCGACGACATTGCCGGCGCGATCATGCAAAGGCTGCAAGGCATAAAACCGTATCTCGAAATTATCGATCTTGCCCAGCGCCGGACTGAAAGGCGATGCTTTTTCCGGCATGAGCTGCAAGGCTTCGCCCAAAGGCAAACCGGCGCAGAAACGATGCGCTGGCGAAGCAAAAGCCGTTTCGGCAAGTACCTCATCTGCGCCATGCAGCTGCACGATACAGGCAGTGACGCCGAACAGGCTTTTACCCAGTCGCTCGATACGCGCAATCGCCTGTGCAAGATCCTCGCGCTCTGCCCTGCCTGCTGCCGTCTCATTTACCTGCGGCAGCATGATCTTAGTCAGCGCGATAATTAGGCGCTTCCTTGGTGATCTGCACATCATGCACATGCGATTCACGCATGCCGGCCGAGGTGATTTCCACGAATTCTGCAGTTTCACGGAAATCGTCTATCGTCGAACAGCCGCAGTAGCCCATGGAAGAACGTACGCCACCTACCAGTTGATACAGGATGGTAACCATGCTGCCTTTGTAGGCAACGCGACCTTCGATACCTTCCGGTACAAATTTGTCGACGTTATTCGCCGGATCCTGGAAGTAGCGATCGGCCGAACCATCCGCCATCGCGCCCAGACTGCCCATGCCTCGATACGCTTTATAGCTGCGTCCCTGGAACAAAATCACTTCACCCGGCGCTTCATCGGTGCCCGCAAACATGCTGCCCATCATCACGGTGGATGCGCCTGCTGCCAGCGCCTTGGAGATATCGCCGGAAAAACGAATGCCGCCGTCAGCGATACACGGCACGCCGCTACCCTTGAGCGCATCGGCCACATTGGAGATCGCAGTGATTTGCGGCACACCGACGCCGGCGACGATACGTGTCGTGCAAATCGAGCCTGGGCCGATGCCTACCTTGACGCCGTCCGCGCCATGCTCAACCAGTGCCAATGCGGCGGCGGCAGTTGCGATATTGCCGCCGATGACATCCACGCCCTTGTAATTGTCCTTGATCCAGCGCACCCGATCCAGCACGCCCTTGGAATGGCCGTGCGCAGTATCGACCACGATCACGTCCACACCTGCCTTGACCAGCAGATCGACGCGTTCGTCGTTATCGGCACCGACACCGACTGCAGCACCGACACGCAGTTTACCCTGACTGTCTTTCGATGCCAGCGGATGTTCGGTTGCTTTTTGAATATCCTTGGCGGTAATCAGTCCACGCAATTCAAATGCATCATTAACGACCAGCACACGCTCCAGCCGGTGCTTGTTCATCAGGCGCTTGGCTTCCACCAGATCAGCACCTTCCTGCACGCAGACCAGCTTGTCTTTCGGCGTCATCTTGCTGCTGACAGGCGCATCCAGTTCGTTTTCAAAANNTCGCGGTTGGTGATGATGCCGACCACGATTTTGCCTTCGACGACCGGAAAACCACTGATGCCATGCTGCTGCGACAGCGCAATCACGTCGCGAATCTTGGTGTTCGGAGGAATCGTGATCGGATCACGCACCACGCCGGACTCAAAACGCTTGACCTTGGCGACTTCACGCGCCTGTTCTGCAGCGGTCAGATTCTTGTGAATAATGCCGATACCGCCTTCCTGGGCCATCGCAATGGCAAGGCGTGCTTCGGTCACGGTATCCATCGCTGCGGACAGCAAGGGAATATTCAACGTGATGTTGCGCGTCAGGCGCGTAACAAGAGAAGTATCTTTGGGGAGAATGTCTGAATAAGCCGGAACCAGCAGCACGTCATCGAATGTGAGTGCTTTTTGTAATAAACGCATAGTGTTTTCCTATTGGCGCAAAAGCGAATTATACAGAAATCCGTTTGCGGCGTCCCGCACTTGCTACAAGAATCCGTGCAAAATCCGCCTATCCATTGACAGGAAGCACGAAGCATGGCGAAATCGCACAAGTATTTATTCCGCCTTCCCTTAAGGACACACCATGCATGCACCCGGCCTGAAACGCCTTGCTGTTGCCATATTGCTCGCCGGATGCACCAGCGCAG
>DGBN01000072.1:12676-18510 GCA_002384815.1 Oxalobacteraceae bacterium UBA4003 | reverse complement strand
CAGGGCGGCGATGAATTCGTTTTGCTGCTCACCAGTCAGCCCAGCGAAGAATCGATTACGCACACCATGCAACGCGTACTGCACGAAGTCGCACAGCCATGGATGGCAAACGACCTGGAATTTCGCATCACCTGCAGCATAGGCGTGACCTTATGTCCGAATGACGGGCGCGATGTAGAAATGCTGCTGAAGAATGCCGATTCCGCGATGTACCAGGCGAAAGAACTGGGACGCAATAATTTCCAGTACTTTGCTGTGGAAATGAACGACACCGTGACTGACCGGCTGGCACTGCTCAGTCGCCTGCGTCAGGCGATCCCGAACAATGAATTCGTGCTGCACTACCAGCCGAAAGTCAATCTCGCGACCGGTGACATCATCGGTGCCGAAGCCTTGATACGCTGGAATAATTCAGAAGGCATGGTATCGCCGGGAAGTTTCATTCCACTGGCAGAAGAAACCGGCCTGATCATCCCCATCGGCGAATGGGTATTGGAGACTGCCTGCCGGCAGAATCGCGCCTGGCAACTGGCCGGTTATGCACCGATCACAATCTCGGTCAATCTGTCGCCGCGTCAACTGGCGCGTGGCGATATCGTCGAGCGGGTGGAACAGGTATTGGCGAAAAGCGGACTGGAAGCGCAATATCTGGAACTGGAAATAACCGAAAGCGTAATGGCAACCGATGTGGAAAAATCGTTTGCGCTACTGACCCGCCTGCGCATGCTGGGCGTAAAAATTTCGCTGGATGATTTCGGCACCGGCTATTCCAGCCTCAGTTACCTGAAACGCTTCCCGGTCGACACCTTGAAAATCGATCAATCCTTCGTACGCGACATCGCCACCAGCCAGGATAGCGCCGCCATCGTCAAGGCGATCATTTCACTCGGGCACAACCTGAATCTGACAGTACTGGCAGAAGGAATAGAAACCGAAGAGCAATTCCGGTTTCTACTGGAAAGTGCCTGCAACGAAGGCCAGGGATATCTGATGAGCAAACCGGTTTCACATCAACATTTGGAACGGCTGCTGCAGCCTGAAGCTGCAGCAGTGTTGAAAGAAGCAAACTAAAACGTCAGGCGTCTGACGCCTTCTGCAGTGCCGAGCAGGGCGATATCGGCACCGCGCCGTGCGAACAGACCGACTGTCACGACACCGACGATATCGTTGATCTGTGCTTCCAGTTCGGCAGGATCTTGTATCTTCAAGCCCAGCACATCGATGATGCAGCAGCCATTATCGGTCACTAATGGTTTACCATCCTTCAATCGCAAACGCGGTTCGCCACCCAGTGCCGCCAGCTTGCGCGCCACCACCGCTTGCGCCATCGGGATCACTTCCACCGGCAAGGGAAAATTACCCAGCAGATCCACCAGTTTCGAACCATCGGCGATACAGACGAATTGCCTGGCGACGGAAGCGACAATTTTTTCGCGCGTCAATGCTGCGCCACCGCCCTTGATCATTGCGCCTTGCGCAGTGATTTCATCCGCGCCATCGATATATACCGACATGCTATCGATCTCGTTCAAATCGAAAACAGCAATGCCATGCGCCTGCAGGCGCTGCGCCGTTGCTTCGGACGAGGCGACCGCGCCCTTGATCCTGTCCTTGATCTTGCCCAATTCATCGATGAAGAAATTGGCGGTGGAGCCGGTACCGACGCCGATGATTTCGCCTGGCACCACATAATCGATTGCCGCATGGGCAACCGCTTGCTTCATTTCATCCTGGGTCATGTCGTATGTAAAAATAAAAATGGGAACAGCCGCTATTTTAACGGATGCGCACAGCTAACTGTTTTGGCAGATTGTGCATCAGCTCTTTTCATCCACCTCTTCATTCAGCGTCTCGAACAGCGCAATCTGTAAACGGGTATGCCAGCGCACAAAGGTACGCCACAGCAACGCCGTCAACATGGCTGCGGCGATCAACAACAAAAACAGCATTTCTCCGGACGGCAGTATGCTCACGCTCAGCGTAGCGATCAGTAGCAAAATCACGAGAATTGAAATAAGCGGAATGACTTCCACCAGGGCGCACCGCAATCCACGCCTGAAATTGCCGCCGCTGCCGCCAGCGCCTAGCGTAATCTCAAGCAGAAGCAAACTCAAGGCTTTCAGCTTGCGATAAGTCGCAATCAGGAATGGCAATGAAATCAGCAAAGCGCCGCCCCATACGATGGCCTTCTGGATCTGCTCATCGGCGATGGAACTCTCCAGACTTTGTTCTATGACACCAAACAGATAGATGCCGGCCACGAATACCGCCGCCGTCATCGCACAGTTGACGATCACCTGCAGCACTATCCGCAGGATGATCTTGGCGAGCATGGCGCGGTCACCATGCAATTGCACGCTTTGCAGCCATTCCGTATAGCAGTTGGCAGCGCGGCTTAATCTGGCCGGCACCATGCCCGCCACTCGCAGCGACAAGGGATCGGCCAGCCTGATCAGATAAGGCGTGAGCAAGGTGGTGACAGCCGAGACCGCGACCACGATCGGATACAGAAACTCGCTGGTGACTTGCAGCGTCAAGCCGAGTGAGGCAATGATGAAGGAAAATTCCCCTATCTGCGACAAACCCATGCCGACACGCAACGACGTTCTGCCGTCATTGCCGGCCACAAAGGTACCGAGCCCGCACGCAAACATCTTGCCGAACACGACGGCAATGGTAATCACGGCTATCGGCAAGGCATAAGTCAGCAACACGGATGGATTGAACAGCAGACCGACACCGACAAAAAACAGTGCACTGAACATGTCGCGTATAGGTGCAATCAGACGTTCGATCAAATGCATATGGCGCGCCTCGGACATGATCGCACCTATCATGAAGGCGCCCAAGGCAATGCTGTATTCCAGTTGCAGCACCAGCAGGCAAAAACCGAAGCACAAACCGAGAACCGTAATCAGGAATACTTCATTGCTCTGGAATCTCGCCACGAAAGCCAATACGCGCGGCACCATCAACAAGCCGAGTATCAGAGCCACGATCATGAAAAGAGACAGCTTGCCGACCGTGGAAAATACATCGCCGGCATCGATCTGGCCGTTCATCGCCACCCCCGACAACAGCGCAATCATACCAATCGCCAAAATATCCTCGACGATCAGGATGCCGAAGATCAGCTGCGCGAAACGCTCGTTTTTCATCCCCAGCTCGTCCAGCGCCTTGACGATAATCGTGGTGGAGGAAATCGCCAGAATCGCACCGAGGAATAGCGAATCCATCGTATTCCATTTGAAGTACATCCCGATTTCATAACCGATCCATGTCATCAGGAATATCTCGGCCAATGCCGCGATAAAGGCTGTGATGCCGACGCTGCTGAGCTTTTTGAGATTGAACTCCAGTCCGAGTGAAAACATCAGAAACACCACACCAAGTTCGGCGACGATCTTGATGGTTCTATCATCCTGAATCAGCTCGAACGGCGGCGTATGCGGCCCGATGATGACGCCGGCAAGAATATAGCCAAGCACCACCGGCTGCCTGAAATAATGGAATACGATCGTGACGACGCCGGCAATCAGCATGATCACGGCCAGATCTTGAATGAATTCTGCTCCATGCATAGAACGGATCCCTGTTGTGATGACAAGAATACGGATGGATGTGGATTGTGATGCGCTTGCTTAAACCTTACACATAGATGGGGGTGGTGTCTATGTGGTGGCGAACATAGGTCCTTGAGTTTTTATGCTCGTTGGTGCAGGGTTGCTGCATCTGAGACGTTTATCTCTTCGATGAGGGTGGGTATGCCGGGCTACCCCCGGCAAGCCAACTACGGAGCACCGAAAATATTATTAACCGAAAAATTCACCGAAGCGCCGAAGCCGCCAAAGCCAAGGCGGTAACCCGCTCCCAATCCCCCGCCACCAACGCATCCTTAGGGGTCAACCAAGACCCACCCACGCAAGCAACGTTTTTGCAAGCCAGGAACTGCGCCGCAGTCTCTTGCGATATCCCGCCGGTAGGACAAAACAGCATGTCCGGCAACGGGCCGGCAATCGCGTTCAACATGCCAACGCCACCCGCAGGAACCGCCGGAAACAACTTCACCTGATGGAAGCCGGCTTCACGCGCACGCATCACCTCCGATGGCGTCATCACACCAGGCAACAAGGGCAAACCGCTGGAATGCGCAGCCGCGATCAATTCCATCGTCAAGCCGGGTGAGACGCCGAAGATGGCACCGGCATCGCGCGCGGCAGCAAAGTCTTCATGACGCGTGAGCGTACCGACGCCGAGTATCGCTTCCGGCACCTGTTCCGCGATCGCNNGGCGAGCATCGCATAATCTCAAGCAGGTTCATGGATTTATTCATTCTGTGCTGTTCATATCGATTGTTGAACGTGAGTGTCTTCATCGCTGAACGGTTCAGCATCGCCTTTCGGCAGATTGACCTCGGTATCGGTCGGCACAATCAGGCGCGGCAGGGCAAACGTGGCCGCGCCCTCTTCGGCGATGCTGACAGATGAGCGGAACATGGCGAACAGTTCGCGTCCCATGCCCACCACATTCGCAGAGCGATCGGCCGATGCATGCGGCCGTTGCTGCCATTCCGCAGCATCGACCAAAGCCTGCAAAATACCTGCTTCGGCATCCAGAAGAATGATGTCGCCGTCGCGTATGCGCCCCAGCGGACCGCCTGCCAACACTTCCGGCGAAACGTGAATGGCCGCCGGCACCTTGCCGGATGCGCCGGACATGCGGCCATCGGTCACCAGTGCGACGTGGAAACCGGCATCCTGCAAGCTGCCGAGCGCAGGCGTCAATGCATGCAATTCAGGCATCCCGTTCGCCTTCGGACCCTGAAAGCGCACGACCGCAACAAAATCCTGATTCAGTTTTCCATCCTGATAGGCGTGCATGAATTCTTCCTGCGACTTGAAAACAATTGCCGGCGCCTCGACCCGGCGATACTCGGGCTTGACCGCAGAAACCTTGATCACCGCACGTCCGAGATTGCCAGTCAGCAGACGCAAACCGCCATCCGGCGCAAACGGCCGATCGGCCGGGCGTAATACGCTTTCGTCGGCACTGACTTCCGGTGCCGGCTGCCACACTGCCTGTGCGCCATCGAGAAAAGGTTCAGCGCAATGCGCACGCAAGCCCTCGCCCAGGATCGTCGTCACATCATCATGCAGCAATCCTGCATCCAGCAATTCGCGAATCACGAAACCGGTACCGCCAGCGGCATGGAAATGATTGACGTCGGCTTCTCCATTTGGATAAATGCGCGTCAGCAGCGGCACGACTGCCGACAATTGGTCGAAATCGTTCCAGTCGATCACTATGCCGGCTGCCCTGGCGATCGCAATCAGATGGATCGTGTGATTGGTCGAGCCGCCGGTAGTCAGCAGGGCCACAATCGCATTGACGATGGTTTTTTCATCGACCAGACGGCCGACCGGCGTGAAGGTTTGGCCTTGCGCGCTGATTTCCACTGCGCGTTGTGCCGCCCGCACGGTCAAGGCATCACGCAAGGGCGTATTCGGCGTCACGAATGCAGAACCCGGCAAATGCAGACCCATCACTTCCATCAGCATCTGGTTGCTGTTGGCAGTGCCGTAAAAAGTACAGGTGCCGGCATCGTGATACGACTTGGACTCGGCTTCCAGCAAGGCCTCACGATCGATCTTGCCCTGCGCATAGAGTTGGCGGATTCTGGATTTTTCGGAATTGGACATGCCGCTAGTCATCGGCCCGCCAGGGATGAACACTGCAGGCAGATGACCGAAATGCAGCGCACCGATCAGCAAGCCCGGCACGATCTTGTCGCAGATACCAAGATAGACCGCTGCATCGAACATATTGTGCGACAG
>DGBN01000072.1:0-12662 GCA_002384815.1 Oxalobacteraceae bacterium UBA4003 | reverse complement strand
TCATAAGGCTGATGCGCCGACAGCATGTCGTTGTAAGCCGAGACGATGGCAACCGAGGGATTTTTCTGCTGCTTCAATACCAGTTTGTCGTTGGCCGGGAAAGCTGCAAATCCATGCGCAAGATTGGTACAGGACAAGGTACTGCGCTGTACGCCCTGCTGTATGGATTCCGACAATTGATTCAGGTAAGCAGCGCGATACGGGCGACTGCGTTCCATGATCCGCTCGGTGACAGCAGACACGACGGGATTGAGCGGCATATGAGAAATCCTTGAAAACAGTTCTGAAATTTTACTACAATAAATCGTGCCAAGCTATTATGTTTTTTGGTTTTCCTACGAAAACATGAGACACGCCATCCCGCAGGAAATTCACTTTTTCATCATTATCCTGCAAACCGGACAAATCCTCCTAGCAGATTGAACTTTCATCTCTCAAGCGTATCCGTAACAGGCTGACTGCAGATACGCGGCAATGCGCATCCGATTTAACGCCTTGCCCACACGAAATATATTTGTAGTGAAATTACCATAATTTGATGTATAGTTAAATCCAACTTCTATCGCATATATTGCCCATGCGCACTTCATCTCTGACCGCCTCTCCTGCTTTTCAGGCCTTGCAACAACATTACGCGGAAGCGAAAAACTGGCAGGTTCGCGACCTGTTTGCCCAGGATCCTGCGCGCTTTACCAAACTATCGACTGAAGGCGCGGGCCTGTTTTTCGATTACTCGAAAAATATCGTCAATGACCAGACCATGAATCTGCTGTGCGCACTTGCGCGCGACACACAGGTAGAAACACAACGCGACGCGATGTTTGCCGGTGAGAAAATCAATCGCACCGAACAGCGCGCCGTACTGCATACGGCTTTGCGCAGACCGCGCAGCGACAAACTGGCACTCGATGGACACGACATCGTCCCCGACATACACGCCGTACTCGACCGGATGGGCGCATTTTCCGATCGCGTTCGCTCAGGCGAATGGCGTGGCTACGATGGGCGCGAAATTACCGACATCGTCAACATCGGCATCGGCGGCTCCTATCTCGGACCGAAAATGACTTGCCAGGCCTTGCGCTCGTTCGCTCATCCGCGTCTGGTCATGCATTTTGTTTCCAATGTAGACGGCCACGATCTCGATGCCTTGTTATCGCGCATCAATCCGGCGACTACTCTTTTCATCATCGCCTCCAAAACCTTCGGCACCTCGGAAACCATGACGAATGCACGCTCGGCGCGCGCATGGTTCCTGCGCAGTGCCGAAGCAAGCCAGCTGCCCCAACACTTTGTTGCGGTCTCGACGCAACTCGATCTGGTCACCGAATTCGGCATAGCCGCGGAAAACATGTTCCCGTTCTGGGATTGGGTAGGCGGACGTTATTCAGTCTGGTCTGCGATCGGTCTGGCGCTGATGATTTCCATCGGTATAGTGCGTTTCCGGGAATTTCTCGACGGTGCGCACGCAATGGATCAGCATTTCCAGCAGACACCGCTGGAAAAGAATCTGCCTGTCATTCTGGCCCTGCTAGGTATCTGGAATCGCAATTTCATCGGCAGCACGTCAATTTCAATCGCACCGTATCACCAGGATCTGCGGCTGTTTCCCGGATATCTGCAGCAACTGGAAATGGAAAGCAACGGCAAGCGCGTCAAGATCGATGGTTCAAAAGCAGAGACCTCGACCTGTCCCGTCATCTGGGGCGATGTAGGCACTAATGGGCAGCATGCCTACTTCCAGCTCCTGCATCAGGGCACCGACGTGGCAGCAGTCGATTTCATCGCCGCGTTAAAACCGGCACATACGCTGGAATCGCATCAACAACTGTTGCTGGCAAACTGCTTTGCCCAATCGGAAGCCTTCATGCGTGGCAGGAACACAGACGAAGTACGCGCCGACATGCAGGCACAAGGCTTGTCCGCGGCAGAGATCGAAAAACTGATTCCGCACCGCAGCTTTCCCGGCAACCGCCCCAGCAACACTATTTTGATGGATACGTTAACCCCGGGCACACTTGGTGCGTTAATCGCCCTGTACGAACACAAGGTATTTGTGCAAGGCGTGATCTGGGGCGTTAACAGTTTCGATCAATGGGGCGTGGAACTGGGCAAGCTGCTGGCAAAAAACATCGCGCTGGAACTGACGGAGCAAGCCAGACCAGCGCAACATGACAGTTCAACCAATGGCTTGATCGCACGCGCCAGGGCGGCGTTGTAACCATCAGGTCAAAAAAACAATTTACCGTGATGATGTTCTGACGAACACTTCTTCAACCATATAAATGCATAACCACCATGGCTCTTACCGATTTTGATCTTGTCCTGTTTGGCGGCGGCGGCGATTTGTCGATGCGCAAACTGATCCCAGCAATGTATGCACGCGACCGCGCAGGAGATTTGCCGGCTGCGGCACAGATCATCTGCATAGGCCGCCAAAACTGGAACGATGCCGAATTCGTCCAGTCGCTGAACGACAATGCGCGACCGCACATCAATGAAAAAGTATTTGCACAAGCGTCCTGGGACAAGTTCTGCGCCCGCGTACGCTACGTCTCGCTAGACGCCACCGATGCCGCTACCTACCAGCCACTCAACGACGTACTGCGCAGCGATGCCGGCATCACGCGCGTGTTTTACCTGGCGACTCCGCCTACGCTGTTTGCGAAAATCTGCCACAACCTGGCGGCACGCGGACTGGCGACCGAACATTCGCGCGTCGTGCTGGAAAAACCGCTGGGCCGCGATCTTGCCAGCGCCAAGCAGATCAATCTGGAAGTCGGGCAGGTCTTCAAGGAATCGCAGATTTTCCGTATTGATCATTACCTCGGCAAGGAAGCTGTGCAGAACCTGCTCGCGCTGCGCTTCGGCAATGTGCTGTTTGAACCCCTGTGGCGGCGCGAATGGATTTCCGACGTGCAGATCACGATTGCCGAAGAAATCGGTGTCGGCAATCGCATGGGTTATTACGAAACCTCCGGTGCACTGCGCGACATGATGCAAAATCATTTGCTGCAATTGCTGTGCATCGTCGCCATGGAACCGCCGCTGTCGGTCACCCCGGATGCAGTACGCGATGAAAAACTCAAGATCTTGCGTTCGCTCAAACCGTTCACGCCCACCACACTGGCACGCAATATCGTACGCGGCCAGTATCGCGCCGGCCATGTTGAAGGCAAGGCAGTGCCTGCCTATAGACAGGAAAAAAACGCCAACCCCGATTCGAATACCGAAACCTTTGTTGCCGTCAAAGCCGAGATCGATACCTGGCGCTGGGCCGGCGTGCCGTTCTATCTGCGTACCGGCAAACGCATGGCCGACCAACTGGCCGAAATCGTCGTGCGCTTCAAATCGATTCCGCATTCTATTTTTGCACAATCGAACAGCAGCTTTCAGCCGAACTGCCTGGTGATCCGTCTGCAACCGGACGACGGTTTGCAATTGAATCTGATGGCAAAAACGCCGGGCGACGGCATGCGCCTGAAGCCGGTCGAACTTGAACTGGATTTCGCCGAAACCTTCAAGGCACCGCGCATGGATGCCTATGAACGCCTGCTGCTGGATGTGTTGCGCGGTCAACTGACCTTGTTCATGCGCAGCGACGAACTGGAAGCTGCGTGGGAATGGGTAGAACCTGTACTGCGTCACTGGGAGCAGGAAGGCAACGAGCCGATACCTTACACGTCCGGCACCTGGGGACCGGCCGCAGCCAGCGCCCTGATCGGGCGCGACGGTTTGCAATGGCGCGAAGAAGTGTTGCCGGAATAAACGGGAACCGCATGCTGCTTGATTCGATACGCACCCAGTACGATTCGCTTTCCAAATCGGAAAAGAAAGTCGCGCTCGCCGTATTGGAACAGCCCGAGCTGGCGATCACCGAAAACATCACTGCGCTGGCAAAAAAAGCTGACGTATCGGAACCGACCGTGGTGCGATTTTGCCGCGCCATCGGCTTCGATGGCTGGCACGCATTCAANNACCTCAGGCATCATCGCTGCCGATGCGCAGCACAAATTCTTTCGCTCCGGCATTCCGACGGTCGCCTACGCCGATCCGCATATCCACAGCATCGCTGCTTCCCTGCTGAAAAAGGGCGACGCCGTGGTTGCCATTTCGCAACGCGGCAACAGCATCGCCCTGCTGCGCAGCGTGCAACTGGCNNTGGCGACTGTACTGATCCCTATCGACCTGCACTTCCATACCGATCCCTACACGCCGATCTCGGCGCGGCTCGCCCATCTGGTGGTAATCGATATTCTGGCCGTGGGTCTGGCATTGCGTCTGAGTCCTGAACGCCGCAAGAAAATGCTCAGCGCGCAAAAAGCCTTGCAAAAAATCGAAATGCAGTTCGATTCATTTCTGCGCTAGCAATTGACCAGTGACTCCTGTACCGGCAGGCTCCGCTCCACTTTGAGTACAATAGATCACAACACAGCCCAAACATTTAATTCATAAGCTCGTCATGAACCAACTCGAACAACTGAAGCAATACACCACCATCGTTGCCGACACTGGCGATTTTCAATCGATCAAGGCCTTCGCACCGCAAGACGCCACCACCAATCCTTCATTGATCCTGAAAGCCGTGCAAAAGGATGAATATCGTCCGATCATGGAAAAAATTGCCCGCGAACACGCCGGCAAAAGTACAGGACAAATCGTCGATCATCTGCTGGTCGCCTTCGGCACAGAAATTCTCAGGATCATCCCGGGCCGTGTCTCGACCGAAACCGATGCGCGCCTGTCCTTCGATACCGAAGGCTCGATCTCTAAGGGACGCGAACTGATTCGTCTGTACGAGGCTGCCGGTATTTCTCGCGAACGCGTATTGATCAAGATCGCCTCGACATGGGAAGGCATACGCGCCGCCGAAGTACTGGAGAAGGATGGCATACGCTGCAACCTGACGCTGCTGTTCTCGCTGCCGCAAGCGATCGCCTGTGCCGACGCCAAAGTGCAACTGATCTCGCCTTTCGTCGGCCGCATCTACGACTGGTACAAGAAATCCACCGGCACCGATTACACCGGTGCCGACGATCCGGGCGTGCAATCGGTCAAGCGCATTTACACCTATTACCGCAAATTCGGCTACCAGACTGAAGTGATGGGTGCGAGCTTCCGCAACACTTCACAAATCATCGAACTGGCCGGCTGCGACCTGCTGACCATCAGCCCCGAGTTATTGCAGAAACTGGCTGAGTCGGATGCAGCATTGACGCGCAAACTCGATCCTGAAGAAGCAAAGAATTCTGATCTCGAAAAACTGACGCTGGACGAAAAGACTTTCCGCAGCATGCTCAATGACGATGCAATGGCGACGGAGAAACTGGCGGAAGGAATACGCGCGTTTTGTATCGATGCAGTAAAACTGGATAAATTGATTGACGCGTTGAAGTAGTACCTGTGCAGGGATTAGGAGACGACGGAAGGCCCTGCTCTTTTCCCGTCCTGCACAAACAAGAAAGCGGAGCAAACATCCACTCGCAAGTGGCGTTTGCTCCGCTTTTTTATGGTGGAATGCTTACTTCAGTGCATCCGGCACCTTGCCGCCGTTTTCAGCCAGCTTGATCATGACCTGCTTGTGCAGCCAGATATTCATCGAAGCAGAATCGTTGGTATCACCTGAAAAGTTCAATTCTTGCGCCAATGTTTTGCGCGCAGTCAGACTGCTGTCGAGATTGAGCAATTTCATCAGATCGACGATCGATGTTTCCCAGTTCAGCTTTTGCGAATTTTTTGCCGCCATGCCATTCAGAATGGCTTCTACATCGACCTGCTGAATCGGCGCAACGGGGGCAGCCGGGGCAGCCCCTGGCGTTGCTGCCGGTGCTGCTTCAGCGGGTGCGGGTTCGGCGTGAGCGGACGGAAAAATCTTGCTGAAAATCGTGCTTAGAATACCCATGGTCTAGCTCCTTTAGAGATAACTGTTGTTGAGAATTCTCGAGCCATCCTTCTTTCAAGGATGAGCATGATGAGACGAAGTTCCATTTAAACAGAATTACACACATGCAAATGCAAAAATTTTCAAACACCATCAATGGGCAGATGACATCGACCCGTTTCACCATCACTTTTCAGCAATGCCCGCTCATCATAACCCAGTATCTTCAATACCTCGTTACCCAGGCCTCCCACTCCATCGTACTTAAGCTGGATCAGGCCTTCGGCAAGGTCACGCCATGCTGCCCTTGATACTTGCCGCCTCTATCCTTGTACGACACTTCACACACTTCATCACTTTCAAAGAACAGCACTTGCGCGCAGCCTTCTCCTGCGTAAATCTTCGCAGGCAATGGCGTCGTGTTCGAAAACTCCAGTGTCACATAGCCTTCCCATTCCGGTTCGAACGGCGTCACGTTGACGATGATGCCGCAGCGCGCATAGGTTGATTTGCCGAGACAGATCGTCAAGACATTGCGCGGGATGCGGAAGTATTCGATGGTGCGGGCCAGTGCGAATGAGTTCGGCGGAATGATGCAAACGTCGCTTTTGACATCAACGAATGAGTTTTCATCAAAATTTTTCGGATCGACAATGGTGCTGTTGATATTCGTGAAAATCTTGAATTCATCGGCGCAGCGAATATCGTAGCCGTAGGATGAAGTGCCGTAAGAGACGATCTTCTGCCCATTGGCGCTACGCACCTGACCTGGTTCGAATGGTTCGATCATGCCGGTTTCTGCCGCCATGCGGCGTATCCATTTGTCGGATTTAATTGTCATTTTTTCGGTGAAAAGGATTGTTATTAGAGAGTTCGCACAATTTTACGCGAAATAGATTCCCATTCCATGATTTAGAACAAGGCTGGCAGATCAACGTTGCATGCTTTCCCAGACTTTTTGCAGCCGCTTGACCGACACCGGCATCGGCGTGCGCAATTCCTGCGCAAACAGCGACACCCGCAACTCTTCCAGCAGCCAGCGGAACTCGCTCATCTTCGGATCGCCATGACGCTCCTTCAATGCGCGTTGCCACGGTGCGGCAGCCTGCTGCCACTCACTCATTGCACGTGCATCGCGCGTGGGATCGGCGCGCAATTTATCGATACGCACATTGATCGCTTTCAGATAACGCGGAAAATGTGTCAGGTTGCTGTAATCGGTTTCGGCAATGAAGCGTTTGCCGACCAAACCCTGTAGCTGCGACTGAATGTCAGTGACGGCTTGCACATGCGCCTTCACGGTTTGCAGTTTTTTCGGCAAGGCGTGGTATTCGGTCAGGATCAGGCCGAGCAGGCGTGCGATCTCGTTGACGAGCAAACCGAGACGCGATTTACCTTCATCCTTGCGTGCGTTGAATTCCTCCGCATTCTTCGGCAAGGGCTCCTGCAGGCAGGCACGCTCCAGTCCGGCATTGATGATCTGTTCGCGCAATTCTTCCTGCGAACCGAGCGCCATGAATTGCATGCCCATCTGCTGCAAGCCCGGAATATTCTTTTCCAGATACTTGAGTTGTTCTTTCAATTGCAAGGCCAGCAAACGGCGCAAGCCTGTGCGATGCACGCGCGCCGCTTCCGCCGGATCGTCAAAGACTTCCAGATCGCAATGCGTAACCTTATCCACCAATGCCGGAAAGCCGATGAGTGTCTGCCTGCCTTGCTGAATTTCCAGCAGTTCCGGCAATTCTCCAAAGGTCCAGCCAGTCAGGTTTTGATGCGTGGTCGCGCTGGCTGTTTTGCCCACGACCTGAGCCGCTGTGCCCGACTGTGCTGCCGCGCTTGGACCAGAGACTTGCGTTTTACCTGCGGCGGAAGCGACTTTACCGGCGCGGGTCGATTGGCCGACCAGACCTGCTGCCAGCGGCATCGCCGTTTGCTCGGCAATACGCTGGAAACTTTCTCTCGCCTGCCCGCCGAATTCCGCTCGCAAGCTTCCAAGATTGCGCCCCATCTCCAGCTGGCGGCCATGCTCGTCAATGATCTTGAAGTTCATGAACTGATGCGCAGACAAGGTTTCCAGTTTGTAGTCGGTGGTCCTGGTGGCGATGCCGGTCTGCTCACGCACGTCGGCAATCACTGCATCCAGCAGACTGCCCTTGCCGAATGCATGTGCGGTCTGTACACGGTCACAGAAGCCGGCCGCATAATCAGGTAGTGGCACGCAATGGCGGCGCAGTTTTTGCGGCAAGGACTTGATCAGCAGATGGACTTTTTCCTTCAGCATGCCGGGCACCAGCCAATCGCATCTGTCGGCGGAAACCTGGTTCAGCGCATACAGCGGCACCGTCAAGGTCACGCCATCGCGCGGAGTGCCGGGCTCGAAGTGATAGGACAGCAGCATCTCGACGCCGGCGACATTCATCATCTTGGGGAACAACTCGGTCGTCACGCCTGCTGCTTCATGCCGCATCAAATCATCACGATTCAGATACAACAGCTTCGGCTCTTTGGCGGTCACATCCTTGTGCCATCTCTCGAAACTGATACCGTTGTGGATATCGGCCGGAATCAGCTTGTCGTAAAACGCTGCGATCAATTCATCATCGACTAATACATCCAAACGACGCGACTTGTGTTCGAGATTTTCTATCTCGCGTATCAGCTTGTTGTTGTGCGCGAAGAATGGCGCACGCGTATCGAAATCGCCACCGACCAGGGCATCGCGTATGAATATTTCGCGCGCATCGGAAGGATTGATCAAGCCATATTGAATGCGTCGCTGGCTGTAGACTACCAGCCCGTATAAAGTCGCGCGCTCGTAGGCAGAAACTTGCGCCGTGCGTTTTTCCCAACGCGGTTCACCATAGGATTTTTTCAGCAAATGACCGGCGACGCGTTCCAGCCATTCCGGCTGGATCTGCGCAATACAGCGCGCATACAGGCGCGTGGTATCGACCAGCTCGGCGGCCATGATCCACTTGCCGGCCTTCTTGATCAGCGATGAGCCCGGCCAGATGTGGAACTTGATGGCGCGTGCGCCGATGTAGTGCTGTTCTTCTTCAGACTTGAAGCCGATATTGCCCAGCAGGCCGGTCAGCAGTGCCGTGTGTAATTGTTCGTAAGTTGCCGGTGCTTCATTCAAACGCCAGCCCTGCTCGCGCACGATCGTCAGCAACTGGGAATGCACATCGCGCCATTCACGCAAACGCAGTTGCGACAGGAAACTGGCACGGCATTCTTCCTGCAACAGGCGATTCGATTTCTTGTGCGCGATGGCATCTTCAAACCATTTCCAGATTTTGAGATAACTCTGGAATTCCGATTTTTCATCGGCGAATTTTTTGTGCGCGTTGTCTGCGGCGGTTTGCGCTTCCATAGGCCGGTCGCGCGGATCTTGCACCGACAAGGCGGCGGCGATGATCAATACTTCAGTTAAACAAACATTATCCTTGGCAGCGAGGATCATGCGACCTACACGCGGGTCCAGCGGCAGACGAGCCAGTTCGCGACCCAGCTTGGTCAGATTATTTTCGTCGTCGACTGCACCCAGTTCCTGTAGCAATTGATAACCATCGGCGATGGCACGACCTAATGGCGGCTCGATAAACGGGAAGGTTTCCACATCGGCCAAATGCAAAGACTTCATCCGCAAAATAACGGAGGCCAATGAGGAACGCAGGATTTCCGGCTCAGTGAATTTCGGCCGCAGCAGATAATCCTGCTCGTCATACAAGCGTATACAAACGCCGGCAGAAACACGACCGCAACGACCGGCGCGTTGATTCGCCGCCGATTGCGCGATCGGCTCGATCTGCAATTGCTCGACCTTGTTGCGATAGCTGTAGCGCTTGACACGCGCCAGCCCTGCATCAACCACATAGCGTATGCCGGGCACGGTTAACGAGGTTTCCGCCACGTTGGTGGCGAGCACGATGCGACGCGCATTCGATACTTTGAATACACGTTCCTGTTCTTGCACCGACAGGCGCGCGAACAGCGGCAGGATTTCCACATGCGGCGGATGATGCTTGCGCAAGGCTTCTGCCGCATCGCGAATCTCGCGTTCACCCGGCAGAAAGACCAGCACATCACCTGAGCCTATGCGCGCCAGTTCATCGACTGCATCGACCACCGCATCCATCAAGTCGCGCTGCCCGCGCTCCTTGGCTGCCAGTGCAGAACGTCGTGCCTGACCGGCATCTGAGGTCGCGTTCGAATTTGGGCTCGCTGCGTTTTTGTCGAAAGCTTCGACAGGCCGATAACGCACCTCGACCGGATACATACGACCTGACACTTCAATTACAGGCGCGAGTTTTCCGTTATTGCCAAAGTGACGCGCAAAGCGGTCCGCATCGATGGTCGCCGAGGTAATGATGACTTTCAGATCAGGCCGCTTGGGCAACAACTGCTTCAGGTAACCGAGCAGGAAGTCGATGTTCAGGCTGCGCTCATGCGCTTCATCGATGATGATGGTGTCGTACTGACGCAGCAAAGGATCGGTCTGCGTCTCTGCCAGCAGAATACCGTCCGTCATCAGCTTGATCCACGCGCCCTTGGTCAGCGTGTCGTTGAAGCGCACCTTGAAGCCGACGTGTTCGCCCAGCGGCGAACCGATTTCCTGTGCAATTCGTTTGGCGGTCGACGAAGCCGCAATCCGGCGCGGTTGTGTGTGGCCGATCAAACCGTTCAAACCACGCCCGAGTTCGAGACAGATTTTCGGCAACTGCGTGGTCTTGCCGGAGCCGGTTTCGCCACTAACGATAACGACCTGACTGGCCTGAATCGCGCGCGCAATATCCTCGCGCCTGCCGGAAACCGGCAACTCTTCGGGAAAAGTAATGGCGGGCAGCGGATTACGTAGCGGCAGCTTCAATTCGGGCTGCGCAGCAGCGGACGCATCGCGCGCAGGACGATTACGGGCAGCAGCGGGACGATTCTGCGTATTCTGCGGAACAGCAGGATTTTTTGGGGTGGATTCTGGAGCGGACATGTAGTGCGGAATTATACAGAGCAGTGTCGTATTTCGGTCTTGCATTGCGCAATCGTTCGTCCTTGCTATGGTTATAATGTGCCTCATGGAAAATCCAGAACAATTCGTCCAGTGGCTGCGTTCCGTCGCACCGTACATTCACGCCTTCCGCGGCAAAACCTTCGTCGTCGCCTTCCCCGGTGAATTGGTCAAGGCTGGCGCACTGCCGGTGCTGGCGCAGGATTTGTCGCTGTTGCACGCGCTCGGCATCAAGGTTGTGATCGTGTACGGCTCGCGTCCGCAAGTCGAGGAACAGCTGGCGCTGCGGAATGTGGAAGCGCGTTTCCACAACGGCTTGCGCATCACCGACGCGGCCGCGCTGGAGTGCGCGAAGGAGGCTGCAGGCGAACTGCGTCTCGATATCGAAGCCGCATTCAGCCAGGGCTTGCCGAACACGCCGATGGCGCATGCCGCGATCCGCATCATTTCCGGCAATTTCGTCACCGCGCGTCCGCTCGGCATCGTCGATGGCGTCGATCTGGAATTGACCGGAGTAACGCGCAAGATCGCTTACGAAGCCATCCACCCTGTTCTGGCTGCCGGCGGCCTGGTGCTGTTGTCGCCGCTGGGTTTTTCGCCAACCGGCGAAGTCTTCAATCTGACGATGGAAGATGTGGCAGTATCGGCGGCCAAGGCGCTACGCGCCGACAAGCTGATCTTCATCACTGAAACGCCGATGATGACAGACAAGACCGGCGCTGAAATCCACGAGCTGTCCTCACATCAGGTCGATGCCGTGCTGAATTACGATTGCGTACCTGCCGATTCGGCCTTTTATCTGGAACACGCAGTGCAGGCCTGCAACGGCGGCGTCCCGCGCGCGCACATCATCCCGTTTTCTACCGACGGTTCGGCCTTGCTGGAATTGTTTACGCATGATGGCGTCGGCACCATGGTTTCCTTTGAAAACCTGGAAAGCCTGCGCGATGCCACGATTGAAGATGTAGGCGGCATTCTGAAGCTGATCGAACCGCTGGAAGCCGACGGCACGCTGGTCAAACGCGGGCGTGAACTGATCGAGCGCGAAATCAATTATTTCTCGGTCATCGAGCATGACGGCGTGATTTTCGGTTGCGCAGCGCTCTACCCTTTCCCATCCGAAAAAATGGCAGAGATGGCCTGCCTGATCGTCAATCCGGAAGTACAAACGCAGGGCGATGGCGAACGTCTGCTGAAGCATATGGAAAACCGCGCCCGCGCTGCCGGCCTGAAAAAACTGTTTGTGCTGACAACGCGCACCGCGCACTGGTTCCTCAAGCGCGGCTTCGTTCCGGCCACCGTCGACGACCTGCCGAAAAATCGCCAGCAAATGTACAACTGGCAGCGGAAATCCCTGGTTTTCACAAAAAATCTATAATGGCATCACTTCAATCTGCTGTCGCTCATCGTTGAGCGGCGGCATCAACTCAACCGGTCTGCGTAGCACTTACACACCGCTACGCAGCGAGTAATACTAAGGATAGCAACATGACACGCATGGTTCACTGCATCAAACTCGACAAGGAAGCCGAAGCACTGGACTTTCCGCCGTATCCGGGCGAACTCGGCAAACGCATTTACGAAAGCGTATCAAAGGAAGCATGGGCAGCCTGGCTCAAGCACCAGACCATGCTGGTCAATGAAAACCGCTTGAATCTGGCCGATGTGCGCGCCCGCAAGTATCTTGCGACGCAAATGGAAAAGCACTTCTTCGGCGAAGGTGCAGACGCAGCGCAAGGTTACGTACCGCCAACAGAATAACTGATCTCTCGCCTG
>DGBN01000036.1 GCA_002384815.1 Oxalobacteraceae bacterium UBA4003 | reverse complement strand
ACGAACTTGCCGACGACTTTTTCCTTACGCAGCAATTCGGTGATGGTGAGCACCAGATCGGTTGCGGTCACGCCTTCACGCAACTGCCCGGTCAGATTCACGCCGACGACGTCAGGGGTCAGGAAATAAACTGGTTGGCCCAGCATGCCGGCTTCCGCTTCAATACCGCCTACGCCCCAACCAACGACACCGATGCCGTTGATCATCGTGGTGTGCGAATCGGTACCGACCAGCGTGTCCGGATAGTAGACATCGGCCTTGCCGCCATCATTGCGTTTGTGTACGCCGCGCGCCAGGTATTCCAGATTCACCTGATGCACGATGCCGAAACCTGGTGGCACCACGCCGAAAGTGTCGAATGCCTGCATGCCCCATTTCATGAACTGATAGCGCTCGTTGTTGCGCTGGAATTCCAGTTTCATGTTCAGGTCGAGCGCGTTCTTTTGGCGGAAGTGATCGATCTGGATCGAGTGATCGACGACCAGATCAACCGGCACCAGCGGTTCGATGTTCTTTGGGTTCTTGCCCATTTTTTTGGCGACACCACGCATCGCTGCCAGATCTGCCAGCAGGGGGACGCCGGTGAAATCCTGCAACACGACGCGTGCGACGACGAAAGGAATTTCGTCCGTGCGTGCGGCAGTCGGCGACCAGTTTGCCAGTTGATGGATATGTTCTTCGGTTACTTTTTTGCCGTCGCAATTGCGCAGCACCGATTCCAGCACGATGCGAATCGAGATCGGCAAGCGGGAAACATTCACGCCGAGTTTTTTACCCAATGCAGGCAGCGAATAAAACGTGCCTTTTTTTGAGCCTGAAATATTGAATTCCTTAAGCGTATTCAATGTGTTGCGCGACATGATTTTCTCCTTGATACAAAATAACCGATACGAAATGATCCTATGCATGCTGCCAGCCGGCGAGGCCGACAGCACTTCCAGCTTTTAACTCTTTATTTTTGCGGCAAATGTTTTTGCCTGCTCAGGATCTCTGCATTCATTGGCCAGTTGCTGGCCTTTCCTGGAGTCAAGCAACATGGCTTTGGATGGAATGTGTATCCATACCAGACCTGCCTTGCGATTCTCAAAACGATTGGCGCCGGTGCTGGTGCCTATTCTGCGCATGCGGTGAACTTTGTTTTTCCAGCGGATGGCAATATGCCTGTCATCGCTGGCGTTGTAATAGGTAGTAACCTTGTTGCTGAGCTCGCAATTGAAATTGTTGACGACGGAGCCTTCGATATTGGCTTCGCCCAGATCTTCGTCATCATCGTCGCCGGCAGCGTTTGCAGCTGCGCCGGTTGCCGCGGCGGCAGGTGCCGCTTTTTTTACTGTTTTTTTCAGCGGCTTTTTTGTTGTTTCATTTTTCGCAATGACAAGGTTTCCTTCTGCAAAGGCAGGGGATAGCGCTGACGATACACCGATCAGCAAGGCAGCATAAAGCAGTTTCTTCATTCAAATCTCCATTCATTCTGATGGCTCGCTGGCAGGCAAGCAGGTGATATGCCTGATGCAAGCGAATGTGTATTCATAAAATAGCGCTGGCCGAATCGGGCAGGGACAAGCCGCTGGCTTGCGCGCGTTGCAGTATCGTCCAGTAATAACGGTAACTTGCTCTATCGTGCAATTTGCCGTTGTGCTGTATCGGCCCCCATTGAACTGCCTGTGCTTGCGACAGAATAGCTGCTGCTTCGTTCACTTCCAAGAGCCGGGGTGCAAATGATTTCAGAATAGGCTTGATCTGGCCTGGATGAATACTCCACATTCGTGTATAGGCAAATTCGGATGCCGCACGATGCGCATCGCTGGCAACCACCGATGTGTCATTGATTTCCGTTGTGACATTGTGTGATGGAGTCTTGCCGTGCGCATGGCAGGCTGCAGCAATTTCCAGTTTGGCGCGCGCCAGCAACGGATGAGTAAATTGTCCGGGCGAACGCATGGCGTTGCCGGGAATGGCGCCGTAATGCGCGGAAACGAAATCCATGATGCCGAAAGACAGGCACTCGACCTGCGGCAGGGCGGCGATGGCATAGGCATCTTTCAATGCGCCATGCGTTTCAATCAAGACATGCACCGGTAAGCTGGCACGGCCGTTTGCGTGTTGATTGATCAGGCTGATTGCATTTTCCACGTCGGCGACGCTGTCGACTTTTGGCACGACAAGATAGGCCAGGCGTTGCGCAGCATGTTGCAGAATGATTTTTGTATCCTGCTCGAAGAATTCGCTGGTGACGTCATGCACGCGGGCACCGATGCGACCGAAGCGATTCTCTTCGTTGGCAATCAGGCTGCCGATCAAATGTGCATGCGCCTGCTCATTGCCATGCGCCGCACCGTCTTCGCAATCGAAAGTAATGTCGAAAACCGGTCCAAGCTCTGCTTGCAGTGCCAGCGATTTGTGCATCAGTTTTTCTGAGCCCGCATAGTGATCGCAGACTGGAATCGAAACTGGTGGCAATGTGCCTTGAAAGAGAACTTCTGAAGGATGCATGAATGGTGGGTAAATTCGTGCTGGCTGTTATGGCTGGCTGCAGAGAAAAAGGCAAATGACCGTACTGGTCATTTGCCTGTGGCTCATCAAGCCAGAAGGTGTTTGACGCCTTCGCGTTCTTCCGACAATTCTTTCAAGGTCAGATTGATGCGTTCTTGCGAGAATGCATCGATGTCTAAACCTTGAACGATTTTGTATTCGCCGCTTTCGGTGGTGACAGGGAAACCGAACATGGTGTCTTTCGGAATGCCGTATGAACCGTCCGAAGGAATACCCATCGTGACCCATTTCCCGTTGGTGCCGAGCACCCAGTCGCGAATGTGGTCGATGGCTGCGTTGGCAGCAGAGGCAGCCGATGAAACACCACGCGCTTCGATAATGGCAGCGCCACGTTTACCTACGGTCGGGAGGAATACGTCCTTGTTCCAGACTTCATCATTGATCATTTGTTTGGCCGATTGACCATCAACGGTTGCGAAGCGATAGTCAGGGTACATGGTAGGGGAGTGATTACCCCACACTGCCAGTTTTTCAATCGATGCAACCGGTTTGCCGGTTTTTGCTGCGATTTGCGACAAGGCGCGGTTGTGATCCAAACGCAGCATGGCGGTGAAATTTTTCGCCGGCAGGTTCGGTGCCGATTTCATCGCGATGTAGGCATTGGTGTTGGCCGGGTTGCCTACCACCAGTACTTTGACGTTGCGCGATGCGACTGCATCCAGCGCCTTGCCTTGTACGGTGAAAATCTGCGCATTCGCTTCCAGCAGATCCTTGCGTTCCATGCCCGGCCCGCGTGGACGTGCGCCTACCAGAAGGGCAATGTCAGCGTCCTTGAATGCGGTCATTGGATCGCTGTGGGCGCTAACGCCTGCCAGCAATGGGAATGCGCAATCGTCGATTTCCATGATCACGCCTTTGAGCGCGTTTTGTGCTTTTTCGTTATCGATTTCCAGCAATTGCAAAATAACCGGCTGGTCTTTGCCCAGCAAATCGCCGTTGGCGATGCGGAACAGCAGGGAATAACCGATCTGGCCGGCGGCGCCGGTGACGGCAACACGCATAGGGGCTTTAGCCATGTTGAATCTCCAAGGTAATGATGAAATCGTGGTTGGGTATTGGGAAAATATTCCGCGTGGCGCAATGATACAGTTGAATACCTTATAAGTCAGCGGGGCTATCCACAAGCAAGAATGAACTTTGCGATTGCCCGGATAAAACGACTGGCATAAAACGATGTGCTGGAAGTGTAGACTTTCGATATTGCACTGTCAATATGTATCTTATGTCTTATATAAGACATATTAATTTTAATATTTTGCTGGACTTGCAAGTGCTATTTATGGTGAAATCCATCCTCATGAGCTCCTCCCATTCTTCCTCGTCGATAATTAATCCGGCCCAGGCTGCCGGTGCGTCAGCGGCGGTGCCGTCGCCGACCTTCAGTCCGCTGTACCAGCAAATCAAGGCCTTGATTACGAAGAGCCTGCAATCGGGAGAGTGGCGTCCGGGCGAATTGATTCCGAGTGAGATCGAGCTGGCCAACCGTTTCAAGGTCAGCCAGGGCACGGTGCGCAAGGCAATTGATGAACTGTCGGCCGAAAATCTGGTGGTGCGGCGCCAGGGCAAGGGCACTTTTGTTGCGACGCATCATGAGGCGCGGGCGCAATTTCGTTTCCTGCGCCTGAAGCCGGATGTCGGCGATGCCCACTATCCCGAGAACACTATTATAGAAGCCCGGCGTTTGCGTGCGCCGGCCGATATTGCGCGTCAACTGGATATTAAAACCGGCGACTCGGTTTTCTTCATCAAGCGTGTGCAATCGTTCGATGGCGCGCCGACGATACTGGAAGAGCTGTGGTTGCCAGGGGCGATTTTTAAAGGATTGTCGCTGGAGCGTGTGCTGCAATACAAGGGGCCGATGTATGCGTTGCTGGAAACGGAGTTTGGCATCCAGATGATACGGGCGGCGGAGAGTATTCGTGCCGTGGTCGCAGATCAAAGTGCGGCCGAACTGTTAGTGGTGCCGCCGAATACGCCATTGCTGAGCGTGAACCGGGTTTCATTTACGTATGGCGATAAAGCGGTGGAAGTGCGGCGTTCTTTGTACGTGACAAATAATCATCATTATCAAAATGAATTGAGCTGAGCATGATGATGCGATTGTCAGCCCATTGTTTGTCAAACAGGCAAGTGAACATGTTTAAACAGGATTTTAAAAAAGATTTGTTTTGGTGTGGTGCACCAAAATCGGTGAAAATTAGGGGTTCATCTCGTTTGGGAAAGTCACGTCATGTCTGATTCACTCAAAGCCGGCAAGCCGCAGTTCCGCAATATCAATATTACCGACCTGGTGCATTATCGGATGACGCTGGCCGCGATCACATCCATTTTGCATCGCATCAGCGGGGCATTGATTTTCCTGCTGCTGCCAGTCATTTTGCTGCTGCTCGACAAAAGCCTGATGTCTGAAATTTCTTTCGATCATTTCAAGGGCATCGCTTCTCACTGGTTTGTCAAACTGATCATTCTTGCGCTGGCATGGGCTTACCTGCATCACTTTTGTGCCGGGATACGGCATTTGTTCGCGGATGTGCATGTAGGTGCGGACAAGGTCAATGGATGCAAGTCGGCTGTCATTGTGCTGGCGATCAGCTTGCCATTAACGGCACTTGTCGCACTCAAACTGTTTGGAGCTTTCTGATGGCTATGGATAATATCGGCCCGCATAGACAGGTTGTAGGCGCACATTACGGTTTGAAGGACTGGCTGGCACAACGCGTAACCGCGCTCGTGATGATTGTGTACACGGTGATTTTGTTGGTTGCCTTCCTGCTTGCCAGCGATTTCAGTTACGAGGGCTGGGCCGGGTTGTTTGCGCAGCAATGGTTCAAGATGTTCACCTTTGTAACCTTCCTGGCATTGTTTTATCACGCATGGGTTGGCATGCGTAATATCTGGATGGATTACATCAAACCGGTTTCCATACGCCTCGCATTGCAGGTTGCCACGATTGTGTGGCTGGTCGCTTGTGCCGGATGGGCGGCACAGATTCTCTGGAGAGCGTAACGTGGCAGCAATCAAATCAAGCATTCCTTCGCGCCATTTTGACGCCATCATCATAGGCGCCGGCGGTTCGGGCATGCGCGCATCGCTGCAACTTGCGGAAGCAGGATTGAACGTTGCCGTGCTATCCAAGGTATTTCCAACGCGTTCGCATACGGTTGCAGCGCAAGGCGGGATAGGCGCGTCGCTCGGCAATATGGCGGAAGACAACTGGTACTGGCATATGTTCGATACCATCAAGGGCTCGGATTATCTGGGCGACCAGGATGCGATCGAATTCATGTGTCGCGAAGCGCCGAAAGTAGTCTATGAACTGGAACACTTCGGCATGCCTTTCGACCGCAATTCGGACGGCACGATCTATCAGCGTCCATTCGGCGGCCACACCGCCAATTTCGGCGAAAAACCGGTGCAGCGCGCTTGTGCTGCCGCTGATCGTACCGGCCATGCCTTGCTGCATACGCTGTATCAGCGCAATGTACGTGCCCGTACTCATTTCTTCGTGGAGTGGATGGCGATCGACCTGATGCGCGATGCCGCCGGCGATGTCATCGGCGTGGTTGCACTGGAAATGGAAACCGGCGACGTGATGATGCTGGAAGCCAAAACCACGATGTTTGCAACCGGCGGCGCTGGCCGTATCTGGGCTGCATCGACCAATGCCTTCATCAATACCGGCGACGGTATGGGTATGGCAGCCCGTGCCGGCCTGCCTCTGGAAGACATGGAATTCTGGCAGTTCCATCCGACTGGCGTGGCCGGTGCGGGTGTGTTGATTACAGAGGGCGTGCGTGGTGAGGGTGGCATTCTGGTCAATAGCCAGGGCGAACGTTTCATGGAACGTTATGCGCCTACGCTGAAGGATCTGGCGCCGCGCGATTTCGTTTCGCGTTCGATGGATCAGGAAATCAAGGAAGGGCGCGGTTGTGGTCCGAACAAGGATCACGTGATGCTGGATCTGCGTCATATCGGCGCCGATACGATCCAGAAACGTCTGCCGTCGATTCTGGAAATCGCACACAAATTCGCCAACGTCGATGCCACGCGCGAACCGATACCGGTGGTGCCGACGATTCACTATCAGATGGGCGGCATTCCTACCAATATTCACGGCCAAGTGGTGGAGCCGAAAGACGGCAATCCGAATCATGTGGTCAACGGTCTGTATGCGATCGGCGAATGTGCGTGTGTCTCGGTGCATGGCGCCAATCGTCTCGGCACCAATTCGCTGCTAGACCTGATCGTGTTCGGTCGTGCCGCCGGCAATCACATCGTGCAAAGCAATCTGAAGCAGCGTCAGCACAAGCCTTTGCCGGCTGATGCCGCCGATCTGGCTTTGTCGCGTCTGGCACATCTGGAAAACAGCACCGGTGGCGAGCGGGTACAGGATGTGGCGAACGATATTCGTTCGACGATGCAGCAGTATTGCGGCGTATTCCGTACCGATGAATTGCTGCAAACCGGTTACAAGAAAATCATGGAATTGGACGAGCGTCGCAAGCATGTTTCGTTCAAGGATAAATCGAAAGTTTTCAATACCGCACGGATAGAAGCGCTGGAGCTGGATAATCTGATCGAAACTGCCAAGGCCACGATCACTTCAGCCGCTGCACGCAAGGAGTCGCGCGGCGCGCATGCGCATCGCGATTTCGAACAACGCGACGATGAAAACTGGTTGAAGCATTCGCTGTTTTACTCCGAAGGAAATCGCCTCGATTACAAGCCGGTAGTAATGAAGCCGCTGACGGTCGATACCTTCAAGCCTAAACCACGCACTTTCTAAAAGGTCAGAACATGTCACGTACTCTCAGACTTCAGATTTACCGCTACGATCCTGACAAGGATGCAAAGCCGTATATGCAGGATGTGACGGTTGAGTTGAAGTCTACAGACAAAATGCTGCTGGATGCCTTGCAGCGCATCAAGGCAGATGTTGACGATTCGCTTGCCTTGCGCCGCTCCTGCCGCGAAGGCGTGTGCGGTTCGGATGCGATGAATATCAATGGCAAGAACGGTCTGGCCTGCACGACCAATCTGAATGAATTGACAGAGCCCATCGTCCTGCGTCCCTTGCCCGGCTTGCCGGTGATACGCGACCTGATCGTGGACATGACGCAATTCTTCAAACAGTACGACTCAATCAAGCCTTTCCTGATTAACGATACAATCCCGCCTGAGAAGGAGCGCTTGCAGACGCCGGCGGAACGTGAAGAGCTGGATGGCTTGTACGAATGTATTTTGTGCGCCTGCTGTTCGACTTCCTGTCCTTCGTTCTGGTGGAATCCGGATAAATTCGTTGGCCCGGCGGGCTTGTTGCAAGCCTACCGCTTCATTGCCGATAGCCGGGATGAGGCAACCGGTGCGCGACTGGATAATCTGGAAGATCCGTATCGATTGTTCAGATGTCATACAATTATGAATTGTGTGGATGTTTGTCCCAAAGGTTTGAACCCGACGCGAGCAATCGGAAAAATCAAGGAATTGATGGTACGGCGAGCGGTATAGCGGAAATTATTTCCCATCGTCAGTGATGTACTGATGGTTAATCTGGAATTCGTCGCGTGTTTTTTTCGCAGCAAGAATTGACGTGGAAGTAGCGTTAAGAGATTGAATGAGTATCCATGTCGAATACCCACCAGGCTGATCCCGTAAAACGCGCACGACTGCGATGGCGCGGCCGCCGCGGCTTGCTTGAAAATGATTTGCTGCTGACCAGATTTCTGGATCAGCATGAAGAAACGCTGACCGATGAAGAAGTTGAAGCTTTTTCGGTTTTGCTGGAGTTGCCGGATAACGATTTACTAAATTTGCTTTTGGCACGCGCTGAACTCAAGGACGAAACCGACCTTCCTCACGTTCACGCATTGCTGAAAAGATTGCGCGCCATTTGATTGAAGTTAATCAGGTACGCATCGATAAAAGTTTTTTAATTTAGCGATTTATTCTTAAATCGACTTACCCTTGTTATATAGAAGGAAGAGCCATGCCCCAATCCCAACAATCTGACACCAAAGCCACACTGTCGTTTTCAGACGGTACGCCATCATTGGAATTGCCGATCTATAAGGGCACTATCGGTCCTGACGTGATTGATATCCGCAAACTGTACGGCGCAAGCGGAAAATTTACTTATGACCCAGGCTTCATGTCTACTGCTTCGTGCAATTCGACCATCACTTATATTGATGGCGACAAGGGTGAATTGCTGTATCGCGGTTACCCGATTGAACAGCTGGCGGTAAATTGCGATTTCCTGGAAACCAGTTATCTGCTGATGAAGGGCGAGTTGCCTAATGCAGCGCAGAAGAAGGAATTCGTTACGACTGTCACCAAGCACACGATGTTGCATGAACAGATGCAATTCTTTTTTCGCGGTTTCCGTCGTGACGCGCATCCCATGTCAGTGCTGGTTGGTACGGTTGGTGCATTGTCTTCGTTCTATCACGATTCGCTGGATATCAGCGACGCGCATCACCGCGAAGTATCGGCTATCCGTCTGATCGCGAAGATGCCGACGCTGGTCGCGATGTCGTACAAGTATTCGGTTGGTCAGCCATTCGTGTATCCACGCAACGACTTGTCGTACAGCGCGAACTTCATGCACATGATGTTCTCTACTCCAGCTGAAGAATACAAAATCAATGACGTACTGGTACGCGCACTGGATCGCATTTTGATTTTGCATGCCGATCACGAACAAAACGCGTCGACATCGACTGTACGTTTGTCGGGTTCGTCAGGTGCCAATCCATTTGCATGTATCGCAGCGGGTATTGCCTGCTTGTGGGGGCCTGCACATGGCGGCGCGAATGAGGCAGCATTGAACATGTTGAAGGAAATCGGTTCGGTCGACAATATCCCCGAGTTCCTCGCCAAGGTCAAAGACAAGAATTCCGGTGTCAAGCTGATGGGGTTTGGCCATCGCGTGTACAAGAACTTCGATCCGCGCGCCAAACTGATGCGCGAAACCTGCCATGAAGTGCTGGAAGAACTGGGACTGCACGATGATCCATTGTTCAAGCTGGCAATGGCGCTGGAAAAAGTGGCGCTGGAAGACGAATACTTTGTATCGCGCAAACTGTATCCGAATGTCGATTTCTATTCGGGTATTGTGCAATCGGCACTGGGAATTCCGGTTTCGCTGTTCACAGGTATTTTCGCGATGGCGCGCACCGTAGGTTGGGTCGCGCAATGGAATGAAATGATTTCAGACCCGGAACAAAAGATCGGTCGTCCGCGTCAATTGTTCATCGGTGAAAAAGCGCGTGATGTGCTGGAAATGTCTAAGCGTCCAGCTTGAGTTAACGTGATAAAAAGCGAGTCATGAGATTCGCTTTTTATTCATTTCTTTTATGCTATTCTCGTTTCAGATTATCAAATTCAGTTATTAAATCAGTTATCGAATAAAACGTCCTTCCCCACAACTTGATGTGCAATCCGCTAAACGGTCAGGCCGTGTCGCGGAAGGTTGAATAACCCGCTAATCTCGCGAAACGCGAAGAAAGGTGAGCAAGATGATGCAGCAGCTTTTAGCCAACTCCTATTTGTTTGGGGGTAATGCTCCGTACGTTGAAGAACTGTACGAGGCATATCTGGACAATCCCGGCTCCGTGCCGGATAACTGGCGTGCGTATTTCGACGCCATGCAGCATGTGCCTGCGGTTGACGGTTCCAGTAAACCGGACGTGGCTCATGCTTCCGTGATTGCATCTTTTGCCGAACGCGCCAAGCATGGCCCGATCCGCAATGTCGTTGCCTCCGAAGATGTGGAACTGGGACGCAAGCGCGTCGCCGCCACACAACTGATCGCGGCTTATCGCGTGCTTGGCAACAACTGGGCCAATCTCGATCCGCTGCAGCGCCAGGAGCGCCCATCTATTCCGCAACTGGAACCGGCTTTCTACGGTTTCACCGATGCCGATATGGACATTGTATTTAACATCAGCAATACCTATTTCGGCGCCGAAACGGCATCGCTGCGCGATTTGCTGAATGCCTTGCGTGATACCTATTGCCGTTCGATCGGACCGGAGTTCATGTATATCAGCGATCCTGCGCAAAAGCTCTGGCTGCAGGAGCGTTTTGAATCGATACGCTCGACACCGACGTTTTCCAGCGAGAAAAAGAAACACATTCTGGAACGCCTGAGTGCAGCCGAAGGGCTGGAGCGTTATCTGCATACCAAATACGTGGGACAAAAACGTTTTTCGCTGGAAGGCAGCGAAAGCTTTATTGCGGCGCTCGATGAAGTCATTCAGCGCGGCGGTGAAAAAGGTGTGCAGGAAATCGTCATCGGCATGGCGCATCGCGGTCGCCTGAATGTGCTGGTCAATACGCTGGGCAAGATGCCGCAGGAATTGTTTGCCGAATTCGAGGGCCGCCATGGCGACGATTTGCCATCTGGTGACGTCAAGTATCACCAGGGGTTTTCATCCGACATTAGTACCCCGGGTGGTCCGGTGCATCTTTCGTTGGCCTTTAATCCATCGCACCTGGAAATCGTCAATCCGGTGGTTGAAGGTTCGGTGCGTGCACGTATCGAGCGGCGTGGACAAAACGATCCATCGCAACAAGTGCTGCCTATCCTGATTCACGGCGATGCGGCATTTGCCGGACAGGGTGTCATCATGGAAACTCTGAACCTGGCGCAAACGCGCGGTTACGGCACCGGCGGCACTGTGCACATCATTATCAACAACCAGATCGGCTTTACAACCTCCGATCCGCGCGATACGCGTTCCACGCTGTATTGCACCGACGTGTCCAAGATGATTGAGGCGCCGGTCATTCACGTCAACGGCGACGATCCGGAAGCTGTTGTGTTTGCAGCGCAGATCGCGCTCGATTATCGCCTTGAATTCCGCAAGGACATCGTGGTCGATATCGTCTGCTACCGTAAATTGGGACACAACGAGCAGGATACGCCAGCGCTGACGCAGCCGTTGATGTACAAGAAAATTTCCCAGCATCCTGGTACGCGCAAGCTGTACGCCGACAAATTGTTCGCGCAAGGCACCGTAGCGGAAAATGAAGCCGATGACATGGTCAAGGCCTATCGCGACGCGATGGATGCCGGCAAGCACACGATAGATCCGGTCATTTCCAATTTCAAAAGCAAGTATGCAGTGGACTGGCTGCCGTTCCTGAATCGCAAATGGACCGATGCTGCCGATACGGCAATCCCGCTGACAGAGTTGAGGCGTTTGTCCGAACGTGTGACCTCGATCCCGGAAAACTTCAAGGTGCATCCACTGGTCGAGAAAGTGCTGGGAGATCGCGCCAGCATGGGGCGCGGCGAAATGAATCTGGATTGGGGCATGGGCGAGCATCTGGCCTATGCATCGCTGGTTTCTTCCGGTTATGCGGTGCGTCTGACCGGGCAGGATGCCGGGCGCGGTACGTTTGTCCATCGTCACGCGGTATTGCACGATCAAAAGCGTGAGCGCTGGGATGCCGGTAGTTATGTGCCTTTGCAAAACATCTCCGACCAGCAGGCATGGTTCCGTGTTATCGATTCTGTTCTGTCCGAAGAAGCGGTGCTGGCCTACGAGTATGGTTATTCGACTGCAGAGCCGAATACGCTGGTGATCTGGGAAGCGCAGTTCGGCGATTTTGCCAATGGTGCGCAAGTCGTGATCGATCAGTTCATCAGTTCCGGTGAAGTGAAATGGGGGCGTGTATCCGGCCTGGTGATGATGCTGCCGCATGGTTACGAAGGTCAGGGACCGGAACATTCGTCAGCCCGTCCGGAGCGTTTCCTGCAATTGTGTGCAGACAATAATATGCAGGTAGTGCAGCCGACGACGGCCGCGCAGATTTTCCATCTGCTGCGTCGTCAGATGATCCGCAAGTTCCGCAAACCGCTGGTCATCCTGACACCGAAATCGCTGTTGCGTAACAAGGATGCCGGTTCGCCGCTGACTGATCTTGCCACTGGCTCCTTCCAGACCGTGATAGGTGAAGTCGATACCAGTATCGACGCGAAAAAAGTCAAACGCGTTATCGTCTGTACCGGTCGTGTTTACTACGATCTGGTCAATGCGCGCAAGGAGCGGTCGCAGAACGATGTGGCGATTGTCCGTATCGAACAACTGTATCCGTTCCCGCACAAGGCATTCGCTGCAGAGCTCAAGAAATTCCCGAACTTCACTGATCTGGTGTGGACTCAGGATGAGCCGCAAAATCAGGGGGCTTGGTTCCAGATTCAACACAATATTCTGGAAAACATGTCGGAAGGGCAGAAGCTGGCCTACGCCGGTCGTCCAGCCAGCGCTTCACCTGCCGTTGGTTATTACGACAAGCATTACGCGCAACAAAAGACGTTGATAGAAACAGCATTTAGCAAGTTAAAAGGTTTTATCCAAACGAAATAAAGACCCTGTCGTGCTCTAGATACTGGAGTACGACATGAACAAACCGAAACGGAGAGTTATATGGCTATTCTTGAGATCACAGTTCCGCAACTGTCGGAATCCGTTGCAGAGGCAACACTGCTGCAATGGCATAAAAAGGTGGGTGAGACCGTCGCACGCGACGAAAACATGATCGATATCGAAACCGACAAGGTTGTGCTGGAATTGCCGGCGCCGGCCGCCGGCGTGATCACGCAAATCATTCGCGATGACAACAGTACGGTCGTCGCGGGTGAAGTCATTGCCTTGCTCGATACCGACCTGTCGGCTGCGGTTGCACCCACAGCACCTCCTGCTGCAACGACCGCCGCAGCGCCTGCACCTGCAGCAGCAATGGCGGCGTCCCCGAATGCGGCCAGCGGCATCGCCATGCCGGCTGCAGCAAAAATGCTGGCGGAAAACAAGCTGGCAGCGAGCGATGTTGCCGGTAGTGGCAAGGATGGCCGTGTCACCAAGGGTGACGTCATCAAGCAGCTGGAGAAAAAACCGGCAGCCCCGGCAACTGTGGCGGCCAAACCTGCGTTGCAGCAAGTGGCTGCACCAGTGTCGGCCAATACGCTAGCCAATCGTCCGGAAGAGCGCGTGCCCATGAGCCGCTTGCGCGCCCGTATCGCGGAGCGTTTGCTGCAGTCGCAATCGAGCAATGCCATTTTGACGACCTTTAATGAAGTCAATATGCAGCCGGTGATGGATCTGCGAACCAAGTACAAAGACAAATTCGAAAAAGAACATGGCGTCAAGCTCGGCTTCATGTCCTTCTTCGTCAAGGCCGTGGTTGCTGCCTTGAAAAAATATCCGATCATCAATGCATCGGTAGACGGTAATGACATCGTGTATCACGGCTACTTCGATATCGGTATCGCAGTCGGTTCGCCACGCGGACTGGTGGTGCCGATTCTGCGCGATGCCGATCAAATGTCGATCGCCGAAATTGAAAAGAAGATTGCGGAATTTGGCAATAAGGCCAAAGAAGGCAAACTGACGCTGGACGATCTGAACGGCGGTACCTTCTCGATTTCAAACGGCGGCGTGTTCGGTTCCATGCTGTCTACGCCTATCATCAATCCACCGCAATCGGCGATTCTGGGGATACATGCAACCAAGGAGCGCGCAGTGGTTGAAAACGGCCAGATCGTGATCCGCCCGATGAACTACTTCGCCATGTCTTACGATCATCGCATCATCGATGGCCGCGAAGCCGTTCTGGGCTTGGTGGCGATGAAGGAAGCGATGGAAGATCCTGCACGCCTGTTGCTGGATCTCTAAAATCGGGTAGATGAAAAGACACAAAGGCGCGCGCAAGCTGATGCCTTTGTGTCTTTTTTTTCAGTAAAAAATTCGTGGGATAAAAAATGTCGAAAAATTTTGATGTAGTAGTAATTGGCGGTGGTCCTGGCGGCTATGTCGCCGCCATACGCGCAGCGCAACTGGGATTTTCTGTTGCATGCATCGATGAATGGAAAAATGCCAAGGGTGGCGCAGCGCCTGGTGGCACGTGCACCAATGTCGGTTGCATTCCATCAAAAGCCTTGTTGCAATCGTCCGAGCATTACGAGCATGCAGGTCATGCTTTTGCCGAGCACGGGATTGAAGTCAAGGATTTGACGTTGAATGTGAAAAAAATGGTCGCGCGCAAGGATACGGTCATCAAACAGAATAACGATGGCATTCTGTATCTGCTCAAGAAAAACAAGGTTACCTTCTTCCATGGTCGTGGCTCCTTTGTAAAAGCAGGTGCGGGCGGATATGAAATCAAGGTGGCCGGTGCAGCCGAAGAAACTGTCGTCGCCAAACATGTGATCGTGGCTACCGGCTCGACGCCGCGTGTATTGCCGGGCGCCGACTTCGATGAAAAACTGATCCTCTCCAACACCGGTGCATTGGCAATGACCGAAGTACCGAAGCGTCTGGGCCTGATCGGTGCCGGTGTGATCGGCCTGGAAATGGGCAGCGTCTGGCGCCGTCTCGGTTCCGAAGTCATAGTGCTGGAAGCCTTGCCGGTTTTCCTCGGTGCAGTAGACGAACAGGTTGCGAAGGAAGCGCAAAAACAATTCATCAAGCAGGGCCTGGCCATCAATCTGGGTGTCAAAATAGGTGCCATCACGACGAGCAAGAATGAGGTCACGGTCAACTATGTGGATGACAAGGGGGCGGCGCAAAAAGCGGTATTCGATAAACTGATCGTATCGATCGGACGGGTGCCGAATACGGTCGGCTTGAATGCCGAGGCAGTCGGCCTGAAACTGGATGAAAGCGGTTTTGTCGCTGTTGATGGTGATTGTAAAACCAGTCTGGCTAACGTCTGGGCAGTGGGTGATGTGGTGCGTGGTCCGATGCTGGCGCACAAGGCAGAAGAAGAGGGCGTCGCCGTAGCAGAACGGATCGCGGGCCAGCATGGGCACGTGAACTTCAATACTATTCCATCGGTTATTTATACTTCGCCGGAAATTGCTTCGGTCGGTAAAACCGAGCAGCAGCTGAAGGCTGAAAATATCGCCTATAAAGCCGGCACCTTTCCTTTCCTGGCGAATGGTCGCGCGCGCGCGCTGGGTGATACCAGCGGTTTTGTGAAATTTCTGGCCGATGCAAAAACCGATGAAATTCTTGGCGTGCACATCATAGGACCACAGGCTTCCGAATTGATTTCGGAAGCGGTCGTGGCGATGGAGTTCCGTGCTTCGTCGGAAGATATTGCACGGATCTGCCATGCGCATCCTACCTTGTCGGAAGCACTCAAAGAGGCGGCGCTGGCAGTAGATGGCCGGGCCTTGAATTTCTAGGAGACGGGGTATGCGCTACATCAGTTTGCTGCTGCCCTTGGTATTGGCTGCCTGTGCCAGCGGTAATTGGGGTAATGGCCGGGTTGCCATCGCCACTGCCAGCAATGGTCATGAATTCGGCGGCGCCACATGTGCCGTGATGAATAATGCGGCAAGCTGGAATGTGACGACGCCGGGGACACTGGCGATTGGCCGGGCTGCGGGTGAATTGCGCGTTGTCTGCAATAAACCAGGGTATCGTACTTCTGAACTGCGCTTGCCACCGCATGGGCAATCCGGCTCCAGCATGGGTGTCGGTTTAGGCGGCGGTAGCGGTGGCATCGGTCTTGGTCTGGGCTTCAGCTTGCCCATCAGTTCGGGAGGCGGCAGTTATCCACCGCGTATCGTGGTGAATATGTATCCGCTGTAAATATACGTATGTTGAAATGTGCGGGCGAGCGACGACTCGCCCATTTTTATCTTGAGCATCGATGAAAAATCAGATCGCCCCGACTCTGAAAACGAATTGGATTTGAGCAGAATGAATGTTCAGGAGTTTTACGATCATGCCTTGCTGCAACGCGGATTCAGTACAGACGAAGCGCAGAGGCAAGCCGTTATCCGCCTGCAGCAAACCTACGATGAGTGGGTAGAGTACAAGGCGCAACGGGGAAATGCATTCCTGCGTTTTCTCAAGCCGCCGGCCATTCCGCGCGGCGTCTATATGTGGGGCGGTGTCGGGCGTGGCAAGTCCTTCCTGATGGACAGTTTTTACACAGTGGTGCCGCTGGTGCGCAAGACACGCGTGCATTTCCACGAATTCATGCGCAGCGTACATCGCGAGCTGGATGAATTGAAGATGATTGCCAATCCGCTGGATGAAGTGGCATTGCGCATCGCAAAAAAATACCGGCTGATCTGCTTTGACGAATTTCATGTGACCGACATCGCCGATGCGATGATTCTGTACAACCTGTTCAATGCCTTGTTCAAGAATGGCGTGTCTTTCATCATCACATCCAATTTCGAGCCCGATACGCTGTATCCGGATGGCCTGCATCGCGACCGCATGTTGCCTACCATCGCTTTGCTAAAAGAAAAACTGGATATCATGAATGTGGATGGCGGCAACGACTATCGCAAGCGTGCCCTGTCCCAGGTCGATGCCTATCACACGCCGCTGGGAGCCGAGGCAGATCATGCATTGCGTATCGCATTTGCACGGATAGCGGAGACCAGCGACGAGAATCCTGTCATCGATATTGAGGGGCGCCAGATCAAGGCGTTGCGGCGCGCCGGCGGTGTGATATGGTTCGATTTCGCCACGCTGTGCGGCGGCCCGCGTTCGCAAAACGACTATCTTGAAATCGCCAGTCGTTTTCATACTGTCTTCTTGTCGGGTGTTCCGCTCATGTCAGCAGGCATGTCCTCGGAAGCACGTCGTTTCATCTGGTTGATCGATGTATTGTACGATCGGAGGATCAAGCTGCTGATGTCGGCAGCCATCGACATGCATCAGCTGTATACCGATGGTGCGCTGACGATGGAGTTTCAACGTACCGTGTCACGCCTGGTGGAAATGCAATCAACCGAATACATGGAAGCCGAACGCAACCTTGGTGGCAATGCGATTTGATAGACCGTCTTGGCAGAATTTTAACTTTGTGAAACCGTAATGACGAAACTAGTAGCGAAAATATGCGCAGCAGTATTGATGCTGTTATCCGCTCCGTATGGCTGGGCGCAGACAACTGTGCAGACGGAGGAGGTTGCCATGCAGGCGTATTCGGTGCCTGCCGTGACAGAGCGTTACCCGGTGGGCTCGATCCAGACGCATGAAGTTGCAGAGCGCGCACTGGTGGATTTAGCACAGGTGCGAAAGGCTATCGAAGCGCGCTTCGCCGCAGATCAGCACGACTGCTATCCAAAATTCTTTACCACTTCGTGTTTGAACAAGGTGAAGGAGAGCCGGCGTGTGGATTTGCTGGCAGTGAAGCCTATCGAAGTCGAGGCCAATGCATACATACGGCAGGCGCGCGTGACAGAACGTGATCGCCGTCAGGCAGAAAAAGCAGCGAAAAACGAAGGCAAGGCAATCCTGCAGCAGCAAGCGCTTGAGGAAGAAAGAACCGACGATGCCGGCATGTCTAGCCGTGGACAGCACAACACATCCGGGGATGTGCAACGCAAGACACGCGTAGACGCACGGGCAGAAAGAATAGAGAAGCAGGCAGAGAAAGAGAGGAATTTGAAGGCGAATGAGGCGGCGGAAGAAAAAAAACGCGCTGAGAATATCAAGCGCTATGAAGAAAAGGTAAAGGCATCTGCTGCACGTCAGAAAGAAATTCTGGAGAAAAAAGCGGAAAAAGAAAGGTTGCAGCAGCAAAAATAAGTATGCTGGCGTGACTGTTTTTCCTTGTGCGAGTCCGGCAAGCCTGGGAATTTGCGGATTTTCATGGCAGGGATGCAAGGAAAATGAGTAAATTACCGATTAATACTTCCTTGCAATATTAAGTAATTATCAAAGTTTAAC
>DGBN01000034.1 GCA_002384815.1 Oxalobacteraceae bacterium UBA4003 | reverse complement strand
CGTGCGCAGGATGAAGTGCAAAAATTAACCGACAAGTTCGTGCTGGAAGTCGACAAGCTGGTCGTCGAAAAAGAAAAAGAAGTGTTGACGGTTTGAGTCGACTCTCCCTCTTTCTACCTCCGCTTCATTCATGACGACGTCGAGTTCAACCCAAATCGTGCCGGATGTATCGCCGGTGCCACGTCATATTGCCATCATCATGGATGGCAATGGGCGTTGGGCAACCAGGCGTTTCATGCCGCGCGTGGCCGGTCACGTCAAGGGTGTGGAGGCGGTGCGCGGCATCGTTGAGGCGTGCGCGCAGCAGGGCGTTGAATACGTGACTTTCTTTGCGTTCAGCTCGGAAAACTGGCGGCGCCCGGACGATGAGGTGTCGCTGTTGATGCGCCTGTTTGTCACGGCGCTGGAACGTGAAGTTTCGAAGATGCATGCAAATGGAATACGTCTGAAAATCGTCGGCGATCTGAGTCGTTTCGATGACAAGCTACAGAAAATGATTGCCAGTGCAGAACGTAAAACTGCAGCAAACGACAGGTTGACAGTCACTATTTGCGCCAATTACGGCGGGCGTTGGGACATCATGCAGGCGGTCAACAAAATGGCGGCGGCTTATCCGGATGCGGGCGATTTCAGTGAAGAGCAACTGGCGCAATATTTGTCACTGGCTTATGCGCCGGAGCCTGATCTCTTCATACGTACCGGCGGTGAAGAACGCATTTCCAATTTTCTGTTGTGGCAACTCGCCTATACTGAACTGTATTTCACTGAGACCTACTGGCCGGACTTCGATGCAGCCGCGCTGGAACTGGCGATCTCTTCCTATCAACAGCGCGAGCGGCGCTTTGGCCGCACCAGCGCCCAAGTGACCGAGCAAATTTCGGTAGCCAAATGCTGAAAACACGCATCATCACTGCAGTGATTCTGCTGGCAGTGCTGCTATTGGCGATTTTTTCCGGTTCGTTCATCGTTTTTTCCATCCTGACGGCAATTTTCTTTGCTGCTGCAGCATGGGAATGCCTGCGTCTGTTCGGCAATAAATTCCCGCTCGTGGGAGCGGCGCTATGGACGGCCGCGTTTGCCTATCTGGTGGTGACTGCCAGTTTCAAGCAGAGCGTGCTGCTGTACGGTATCTGTGTTGCGATCTGGGTCTTGTGTCTGGTGCCATCGCTGGCCTTCGGTCTGCCGCCGCTGGATGGCGTGCGCAATCGCCTGCTTACCGGAGTTTACGGGATTGCGGTGCTGGGTGCATTTGTCGCCATCCTGAGCCTGTACAATCGGTCGGCACTGTATATGTTTTCGGTGATGTCTATTGTCTGGATTGCCGATATCGGTGCCTACTTCAGCGGCAAGGCTTTCGGCAGGCACAAACTGGCACCATCGATTTCTCCCGGAAAATCGTGGGAAGGTGCAATCGGCGGCGGCATACTGGTACTGCTTGCCGGCGCGGTCACACTGGCCGTGCCGGCATTGAATGATACGTTTGCGGTGCAGCTGTATCTCACATGGGGCTGGCCGGGTTTTCTGCTGATATTGGTATTGATGGTTGCCGCGAGCATTGTCGGCGATCTGTTTGAATCGCAACTCAAGCGCCGTGCCGGCATGAAAGACAGCAGCAGCCTGTTGCCCGGCCATGGCGGCGTACTCGACCGGCTGGATGCCTTGATTCCGACGCTGCCGCTGGCGGTATTGCTTGCTTACTGGATGTAAGGCTTAAATGCAGCATATAACCATTCTGGGCTCAACCGGGTCCATAGGTGTGTCAACACTGGACGTCGTTGCGCGTCATCCCGATCGTTACCGCGTGCATGCCCTGACGGCGCAAAACAAGGTGGATGAACTGGCTGCACAATGTGCACGGTTTCATCCACATGTGGCTGTCGTCGGCAGCGCTGAAGCGGCGAAAAAACTGCAGATACTCTTGCGTGGACTGGGCTTGCAAACGCAGGTGGAATACGGTGCTGCGGCCTTGTGCGCAGTCGCCAGTGCGCCTGAATGCGATTGCGTGATGGCAGCCATCGTCGGCGGCGCCGGCCTGGCGCCTACGCTGGCGGCAGCGCGTGCCGGTAAAAAAATATTGTTGGCCAACAAGGAAGCGCTGGTCATGTCCGGTCCTTTGCTGATGAAGGCGGTCGCTGCCAGTGGCGCGATCTTGATGCCTATCGACAGCGAACACAATGCGATTTTTCAGTGCATGCCGGCTGCTTGTCATCATCAGCGCACGCCGACGCAGCACGGGATAGAAAAAATTCTGCTGACAGCCTCCGGCGGCCCGTTCCTCAATCGGGCTCTCGATACACTGGATCAGGTGACATGCGCGGAAGCGATTGCGCATCCGAAATGGGTAATGGGTCGCAAGATTTCAGTGGATTCGGCCACGATGATGAACAAGGGCCTGGAAGTGATAGAGGCCCACTGGCTGTTCGGCGTTCCGGCCGACCGTATCGAAGTGGTGATACACCCGCAAAGTGTCGTGCATTCGATGGTGTCGTATGTCGATGGTTCGGTGCTGGCGCAGCTCGGCAATCCGGACATGCGCACGCCGATTGCACATGCGATGGCGTATCCCGAGCGTATAGCCTCCGGCGTTGCGCCGATTGACCTGATCAAGATCGCACAACTTACTTTCGAACATCCCGATCTGCTCCGATTTCCATGCCTGAAACTGGCGTATGATGCATTACAGGCAGGTGGTTCTGCGCCTGCTACCATGAATGCCGCGAATGAAATTGCCGTGCAGGCTTTTCTTGATGGACGCATTGGTTTTCGCGCCATCGATCAATTGATAGCACGCGTGATGGCGGCTTTGCCGTCCAGCTCCGTGACTGACATCGATACAGTTTTTGAACAGGATAGACGCGCGCGCGACGTTGCCGCTTCCTTCATATAAAAATGCATTTTCTCCAAACTCTACTTGCTTTTGCCATTGTTCTCGGCGTGCTGATCATTGTGCACGAACTCGGACATTACCTGGTTGCGCGCTGGTGCGGCGTCAAAGTCCTGCGTTTTTCCGTCGGCATGGGGAAGGTCGTTTATTCGCGTCGTTTCGGCAAGGATCAGACCGAATGGGCAGTGTCGGCTCTTCCTCTGGGCGGTTACGTCAAGATGCTGGATGCACGCGAAGGCGATCTGAGCGACGTGTCTGCGGAAGACATGCAGCGCGAATTTACGCGTCAATCGGTGTGGCGCCGGATCGCGATCGTGGCTGCCGGCCCGCTGGCCAATTTCCTGCTGGCGATTCTGCTGTTTGCCGGTTTGTACAGCTATGGCATCCCCGAGCCAGCGCCTAAATTGCGGGCGCCGGCGGAACAATCGGTAGCGTATCAGGCCGGTTTGCGTGGTGGCGAGCTGGTGACTGCCGTCAATGGCGAAGAGATACAGATATGGAACGATTTGCGCTGGCAGATGGTACAAGCGGTGATCAACAGGAAGGCCGTCACGCTCGATGTGGAGCGAGCGAATCCCAACTATCCAACTGAAAAATTAATCAGCACCTTAAGCATTCCGGTTGACAGTATTTCTGCCGAAGAGCTGGAAGGGGATTTCCTCGGCAAACTCGGCATCGATCTGGCGCGCCCACGGGCGATCCTGGGTCAGGTCGTGCCGGACGGTCCGGCGATGCTGGCCGGTTTGCAGTCCGGGGATTTGATCGTTGCCGTGAATGGCGTCGCGATTCCCGACGGTATGGCGTTTGTCGATGCAGTGCGCGCAGCACCAGGCAAGATGCTGAGGATAGGCCTTTTACGCGACGGCAAACCGCTGGACGTGAATGTGACGCCGGAAGCTGCGGGCAAGGATAACCAGGTTTTCGGCCGCATCAAGGTTGAAGTGCCCATGATGCCGGACATGGTACTGGCCAGCCATGGACCATTCGCAGCCTTGCTTAAAGGCGTGCAAAAAACCTGGGATACCAGCGTGATGACGCTGAAGATGATCGGCAAAATGATAGTCGGCGAGGTTTCCTGGAAAAATGTGACAGGCCCGATTACCATCGCCGACTATGCAGGGCAGACTGCGCGTATCGGCCTGGTCAGTTATCTCAGCTTTATCGCCTTTGTCAGTATCAGTCTGGGGGTGATGAATCTGTTACCCATACCGGTGCTGGATGGCGGGCATTTGCTGTATTATGCTGTGGAAGTTTTGACGGGTCGCCCGGTCTCTGAACGCTTTGGTGCAATTGCCCAGCGGGCGGGGGTGGGGATATTAATGACCTTGATGCTGGTAGCGGTCTTCAATGACATCAATCGCCTGATTTCCTGATCAGACCAGCCTTTCCCGAATCCAAGCCTGACTAGTATCTTAATTTACGATAGCCAATGAAATTACATTCAGAGCGTTTCCCTTTGCCGATATTTCGTCGTCACCTTATCGCTGTTGCAGCTTTTGCCTTGTGTTCCGGCTATGCACAGGCGGCTGATCCTTTCACTGTAAAAGACATCCGCGTTGAAGGTATACAACGTACTGAAGCCGGTACGGTTTTCAGCTATCTGCCGGTGCGGGTAGGCGAAACGTTNNTACTGGTGGTATTTGTTGAAGAGCGTCCGGCAATTGCCAGTGTTGAATTTTCCGGCACCAAGGAATTTGACAAGGAGCAGCTGACCAAGGCTTTGAAGGAAATCGGCGTTGGCCAGTCGCGTATTTTTGACAAGGCATTGGTAGATCGCGCGGAACAGGAATTGAAACGCCAGTATCTGTCGCGCGGTTTGTACGGCGTGCTGATCACGACGACAGTCACACCGGTGGAGCGTAATCGTGTATCGATCAATTTTGTAGTCGATGAAGGCGATGTCTCGCGCATCAAGAATATCAATATCATCGGCAGCAAGGCCTTCAGCGAAAAAGAATTGATCAAGATGCTGAGTCTGCGCACACCGGGCTGGTTTACCTGGTACTCCAAGGCGGATCAATATTCGAAGCAGAAACTCGCTGGTGATATCGAAAC
>DGBN01000008.1 GCA_002384815.1 Oxalobacteraceae bacterium UBA4003 | reverse complement strand
TCAGGTAACCAGCCCATGCGCTGACCGACGAACAACAGCACGCCTATCACGACGATGGCCACCAAACCCATCACAACCTTGGACAACAAACCGTATGAACCGGAAGGCGACAGCTTGGCTTCGGAAAACGATGTGGAAAGCGTATTGCGTTCCGGCGGCAACACTGGCGGAGTCACCGCATCGTCAATCACCGCAGCCAGTATCGGTGCCGGATCGATCTGCAATACTTTTGCATAAGAACGGATAAACCCGCGCACAATCACCATGCCTGGCAGTGCTGCATAATTGTCGGCTTCCAATGCCTGAATCTGCCGGTTTGCAAGATTCAATTGACTGGCAATCTGCACGGTAGTCCAACCGCGTGCTTCCCGCAAAGCGGCAAGCTGCGTCCCGGCCGACACCATAGGCTCAACTGTTTCGTTCTCGCTTTCCGCCACGGATTCGGCGGCTGCGCTATTGATCGTTTCATTCACAGGCATATCGTCATTCATTAAAGGCCCCACGCTGATAAGCCGCAAATTCATTTGAGTTTGGATAACGGCGACGCAATTGCGTCGCATAACTGGATTCAGCTGCCCGATCGCCCATCTTGCGTTCGATCCTGACTGCCAGCCACAAAACTTCGGCACTCAACACATCGGCTTTGGTGACGCGTGCGATGTAAAAACGCGCACGCTCGTAATCGCCACGATCGTAATTCATCCGCGCCATATTGGTATTCGTCGTCGGATCGCCCGGTTCATGACGAAATGCCTCGTTAAAATAGCGCCCCGCTGCGGCTGCATCCTGCAGGATCAGACTGCATGTTCCGGCATTATTCAAAGCCTTGGCAGGCGACTGATACGCCTTGTTGCGAATGGCCGCTTCAAAATAGGCAATCGACTGACTGGCACGACCGTTCTGGCACAGAAACCAGCCATAGTTATTGCTCAAATCCGGATCGTTCGGTGCCAGACGAATGGCGCGCACAAAGTTCTCTTCCGCCAGCCTTGTCTCGCCCAGCCTCATGTAGATCAATCCGGCCATACTGTAGGCATCGACAAATTCGGAATCGGCCTGCAAGGCGAGCTTGATTTCATCCAGAGCGATATTCATCTGCCCTTGCTGGTAATAGCCGATCGCCAATTGCAAACGTATCCCTGCACGCTTCTGCTGATCGGTCTTGTCGGCACTGCTTGCCAGCTCACCATCCTCTTTGACTGCGGGGCTGGATGCACATCCTGCCAACAGGATGGCACACAAAAGCGATACTCCCAACCAGGTAAATCGGCGCGCTGTCATCAAGATGAAATCTCCACAATACGTCCAAAATTCTTGCCGAATTTTTCCTGGTATTCGGCCATTTTTTTCATGCGGTCCTGCACCCGCGTACGATCCTGCACTTCACCGGCCAACTGACCNNCCATCCAGCATGCAATATTCAAAAGTCACGAAATCACGTGGCGCAAATTCCAGATAGCGCCTGCAAGCGGCCATCAATTCCCGCAACGGATATTTCTTGTTCAAAGGTACCAGACCATCGCGCAAGGCATCGTTCGACGCATGCAACGAAACTGCCAGCGCCACTGCACAATCCTGCGACAGCTTGTCTATCATCGGCACCACCCCACTGGTCGATAGCGTCACACGGCGACGCGACAAGCCATAGGCATTGTCATCCAGCATCAGCTTGAGGGCGGTAACGGTTGGTTCGTAATTCAGCAAAGGTTCGCCCATACCCATCATCACCACATTGGTGATCTGGCGTTCGCCTTTCGGGCCAGGCTCTATACCCTTGGTTCTACGCAATTCAAATTCCGCCATCCACAGTTGGCCAATAATTTCGCCCACCGACAGATTACGGTTAAAACCTTGTTTTCCGGTTGAACAAAACCGGCAATTTACCGCGCAACCCGCTTGCGTCGAAACACACAAGGTGCCNNCAATCATCGCGCGCGTCGTCAGCTTGTCGCGTAGCGACTTCGCCAGGTCGGTCATCGCGTCGAAATCACTGGCGCCGAATTGATGTATCCAGCGTTGCAATTGCTTGGCGCGAAACGGCTTCTCACCCAGCTCGCCGCAATAAGCGATGAGCTGCGCAGGATCCAAATCCAGCAGATTGGTGAGGGTCGTCGTCATAAAGCCATTTCAAGCCATCCAGTCAGCAGGCGAAACCTGCGCAGGACAGCAATTCCAAATTAACGCGAATACACGTTCAATGCCGGGAAGTAGTAAGCGATTTCAACTTTCGCTGTTTCTTCTGCATCGGAGCCGTGCACGGCATTAGCATCGATCGAATCGGCGAAATCGGCGCGAATCGTGCCTTTTTCGGCTTTCTTCGGATCGGTTGCGCCCATCAGGTCACGGTGCTTGGCGATTGCGTTTTCACCTTCCAGAACCTGAATCATCACAGGGCCGGAAATCATGAAATCAACCAGATCCTTGAAAAAAGGACGGGCGCTGTGAACAGCATAGAAACCTTCTGCATCTGCACGCGACAACTGCGCCATGCGAGCAGCGATGATTTTCAGGCCAGCGCCTTCGAAACGGGAATAAATCTGACCGATTACGTTTTTGGCGACTGCGTCGGGTTTAATAATCGACAGGGTGCGTTCGATTGCCATCTGAAAAAACTCCAATAAAATGAAAGGGTTAAGACAAAAATATGATATTTCAACTAACCTTTGATTCTAGCATGAAAGTACCCAGCTCTTCGAGCAGAAACACCGGTTTTTATGTGAAGATAGCGTTAAGAGCAGAAGCGTTTATACTATGCGCATGTCAGGAACCTGCTTGGCAACAACTCGAGCTTGATATTAACTGGAGGAAACATGAGTAATCTACAACAGACCTACGGGTCTACCTATGACATTGCGTCAACCAGACATCGTGTGCTGCGCAATACCTATTGGCTGCTTGCACTTTCGATGATTCCGACTGTGCTGGGTGCCTGGATAGGCGTGCAGTTCAAATTTTCATTCCTCGCCGGCAGCCCTTTCGTCGGCATGATGGTTTTTCTGGCCATAGCCTTCGGCTTTTTCTATGCAATCGAAAAATTCAAGAACTCCGGTCTGGGNNGCAGCCATTCTGGGTGTAATGGCCACAGTGGCAACTGTCTCCAAACGCGATTTTTCGGGCCTGGGCAAATGGCTGTTCATGGGCGTGTTAGTAATCATCGTCGCGGCCATCGCCAATATCTGGCTGCAACTGCCAGCCCTGCAACTGACGATCTCCGTCGTTGCCATCGGCATATTCTCGGCCTTCATCCTGTACGACGTACAACGCATCGTCAATGGCGGTGAAACCAATTACGTCACGGCGACCCTGGGTATTTATCTGAGTGTGTATAACATTTTTGCCAACCTACTCTCCCTGCTGGGAATTTTTGGCGGCGAACGCGACTGATATCTGACGCACAAAAAAAGCCGACTTGCGAGTCGGCTTTTTTTACGCGTAAACATTGTAGAAAACAGCTAATCAGCCCTGAACATTGCCCGCTTGATCCACAGCTTCCTTTAATTCAAAAACCGCCATCGACTCCACATGGGAGGTATGCGGAAACATATTTACCACCCCTGCATTTTTGAGTTCATACGGCCCCTCGTTCACCAACACGGCTGCGTCACGCGCTAGTGTCGACGGATTGCATGAAACATATACGATACGAGTCGGCAGCAAATCCGGCCGCACGGCATGCAAGCCGGCCAGAGCCTCGCATACTGCCAACGCACCGTCGCGCGGCGGATCGATCAACATGCGATCGAATTTCCCCAACGCTATGAAATCATCCGTTTTTGCTTCGAACAGATTGCGCGAATAGAAGCTGGTTTTACTGTCCAAACCATTGGCGACGGCATTTTCCAGCGCACGCTCAGTCAGCGTGGTGCTGCCCTCGATACCGACAACCTCGCGTGCCTGCGTTGCAACCGGCAGCGTGAAATTGCCCAGACCGCAAAACAGATCGGCAACACGATCCGTCGCTTGCGCATCCAGCAAACGCAAGGCACGTGCGACCAGAACCCGATTGATTTGATGATTCACCTGCGTAAAATCAGTCGGTTTGAACGGCATCGTCACACCGAATTCCGGCAAAGTGTAGTGCAAATTTTCTTCTGCTGGATAAAACTGATAGGCGCTATCCGGACCAGCCGGTTGCAACCACCATTGCACCTTGTGATGATCGGCAAACACTTTCAGTTTCTGCTCATCATCGGCCGAGATGTCGGTCATGATGCGCAACACCATCGAGGTAACTTTGTTTTCAGCGCCCTGACCTATTGCCAATTCGATTTGCGGCAAATGATCGATAACGGATAGCGAGGCAATCAATACACGCAAAGGCACCAGCATCGCAGAAACGTGTGGTGGCAGAATTTCACAGGTCTTCATATCTGTAATGAAGGACGATTTACGCTCATGGAAACCCACCAGTACGCCGCCTTTTTTCGGTACATTACGCACCGAAATCCGGGCACGGTAACGATAACCCCAGGTCGGCCCGTGAATCGGACGCAGCATCGTTTCGGCCTTGACCTTGCCGATATGCTTGAGATTGTCTTCCAGGATGCGCTGCTTCAGAGCGACTTGCGCACCAGGCTCGAGATGCTGCATCGAACAACCGCCACAAATGCCGAAATAACTGCATTTCGGTTTGGTACGCAACGACGATTCCTTGATCACGGACATCATTTTCGCGGCTTCCCAATTCGCTTTCTTGCGATAGGATGAATAAACGACACGCTCTTTGGGCAAGGCGCCTTCGACGAAAACAACTTTGCCCGGCGTACCATCTTCATTCTGCAGATGGCCTACGCCTCGCGCTTCCATGTCGAGGGATTCGATATCGATGATTGTTTGCTGCATAGGAGTTGAATCAGGTGAGCCAGCCGGGAACGGCTGACGTTAAAGAAGAAGGCGAGCATCAAAAGAACCGGATGATAGCAAACTGAGCGCATACATGACAGATAGCATGTACGCACCTGCGTCAGCCCGGCTATAGCAACGAGTCTTTGTCCACGCCAGTTCTGGCCAGCGAGCGCTTCAGCTTGACCAGCGCTTCCTGCTGGATTTGCCGCACCCGTTCGCGCGTGACATGCATTTCTGTTGCAAGCTCTTCCAGCGTGGCCGGGTCGTCGTTATCCAGACCGAAGCGACGCGTGATGACCAGACGCTGCTTGTCCGAAAGCTTCTCCAGCCAGTCACGCACCAGCACGATCAGTTCCTGATGCTCGGCCAGTACATCGGGATCGCTCGCATGATCTCCCTGCAGCAAATCCATCAGACTGGACTGCGGATCGCCATCCAGCGGCGCATCCAGCGAACTGGCATGTTCAGAAAGTGCGAGGATATCCTGCACATCCTCGACGCTGCGTTCAACCAGATGGGCAATATCTTCGGCTGTTGCATCCTTGCCGTCGTGATGTTGCGCCTCAAGATGAAACTTGGCGCGCAATGTCTGGTTCAATTCGCGCACCACATGCACCGGCAGGCGCACCGTGCGCGCCTGGTTCATGATTGCGCGCTCTATGCTTTGACGTATCCACCAGGTAGCGTAGGTAGAGAAGCGAAATCCGCGCTCCGGCTCGAATTTGTCGATCGCACGCATCAAACCCAGATTGCCTTCTTCTATCATATCAAGCAGAACCACACCACGATTGATGTAGTGCTTGGCAATCGACACCACCAGACGCAAATTGTGTTCGATCATTTTCTGGCGCGCAGCAAAATGTCCCTGCTTGGCCAGCGTGGCAAAGTGCACTTCTTCCGCCACTGTCAGCAAGGGGCGGGTGCCAATCTGGTTCAGGTAATGCTGGGTCGCATCGGTGGAAAGTTCGCTGGAGAGAACTTTTTTCAGTTCATCGATACCGGCAACTTCCACCGCTTCTACCGGCTCATGCGGTTCGGTCCCGTCGCCATCCTGGTCGGCATCATCCGTTTTTTCTTCATCATCAACGGGTTGAAACGATAGTTCAGCGGGTCCA
>DGBN01000076.1 GCA_002384815.1 Oxalobacteraceae bacterium UBA4003 | reverse complement strand
CATTCGCCTGATCAATGCGCTGCTTTCCGAAGCCGTGCGCGAGGGTGCATCCGATATTCATCTGGAAAGCTTCGAAAGCCGTATGGTGGTGCGTTTTCGCGTCGATGGCATGTTGCGCGAGGTGCTTGAACCACCGCGTGCCGTGGCCGGTATCATCGTCTCGCGGATCAAGGTGATGGCGAACCTCGACATTGCCGAAAAACGCGTGCCGCAGGATGGTCGTATCTCGCTGCGTTTGGCCGGTCGCCCGGTCGATGTGCGGGTGTCCACCCTGCCTTCGGGCCAAGGCGAACGCGTCGTATTGCGCCTGTTGGACAAAGAAGCCGGACGCTTGACGCTCGATAACCTGGGGTTAACGCGCGAACTGCAAGCGCGGCTGAACAAGCTCATCCACCGGCCGCACGGCATTTTGCTGGTGACTGGCCCGACAGGCTCGGGCAAGACCACTACGCTGTATGCCGCGCTGTCGGAGATCAACACCCGCGAGCGCAATATTCTCACCGTCGAAGACCCGATTGAATTCGTGCACCAGAGCAAAAAGTGCCTGATCAACCAGCGTGAAGTCGGTCCGCATACGCATTCCTTCGAAAACGCGCTCCGCTCTGCCTTGCGTGAAGATCCGGATGTGGTGCTGGTCGGTGAGTTGCGCGATCTGGAAACCATACGCCTGGCGCTGTCGGCGGCGGAAACCGGCCATCTGGTGTTCGGCACGCTGCATACTTCATCCGCCGCCAAAACCATAGACCGTATCATCGACGTCTTCCCCGGCGATGAAAAGGAAATGGTACGCGCGATGTTGTCCGAATCGCTGCAAGCCGTCATCTCGCAAACACTGCTGAAAACCAAGGATGGCAGCGGCCGCGTGGCCGCACATGAAATCATGCTGGGCACGCCGGCGATTCGCAATCTGATTCGCGAAGCAAAAATTGCGCAAATGTATTCAGCCATCCAGACCGGTTCCAACGTCGGCATGCAGACGCTGGACAGCAATCTGACCGAGCTGGTGAAGCGCAATGTGATTTCGAATGCGGCAGCGCGTTCGGCCGCCAAGACACCGGACAATTTCCCTGGATGAACGCGGGTTTCGCAAAGCATGCTTTGCGCCGCGTGAATCCGAGTAGCTTGTAAGCTACGAAGTGGGACGCACGAGGCCATACGGCTAAAAGAATCGAATAAAAAAGGGACAACATGGAACGCGATCAGGCTACCAAATTCATGTACGACTTGCTGCGCCTGATGCTCAGCAAGAACGGCTCCGATCTTTTCATTACTGCCGACTTCCCGCCGGCATTCAAGATCGACGGCAAGATGACGCAAGTCTCCAACCAGCCGCTGAATGCCACGCATACGATCGAACTCGCACGCGCGATCATGAGTGATAAACAGGCGGCAGAATTTGAAGCAACGAAAGAATCCAACTTCGCCATCAGTCCGGGCGGCATAGGCCGCTTTCGCGTCTCTGCATTCGTGCAACAGGGCAAGGTCGGCATGGTGTTGCGTACCATCACCACCGCGATTCCAAAAATCGAGGATCTGGGTGTGCCGGAAACCTTGAAAGATGTGGTGATGACCAAGCGTGGCCTGGTCATCATGGTCGGTGCGACCGGCTCCGGTAAATCAACCACGCTGGCAGCCATGCTCGGTTATCGCAACGAAAACAGTTTCGGCCACATCATCACGATCGAAGATCCGGTCGAGTATGTGCATCCGCATAAGAACTGCGTGATCACCCAACGTGAAATCGGCATCGATACTGACGGTTGGGGCATCGCGCTGAAGAATACCTTGCGCCAGGCGCCGGACGTCATTTTCATCGGCGAAATCCGCGATCGCGAAACCATGGATTATGCGATCGCCTTTGCCGAAACCGGTCACTTGTGCCTGGCCACCATGCATGCGAACAGCTCGAATCAGGCGCTGGATCGCATCGTCAATTTTTTCCCCGAAGAACGTCGTCAGCAACTGCTGATGGATTTATCGCTGAATCTGAAGGGCATGATTTCACAGCGCCTGATTCCGCTGAAAGATACAAAAGGCCGCTGCGTCGCCGTCGAGATCATGCTGAACTCACCGCTGGTTTCCGATTTGATCTTCAAGGGCGATGTGCATGAAATCAAGGAAATCATGAAAAAGTCACGCGAGCTCGGCATGCAGACTTTCGACCAGGCGCTGTTCGATTTATATGAAGCAGGAAAAATTTCCTACGAAGATGCCTTGCGCAACGCCGATTCGGTTAACGATCTGCGCCTGTCCATCAAGCTGCATGGCAACGAAGCGAAAAACCGCGATTTGAGCAAGGGCACCGAACATCTCGGCATCGTGTAATTATGAGTGCACACACCGTTTACGATTTCAAGGCACACAGTCTGAGCGGTGCAGATGTCGATCTGGCACAGTATCGCGGCAAGGTATTATTGATCGTCAATACCGCCAGCAAATGCGGCTTCACGCCACAGTACGAAGGACTGGAAGCGATATATAGACAATTTCGCGACCAGGGCGTGGAAGTGCTTGCTTTTCCCTGCAATCAGTTCGGCGGCCAGGAACCCGGCGACGCAGAATCAATCGAGGCATTCTGCGGAAAAATCTACAGCGTGACATTCCCGCTCTTCGCCAAGATCGATGTGAACGGCAACCATGCAGATCCACTGTACACATACCTGAAACACGCCGCACCCGGACTGCTCGGCAGCGCAGCGATCAAATGGAATTTCACAAAATTCCTCATCAGAAAAGACGGCACCGTCTACAAGCGCTATGCGCCGCAAACCAAACCGGAAGAACTGATCGAGGGCATCAACACACTGCTGGCCGAATAAATCCATCACAGAAATAAAAACGCTGGCCATACCTGCAGGGTAGGCCAGCGTTTTTTTTCGAACGCAACAGAGTTAATGCGCGGCGGACAATGCCTTGTCGATCAACTCTATCCAGTGCTTGACCGGCGTATCGGTACCCGATTGCAGATGCGTCAGGCAACCGATGTTCGCCGACACGATCATCTCCGGCTGTGTGGCCTCCAGCCTGGCAATTTTATCGTCGCGCAACTGATACGACAACACAGGCTGCAAGACCGAATAGGTGCCGGCCGAACCGCAGCACAAATGACTGTCTGCACACAACTGCACATCCACGCCTACGGCACGCAATACGCCTTCGATCTTGCCGCGTATCTGCTGGCCATGCTGCAACGTGCAAGGCGGATGATAGGCTACACGCTTGCTGATTTTTCCATTCAGGCGATTTTGCAATTCAAGCTCAAATGCCGGCATGATTTCACTCAGGTCTTTCGTCAGCGCAGAAATCTGCTGTGCTTTCTCTGCATACGCCGCATCGTGCGCCAGCAGATGACCATAATCCTTGACCGTCGCACCGCAACCGGATGCCGTCATCACGATTGCTTCCGCGCCGGCTTGCACCAGCGGCCACCACGCATCGATATTGCGACGCATATCGTCCAGCGCGCCATCGTGATCGTTCAAATGATGACGGATCGCGCCGCAGCAAGCTGCCTTGGGTGCGATGAGCAATTGCACACCGAGCGTATCCAGCACGCGCGCGGTGGCGGCATTGATGTTCGGCGACATCGCCGGCTGCACGCAACCATCCAGCAGCAGCATCTTGCGTACATGCATGCGACTTGGCCAGACGCCTGCATCTTCCCTCCGCGGCACCTTGTTTTGCAGCGACTTCGGCAACAGCGGACGGAACAGCTGGCCGGTTTTCATCGCGGGTGTGAACAGCCATTTGCGCGGCAGCAGTTCTTTCAATACCGTACGTTTCAGATTGCTTGCAAACGAATACGGTACGCGCTCTTCCACCACCTTGCGGCCAATATCGATCAGACGGCCATACTGCACACCAGAAGGACAAGTCGTTTCGCAATTACGGCAAGTCAGACAACGGTCCAGATGCAAGCGGGTTTTTGCGGTCGGCGTTTTGCCTTCCAGCACCTGCTTGATCAAATAGATACGACCGCGAGGCCCATCGAGTTCATCGCCCAGCAATTGATAGGTTGGACAAGTCGCAGTGCAAAATCCGCAATGCACGCAGCTGCGCAGGATGGCATCTGCCTCCCGGCCTTCGCGCGTATCCTTGATGAAATCAGCTAAATTGGTTTGCATGAATAATCTCTGAAGTCTTTACTGCATTAGCGGCAATGCATGCCTGCACGGCATACAGATACTGCGTATCAATACTGTGGGTACATTCGGCCCGGATTGAAGATGCCATCAGGGTCGAAGGCGTTTTTCATGTTTTGATGTATTCGCGCGACTGCAGGCGCCAGCGGCTGAAACACACCAACGCTCTTGTCGCCACCGCGAAACAGCGTCGCATGGCCCCCCGCCTGTATCGCTGCTGCCCGTATTACGGCGGCATCGACATCTGAACGCAGCCAGCGCTGGGCTCCACCCCATTCAATCAATTGCTCACCCAGCATCAGCGGCGGCGCGATGGAGGGCAGCGACAAGCGCCACAGCACATCCGATTGCGTGAAAAATTCATTGCTTTGCTCACGCATCGCGAGCCAGAAATCATCGCCGTCAATTTCTTCCCCACCTATGGTTTTCTGGGCCGCTGTAATCGCAGCTTTGGCGCCGGACAAACGCAGCAACAGCGCGCCATCACACCATGCGTTGGCGGAAATCGGTAACGGCTGACCACCCCATACATTCAGGTGACGGATCGCTTCTTCTTCCGGCATTTCCAGACGCAGTGTGGCTTCCGCATACGGCTTCGGCAATACCTTGAGCGAGACTTCCAGCAACAAGCCCAACGTACCGAGCGAGCCCGCCAACATGCGCGACACATCGTAGCCAGCGACGTTCTTCATCACCTGCCCGCCAAAATGCAGGACGGCGCCCTTGCCGTCCATCAGCACGACACCCAGCACAAAATCGCGTGCCGCACCGACTGCGGCACGACGCGGGCCGGACATGCCGCAGGCGACCATGCCGCCCACCGTGGCGTCAGGACCGAAATGCGGCGGCTCGAATGCCAGCGCCTGGTTTTGCTGCGCAAGCACCGCCTCCACCTCAGCCAGTGGTGTGCCGGCACGTACCGTAATCACCAGTTCGGTCGGATCGTAAGCCACCACACCCTGATAGGCGCGTGTATCCAGTATCTCGCCCTGCGGTATCTGGCCATACCAATCCTTGCTGCCGCCGCCGCGTATGCACAGTGGCTGCCGCTGACGCCCGGCGGCAAGTATGGTTTCCTTGAATTGTTGAACTACTTCTTCCATGCTCATCCTGACTAAATATTAGAAGCGCGGTAAATCAGGGAACTTCAGCATGCCGCGTTTGACGTGCATCTTGCCGTACTCTGCGCAGCGCTGCAGCGTGGGAATTGCCTTGTCCGGATTTAGCAGCGAGAGCGGATCGAAGGCGTGCTTGACGCCAAGGAAGGCGTCGATTTCCGCACGCGAAAACTGTACGCACATCTGATTGATTTTTTCCAGGCCAACGCCGTGCTCACCGGTAATCGTACCGCCCACGGCCACGCACATTTCCAGAATTTCGGCGCCGAATAATTCAGCGCGGTGAAATTCACCTTCGGTATTGGCATCGAACAGAATCAGTGGATGCAGATTCCCGTCACCGGCGTGAAATACATTTGCACAACGCAGACCATACTTGACTTCCATTTGCGAAATACCGATCAACACATCAGCCAGACTGCGGCGCGGGATCGTACCGTCGATACAGTAATAATCGGGAGAAATGCGGCCGGCAGCAGGAAAAGCATTCTTGCGTCCGGACCAGAAGCGCAAACGCTCCGCTTCATCCTGCGACACTGCAATCGCCGTTGCACCGGAATGTTTCAAGACTTCCGTCATGCGTGCGATTTCCTCATCGACTTCTTCCGGTATGCCGTCCGACTCGCACAACAGAATCGCTTCGGCGTCGATGTCGTAACCGGCTTTGACAAAAGGCTCGACCATGCGGGTAGAGGTTTTGTCCATCATTTCCAGTCCGGCCGGAATGATGCCCGCTGCAATCACGCTGGCGACTGCATTGCCGCCCTTGACCACATCGTCGAACGACGCCAGGATGACGCGCGCCAGTTTCGGTTTCGGAATCAGTTTGACGGTGACCTCGGTCACCATGCCCAGCATGCCTTCCGAGCCAATGAAGACCGATAGCAGATCCAGGCCGGGCGCATCAAGCGCCGTGCCACCGAGTTCGATGACATCACCTTCTATCGTAACGACGCGCACACGCATCACATTGTGTACGGTCAAACCGTATTTGAGACAATGCACACCGCCGGAATTTTCGGCAACGTTGCCGCCTATCGTGCAGGCAATTTGCGAGGAAGGATCGGGAGCGTAATACAGTCCGAGCGAAGCAACCGCTTCGGAGATAGCCAGGTTGCGCACGCCCGGTTGTACTACTGCCGTGCGCGCATAGGCATCGACCTTGACGATCTTATTCAGGCGCGCAGTCGACAGCACGATACCATCGGCAATCGGCATGGCGCCGCCAGACAAACCGGTGCCAGCACCGCGTGGCACGATACGCACATTCAGATCGCGGCAGACTTTAAGCACAGCAATGACATGTGCTTCATTCAGCGGCAGCACCACAACCATAGGCAACTGCGCATACGCTGCCAGGCCATCGCATTCGTAGGGGCGCGTATCTTCTTCATTGAAGAGCACGCACTGCTCCGGCAGCACGGCACGCAAGGCATCCACTACCGTGCGTTGATGCGCTGCTGTAAAAGGCGTTTGAGAAGCGGGCGCTGCCAAAATCGTATTCATCATCAATCCTGCGTCCATTGCACTATCGAATAACACTTATATCGTTTAAGCACAGTGTAGCGAATACCGCTTGCCATTAGACTGAAAGCTTTCCCCTTGGCAGTGAAAAATATTCAACTGATATGCAAAAAGCGTATAACTGCCGTCTAAACAACGGCATTTATACGCTTTTCAAAAAAATGCGCCTGGCTTAAAGGCTGAGTCGCTGCGTACTGAAACGCTCCATCATCCAGTCCAGCATCAGCGCAACCTCAGGTCGCTCGCGCACATGGCGGTCATATACCAGGTAATACGCATGTTGCGGCGTCGTCAGTTTCAGATCGAACAAGGAAACAATCTCGCCGCTGGCAATCATGTCGGCGGCAAAATGCTGCCGCGTCAACGCGACCCCATAGCCATGTTTGACCGCTTCCAGCAACAAGCCCAGATCGTCGATACGCAGGCCGGTTGACGGCTCCTGCCAATCCAGTCCAGCCATTTCAAACCACGGCTGCCACGGCTCCAGCGCAGAACGCAATAATTGCGCTTTTTGCAAATCAGCAGGTACATTCAATTTGCCTATCTGTTCCAGATAGGCGGGGCTGGCGACCGGGAATACAGGCTCCCTGAACAATTTTTCGGTAATGATGTCCGGATATTTACCGGCGCCGAAGCGCACCTCAATATCGGTTTCCGACAGGCTCATGTCATACAGCGGCACCGACAGGTAGGTTTCAATCGCGATTTCCGGATGCAAGGTCATGAATTCATGCAGATGCGGCAAAAACAGATAGCGCGCAAAGGTTGGCGGCACCGTCACCTTTACCTTCAGCTGTGCAGATGCATATCGATGCGGCAAGGGAAAATCGGCCAGCGAGCTCAGTGCTCCGCGCACCACATCCAGATAACGCCGACCGAATTCAGTCAGGCTGACGCTGCGCCCGTCGCGCAAAAACAGGCGCTCGCCGACAAAATCCTCAAGCAGGCGAATACGATGTGAAAACGCGGACGGCGTAATGCACAACTCCTCCGCTGCAACCGCGAACGAGCCATGACGCGCTGCCGCCTCAAAGGCGGAAAGAGCGTGTACAGGGGGGAGTCTACTTGCCATTACGTCAATCTATCTTTCATTATCAAGCCGTGATTTTACCGGGTTCAGCTGCATCGCGACGACCGAGCTGTTTTGCCGTATCCTCGCTACTTCTCCATCCTCTCCATTTTCAATACTTCCATGGGCAACAGACTCTCAAAAATCGCTACGCGCACCGGCGATAACGGCACCACAGGTTTGGGCGACGGCAGCCGCATCGACAAGGACGCGCTACGCGTACACGCAATGGGCGATGTCGATGAATTGAATTCGCATATCGGCTTGTTGCTGTGCGAAGACTTGCCGCCGACATTGCGCGAAGAACTGATCTCTATCCAGCACGACCTGTTCGACATGGGTGGCGAGCTGTGCATTCCCGGCTACACGATGATCCACGACGCGCAGGTTGCACGTCTGGATGCTCTGCTGGCGAAATACAACGCCGATCTGCCACCGCTGAAAGAATTCATCCTGCCGGCGGGTTCGCGCGCGGCCTCGCAATCACATGTGTGCCGTACCGTATGCCGTCGTGCGGAACGGGTGATAGTCAGCCTGGGAAAATCAGAAAAGATGAATGACAATCCGCGTCAATACATGAATCGACTGTCGGATTTGTTGTTTGTTTTATCGCGGGTGTTGAATCGGTATGCGGGTGGTGGGGATGTGTTGTGGGAGAAAGATAGGATTCGGGATATTTGAGTTGGATTGTTTGCTGTCATTCTCGTGTAGACGGGAATCCAGGGATGCCACTCTGAATCTTTAGAGGTAACTGACGCTGCTCTTTCTTCGATGAGCTTCAGTTGCCGGGGGGTGGCCCGGCGGCCAGTTACCTTTTTTGCTTCGCCAAAAAAGTAACCCAAAAAAGGCGACCGCAGCCACTGGCCCTGCGGGCTTCCCAGCGGATAAGGACACGCTTCCTCGCCTTCGGCATCGGGCGCTGGATCGCTAAGCCCCAATTTTCGTCGGTCTATCTACCTCAACAAAATCTCGTTAATTATTTAATCTGCAGTAACTTGAGCAGCCAACGCTTAAGTTTTCCAAGATCGGCCCGGCAAAGCCAAAGGCGAGCCGGATCTGCAGTGCCCGCTGCTGACGCTGCCGTTTGTGACGTGCAGAAAATGGAAAGAGAAATGGGCGCTGTTTGAGCGCAGCGAGTTTCGCCCGTTTCCCATTTTTTGCGCGGCACAAACGAGAACCCGAAGGGCAGCGGCTGGTGGTCGCCTTCTTTTGCTTACTTTT
>DGBN01000070.1 GCA_002384815.1 Oxalobacteraceae bacterium UBA4003 | reverse complement strand
CAGCGCATGATGGTCTTCAACGATTACACATATACGTTGGAAACCATCATTCAGGCCGGGCAAAAGAACATGGCGATCACGTCGGTTCCGATACGGGTGAATGAGGATTTGCGTCCGTCGCGGCTGGTGAAGAGTATCCCGTCCTACATCAAGCGCAGCATCGTCACGATCGTGCGCATCTTCATCATTTACCGGCCGTTCCGTTTTTTCGGCGTAATCGGAGCCATATTGTTTGGTGCCGGTTTTCTGATCGGATTATGGTTTTTGGCGAGATATCTTGAAGGCAAAGGGGACGGGCATATTCAGTCGCTGATACTTTCTGCTGTCTTGTTGGTGACGGGCTTTCAGACTTTTCTGGTGGCGTTTTTGGCTGACCTGCTGGCGGCGAACCGGAAGCTGATGGAGGATGTGCGATTCAGGCTGAAATCAGGAGGGGATGCTGATGCAGACTTGGATAAGAAGATTGAACATTATTCGCACAAGGAGATGTCACGATGAAAATTGCAGGTGGAATGCAGGAAGACGGTATCGTCGTTGGAAATGCGTATGACAAATACGGCGCGAAGAATCCTGTTGTGCGCTGGATCATGGCGGGATTTTCCAACGCTCTTTCCGAACTGGTTGCAAAGGTAGAGCCGCGTACCATCCATGAAATCGGCTGCGGGGAAGGCTACTGGGTTTTCGATTGGAATGCGCAAGGCATCAGGGCGCGCGGCAGTGATTTTTCCGAAAAGGTGATTGATCTTGCCCGTGAAAACGCCAGAGAGAGGGAACTGTCTTCCGACGTTTTTACATCACGCAGCATCTATGACGTGGAAGCGGGACGGGATAGCGCCGATCTTATCGTATGCTGCGAAGTGCTGGAGCATCTGGAAGACCCACAGGCTGGGCTGGTCGCGTTGCAACGCATCGCCACCGACTACGTCATCGTGAGCGTGCCTCGCGAGCCGATATGGTGCGCGCTGAATATGGTGCGTGGGAAATATCTACGCAGTTTCGGAAACACTCCCGGGCACATTCAACATTGGTCTACCAATAAATTCATCGATTTCGTCAGTCAATATTTTGAGATTGTCGAGGTCCGGAAGCCGCTTCCCTGGACCATGCTTCTTTGTCGTGTAAAGCGCTAGCTTCTCAGATATGCGTTCATCCTGGAAGCGCTGGCTCCACGTCCTGGGCGGCAGCCTGGGCGTGCTTGGCATTGTATTTGTAGCTCTTCGTCTCCATGCTTATTCGGAGGAAATGAATTTTTCTCGCTTCGATGGAGGTGATTGGCTGCTTGTGGCATTTCTCTCACTGACGTATGGCGCGGATAATCTGTTGCTGGCGCAGGCTTGGCGGCAATTATTGCTGTTTCTCGGCATTCAGGTTGAAAATCGATGGGCGATAAAGACCTATGGTCTTTCGCAACTGGCGAAATACGTACCAGGGAATATTTTTCATCTGGCAGGACGTCAGGCATTGGGAATGGCTGCAGGGTTGCCTGCAGGTGCATTGGCAAAATCCGCCCTGTGGGAGTTGGGATTGATTGCCGTGGCCGGTGCGCTATTCGGATTGCTGGCGCTTCCGTTGTTGTGGCCAGCGCTGCCTGTTTTCATTGCGATGGGAATGTTTGCCGCGATGTCTGTCGTGGCAATTCTCGCCTTATGCAAAATTCTTGCATCCAGCGTGAGCATGGCGCTGCTCTTGCAGATCGCTTTTTTAACAGTGTCGGGCGCCGTCTTCATCGGCATCCTGGCCCTTGTTGCCCCCTCCAGTCTTTCTACTTCCATGTTGCCTGCTTTGTGCGGCGCATATGTAGTTGCGTGGCTTGCCGGGTTAGTGACTCCGGGTGCTCCAGCCGGTGTGGGCGTGCGCGAACTGGTACTGCTATTCCTGCTCAAGGGCGTGGTGACAGAAGCGGATTTGCTATTAGCGGTGGTGTTGGGAAGGGTGGTCACAGTTTTTGGGGATTTTTCTTGTTTTTTGAGTGCAGTATTGATCAGGGGTAGAGCAAGTTGAATGTGAACAGAATGGCCGAAAATAAACTTGGGGCGCGTACGGCTTTGCTGTTTGTCATTGCCTTGTTGTTCGTCTTGCTGGTTCAGGGGGCGATCCCTTTTCTTACCGCGCCCACGCTTGGACAAGCCATTTGGTCTATGGGCTTTTCTCAATCGTTCCTGAACGAGTCTGTCTTCAGTATTTACGCCCATAATTTTGGCGCTCCAGAGCCGGCGGCAATTGCCTTTGGCCTTGCTGGTGCGTGGCCTGCAGCCATGTTCATAAAGTTAGGCCTTCAGCCGATCGATGCCTACACTTCCATGGTCGCGCTATGGCTGACAATCGCTTTTGTCTCTGCATACAAGATGGGCAGATATTTTTCAGTTTCATCTGCACTGGCGATATTGGGAGCGGTCGCTTGGGGAACAATGCCGGTTATTTGGGCGCATTCCGGTTATTCGATGCTTTCTACCGGAATAGCATTGCTTCCTTTTTATTTTCTGGCAGCGTTTCATCTTTTTTTCATTCCAGCAGATGATGGTTGGCCAAGAAAACGGGAGGCTGCAAAAAAGATAGCTTGCTATATGGTTGTCTGTCTGATCGCTATTTTCATGGACGGCTACAGCTTCATGATGTTTGCTGTCGGCGGGACCATGTTAGGCGCTGTGTTTTTTGTGAGGGAAGAAAAGAAAAGGAAAAGACTATTGCAGTTCTCATTTCCTGCTCATCTTGCCTGTTTGGTCATCGCGTATCTTTTGTACGCACTCTATACGGGAAAGGCGCAGTTTGAACGCGCGCCAATTGATTTTTTCCGAGGATGGGGAGTTGACATCATGTATATGTTGATTCCAACCCAGGGAATCCATTGGTTGCCTGACGTTCTAGGGGGGAGTGTTCCTCGGTCCGTAGATATGTTTTTTGGTGACACTTCAGTTTGGATGACCTCATTTTCTTTTCCGGTGATTGTGGGTGCGATTTGGGCAGCCATTTACGGATTTGGCAAAAGAGGCGTTACCTTAGGCTTTATCTTGATTGCTGCTTTTGGTTTCTATATGGCCTTGGGTCCTTCCCTCAAGGTGAATTCTGTAAAGCCCATAGAGCAGGTCGATACTCAAATGATGGCAGCAGAATATGCTGTAGCACCTACGGGTTCCGCCTTGCTTTCCAAGAGCCTTCCTGGATTCAGGAATATGCGGGCAAGTTATCGTTGGATAGCTTTAGGCATTTTTGCTTCCTGGGGATTGCTTTTGCTTGTCATGGCTAATGGAAATAAAAGAATAATAGTGATCTGGGCAAGGCTGATTGTTGGTGTGGTGATTGTTCTTAATTTACCAAATCTTCCGCAGAAATTGGAAAACGACATCGGGAATCGCGCGATGTTTCTTGACCTTGAGTCCGAGTTGATAGACGGGATGAGGGAGGTGGTATCTCCAAACGAAAAAGTCGCCTTTCTCCCATGGAGAAACGATTTCCTGGTCAATTACGCCGCGGCCCGATTGAACATTGTTGCGTTCAATATCGGAGGAGATAAAAACCTGGCGGAGGCACGCTCACATTGGCCTGTGATGATGCGCCACTTTCGAAAAGCCACAGTTGACCGTGATTTTTCTGACAGGATATTGCTCTTGCTGGCTAAAAAAGAGGTGGATGTAGTAATTCTTCCTTACATCGATATGTTATGGGCTGCTCATGAATGGCCATACCCTGTCGAGTTTAAAGATGAGCTTGCGCCTGTTGTGAAGCAGTTGATTCGCTCAGGATTTGTACGTATTGATGAGCGCGATTTTTATGCCGCCGTACGCTTGAAACCCGAGTTCTCTCGGATGATGCAGAGAGGGGTGCTGGAACAATCTTTTTATGAAAATTTCTGTATCCCCCCCGTTTGTTTAAGGCGTAATGATTTTGGCACAGATACATTGTCTCTTGCCGGGACAGTTCACAATGGGCAACTGCTTAGTAATGGCAATGCGGGTTTTCTCCACTTCGGTCCTTATGTGCCAATGGAGGGGGGGCGTTACCAGCTTGTTGTGCACGGTGTGGCGGAGTCTGCATCCTCGGCATGGGTTGATGTTGTGTCCAATAAGGGTACTGTCGAACATGGAAAGTTTGAATTGCTCAATGGAACGGCACATGGCGATGGCATATTGGCACGAGGAGAGGTCAGGTTCGACAAGGCGGCGGACGATGTGGAAATCCGCGTATACGTGGGTGCCGCTGACAAGGTGACAGTCAGTAGTTATGAGTTGGTTCGTTTACAGGAACCATGAGATTCGCGGAAGAATCCCTTTGAATTTATAATAACGGATAAGCCCTATCGAAAGTCTGCTCAACAATCGCGAGCATATTCGAATTCGGAAATAATTTTTTACACAGGCAACCACGAGACAATGAAAAAAACAGCAATTATTACCGGCATTTCTGGTCAAGACGGCGCGTATCTCGCGCAACTCCTGCTTGAAAAAGGTTACATCGTTTACGGCACTTATCGCCGGACCAGTTCTGTCAATTTCTGGCGCATACAGGAATTGGGAATTCAGGATCATCCTGATCTGCATCTGGTGGAATACGATCTGACCGATCTGGGCAATAACATCGCTTTGGTGCAAAAAATTCAGCCCGATGAAATCTATAACTTGGCAGCACAAAGCTTTGTCGGCGTCAGCTTCGAGCAACCGACGACGACGGCGCAAATTACCGGCATTGGTGCGTTGAACCTGCTGGAAGCGATTCGCCTTGTGAACAGAAAAATCAAGTTCTATCAGGCGTCCACATCGGAGATGTTCGGTAAGGTACAGGCAATTCCGCAAGTCGAGGATACGCCGTTCTATCCACGCAGCCCTTATGGCGTGGCCAAGCTCTACGCACACTGGATCACGGTCAATTACCGTGAAAGCTACGATATCTTCGGCTCCAGCGGGATCCTGTTCAATCACGAAAGCCCGCTGCGCGGACGCGAGTTCGTGACGCGCAAGATCACCGATTCGGTTGCCAAGATCAAGCTGGGCAAGCTCGATTGTCTGGAGCTGGGCAATATCGACGCCAAGCGTGACTGGGGCTTTGCCAAGGATTATGTTGACGGCATGTGGCGCATGCTGCAGGCTGACGAACCGGATACCTTTGTGCTGGCAACCAACCGTACTGAAACCGTACGCGATTTCGTGACGATGGCTTTCAAGGGCGCTGGCATTGCCGTGGAATTCAAGGGAGCGGCAGAAGCGGAAACGGCCGTTGATATCGCAACGGGCAAAACCGTGATGCGCATCAATCCGAAATTCTATCGGCCGGCCGAAGTTGAGCTGTTGATCGGCAATCCGGCCAAGGCGAAAGCCAAACTTGGCTGGGAACCGAAAACGACGCTTGAACAGCTTTGCCAGATGATGGTTGAAGCGGATTTGCGCCGCAACAAAGAGGGATTTTCGTTTTGAGAATACTGGTCACAGGTGCTGATGGGTTCACAGGACGTTACTTCCTGGCGGCGGCAGAGGCATCCGGGCATCAGGCAATTGCGCTGCATGCAGACCTGAAGGACAAGGATGCCTTGAAAAGTGAGGTGGCCAGCATCGCTCCTGATGCGGTTGTTCATCTGGCGGCGATCAGTTTTGTCGGTCATGCCGATACAGTCGCTTTCTATGATGTTAATGTCATTGGGACGTTGAATCTGCTGGATGCGCTGGCGGCGTTGCCACAAGCACCCCGCAGCGTGCTGCTTGCCAGCAGCGCCAATGTGTATGGTAATTGCGAGACTTCTCCCATCACGGAAACGCAGCCGCCGGCGCCTGTCAATCACTATGCGATGAGCAAGTTGGCCATGGAGCACATGGCGAGAACGTATGCGAATAGACTTCCCTTGTTCTTTGTGCGTCCGTTTAACTATACGGGGCCAGGGCAGGTAGAATCGTTCATCGTTCCCAAGCTGGTCGCGCATTTTGCGCGCAAGGCCACGGTTATCGAACTCGGCAATCTGGATGTTGAACGCGAGTTCAACGATGTCGGTTTTGTATGCGAGGCGTATCTGCGCTTGTTGGACAAGGCGATTTTGGGCGAAGTCTATAACATTTGCACCGATGCTCCGGTGACGTTGCGATCGGTGATTGCATTACTGGAAGAGATCACAGGCCACCGGATGCAAATTAATGTCAATCCTGCGTTTGTGCGCAGCAACGAAATCCATCGCCTGTGTGGCAGCCCGAAAAAACTACTGGCCGTGGCGGGGGAAATTCCGTTGCCCGGCTTGCGGGATACGCTGGAGCGGATGTTGATGCATGCTACTGGAGCCGTTTGATGAGAGTCGGGTACGGCGTGACGGTACTGGCTCGTTGCTTGGCGTCTGGTGGTTTGGATGGTATCGGTAGCTATACCCGCGAGTTGATGAAGAGATTTGCGAACGACAGTTCTGTTGATTTGCGACCGATGTCATACGGCTATTCATTTCCCCATGGTCTCAATATTGCGCATGAAACGCTGACGTACGGATCGTTTAAACGGTCTGTTGCGATTTCGGCCGTATCCGGTTTACCTTTTCGTGGTTCTACTCGTCTTGCAGAAAAGATAGACTTGATGCATGCGACTGATCACCTGATTCCTAATTTAGGCAAAATTCCGGTTGTGGCGACGCTAATGGATGCAATTCCTTTGTCGCATCCTGAGTGGGTGTCGATGAATCTGAGGGCCGTGAAGAATGCGTTGTGGCGGCGTTCGGCGCGCTGGGCTTCTCATGTCATCACAATTTCCGAATATTCCAAGCAAGAGATCGAAAAGCATTTTGGTATAAGTGCGGAAAAAATCAGCGTTATCCCTTTGGGTGTCGACGAACGATGGTTTCGTTCTATTGCCGCGGGAACAATGGAAAGCACTCTCAGTCGTTACGGCTTGCCGGAGAATTTTTTCCTGTCTGTCGGTACATTGCAGCCCCGCAAGAATATCGGGCGGGTGATAGATGCTTATTGCTCATTGCCACCAGGAATAAAAAATGAAGTTCCATTGGTGATTGTGGGGCGTGCAGGTTGGCAGTGTGATGAGATTGTCGAAGCCCTTTCTTCTGAATCTTATGGAAATTCGGTTGTTTGGTTGAAGCATTTACCTGACGATGATTTACTGGCATTAATGAAAGCGGCAACTGCACTGGTTTTTCCTTCCTTGTATGAAGGGTTTGGGTTGCCTGTTCTCGAAGCTTTTGCGGCAGGTACGCCTGTGATTACTTCCAATCGCACTTCCTTGCCAGAAGTAGCCGGTGATGCTGCATTGCTGGTAGATCCTATGGATATATCCAGCATTTCAGCAGCGATGCAGCGTCTGCTGGAGGAGCCGAGTTTGGCTGACATTCTTCGGGAAAAAGGTTCTGTTAGGGCGCATGCACATTCTTGGGACCGCACGGCCTCAATGACGCTCGATGTTTATCGACAGGTTCTGGGTAAATTGTGATCAGCCGGATTGCAACCGCCGATCAGCATGTCTATTGCGCAGTATGGCAATGATTGTCCGTTTTCTGGGCGCGCAATGGCTAGCCGTAGGTTTTGTCGCCGCGGTATCGCTGGGTATCAGCGTGGTTATTGCCCGTACCTTGGGGCCCGAGCTGTTCGGAATCTATTCGATAGCGTTATCCGGCGGAGCCATCGTTGCGATTTTGCTGGACGGCGGTTTCGGCCGTTTGCTGCAGCGCGAACATGCTCAGCCTACGCCCACATTGCTGGGATTCATGCCGATATTGCCGCAGGCCGCATATGGACATGCGGTCATGAGCATCCTGATCATATCGCTGCTAGCTGCTATCGCCTTGCCGCAACATGCATTGATCACGGTTGCTGCAATATGGTTTTACGGTGCGGCGGTGTTGAACCAGTTCAGTCTGGCGATTCTCCGTGGTGAAGGGCGTATGGTGCGTGATGCATCCTGGCAGATAGGCAATCGCACGTTTACAGCGGTATGCGTGGGTTTGGTGATCTTCGCCGGTGCCAGCCAGCCATGGCAGATACTGTTTGCACAGTTCGCGGGTGCTGCGGCATTCGGATTTGTAGTGACACGGTTTTTACGTGTGCGACCGTTGTGGAGGATTCCGCCTGCTGTGTATGGCGCTGTCCTGCCTTTTGTCTGGCTCGATCTGGCGACCGTCCTTTACTTTCGGGCGGACATGCTGCTACTTGAATGGTTCGATGTCGCCAAGCTTGAAGTGGGCAAGTACGGTGTGGCTTACAGGCTGATCGAGGCAATCATTTTGTTTGCTTCTCCAGTGGGTTTGATTCTGTTCCGCAGGTTTCGCCTTGGCAGCGATTCACCACGGAGAATGCTGCGCGATATGATGCTTCCCTTGGTGGGGGCACTGATAATCGGAATGGTATTGGTGGTTGCCATCCTGTTTTGCAGCAAGCCCTTGATTGCGCTGGTTTATGGTGCGGATTATGCGGGAGCAGATCATCTACTAGTGATATTAAGTTGTGCGTTGATTTTCATTTTGCCGAACGGTGTATTGAACCAGGCAGCCCTTGCGCTTGGACTAGAGCGTTGGTTTGCCATCTCAGCGACGCTTGCCGCAGTGATTAATATAGGAGGAAATTTGATCTTTATTCCTATGTATGGGCTGCTTGCTGCGGCATGGATGACAGTTGCGACGGAAGCCGTTCTTGGATGTTGCGTTGGTGCTGGCGTTTGGAGACGCTGCAGGAGCTCCAATGCAGGTGAAGGAGTCTCGGGTTGAAAACCTCGGTCTTGCACGTGTATAGAACCTACTTTCCCGATCCCCCGGGAGGGCTTCAGGAGGCTATTCGTCAAATTGCACTAGCGACAGGTGCGCAAGGTATTAACAATACAATCTTTACACTATCACCTCAGCCTGCCCCTCCTGTGCTGGATCGACCAGAGGCGCGTATTGTTCGACGACGTTCTTGGATTGCTCCGGCATCATGTGATCTAGGTGGTATTGCCGCATTTTCCGAATTCGCAAATCTGGCGCGACAATCAGATGTATTGCATTATCTGTTTCCCTGGCCGTTTGCAGATATTTTGCATGCGACGGTAAGACCCGATTCTCCTGCGGTGCTGACTTATATTTCTGATGTGGTAAGGCAGCGTTTTCTCGGTACTGCTTACGCTCCATTGATGTGGCGCACTCTACGTCAAATGCGTGTCATCGTTGCAAATTCCCCCGCTTATGCGCGTACTAGCCCTATCCTTTCACATCCGGATGTGCGTGATAAAGTTAGAATAATCCCGCTCGGAATTGAAGAAACCTCTTATCCAAAAGATGGCGATGATACGATTTTCAATCGTTTGAGTATTGAGCAGGATGAGCCATTTTTTTTATTCATTGGAGTCTTGCGCTATTACAAGGGCGTGCGTTTTTTGGTGCAAGCAGCAAAAAATTTGCATGCCAAGGTGGTCATTGCTGGTACCGGACCGGAAGGCGTAAGCTTGCAATCATTTGCGGCAGAGATCGGTGCAAATAATGTAATTTTTTCAGGACAGGTAAGTGATGCTGAAAAAGTTGCACTTCTGAAGCGTTGTCGAGCACTTGTATTACCCTCGCACTTGCGGTCGGAGGCGTATGGTATGGTTTTGGTAGAGGCGGCAATGTTTGGTCGTCCGATGATTTCCTGTGAAATTGGAACTGGCACTTCATATGTAAATGCACATGAAGAAACTGGTTTCGTCGTTTTACCCGAGTCACCCCAAGAACTAACACAAGCTATGAACGAGTTGCTGACTGATGATGACTTAGCCACAAAAATGGGAAATGATGCCCGAGTGCGTTACGAGAAGCTTTTTTCTGGGCCTGCGTTAGGACGGTCTTATGCAGCACTCTTTCGTGAGATTGCAGAATAATCTCATTCCAGGATGGATAAGCTGCCTCGGCACGGTGGTTTGTTGCTTTCAGTCATGATAGCGAAAAGTCTTGGCGACGATTTCCCCGCGCTCTAATCCTGCTCTTTATTTTTCCCTAATCATGAACAAAGTTTTAGTAACTGGTGCGAATGGTTTTGTCGGCAATATTCTTTGCAAAACTCTGCGTTCGCAGAATATAAATTTTGTTCCGGTTGTCCGTAAGGCTGTCTGCGATGGGCAGTTTTCTATTGGTCACTTTAACGCAAAGACCGATTGGGGAAATGCTTTATCAGGTTGTGATGTGGTTATCCATTTGGCGGCTCGTGTGCATGTGATGAATGACAAATCTGCTAACCCGCTTGCTGTTTTTCGTGAGATAAATTGTGATGCGACACTGAATCTGGCAAAACAGGCAGTCTTGAACGGGGTCAAGCGTTTCGTTTTTGTCAGTAGCATCAAGGTAAATGGCGAGCGCACTACAAAAAAACCATTTACCGCTTTCGATAAAGCCCTACCGCATGACCCTTATGGGCAATCAAAGTTAGAAGCGGAAAATGCACTTAAAGAGCTGTCGCAAGAGACGGGTCTTGAGGTAGTGATTATTCGGCCGCCGTTGGTGTATGGCCCAGGCGTTCGTGCTAATTTCTTGCAACTGATGCAATTAGTAAAGATGGGCGTGCCATTGCCATTAGGTGCAATTCGTAATCTCAGAAGTATGGTGTCTGTGGAGAACCTAGTTGATTTATTGATCACTTGCAGCGTACACCCAAAAGCAGCGGGGCATACCTTTTTAGTCTCTGATGACCGTGACATCAGCATTTCAGAATTGCTACGCATATTGTTCATTGCTATGGGTAAGCGCCCATTATTAATTCCTGTCTCCCCTAGGATAATTGCGATAATCGCAATGTTGTTTGGTAAGTCCGCGGTAGCGGGCAGATTATTGGATTCGTTACAAGTCGATATCAGTTATACCAAATCAGTATTGGGATGGAAACCGAAATTAACTATGGAAGACTCAATTAAAAAAACCGTTGCCCACTTTCTGGGAAGTTCATAATCGTATCCTTATGAAAAGAGTATTTGATCTTGTGTTAGCTCTATTGGCACTTACTGTTTTACTTGTGCCAATTACGATAGTGAGTTTGCTTGTTAAGTTGACCTCTAGAGGGCCGATTGTTTATTGGTCGGCTCGGGTTGGCTTGCACAATAAAATTTTTAAAATGCCGAAATTCAGAACCATGCGCGTAGATACTCCTGCCATGGCTACCCACTTGCTTACGAATCCAGAACAATTTTTGACACCTATAGGTTCTTTTTTGCGTCGATCTAGTCTGGATGAGTTGCCGCAGTTATGGAGCATTATCCTAGGTGACATGAGTTTTGTTGGTCCTCGCCCGGCGTTATTTAATCAGGATGATCTGATATCGTTACGCAGTCGTTACGGCGTTGATTGGATCAAACCAGGATTGACCGGATGGGCGCAGGTTAATGGTCGTGATGAATTGCCGATACCAGATAAAGTGCGACTGGATGTGGAATACATGAAGCGACAATCGTTTTGGTTCGATTTGAAAATCATTATTTTGACGTTTCTTAAAGTGCTAAAAAAAGACGGCATTACCCACTGAGACAAGATGAAACCATTTCTCGAGCTATCGCGTTTTCAAAAGCAACTGGTCGCCGCGACGGCTGACCTGATATTGCTGCCGCTGACTTTTTATCTTTCTGTTCTATTGCGCTATGACAGTAGTACACCGCAGTTATTCCAGATGTATTTCTGGATGGTCGTTGCGGCACCGCTGATTTCCATTCCTATCTTTCTCCGGCTCGGGCTCTATCGCGCGGTAATCCGCTTCATTGATCAAAAAATTGTCTATGTCGTCGTATTGGGTGTGACGCTGTCTGTCATTTGCATGGCGGCGCTGGCGACGTTTACACACACCGTCACCTTGTCGCGTGGTGTTTTCGGCATTTACTGGGTTAGCGCCATTCTCTACGTTGTCGCCAGTCGCTTCCTTGCGCGTGGTTATCTGTTGCGGACGAATGATAGAAGCAGCGCGATACGTGTCGCCATCTATGGCGCAGGGCATTCTGGGATGCAACTGGCCAGTGCCTTGCGTGCAGGGAATGCATACCTTCCTGTCGCTTTGGTTGACGACAAAAAGGAATTGCATGGAGCAACGATTGCCGGCGTAAAAGTGTGGGCGCCGGACTCTTTGCCGAAATTGGTCAAGGATAAGCAGATACAGGAAATTCTGCTGGCGATGCCGTCATTGCGCAAGGCAGAGCAGAAAATCATTCTGGAAAGACTGGAACCGCTCAAGATCAAGATCAAGGTGACGCCGCCGATTGCGAGTCTGATCAATGGCGAATTGCGGGTGCAGGATATACGCGATATTGAAATTGAGGATTTATTGGGCCGCGATACGGTAGCGCCGGATGTGCAATTGCTGACTACCTGTATCACCGGAAAAACCGTGTTGGTGACAGGAGCTGGCGGCTCGATAGGTTCGGAATTATGTCGTCAGATCATTCGTTTGAACCCCAAACGATTGTTGTTGCTGGATATATCGGAGTTCGCGCTTTACACGATCGAGCAGGACTTGCGGGAGATCGAGCAAACACATCATGACAATGTGGAGTTATTACCCTTCCTCGGCTCGGTACTGGATGCAGAAAAGTGTGAACATATTTTGCGTACCTTTACAGTCGATACCATCTATCACGCGGCAGCGTACAAGCATGTTCCGCTGGTTGAACACAATCCGATTCAGGGCATCCGTAATAATGCATTCGGCACCATGATGATGGCGCAAGCTGCGATTGCTGCGAAAGTCACGTGTTTTGTGTTGATTTCTACCGACAAGGCAGTACGTCCTACCAATGTGATGGGAACGACCAAACGCCTGTCGGAGCTGATTTTGCAGGGGCTGTCGCGTGCACAGAACCAGACACGGTTTTGCATGGTGCGGTTTGGTAATGTATTGGGATCATCAGGTTCAGTGGTTCCCTTGTTTCGCAAGCAAATCATGGCGGGCGGGCCGATTACGCTCACTCATCCTGAAATTACCCGTTACTTCATGACCATTCCGGAAGCGGCGCAACTGGTATTGCAGGCAGGTGCAATGGGCGAGGGCGGCGATGTATTCGTGCTGGATATGGGCGAGCCGGTCAAGATTCTTGATCTCGCCACGCGCATGGTGCACCTCAGCGGCCTGGAAGTACGTAGTGCAGCCAATGAGGCCAGCGATGCGATCGAGATCAGGCATGTAGGTCTTCGTCCGGGCGAAAAATTGTATGAAGAGTTACTGATCGGGTCTAACGTAGAAGGTACGCAGCACCCCTTGATCATGCGCGCACAGGAAAACGAAATTCCATGGGCCGAGTTGCAGACATTGCTGTTGGAGCTGCAGCGGGCTTGTGATCAATTCGATTATGCGCAAGTGCGCGCCATGCTGCTGCAGATCGTGAGCGAATACGCTCCGCAATGCGGAATAGAAGATTTTCTTTGGCTGGAAAAGAACGGTCTTTCCGGTACAGGCGACAACCTGTCACAGCCACTGGAATCTGATGTGCCCGTAGTCAAGCCTGGATTGCGGCAGGTGAGCTAGTAGCGCTCTGTATGTTTATTCGTAAATAGGAAGATCGAATGATTTTAGTGACGGGCGGCGCGGGTTTTATCGGTTCGAATAATGAAAACTCTGCTACTGGCTAGTAGCAGCTAATGTCCAGCTGCATTTATCTCCAATTTCAGAAATTTTAATATGACGTACGCTATGAGCAATCCTCCGGTAATACTTTTGACTGGTGCAACGGGCTACATTGGGTCGCATACATGGTGCGCCTTGGTCGCTGCGGGATACAAGGTCGTCGGACTGGATAATCTGTGCAATAGCGTTGCAGGCGTAGTGTTGCGCATTGCGAACATCACTGGGATCGAGCCTCATTTTATAAAAGGCGATGTTCGTGACACTGGTTTGTTGGACTCTATTTTTTCTCAAAATAAAGTTGATGCTGTTATACATTTTGCAGCTCTCAAGGCGGTTGGGGAGTCGGTTAAAACTCCTCTCGCTTACTATGATAATAATTTGAATGGTTTGATTAACCTGCTTCAGATGATGCAGAAAAATGACGTGAAGACCTTTATCTTCAGTTCTTCTGCAACTGTGTATGGGGATCCGCATAGTGTTCCAATAAAGGAGCATTTCCCATTGTCGGCAACAAACCCTTATGGTCAGACCAAGTTGATGGGCGAGCAGATTCTGCGCAATCTCGAGAACGCCTGCGGAGATTGGTGTATTGGATACTTACGTTACTTTAATCCGGTGGGGGCTCACGAAAGCGGCTTGATCGGAGAGGCGCCGAATGGTACGCCAAATAATCTGATGCCATATGTGGCACAAGTGGCAGTGGGAAAGCTAGAGAAGTTAAGGGTATACGGCGGCGATTATGCGACGCATGACGGAACAGGTGTACGTGATTACATCCATGTAATGGATTTAGCTCATGGACATGTGATGGCTCTGACGTCTTTACTCAACAATAAAGAGTCATTCACCGTTAATTTAGGTACCGGTAGAGGTTACAGCGTGCTTGATGTTGTTCGTGCTTATAAAAAGGCAAGTAATCGTCCAATTCCCTATGAGATTGAGGAAAGAAGGCTTGGAGATGTGGCTGCTTGTTATGCCGACGCATCGTTAGCTGAGGAAATACTTGGCTGGCGTGCGACTAAAGGACTTGACGAAATGTGTGCCGACTCGTGGCGTTGGCAGAGCATGAATCTGAACGAATTTCGTGATGTCTAAATTTGCTGTTACCGGGGGCCATCCCGCGCATAGTGCACCTCAGCGGCCTGGAAGTACGTAGTGCAGCCAATGAGGCCAGCGATGCGATCGAGATCAGGCATGTAGGTCTTCGTCCGGGCGAAAAATTGTATGAAGAGTTACTGATCGGGTCTAACGTAGAAGGTACGCAACACCCCTTGATCATGCGCGCACAGGAAAACGAAATTCCATGGGCCGAGTTGCAGACATTGCTGTTGGAGCTGCAGCGGGCTTGTGATCAATTCGATTATGCGCAAGTGCGCGCCATGCTGCTGCAGATCGTGAGCGAATACGCTCCGCAATGCGGAATAGAAGATTTTCTTTGGCTGGAAAAGAACGGTCTTTCCGGTACAGGCGACAACCTGTCACAGCCACTGGAATCTGATGTGCCCGTAGTCAAGCCTGGATTGCGGCAGGTGAGCTAGTAGCGCTCTGTATGTTTATTCGTAAATAGGAAGATCGAATGATTTTAGTGACGGGCGGCGCGGGTTTTATCGGTTCGAATTTTGTGCTCGACTGGCTGGCACAGAGCGATGAGCCGGTGGTGAATATCGACAAGCTGACCTATGCCGGCAACCTGAATA
>DGBN01000012.1 GCA_002384815.1 Oxalobacteraceae bacterium UBA4003 | reverse complement strand
GACAGCGATACGCTGGCACGGCTGGGTGGTGATGAATTTGGCGCCTTCCTCGAAAATTGCTCGCCAGAATCCGCAATTCGCATCGCGGAAAAACTGCGGCAGACAATTTGCGATTTTCATTTTGTCTGGCAAGACAAAATATTCCCGATCGGCGTCAGTATCGGCCTGGTCAACTTCAATACCAACGCATTGTCCTTGCCCGATCTGTTAAGTGCCGCCGACACCGCATGCTATGTCGCCAAGGATACTGGCCGTAATCGCGTCCATATTTATCGCCCGGAAGATCAGCAACTGGCGGCCCGCGAAGGAGAAATAAAATGGAACGAACGCATTCAGAAAGCATTTGAAAATGATCGCTTCCATCTACTCGCACAACGCATCGTCAACATTTGTCCCGACGGGAAAGATTTTTCATTTGATGAATTGACCCTGGTCATGGCTGACGAATCCGGCCGCTTGACGCCAACCTCCGCCTTCCTGCCTGCGGCAGAACGGTATCATTTCATGCCTACCATTGATCGCTGGGTGATACGCACCACTTTTGCGCAGCACACTATAACCATCCGCGATGCGCACGATGCGCATCTGCACGTGATACTGATCCGGGTTTCCAGCAACTCCCTGGACGATGAAAGCTTCGTCGACTTCATTCAGGAACAGTTCGTTCATTACGCGCTGCCTTACCAGACGATCTGTTTTGCCATTGCAGAAACCACCGCCATCACAAACCTGACGCGCGCACTGCATTTCATAGGGAAGCTGAAACCACTGGGCTGCCAGATTGCACTCGATGATTTTGGCAGCGGCATGTCCTCGTTTGCCTATCTCAAGCATTTGAACGTGGACTTCCTGAAAATAGATGGCAGCTATGTCAAGGGCATGGCAAATGACCTGGTCGATTGTGCCAAGATTGAAGCGATACAGAATATCAGCAGCGTGATGGGCATTGAAACCATCGCACAAAACGTCGAGGATGACATCACCCTGGACAAGCTGAAAAAAATCGGCATCGATTATGCGCAAGGCAGTGCCATCGGCCCCAAAATTCCGTTTTACCCACCCGCCAGCAAACAGTAGGCGCATAAAAAAATCCTGCTGCACGCAATCGATTGCATGCAGCAGGATCAGGAATCCTTCAAATCAAGTGATAGCGATTCTGACGCCTTATCTTTTTGCGAACAATANNTCATCAGTGGATATTGCCACTTCCTTGGTTTTCGCAACTGCAACAGCTGGCACTTCCTTCGCAGTGGCAACGGCGGAATTAAACAACTCCGCACATTTCGCACTTAACTCGCCGTTTTTCTGCATGAGAGCCTCTTGTGCTTCATGCGCCATTTTTTTTGCGTCCTGCGACAATGCTTTCAGATCGTCGCTAACAGCCTCTATTCTTGCTTCTGCCATATTAATACTCCTTGAAATCGCGCATTCACGGATTAAGATACACGGAAACACAACACCTGTTCAGGCGCAATATTTCCTAGCTTACGACTACGTCGTCGCGCGCGCGTGGTCACGCAGATTCTTGATGGCGTCATGGTTTTGACGCACACCCCGATACTGGCGTTCGACCACCGCCTTCACATCCAGCGGCAAATCTTTTTCAAGCGCGCGTCTGTAACTTTTAACCGCCACGTCTTCGCCGCGTTCGCATTCGTTCAACATCGCTGTATCGCCCTTGCCCATGATGGCAGCCTTGATGTCTATCCAGCGACGATGCAGCGTACCGCTCATGCTGCTTTTGGTCTCCGGATCGCCGCCACGGGCAATGACCAAAGCCTTCAATTCCTGATCAGCTTTGGCGCAATCGTCAGCAAAAGCCAGGAACGATTGCTTGAGTTGCGTATCGCTGATGTCTTCAGCACAGCTTTTAAAGCCTTCCTCGCCATCTTTACAGGTTTCAATCAGATTATTCAGGGTAGAGATCACATCGTCCTTCATCATATTTCCTTTCAAAACATCGCGTCAGCAACGCAGGTTGAATAGAGAGGGAAAATTCTGGCTACCGGGAGGGAATACGCTGTCAGCGCTGTTCGGCATGTTGCAGTTGAAGAATGCTTTTACCAGATGTTCTCTCAGGGGAGAAGCCGACATGTTGATATGCCAGCATTGCAACCCACTATGAAGGAAAGGGGTATTGCACTCTGTTCGATAGCGCACATACAAGCCCAATACCAGACTGCAGACATGCGAATGCAATCTGATTATTTGAGGCAATATGCAATGCTATTCGGCTGATTCAATGCCACTGTGTAATGCCACGATTCGGCTTCGTGCAACACACGATAAGGAAGCAGATCATCCACCCCATTCTGATGAATGCTCACAGCGATTGCCTCAGGCAGCATGGGCGACCATGCCACGATGATCACCGTGGCAGCAGCAGAGAAGAGAATGATTGCCATGCTCGTCCAAAACAGATTGATGAAATACGATTTGTTTGCATCCATGCCGCCCCCCCTTTTTTTGCACGTGCGCCGCTCGGATAGGCTGATTCTATGTCTGCCCGGCATTGTTATCTGTGCGGTTGCGCACGCAAGCATCAGGTATTAAAGGAGGTCGGCGTCTACAAATGGCCGAAAAATAGAAAAGGCCTTGCATCTCGGCAAGGCCTTTTCTATTTGCTGCAGAATGATCTGCAAACGAGTTACAGCTGCGGATTCAGTTTTTCCACGTTTGAATGCAGTTTATTCAATGCCGAGATATAGGCTTTTGCCGAGGCCACGACGATATCAAGATCCGCGCCGATGCCATTCACGATACGGCCGGCTTTTGACAAACGCATGGTAACTTCGCCTTGCGACTCGGTGCCGGTGGTAATCGCATTCACAGAAAACAGCAGCAGCTCTGCTCCACTTTTCACTTTTGCTTCGATCGCGTTGACGATCGCATCGACCGGACCATTACCCTCGCCTGTGCAGCTTTCTTCCTTGCCACCTATCGAAAACACGACACTGGCAGCAGGCTTGGTCGAGCTGGATGATTGTTGTTTCAGGGAAATAAAATTGTAGTATTCCTGTTCATGCGATTGCTGCTCGTCCGATACCAAAGCCATGATGTCTTCATCGAAGATGTCCGACTTGCGATCGGCCAATTCCTTGAAGCGTATAAATGCAGCGTCCGTATCGGCGGCCGATTCCATCGTGATGCCCAACTCTTCAAGACGCTGCTTGAAGGCATTGCGGCCCGACAGTTTGCCCAGCACGATTTTATTCGCGGTCCAGCCCACATCTTCAGCGCGCATGATTTCATAGGTATCGCGTGCCTTCAGTACACCATCCTGGTGAATACCCGATGCATGTGCAAACGCGTTTGCGCCTACCACCGATTTATTCGGTTGCACAATAAAACCCGTGATTTGCGAAACCAGTTTGGAAGTCGGCACGATCTGTGCAGCATCAACGCCTATATCCAGATTGAAGTGATCCTTGCGTGTACGCACGGCCATCACGATTTCTTCCAGCGCGGTATTGCCTGCGCGTTCACCCAAACCGTTTATCGTGCATTCGACCTGACGTGCGCCGCCTATCATGACGCCGGCGAGCGAATTGGCGACTGCCATACCGAGATCGTTGTGGCAATGTACGGACCAGATTGCCTTATCCGAATTCGGAATCCGTTCGCGCAAGGTCTTCAGCATATTGCCGTACAACTCAGGCACGCCGTAACCGACGGTATCGGCAAAATTGATGGTCGTTGCGCCTTCCTTGATCACACCTTCAATCACGCGGCACAGAAAATCCATATCCGAACGACTGCCGTCTTCCGGGCTGAACTCGACATCATCGGTAAACTGTCGTGCATAACGCACTGCGATCCTGGCTTGCTCGAATACCTGATCCGGCGTCATGCGCAGCTTTTTTTCCATATGCAGCGGCGAGGTCGCAAGGAAAGTGTGAATCCGCTTTCTTGCTGCCGGCTTCAGCGCCTCTGCCGCACGCGCGATATCTTTATCATTGGCACGTGACAAGGAGCAAACGGTCGCATCCTTGATAATGCCGGAAATCGCGTGTATCGATTCAAAATCGCCTTGCGAGGCGGCGGCAAAACCGGCTTCGATAATATCGACCTTCAAACGCTCAAGCTGTCTGGCAATACGGATTTTTTCATCCTTGGTCATCGATGCACCCGGCGACTGCTCGCCATCACGCAAGGTGGTATCGAAAATAATCAGTTTGTTTGAATCGACTGCCATATTGCACTCCTGAGCCAACGCTCATGTTTAAATGAATTGCACCTGCCTAAACAGGCTGTACCAGATTACTCTTGCATCAATGTTCGTCGTGCTCGGTTTGTATGATGCTTACCGGTTTGCCTTTGGCTAGACGCCAGAAATAAATCGCATAGCCAGACAAGCCATACAACACGAACAGACCGAATAATACTTTCGGCGGATCACCCGCGATCGCCACAAACACCAGCACAATCACAAAGACCGCGATAAAGGGCACCGATTTGCGATAGTTGATGTCCTTGAAACTGTAGAACGGCACATTGGTCACCATCGTCAATCCCGCATACAGCGTAATGGCCCACGCCGCCCATCTCAATTCATTACCGGCATAACCGAGATCCTGCATCAACCAGATAAAACCGGCTACCAGCGCAGCCGCAGCCGGGCTGGGCAAGCCCTGGAAGTAACGCTTATCGACCACCCCGATATTGGTATTGAAGCGCGCAAGGCGCAAGGCGCCGCCGGCACAATACACAAATGCCGCCAGCCAGCCGAGTTTTCCCAAGTCCTGCAATGCCCATATATAGGCCACCAATCCCGGTGCAGCGCCGAACGACACCATGTCTGCCAGACTATCGTATTGTGCGCCGAATTCGCTTTGCGTATTCGTCAGGCGCGCCACACGACCATCGATGGCATCCAGCAGCATCGCTGCAAAAATAGCAATTGCCGCATGATCGAATTTTTGACCCATGGCCATCACGATGGCATAAAAGCCGCAAAACAATCCAGCCGTGGTAAACGCATTCGGCAGCAGATAGATACCGCGCCGGCGTGCCTTGGGTGCAGGCGCAAGAGACTCATCCTCATCCCCATGCAGCAAGGTTTGCGGACTACGTGCGAGCTTGCCCAGAGGACGCGTCCGGGGAAAATTGGAATTATTGTTCTTCGCTTTTCGACGATTGAAACTTGACATGCGAATCCCGTCTTTAAGTGGCGGTTTTTATGGAAAATCAGGAATTGCTAGTGTATCAGACGGGCAATGCCTGCGGCAGCCCGCAAATCAGGCGTGCCAGATAAATCCACATCGCGCGAAATGCAAAAATCGCATTGCATACACTCAAGGCATGCAATGCGATCACTAGCGAAACAAATACTCTGAAAAGAGAAACGACAGAAACAACTACACGGTATTGAAGGCACACATCGCTAGTACCTGGCATCAATACCGTTTCAAGATCATTTCATTCCATCGTCAGGCTGATCCGGCTCAACGGAATTTGACTTTACCCACGACACGCATGGTCAAGGTAGTCTCGCCCGGCTCAAAACTGGGTTCCTCGACTTGCGCAACATCAGCCGACATGGCAGCGGCCCGCATCATTTTTGGAGCGGCAGATTCCTGCACGTAATTGCCCGACCCTTCAAAATCTATCGTGTCCAGTACGGCATCAGACGGATTACGCCCCATCGCGCGCGCAATCGCTGCGATGCGTTCTGTCAGATTTTTATACGTTGCATCGATACGTTGCGCGTCCAGTTTCTTGGCAGCCGTATCACTCAAGCCGAATTGCAGTCCATTCACGGCCAGCACACGTTGCGTCGCAGCGACGGTTTTAGGCAGGCTGGCCAGATTATTCGTCTTCACTTCCAGATACTGGCCAACGCGCCAGCCGCTGGGTTGGCGCACCTTGTTCACCTCGTTATTCGTCTGACGCGGCTGCACTTCCGGATAGACGGCATAGGTGTAATAACCGCGCGTACTCAGCACTGCCGATGGATCTTCCTTGCGTACGATCTCCATCCCCTGCTTCATTTTTTGATTCACACGTGAGGCCGCTGCGGCCTTGTCCTTATCCTGCTCTTCTATCATCAGTGTCAGGCGCGCTTCATCGTTGGCTTGCTTGACTTCGCCAAATGCCGGAACAATCAGCAAGGCGCCGCTGGTCTGGATAGTCGTTTGTGCAAATGACGTCGCACTGACAGCGACGCAAGCCAAAGCAAGAAGTGAGGATTTCAATCGTGACATCATGGTTCTCCAGAGATAGGTGCACAGCACCCGGGTTATGGCAGAAAAATCGTGCATTGTTGTGACTGACAGGAAACATGTTAGTTCTTGTCAGCCGGCAAGGAATACATTTTTTATGCAACTAAATGTAAACGAAAAAGGCTGCATTTCAATGCAGCCTTTTCAATACCGCATGCTTTCCCGCAAGACCGAACCGGAAAAACCTGTTTTTTTCTTTGATCAAGCTGCCTGTTTTGCGCTGCACGCAAGGACAAAAAAAGCCACGCATGTGCGTGGCTTTTTGACTGAACGCGATATGCGCTTGCAAGCGCATATCGTTGATGCCCTGCCTTGACAAGGGATTAGTTCTTCGATTGATCAACCAGTTTGTTTTTGGCGATCCAAGGCACGTGAAGTCGATAAAAAAGCCACGCATGTGCGTGGCTTTTCGACTGAACGCGGTGTGCGCTTGCAAGCGCACACCGTTGATGCCCTACCTTGATGAGGGATTAGTTCTTCGATTGATCAACCAGTTTGTTTTTGGCGATCCAAGGCATCATCGCGCGCAGTTTTGCACCGACTTGTTCGATGTCATGCTCCGCATTCAAACGACGACGGGAAATCAGGGTTGGCGCACCAGCCTTGTTTTCCAGAATGAAGCTCTTCGCATATTCGCCGGTTTGAATATCTTTCAGGCATTGGCGCATTGCGTTTTTGGTGTCTTCGGTCACAATGCGTGGGCCGGTGACATATTCGCCGTATTCTGCATTGTTCGAGATCGAGTAGTTCNNCCGGCACGACCACCGCCGTTAGCCATTGCGTACGACAATGCGATGTCGCGCGCAACACCGGATTTGTCCTGGTACACAGCGATCAGGTGAGGAACACCGCCGCCTTGTGCGTAGGTACCGCGTACGGTATGGCCTGGTGCTTTTGGTGCGATCATGATCACGTCCAGATCGGCGCGTGGCACGACTTGACCGTAGTGCACGTTGAAGCCATGCGCGAATGCCAGCACTGCACCCTGTTTGGCGTGCGGTGCGACGTTTTCGTTGTAAACCTGAGCGATGTTTTCATCAGGCAGCAAGATCATGATGACGTCAGCCGCTTTGACAGCGTCGTTGACTTCAGCAACATTCAAACCTGCGTTTTTAACCTTGTCCCATGAGGCGCCGCCTTTACGCAGGCCAACGGTGACTTTGCAGCCGGAGTCGTTCAGGTTCTGTGCGTGTGCATGGCCTTGCGAACCGTAACCGATGATGGCAACGTTTTTACCCTTGATCAGCGACAGATCGCAGTCTTTATCGTAGAAAACTTTCATGATGTTCCTAAATGATGTTGTTGGTGTGAATATATGAACTACATTAAACTTTGAGTATGCGCTCGCCGCGACCAATGCCGGAGCTGCCGGTACGGACAGTTTCCAGAATCGCCGTGCGATCGATGGACTCGATAAACGCATCGAGTTTGGTTTTATTACCTGTCAACTCGATCGTGTAAGTCTTGTCCGTGACGTCGATGATACGACCGCGGAAAATATCCGCCGTACGTTTCATTTCTTCACGTTCTTTACCGACCGCGCGGATCTTGATGAGCATCAGCTCACGTTCGATAAACGCACCTTCGGTCAAATCGACCACTTTGACCACTTCGATCAAACGGTTCAAGTGCTTGGTGATTTGTTCAATCACCTCATCCGAGCCGCTCGTGACGATCGTCATGCGCGACAAGGTTGCATCTTCGGTTGGCGCCACGGTCAGGGTTTCAATGTTATAACCGCGCGCAGAGAACAAGCCCACTACGCGCGACAGGGCACCCGCCTCATTTTCCAGCAAAACAGAAATGATATGTCGCATCACAGATCCTCCGAACCCAGCAGCATTTCAGTCAAGCCCTGACCTGCCTTGACCATAGGCCAGACGTTTTCGGTTTGATCAGTAATGAAATTCATGAATACCAAACGGTCTTTCATCGCAAACGCCTCTTTCAGCGAGCCTTCCACATCGGCTGGCTTGTCAATCGTCATGCCGACGTGGCCATACGACTCGACCAGTTTGTCGAAATCAGGCAGGGAATCCATATACGATTCGGAATAGCGCGATCCGTATTCGAGTTGCTGCCACTGCCGTACCATGCCGAGGAAGCGATTGTTCAACAGAATGATCTTCGGCGTCAGGTGATATTGCTTGCAGGTCGCCAGTTCCTGGATACACATCTGGATCGATGCTTCACCAGTGATACAGGCAACGGTCGCATCCGGATTGGCCATCTGCACACCCATCGCGTACGGCAAGCCCACACCCATCGTGCCCAAGCCCCCGGAATTGATCCAGCGACGTGGTTTATCGAATGGATAGTACTGTGCTGCCCACATTTGATGCTGGCCGACGTCGGACGTAATAAAGGCGTCGCCCTTGGTGACGTCCCAGACTTTTTGAATAACTGATTGCGGCTTGATGACGGTCGTCGAGTTTTCAAACTTCAGACAATCGCGCTTGCGCCACTCATTGATTTGTTTCCACCAGCCCGACAGCGCAACGCTATTCGGTTTGGCTTCAGCCGCATCGAGTTGCGCCAGCAATTCAAGCAGTACTTCCTTGACGTTGCCAACGATAGGAATATCGACTTTGACACGTTTCGATATCGACGATGGATCGATATCGATGTGAATTATCTTCCGCGGCGTCGACGAAAAGTGCTTCGGATTGCCGATCACGCGATCGTCAAAGCGCGCACCGATCGCAATCATCACGTCCGAGTGCTGCATCGCCATATTGGCTTCGTAAGTGCCATGCATGCCTGGCATGCCGACGAACTTGTCGCTGGATGCCCGATACGAACCCAGACCCATCAGTGTATTGGTGCAAGGAAAACCGAGTTTATCGACCAGCTGCGTCAGTTCTTCCGACGCATTCGCCAGAATCACGCCGCCGCCGGTATAGATCATCGGGCGTTCGGCTTGCAACAACAATTGCACTGCTTTGCGGATCTGACCGGTATGTCCCTTGTCGACCGGTTTGTACGAGCGCATCTCGACTTCCTTCGGATACGAGAAAGCGCATTTGTGCATGGTCACGTCTTTAGGGATATCGACCAGTACCGGACCTGGACGGCCGGTAGTAGCGATATAAAACGCTTTTTTCATCGTCGCCGCCAAATCCTTCACGTCCTTGACAAGGAAGTTATGTTTGACGCACGGACGGGTAATCCCAACAGTGTCGCATTCCTGGAATGCATCCAGGCCGATGCCATGCGTAGGCACCTGACCGGAAATGACGACCATCGGAATCGAATCCATGTATGCAGTTGCCAAGCCGGTGACCGCGTTAGTCACGCCAGGGCCGGAGGTCACGATAGACACGCCGACTTTTTTGGAACTGCGGGAATAGGCATCAGCAGCATGTACGGCCGCCTGTTCATGGCGTACCAGAATGTGCTGAAATTTGTCTTGATTGTAGATGGCGTCGTAGATGTAGAGTACTGCGCCGCCGGGATAGCCGAACACATGTTCGACACCTTCTTCAGCCAGACAGCGAACGACGATTTCTGCGCCGGTCAGCTCTTCGCCGACGGCGTTGTTTGTTTCTGAGGTCATGCTAACGTCCTTTCAAGGTCCATTGGAAATTGATCGGATGCTCTCTCCTGACGAAACCGCGCCCTGAACAGTGCTGAGGCGTCCCTTTTTTGTGCGGTCACGTCGATTCGTCACACATCTGTGAATGTGCTTCAAACAAACGCTTAACGCGACTCGTTCGGCCGGAGTTACTGCTGCGATACTGCGGATTTCTCGCGCTTGTGGCGCGGGTTAGAGCAAACAGCTTTCAAATTTTGAAGCGCGTCTTCCTGCAACATTGCATCATGCGCAACAGGCAAAAAGACCATAGTACCCTTTGAGATCGCAAAGGGAGTAATACGTTACTGCGTCGCACCATTTCGGTCAAGTGAAATTCATTGCAAGGCGCGTGAAATCAAGGATTTTTCGCAAAAATACCCGCAAACGAGGCTTTTTTGCTAGCATGCCTGCAATTTGAAAAAGTGATCGTCCAATTTGTCGAGACATCGAATCCAGCAATATCTCCGGCAGCGCGCTAATGAATGCGCTGCATCCAATGGCAACTGATAAAGAACTTTCGGATTTTCTTGCAGACGTCGAACGACGTGCGTTCAAGCAAGCCCTGTACGCCGTACGCAAGGATGAATCCGCATTCGATATTGTGCAGGATACTATGATCAAACTCGCCGAAAAATATGGCGACAAGCCGGCAGCCGAATTGCCCATGTTATTCCAGCGCATTCTGCAAAACACCATCCGCGATTACTTCAGACGCGAAAAAGTGCGCAGCTCATGGGTCAGCCTGTTTTCCAGTTTTGGCAACAAACAGAAAGATCAGGAAAACTTCGATGCAATGGATATGGTCGAAGCAGAAGAAGGTAGTTATGGGGCGGAAACCGGCTTGGGCAGACTGGAACGCAAGCAAGTACTCCAGTCAATAGAGCGCGAAGTACAAAACCTTCCGGCACGTCAACGAGAAGCCTTCCTGATGCGTTACTGGCAGGATCTGAACGTGGCTGAAACCGCTACCGCCATGGGATGCTCCGAGGGAAGCGTGAAAACGCATTGCTCTCGCGCGACGCACACTCTGGCGCAGGCGTTAAAAGCCAAAGGAATTTACTTATGAAAACGAAGGAACTGGATCTGGCGTATAAACTACGTCATGCGCTGGACGAGAGTAGCAACGATTTGCCACGCAACATCCGCGAACGACTTTCATCTGCTCGCAATACCGCTCTATCTCGCAAGAAAGCTGAATCCACAACAGAAATACTGGCGCCGCACACCGCCCTGGCCGGTCATAGTGCTGCCCCACATCACACCCATTTTTCCTGGATAACACGCATGGGCATCGCCGTACCTTTGGCGGCTCTGGTTTTTGGTTTGATGGGCCTCTATCAATTCGAGCAACGTCAACAAATCATTGAGGCGGCAGCCATCGATGCAGAGGTATTGACCGATGACCTTCCGATATCGGCTTATCTGGATAATGGCTTTGATACATTTCTTGCCAGGGAAGAGGACTAGGCATGAAGGCATGGATTTTTTCCCTGAAAATTAGCCGTCTCGGGAAAATCGCTGCAGCGTTGCCATCCATCCTGCTGGCCGGTACAGTACACGCCATGCCAGCCCCCGTGTCTGCTCCCGCTCCCACCCATTTGCAGACGCCGCAACCGACGATAGCAGCGCCGCAGCAAGCTGCCAGCACGCCCCCCAAACCGCGCACCAACATCGCTGCCAAATCGGAGTGGAAAAAATTAAGTCCTGCACAACAACATGCCCTTGCCCCACTGGCCGAAGATTGGTTCAGGCTGGATAGCTTCCGCAAGGAAAAATGGCTGGATCTCGCCAACCGATTTGTTTCCATGACACCGGAAGAGCAAGCGCGCATGCAAGAACGCATGCGCGACTGGGTCAAGCTATCGCCAGAGCAGCGTCGTCTGGCACGTGAAAGCTATTCGCGCACGAAGAAACTGAATGCACAGCAAAAATCCCGACAGTGGCAGGAATATCAACAATTGCCGGAAGAGAAAAAAAAGCAGCTGGCAGCCACCGCCAAACCGAAAAAGCCACTTGCCAATCCGCCCCGCCGACATGCCGGCAAAGGCTCTGCCGTAAAAAAACCACCACAACTCGCTATTCCTGAACAACAGTCCCTGCCTACCGCAGAAGCAACGCAATCTTCGACTATGCCCGTCCCATCCACGCCTTGAGTGAATTGTCTGTCCCATGCAACCTGAATCATCCGATACCCCCACCATCAAACGCCGCCTGACTGTCATGATTTATGAAGGCGTATTGCTATTCGGCGTCGTGGCGATCGCCGGCTTGCTGTTTGCGCCGATTTTTCAGCAGCGCCATGCGCTCTATTTGCGTCATGCGTTGCAGTACTGGCTGTTTCTAGTCATAGGCGCATATTTCATCTGGTTCTGGATACACAGCGGGCAAACGCTACCGATGAAAACATGGCGCATGCGCCTGGTGATGCTGGATGGCAGCCAGTTATCCTTCAAACACGCGCTTGCGCGTTATTTTCTCGCATGGCTGTGGTTTGTTCCAGGCCTCGCCCTTGCATGGGTGCTGGACGCCAAGGCATGGACCGCCATAGCGATCGTGATGGCAAATATCCTCGCCTGGGCGCTCACGGCCAGGCTGCATCCAAGCCGGCAATTCTTGCATGACCGCATTGCCGGCACAAAAATCATCCAGCTTCACAAAACAAAATAAGCGGCTGCAGGCGCGGTTCAGCCTGTGTTCACTCATCCATTCCAGGTACCTGGCAGGTCGCTATGCTGCCCGGGCAATTCATGCCTGTATCTCAAAGGCAATGCCACTCGCCGCGCTTCATTCCCACTATAATTGATTGCACTTCCGGCATTTCCATCTGATGGATGTCCATGCCAGACCAGACGTTTTTGTTTAACCTGAACGGAGAAGTCACATGGCAAAGAAACTGAAAAAATCGGCTAGCGAGCAATTAAGCAACGGCGTGCATGCCTCCGCGCAGCAAATATGGCAAGCCGGCCTGGATGCATTTGCGAAGACACAGCAAAAAGGCGGCAAGGTTATTTCCAGGCTCGCGAAGGACAGTTCCAGCCTGCGGCAGCGCACGCGCCGGGTCGCGGAGGATCAGGTTTCCGATGTATCAGAAGGTCTGCACAAGATGAGCGGCCGCGTGAGCAAGCAGGCAACCGCATCCTGGAACAGCCTGGAGCAACTGATAGAAGAAACCGTCACACGCTCACTGACCAGCCTCGGCCTATCGACACAGAATGAATTACTGGCACTGCATAAGCGTATTGATGCCCTGCTCGCACCTGGCAGCAAGAAAACAGCGCCAAAAAAAGTAGTGAAGAAAGCAGTGAAAAAAGTGCCCGCCAAGAAAGCCGTCGCAAAAAAGACCACCACCAGACCAGCAGCGAAAAAAGAAGCTGCCGTTAAAAAAACTGCCATACGCACAACAAAAAAAACGACCAGGTAAACTACCCGGCGAACATGAGCTTCAACTAGCAGCGGGGTTGCGCCACGCGCAACCCCGCCTTTACTTTCCGTAACTTGAATCCTCCAACAATGAAATCCCTTTGTGTCTATTGCGGCTCCTCCTTCGGAGTCAAACCGGTTTATGCAGATGCGGCGCGCGCATTGGCCCGAGAAATGGTCAAGCAGGATATGGCCCTGGTCTACGGTGGTGGCAACGTCGGCCTGATGGGCGTCATTGCAAATGAGGTTTTGCATTTGGGCGGCACCGCAACCGGCGTGATTCCGCAAGCCTTGCTGGATAAAGAAGTCGGCCACAGGCAATTGACTCGCTTGCATGTCGTCAAGGACATGCATGAGCGCAAAGCCATGATGGCAGAGTTATCGGATGGCTTCATTGCCATGCCGGGCGGCATCGGTACACTGGAAGAATTATTTGAAGTACTGACCTGGTCGCAACTCGGTTTTCATGAAAAGCCGGTTGGGGTGTTGAATGTCGACGGTTTCTACGACGGCCTGATCGCATTTTTGCAAAACCAGGTAGCGCAAGGTTTTGTAAAAGCCAATCAGGCCGCATTGATGATGCATGAGAAAAGTGCATCCGGCTTGCTGCATAGACTACAAACGTTTATTCCTCAAGCAAGCACCAAGGTGCTGGATGCCCTTGCTGCCAAAACGTTACTGCCCTGACAAAAAGTTTAAGCGGCATCCAGCGCCTGCCGGAAATCCTCCACCAGGTCGTCCGTATCTTCTATGCCTATCGACACGCGTATCAAGGATTCTGCAATTCCCATGCTGGCGCGACGCTCTGCGCCCATTTCATAGAAAATGGTGTGGGCAACCGGGATCACCAGTGTGCGCGTATCGCCCAGATTGCTGGCCGATATACCCAGTTTCAGGCGATTCAGGTAATCGAAACAATCAATGCCGTCTTTCAACTCAAAACTGAACAGACTGCCGTAAGAACGGAACAGCTCGGTGGAAATCGCATGTTGCGGATGTGATTTCAAACCCGGGTAATACACGGCCGCCACGCGCTCATCGGCTTCCAGCATCTGTGCCACCGCCAGCGCATTCGCGCATTCGCGATCAAGACGCAGCGCCATAGTTTCCGAACCAACCGCCAGATGATGCGCTGCTTCCGGCCCGAGCGAGCCGCCGAAATCACGCAGGGATTTTGCACGTATCTGCGCGATGCCCCATTGCACAGTCGGATAACGTTTATATGTATCGAAGATATTCGGAAAACGCGACCAATCGTACAAACCGGTATCCGTCAAGCTGCCGCCCAGGGCATTGCCATGGCCACCGATGGATTTGGTCAGCGCATTAATGACAATGCTGGCGCCTACCGACTTCGGCTGAAACAGATAAGGCGAAGTCATTGTGTTGTCGACGATGTAGACAATACCGCGCTCCGCACACAACTCTCCTATGCGCGCCAGATCGGCAACTTGCGTGCGCGGGTTGGCAATCGTTTCAACAAACACAATACGGGTTGCCGGCGTAATCGCCGCTTCCACATGCTTGACATCGGTTGCATCGACCATAGCTATATCGATACCCTGCACGCCTACCGTTTGCCACAAGCTGTTGGTGTTGCCGAACAAAAAAGCCGACGATACGACATGATCGCCTTCGCGCAACAAGGCTTGCGTGACCGCAGCAATGGCTGCCATGCCGGTCGAAAAACAGATCGTCGCAAAGCCATCTTCCATCTTGTTGACCTTGTCTTCCAGCGCCGCCACCGTCGGATTGCCTTGCCGCCCGTAGCGATACCCCGGCTGCTTGCCCTGGAACACCGTCGCAAGTTCGCGCGCATCGCTGTAGCCGAAGGTCACCGAGGTGTGAATCGGTTTGTGCAAGGAGCCATGCTCGATCGCTTTTTGGCGATCGCTATGCAGCGTGGTGGTAGTAAAGCCGTATTTTTTAGAGTCAGTCATCGTAGTCAATTCGAGATGCCAAATAAAAAAGCCTGCGTGCGCACCGGGTGCGCAAAGCAGGCATCAATACACATCAATGCAGCAAAGTGATTAATCTACCTGCGCCAGATTCAGATTCAGTTGCGAACGAATTGCGTCGTCTGTTTCCGGTTTCGGATTATTGCGGGCAAATTCAATCCGGTCCAGATAGTCGCGCGAAATATCGCCTGTCACGTAAATACCGTCAAAGCACGACGCTTCCAGACTCTTCAACGCCGGGTTCACGTCGGAAATGGAACGCTTCAATGCGTCGATATCCTGATAAATCAAGGCATCTGCAGTAATTTCGCGGCAGACCTCTTCATCAGTACGACCGTAGGCGATCAGTTCTGCCCGCGTCGGCATATCGATACCATACACGTTCGGAAATTTTACCGGTGGTGCAGCGGAGGCGAACATGACTTTTTTCGCACCGGCTTCACGCGCCATCTGCACAATCTCGCGACTGGTAGTGCCACGCACGATCGAATCATCGATCAGCAACACATTCTTGCCTTTGAATTCAGAGCCGATCGCATTCAACTTCTGGCGTACCGATTTGCTGCGTATCGCTTGTCCCGGCATCAGGAAGGTGCGACCGATGTAACGGTTCTTGATGAAACCTTCGCGGTATTCAATATTGAGTTTGTGCGCCAGCTCCATCGCAGCAGGACGCGACGAATCAGGAATCGGCATCACAACATCGATGTCGCCCAGCGGGAATTCGCGTGCGATTTTTTCTGCCAGATACTCGCCCATCTTCAAACGTGTTGCATACACCGATGCGCCATCGATAATCGAATCCGGACGCGCAAAATAAACGTATTCAAATGCGCAAGGATTAAGCGTCGGATTCTCTGCACATTGCTGATTGTAGAGTTTGCCGTCGAGATCAATGAAAATCGCCTCGCCCGGCAACACATCGCGCAGGAAGCGGAAACCCAGACCTTCGAGCGCCACCGATTCGCTGGCCACCAGATACTCGGTGCCCTGATCGGTTTCATTGAAGCCGATACACAAAGGACGGATACCGAATGGATCGCGGAAAGCCAGCAAGCCGTAACCGGCAATCTGCGCCGTCACCGCGTACGAACCACGCACGCGCTTGTGCACCATCGATACCGCTTTGAAAATTGCTGCCGGATCGAGCGAGTAGCCGGTCGTCGCCTGCTGGATTTCATGTGCCAGCACATTCAGCAATACTTCGGAATCGGAGGTCGTGTTGATATGACGTCTGTCATTCTTGAACATCTCGATCTTCAACTGTTCCCAGTTGGTCAGATTGCCGTTATGCGCCATGATGATACCGAACGGTGCATTGACGTAGAATGGTTGCGCTTCTTCTGCGCTGGATGAACCGGCAGTCGGATAACGCACCTGGCCGACACCCGAGTTGCCGAACAGCGAGCGCATATTGCGCGTGCGGAAAACATCCCGTACCAGGCCGTTGGCCTTGTGCATGCTGAATGTATTACCGTTATCGGTTGCGATACCGGCAGCATCCTGACCACGGTGCTGCAGCAGCAGCAGCGCATCATAGATCAATTGATTTACAGGATTGTGAGAAACGACGCCAACAATGCCACACATGGTGGACTCCTCAACTAGAACAAATTAAAACTGCGAATGTGAGACTTACTGCAAATCAAAATTTGATATGCCGTGAAAAATCACCCGGCAAAAAAGGCTTGACTGTATGCGCTGCGGTTTCCGCCAGCGGACTGAACAAGGCCTCTTTCCAGAAACTCTGCTGTGGCAAACCTGTCATGCCACATAACAACACCGTTACCAGAACAATCAGTAGTCCGCGCGCCAATCCGAACAAGCCGCCCAGACCACGATCTACCAAAGTCAATCCGGTCGCCTTGACCACTTCATTCAGTGCCATTGTCAACAAGCCCATCAGAATGCGTACACCGATGAACAAGGTAATGAATCCTACAATCAGGCGTGTCGTGCTACCAGGCACCATATCCGGCAGTAATTCCGCCAGCGACTCACCATAGGCGTTGGCAACCACGAATGCCACTATCCAGCTCAACAAGGACAAAATTTCTTTTACCAGCCCGCGCAAGGTACTGATAACGATGGAACAAATCAGTACAAACAAAACCAGGTAATCAAAAATCGTCACTGTCGACTTACTTTAACGCTCATCCAGCCATCACGCCGGAATCAGCTTTGCATCCAAACCGATCTTGATCAGTTTGGCGCGGGCTTTTTCAGCATCCGCATTGTTTGCAAACGGGCCTATGCGCACCCGTATGCGCTCGCCTGATTCGGTCGCCACTTTTTGCGTGTATGACTTCAAACCGGCATCCTGCAATTTCTTTTGCAACTCATTTACCTTCTCTTGTGTAGCCAGTGCCGCTACTTGCAACACGACCTTGCCGGCAGCCTTGTTCTCGGCGGAACTCGATTTTCCCTCCAGAATTGCCCGTGCCCGTGCAGCTTCATCCGAATGATCGTCCTTTGCTATGGTTGGAGGCGTCGTTGTCACTTTTGGTTCTGGCAATTCGGCTTTCACGACTGGTGTCGGCGCTGTCTTTTTGGCAGGCTCGACCGTTTTTGTTTCTGTTTTCACTTCCGCCCTGGGCGCAGATGTGACCGGCTCCAGAACTTCCTCTTCAGGATTGAGCGACTCTGCCAGAGGTTCGCGACTGACCTTTTGCGCAGTAGTGGCTTTACCCTGCGCAAGCGGCACCGGTGTATCTTTGGATGGAATTTGAATGACGATATCGTCGGCTAAAGGCTTGGGTTCGGAGTCCAGAATCATCGGCAAACCGATGATGGCAGCCAGCACCAGAGCAATCGCACCAACCAGGCGTCGGCGCGCGCGCTTCTTTTCCGGCAAGACCGGATCGACCGCTTCTTCGCGCTTGCTGCCTTGCCTGCGTTTAGTGCGGCCAGTGGACACTTCTTCATCGGACTGAGAATAAAAATCGCTCTTGCCGACCGACGATTCCTGCTTATTTTTACGAAGAAACGAGAACAAGCCCATACGATATAGTGTGAAATTCGTTAGTGATGTTCGGAGTTACGGAATTCCATCACGCCAGCGACGGTAAGGAATGACCCGAAAACCGTAATTCTATCATTCTCGCCCGCTCGGCTGAGTGCATTTACAAAAGCATCTGCAGGCGTAGCGAATGTGCGGATGCTGCGTTCGGTTTCTGCTGCGGGCGGCAAGTCGGCATAAGCATGCAGCAGCTTTTCCCCGAGATCGACCGCCGTAGCCGCACGAGGCAAGGGCAGGTCCGTTACACACCAATGATCGACCTGCCCTTTCAAGTGTTCGATGACGCCGGCTATATCCTTGTCCTGCATCGCGCCGAACACCGCATAGGTGTAAGGATGAAAGCCCATATTGCCAAGATTCTGCGCCAGCGCGGCGGCGGCGTGTGGATTGTGCGCTACATCGAGAACAATCGTAGGCTGTCCTGGCAACACCTGAAAACGTCCCGGCAAATCGACCAGCGCAAGACCCGTACGCACTTCCTGCGCACCGACAGGCAAACGCAGGCGCAAGGCTTCCAGCGCCGCCAGCACGGAAGAGGCATTTAGCAGTTGATTGGCACCGCGCAAGCTGGGATACGCCAGCGAGTTGCGCCTATGTCCACGTCCACTGAAGTTCCATTGCTGCTTGTCGCCTGAATAATTGAAGTCGCGGTTGAACAGCCACAAATCGGCGCCGATTTTTTCTGCATGTCCGATCAGCGATGCAGGCGGCACCGGATCGCTGCAAATTGCAGTTTTCCCACCGCGAAAAATTCCGGCTTTTTCAAAACCGATTTTTTCACGCGTGTCACCCAGGTATTCGGTATGGTCAATATCGACGCTGGTAACAATGGCCACATCGGCATCCAGCACATTGACGGCATCCAGACGTCCGCCCAGCCCCACTTCAAAAATCACGGCATCCAGTTTCGCATCGGAAAACAGCTGCATCGCCGCCAGCGTCGTAAATTCAAAATAAGACAAGGAGACATCTGCGCGTACTGCTTCGAGCTTGTCGAAGGCGGCCAGCAATGCGGCATCGCTCGCAGATTCCCCGTTAACCCGCATGCGCTCATTGAAGCGCAACAGATGCGGTGATGTGTACAAACCGACACGATAACCGGCGCGCAGCAATATCGATTCCAGCATCGCGCAAGTCGAGCCTTTGCCATTGGTGCCGCCAACTATGATGACAGGACAGGCGAATTCGACGCTCATTGCCTGCTTGACCTGTCGCACTCTGTCCAACCCCATATCAATGGCTTTCGGATGCATTGTTTCGAGATGGGCAAGCCACTCGGCGAGGCTGCTAGGATGATTTTTCATACGAATTCATCGTGGTAAGACTTGATATGTGTAGGCGAACAGTCAAATAAAAAGCCCGAACCGTGCAGGGTTCGGGCTTCTGCACGCAAGCGGCTCGATCAAGCGAGAACTTCTGCCGCCTGATTTTGCAATAATGCCAACAGACGTGCAATTTCTTCGCGCATTTTGCGTCTATCGACGATCATGTCCACCGCGCCTTTGGTCACGAGGAATTCGGCCCGCTGAAAACCTTCCGGCAGTTTTTCGCGCACGGTGTTTTCAATCACGCGTGGGCCGGCAAAACCGATCAGGGCTTTTGGTTCTGCGATCACGACATCGCCCATGAAGGCGAAGGAAGCCGATACGCCACCCATGGTCGGATCGGTCAGCACTGAAATGAAAGGCAGTTTCTTTTCAGACAACTTGGTCAACATGGACGTGGTTTTGGCCATTTGCATCAATGACAGCAAACCTTCCTGCATGCGCGCACCACCGGTAGCGGTGATGCAGATAAACGGCACTTTTTGCTCCAGCGCGGTTTGTGCACCACGGGCAAAACGTTCGCCGACCACCGAACCCATGGAACCGCCCATGAATTCAAACTCAAAACAGGCTACGACGACCGGCAAGCTCATGATGGAACCGCCCATGACGATCAGGGCATCAGTTTCACCCGTGGCTTCCAGCGCCGATTTCAGGCGATCCGGGTATTTTTTGCTGTCCTTGAACTTGAGCGTATCGACCGGCAAGACTTCCTGGCCGATATCGTAACGCCCGCCAGCATCCAGCAAGGCGTCCAGGCGATCGCGCGCGCGGATGCGCATGTGATGATTGCATTTCGGGCAAACGTGGATATTCGACTCCAGATCCGTGCGGTACAGCACCGACTCGCAGGACGGGCATTTGACCCACAAACCCTCCGGCACCGATTTGCGCGAGGCAGTATCGGAACGTTGGATGCGGGGAGGAAGCAGTTTTTCTAGCCAACTCATCGTGACCTCTTTCATTTTGACTTGGCGAATTGTACCGTTTGCACGAACATTCGCCACAATTGCGTGTTTTTTTACCGAATGGGCAGTATTTTACTTGTCTGTAAAGACAATTTCACCTTATTCGTCCAGCGCCTTGCGTATACCGGAAATAAAGGTTCTTACAGCCTCCACTGCCTGCTCGCGCGGGGTGTTTTCCAGCTCCTGAATGATGCGGCTGCCGATAACCACCGCATCCGACACGGCTGCCACCGCCTTGGCTGTGGCAGCATCGCGAATGCCGAAACCGACGCCAATTGGCAATTTCACATGCTTGCGTATCGCGGCAATCCGTTGCGCCACATCCTGCGTATCGATGTTGGCGGCACCGGTAACGCCCTTCAAGGAAACGTAATAGCTGAAGCCGCTACCGAATTTGGCCACTTGCTGGATGCGTTCTTCGGTCGAAGTCGGCGCCAGCAGGAAGATCGGATCCATATCGTTGGCCTTGAGCGTCGCGGCAAACTCCTCACACTCTTCCGGCGGATAATCGACAACGATGGTGCCATCCACGCCGGCAGCTTTCGCCGCCAGGATAAAAACGGTTTGCCCCATGCGTTCGATCGGATTGGCATACCCCATCAAGACGACTGGGGTCGCATTGTCGGTTTTGCGAAATTCGCTGACAAAACCGAGTACATCTTGCATGCCGACGTTGAATTTCAGGGCCCGTTCACAGGCGCGCTGTATCACCGGGCCTTCCGCCATGGGATCGGAAAACGGCACACCAAGTTCAAGGATATCTGCACCGCCGGCCACCAATGCATGCATCAGCGGCACGGTCAGATCCGGCGCTGGATCGCCCGCAGTAATGAAAGGGATCAAGCCTTTTTTATTCTTGGCCGCCAATGCGGCAAGGGTAGATTGGATTCTGGACATGAAATACTTTATAGGTTCTCTGCGCTGCTTGAAATCAAACGCATTCAATCAGGATTGAATGCGTGCCTGGCGATGTACGGAAGATGAAGTTCAATCGAACTTCAAGCCCATTCGCTGCGCCACCGTATGCATATCCTTGTCGCCACGACCGGAAAGATTGGCAAGTACGACCCGATCTTTCGGCAGTGTCGCAGCCAGTTTGGCGGCATAGCTCAAGGCGTGGCTTGATTCCAGCGCGGGAATGATACCTTCGATGTGGCAGCAATCGTGAAAAGCCTGCAGCGCTTCTTCATCGGTAATCGACACATATTGTGCGCGGCCGCTGTCTTTCAGCCATGCATGTTCAGGTCCGACGCCGGGATAATCGAGACCGGCCGAGATCGAATGCGTTTCAATGATCTGACCATTCTCATCCTGCAGCAGATAGGTGCGATTGCCGTGCAATACACCAGGCGAGCCGGCAATCAGCGATGCCGAATGCTTGCCGCTTTCCAGCCCTTCACCGGCGGCCTCAACACCGACCAGCTGCACATTTTTGTGTTCGATATAAGGATAAAAAATCCCCATCGCATTCGAACCGCCACCTATGCAGGCAACCACGTAATCCGGTTGACGGCTGGTCATTTCCGGCATTTGCTCTATGCATTCCTTCCCGATCACCGATTGAAAATCGCGCACCATCATCGGATACGGATGCGGACCGGCAACGGTGCCTATGATGTAAAAGGTGTTTTCAATGTTGGTAACCCAGTCGCGCATGGCTTCATTCAGCGCATCCTTGAGCGTTTTGGAACCGGATTCCACCGGCACCACCGTCGCGCCGAGCAACTTCATCCGGTACACGTTTTGCGCCTGGCGCTTGACGTCTTCGCTTCCCATGTAAACCACACATTCGAGGCCGAAGCGTGCGCAGATAGTCGCGGTGGCTACACCATGCTGGCCGGCGCCGGTTTCGGCGATGATCCGTTTTTTACCCATGCGGCGTGCCAGCAGGGCCTGGCCGATCACATTATTGATCTTGTGTGCACCAGTGTGATTCAGATCTTCGCGCTTGAAGTAAATCTGCGCGCCACCCATTTTTTCGGACCAGCGTTTGGCGTGATAGACAGGACTGGGACGACCGACGAAATGCTTGAGATCGTAATGGAATTCCGCGAGGAAAGCCGGATCCTTGCTGTAATGCGCATACGCATCTCGCAGTTCGGCCAGCGCATGACTCAGCGTTTCGGCAACAAAGCTGCCACCGTATTGCCCGAAGTGCCCCTTGGCATCCGGCAGATTGTAAGCTGCAGTTTGATGCAAGGCGGTTTCGCTCACTGCCTGTCGCTCGGCATAAGTACCGAGCGCGTCTAATTCTTTCATGATTTTCTCTTTGCTATTTGCTCTGAAGCGCGGCATCTGCCACGCGTACGGTGGCGATAAATGCATTGATTTTCGCCACGTCCTTGATGCCTTTGTCGCGTTCGACGCCGCTGCTGACATCGACAGCATACGGACGCACGCCCTGCACTGCATCAGTCGCGTTTTGTGCGTTCAAGCCACCACTTAAAACGACCCGAGGTGCGATGTTTGCGGGTATGAGAGACCAATCGAAAACCTTTCCACTGCCGCCGTAGCTATCCACATAGGTATCCAGCAACAAGCCGGCAAACAATCTGCTGGCGGCGCGATAATCAGATTCGTATTTTAACAAATCAGCGGCACTGGTATCCGGTTTTACGCGAATGGCGCGCATGAAGGGGCGATTCACCGCAGCGGCAATCGCCGTGCATTCGGCCACTGTTTCGTCGCCATGAAATTGCAGCAGTGCAATCGATGTTTGCGCCACCACTGCCTGCACTTCTTCTACACTGGCGTTGACGAACAAACCGACTGTGCTGACAAAGGGGGGGATTTTTGCAATCAGTTGCGCCGCTGCATCCGGCTGGATATAACGCGGACTCCTGGCATAAAAAACGAAACCAATTGCATCCGCGCCGGCAGCAATTGCGTCCTGCACATCTTCAGCTCGGGTCAGACCGCAAATCTTGATGCGAGTGCGGTGTGTCATTGTGTCCATGCCATATTCAAAAGTACTGCTGGTCTAAGGTAGAAATTGCCCATGTACCGGGATGCCATCAAGACCATAAGAAATTCTGCATCTCCGTTTGCGGCAACTGCCATTTTGGATCGTAATCGATTTTAGCCAGATACAAGCCATCCGGCATGAAAGTCGGAGCGGCAAATTTTCGCTCCTGCCCTGCCAGCAACTCTTTCAGCCATGACGGGGGTTGCGTGCCATTCCCGACATAAATCAGCGAACCGACGATATTGCGCACCATATGATGCAAAAATGCATTGGCATGTACCGTAAACATGATCAAGTCGCCGCGCCGCTCTATCCTGATCGCATACATGCTCTTGATCGGCGATTTAGCCTGACATTGCACGGAACGGAAGGCTGAAAAATCGTGCTGTCCCAGCAAATGCACTGCCGCTTCCTGCATTTTAGCGATATCCAGCGCACGAAATACCCAACCCACCTTGCCTTCGAGTAAAGGGGAGCGCACCGGATTGTTGTACAGCATGTAGTGATACGTGCGCGAGCGGGCGCTGAAACGGGCGTGAAAATTTTCTGCCGGATCGTGCGCCACTTCGCTGGCCCAGCGTACCGCAATCGAAGGTGGCAGAAAGGTATTCACACCACGCACCCAGGACTGCATATCGCGTTCCAGTGTCGTATCGAAATGTACCACCTGCTCCAATGCATGCACACCCGCATCGGTACGTCCGGCGCAGGCAGTCGTAATGGTTTGCTGGGTGAATTTGTATAGCGCGAATTCCAGCTTGTCCTGTACGGTCAAGCCATTGAGTTGCGTCTGCCATCCCTGCCACGGCGCACCGTCATATTGCACGCCGAGCACGATGCGTCTGGATGTAATTGCGTCGTCTGATTCGCCATTCATGATGAAAGTTTACCGAAAAATCCAAACTGAAAATGAAAACGGGCGCAAGCAGTGCATTGCGCCCGTCGATACTGCATATTAGACCGTCAGGAGAGCTTGCCGAGTAGATTTTTTGCCTTCTCCGATTGCTCGCCACTTCCGCCCTTGACGACCTCTTCCAGCAACTCGCGAGCACCTTCCTTGTCGCCAATTTCCTGATAGGCAATTGCCAGATCAATCTTGGTTGCCATTTCAGCACTCCCTGTATAGCTTGCCTCTTCATCCGCTCCACCCAGAACCAGATCGCTGGAAGCTGCGGCATCGGCATCGGCAGGATTCAAATCAAGTTCAATACTGGACAGATCGAAAGCAGGTTCTTTTATTGGCGTTGCAGCAACGTCATTTTTCGATGGAAAGTCCAGCCCCATATCATCCGGGATCAAAAATTCAGGCGTGGAAAACGGCTGTGCTTCCTGGCTTGTCCCGGCATCTGCTACTGCCGATTTTTCTCCTGTTGCCGAACCGGAACGATCTTCCAGGAAACCGAAATCTATATCGGGGATATCAGCCGACATCTCTGCTGGCGACGCTTCTGGAGACTTCTTGTCAGCGCTTTCAATATCCAGCCCATCCAGATCGAAATCAAGATCTTCCACGACCGCTTGCGGTACTGGAAGATCTTCAGGTTTCTGCTGCGATTCCTGCTTGAGCGGCAATGTCGGGCTGTCCACAAAGGATGTGCCTGCTTCTGCAGATGAAGTGGCTACATCCTCTTCGTCAAACGGCTGCGTGTGTGCATTCAATGCCACAGCTTTTGATTCCGCTTTTCCTGCCAGGGTATTGTTGGCATACAGTGGATTGCCCGCATCCAGAATCAGACCCAGATTGGCCGCCTGTTTCCAGTCCTCGCCCTCACCCTTGGTCAGGCTATACAGTTCGCTGGCCAGAATTTCAAAGGAACGTACGTCATTGCGATTGGCGTAAATTTCCAGCAACTTGACGCGTACTGCATGGCGATCGGGTTGATTGCGCAATGCTTCTTTCAGGATTTCTTCAGCCTGAGCGTCACGGCCATAGGCAATATAGACATCGGCTTCGGCGATCGGATCGACTTCATTGGTATCGAGCTGGCTGGCGGACGGGACGAAATTCGAGTTGAACACACTGTTATTAGTGTCCACGCTTTGACCGCCGGTTGAACCGAACAGGGAATTCGATTTCAGGCTGGAATCCGTGATGATGCTGTCTTCAAACGACTTGGTTTGCTTGCGACGGCGTGAGCTATAGATGCCCAATCCGGCCAGCAATGCCAGCAAGGCGGCAGCGCCCGGCAGGAACAGCGCATTGGCCATCAAGTCTTCAAAAAAACTCGGTGGAGGCGGTGGTGGCGCAACAACTACCGGTTTTTTAGGCGCTGGCTTGGGTGCAGGAGCGACCACCGCTTCAGTCGCTGCAACAGCTTCGGCTGGCCCAGCGGTGGCAACATCTGCCGGCGTTTCAGCCGCAGGCGTTACCGCTACTGGTGAAACTTCAGCAGACGGAACAGGATCAGTTGAAATTGCAGATGCTGCCTTTTGCTGTTCTGCCAAATCCTGATTCTTGATTTCAAGAATTTTTTGCAGTTCGCTGACATTCTTTTCCAGTTCCTGGACGCGTGCATTTGCCTCGGCAATTGCCTTGTCTTTGGCGATCAGATCTTCCGCACTGACACCTGCATTTGCCGCTTTGTCAGCGCCGGCATTCGCTGCCGCGTCCGATTTGGATAATGTCAGTTTGTCTTTGGCTTCGTCGTCGGCACTGAACTCTTCCTGAATACGGGTGGTAATTTTTCCGCCAGCGGCTTGCCTGGCGTCATCCGATTTTTTCGCTTCTGCAGCAGCCACTTGTCCGGCGAGCTTATTGCGATAGCTGTTGAAGTCTGCAGCCTGCGCTACAACGACTCCTTTTGCTTCGGACTGCACCACGGATTTTGCACTATCCTCCTCAGGCACGGACAGTATCTTCCCTGCTCGCAAGCGATTCATGTTTTTGCCTATAAAGGCATCGGGATTGGCACGATACAGCGCGACCAGCATCTGATCCAGCGATACACCGCTGGGTCGATATTGATTGGCGATTTTCGCCAGCGTATCGCCTTTTTTAACATGATATTCATCTGCCGCAGCACGCGCCGATCTGCCTGCTGAGGCCGGCGCTGGTGTTTCACGCACTGCAGGTGCAGCTTGAGTAGTTGGCTCTGACACCTGCTGTGAGGCTGGCATCACTGGAGGAGTATGTTCGACGGGATTTGCCGGCGGCAATGAGCGGCCAATAACGATGGGCGCTACTTGGACTGCACGCGCAGAACGCATTTCAGGTGGATCAAGCAGGAAGGTATATTCGCGTACCAAACGGTTTTTATTGCCCGCCAATTCCAGCAGCATGTCGACGAAAGGTTCGTTGATAGGCTGGGTCGAGGTGATACGGACTATAGGCTGGTTACCACGTTTCTCAACAGCAAATTGCAATGAGAACAGCGCTGGATTGAGATCGACATTGGCCTGACGGAATGCGTCGGGCGATGCCAGCCTGGGAATCAGCGAATCGGCTTCATCTGGCGATACGGACGTCAGCTCAATCTCGGCGCGCAAGGGCTGCCCCAGCGACGACAGGACGGTCAATTTCCCCAGGCCTGCTGCGTGCGCATTCGACAACAACACAGCCGAAATCACTGCTGCACTGAGCGTTTTTAATTTGAACGAGGAAAAGGATGGGCGAAGAGTTGACCGCATTTTTAGTGGCATGGAGAGTATTCCGTTAGCGTACGTTGGAGACCACAAGCAACGCTTATTTATCGTTTTTCTAAGGACTTTCACCATAGCATCATGGACTTACACGCGCAAGCGCAACCATATTGGCAACTAATTTAAAACCCGCCTACCGCTCCTTTATTGAGCGAATTTGGCGGGTTTATGTTGCGTCATGACAACGCAGGATGCTGCTTTATCTGGCGTTCAACGATCCAGCACAATGCGCAACATGCGGCGCAATGGTTCTGCCGCGCCCCACAGTAACTGGTCGCCAATCACAAAGGCGGAAATGTATTCCGGCCCCTGATTCAGCTTGCGCACACGACCGACGCCAATTTCCAGGCCGCCGGTGATCGCTGCAGGAGTCAATTCCTTGACTGTCGCTGCGCGCTCGTTAGGCACCCATTTCACCCACTGATTACCGGAACGGATGATGGATTCTATTTCAGTCAAAGACACATCGCGCGTCAGCTTGATCGTCAAAGCCAGGCTATGACAACGCATCGCGCCTATGCGTACGCACAGGCCATCGACCGGGATCGTTTTGGCATTGCCAAGTATCTTGTTAACTTCTGCCTGGCCTTTCCATTCTTCCTTCGATTGCCCGTTTTCCAGTTGGGCATCGATCCATGGGATCAAGCCGCCCGCCAGAGGTGCGCCAAAGAATTCGGTTGGCACCTCCTTGCGTATGGTTTCCGCAACCTTGCGGTCGATATCCAGAATTGCCGATGAAGGCGTTGCCAATTCATCAGCCACTGCACCATGGACCACGCCCATGCCGGACAACAATTCGCGCATGTGATTGGCGCCACCGCCGGATGCTGCCTGATAAGTCATCGAGCTGACCCATTCAACCAGACCTTCGCGAAACAAACCGCCTACACCCATCAACAAAATGGAGTTGGTGCAGTTACCACCGATGTAATTCTTAACGCCGCGGCCCAATGCGTCCGTGATGACATTTTGATTGACCGGATCAAGGATGATGACTGCATCGTCTTTCATCCGCAGTGTCGATGCAGCATCGATCCAGTAACCGTCCCAGCCCGCTGCACGCAGCTTCGGGAAGATGTCGGTGGTGTAGTCGCCGCCCTGGCAAGTGATGATGATGTCGCATTTTTTCAGCGCGTCTATGTCATTGGCGTCCTGCAAAGTCGTTTCTTTTTTCGCCATTGCCGGAGCTTTGCCACCCTTGTTCGAGGTGGTGAAAAATACTGGTTCGATATGTTCGAAATCGCCCTCTTCCTGCATGCGTTGCATCAGGACCGATCCCACCATTCCACGCCAACCGACTAAGCCAACAACTTTCATCATCATTCCTTCTATGCAGGACGCATCCTGCGTCCATTAATTAAACCGCCATCTGACTGCACGATGGCGAATTTCTTAGGCCAAAGCCTTGACGACGGCGTCGCCCATCTGCGTCGTACCGACCTTGGTCGTGCCGGCTTCGTAAATATCCACCGTACGCAAACCCTGTTTCAGCACCGCCTTCACGGCCGCTTCAATACGGTCAGCCTGTTCGGTTTTCCCCAGCGAATAACGCAACATCATCGCCAGCGACAGAATCTGCGCCAATGGATTGGCAATGTCCTTGCCGGCAATATCAGGTGCCGAACCGTGCGACGGCTCATACAAACCCTTGTTATTCGCATCCAGCGAAGCCGATGGCAGCATGCCGATAGAACCGGTCAGCATCGCGGCTGCATCGGACAGGATATCGCCAAACATATTACCGGTTACAACGACGTCGAATTCTTTAGGCGCACGCACCAATTGCATCGCCGCGTTATCGACGTACATATGATCGAGTTTGACGTCCTTGTATTCCTTGTGTACATCGGTCACCACGTCGCGCCAGAACTGGAATGTTTCCAGTACATTGGCTTTATCGACACTAGTCAAACGCTTGCTGCGTTTTTGCGCAGCCTGGAATGCGACGTGCGCAATACGGCGAATTTCCGGTTCGCTGTAACGCATGGTGTCGAAACCTTCACGTGTACCCTTGAAAGGACCGTCAGGTGCTTCGCGCATACCGCGCGGTTGACCGAAATAAATATCGCCAGTCAATTCGCGCACGATCATGATGTCCAGACCGGAAACGATCTCCGGTTTCAACGACGATGCACCAGCCAGTTCCGGATACAGGATCGCAGGACGGAAGTTTGCAAACAAACCCAGATGCTTGCGCAGGCCAAGAATCGCCTGCTCAGGACGCAATGAGCGCTCCAGTGTGTCGTACTTGAAATCGCCCACTGCACCGAACAAAATCGCATCCGCTTCTTGCGCAACCTTCAGGGTCGATTCCGGCAAGGGATGACCCTGTTCTGCGTATGCTGCGCCGCCTACCGGCACGGTTTCGGTTTCAAACTTTTCACCCAGGGCATTCATGACCTTGACTGCCTGATTCATGATTTCCGGACCAATGCCGTCGCCCGGCAGAATTGCAATTTTCATTTGATAACTTCAGTAAGAATTAAAAAAGGATGAAAGCGCGCGGCTCAAAATCAAGCCGCAATCAAATCGTATGCACCAAGCCTGCGATTCGCGTCGTTAAATGGTGTTCGACAGCCAGGGCTGGGCCGCAAGATGGCGCTCTTCGTACTCGCGTATCTTGTCGGACTTTTGCAAAGTCAGACCGATGTCATCGAAGCCGTTCAGCAAACAGTATTTGCGGAACGCATCGATGTCGAATGGATAGGCAACGCTGCCATTGCTGGTAGCTATGATCTGTTTTTCCAGATCGATCACCAGACGAAAACCCGGAAAAACCTTGACCTCATTGAACAAATGATCGATTTGCAATTCAGTCAGTGCAACTGGCAGCAAGCCGTTTTTGTAACAGTTGTTGAAGAAGATATCGGCAAAGCTGGGAGCGACAATCGCGCGAAAGCCATACTGACTCAAGGCCCATGGCGCATGTTCGCGTGAGGAGCCACAGCCGAAATTTTTGCGCGCCAATAAAATCTGCGCACCTTGATAGCGTGGCTGATTCAGCACGAAATCAGGGTTCAGGAGACGAGTGGAATTATCCTTGCCCGGTTCGCCCTGATCCAGATAGCGCCATTCATCGAACAGGTTCGGACCGAAACCGGTACGTTGTATCGATTTCAAAAACTGTTTTGGAATGATGGCGTCGGTGTCGACGTTTGCACGATCCAGCGGTGCAACCAAACCATCAAGAATATTAAATTTTTCCATAGTGCCCAACTGTTGATGCGTATCGACGACGATGTCGCCAGTAATTTTGAATGTCGATGCGGAATAACAAATTTCTACTGCACACAGCATCTTGCATGCCGCGATGCGCCAGAGTCACTCTGCACATCGCGGCAAACCGGCTTCTTATTTACCCTGAATTTTATCGCCTACGTGTTCGACATCCTTGCCGAAACCATGAACGGTATTGCAACCGGCCAACAACCAGGCAGAAGCGATCAGCAAAGCAGCGATTTTTTTCATTTTTTCTCTCCGTTATTTTTTATTTACAGCGACGTATTACAGCGTACGCACATCAACAAAATGACCTTCGATACCGGCAGCTGCTGCCATTGCCGGGCTCACCAGATGCGTACGACCGCCCGCACCCTGCCGCCCTTCAAAATTGCGATTTGAAGTCGAGGCGCAACGCTCCCCCGGCTCCAGACGATCTGCATTCATCGCCAGGCACATAGAACAACCCGGTTCACGCCACTCAAAACCGGCATCCTTGAAAATCTTGTCCAGGCCTTCGCGCTCCGCCTGCTCTTTAACCAGACCGGAACCCGGCACCACCATCGCCAACTTAACATTCGATGCACGATGCTTGCCGCGTACCACGGCGGCGGCGGCACGCAAATCTTCTATGCGCGAGTTGGTGCAGGAACCGATAAACACTTTATCGATACGAATATCGGTAATCGGCGTATTTGGCTTCAGGCCCATGTAGATCAGCGCTTTCTCCATGCCATCGCGCTTGGTTGCATCTTTTTCCTTGTCCGGGTCAGGTACACGACCATCCACGGATACCACCATCTCTGGTGATGTGCCCCAGCTTACCTGTGGTTTGATTTCGGCTGCATTCAAGGTCACGACCATATCGAATTTCGCACCGACATCGGTATGCAGCGTGCGCCAGTATTCGACCGCGCGATCCCAGTGCGGTCCGACCGGTGAAAATGGCCGACCCTTGACGTAGTTGATCGTGGTTTCATCGACACCGACCATGCCGGCACGTGCGCCGGCTTCGATCGCCATATTGCAGATGGTCATGCGGCCTTCCATCGACAATGAGCGTATGGTCGAACCGGCAAATTCAATTGCATAGCCGGTACCGCCGGCAGTGCCGATTTTTCCGATGATCGCGAGCACGATGTCTTTTGCAGTCACACCAGCCGGCAATGCGCCATCGACCTGTACAAGCATGGCTTTGGATTTTTGCGCCAGCAAGGTTTGCGTCGCCAGCACATGTTCGACTTCGGATGTGCCTATGCCGTGTGCCAATGCGCCGAACGCGCCGTGCGTGGACGTGTGCGAATCACCGCAAACCACGGTCATGCCCGGCAAGGTTGCACCCTGCTCAGGTCCGATCACATGCACGATGCCCTGGCGCTTGTCGCGCATGCCGAAATAGGTCAGTCCGTATTCATGCGCGTTACCGTCCAGCGTTTCCACTTGCAGGCGCGATGTCGGATCTGCAATCCCTTCCGAACGGTCTGTCGTCGGCACATTGTGATCCGCCACCATCAGATTGGCGGAAACACGCCATGGGCGACGTCCAGCCAGTTTCAGGCCTTCAAAAGCCTGCGGGCTGGTGACTTCATGCAACAGATGACGATCGATGTAAAGCACGGTTGTGCCATCGTCGCCGGTTTCGACAACGTGCGATTGCCAGAGTTTATCGTAGAGCGTTTGGGCCATATTCGTGTGCAAAAGTAAGTCGGTAACGACTGATATAGACAGTCTTGTAAGCAGTCTTAAAAACAGCCCTAGATTATGCCATATTTAGTCCGCCCCCATTGAAGGACACGGCAGCGCACACGCCAAAAAGCGTGCTGCACCTACAACATGTGGGCAATTGCCTTTAAAGCAACATCCTGCTGTGGCACTCTATTTTTTTGCTTGTAGATACAGCGGCATCACGCGTTGCGCATATACAGTCAGGTCACTGCTGCGATCGGCGCTGGATGGATGGGTAGACAGAAAGGTGGGTGGCGCGCTGCCGCCTACCTTCCCCATTTTTTGCCATAGCGTGATCGCAGCACGCGGATCGTAACCGGCACGCGCGGCCAGTTCCACACCGATACGGTCAGCCTCTCTTTCATGCTCACGTGAATTCGGCAAACCAATCACGCCCATGTATGCATATTCGGCACCTTGCTGACCAAGGCTGCCAACGCCCAGCAAGGCGGAACCAATTGAAATAAGGCTGCCTGCAACCATCTGGTCCGATGCACGTTCACGTGCATGTTCGCGCAATGCGTGCGAAATTTCATGGCCAATAACGGCAGCCAGTTCGTCGTCCGTTACCTTGAGCTTTTCGATCAAACCGCTGTAGACCGCAATTTTCCCACCCGGCATGCACCATGCATTGACCTCGGCCGACGTCAGCACGTTGACCTCCCACTGCCACGTTTTTGCGTCCGGACGGAAGGCTGGCGTTTGCGCAATCAGGCGGTTTGAAATAGACCGTACGCGTGCGACTTGCGCCCGATCACGGTTGAGATTGTTTTTCTTCTTTTCGTCAGCAAGCAGTTCACTATATTGCTTGTTTGCGCTTTGATCCAGTTGCTGTGCCGACACTGCCATTCTTTGCGTACGGTCGACACCAACCAATCCGCCTTGCGTGGTTTGTACCGTTTCGCAGGCGGACAAGGTCAGCATCGAAAACGCAAGAATGGCAGACACGCGAACAGAATGTGATTTAAAGAGTTTCATTCCAGCTCCTTACCGGAAATCAGAAAAGCACTGCTACCAAGAATCAGCCCGCATTAGCAGGAATTTGCGGCGTATTCACCTTGACGTCGCCACATTGTGCACGGTGACGCAAGGCATGATCCATCAATACCAGCGCCAGCATCGCTTCGGCGATAGGCGTGGCACGAATGCCGACGCAAGGATCATGTCTGCCCAGTGTTTCAACCATGATCGGATTGCCGGCCTTATCTATCGAATGACGTGCGGTACGAATACTGGATGTCGGCTTGATCGCTATCGATGCAGTGATATTTTGTCCGGTTGAAATTCCGCCCAGCACACCGCCGGCGTTATTCGTAGCAAAACCGCCAGGCATCAGTTCATCACCGTGTTCTGTACCTTTTTGCGCAACCGATTTGAAGCCAGCGCCTATCTCTACACCTTTGACGGCATTGATGCCCATCAATGCGTAAGCAATCTCTGCATCCAGCTTGTCGTAAATCGGCTCGCCCAATCCTATCGGCACGTTTTCGGCCACCACATCGATGCGTGCACCGCAAGAGTCGCCGTTCTTGCGCAAGTCATCCATATACGCCTCCAGTTGCGGAAGGATCGTGGCATTGGCAGAGAAGAACGGATTTTCAGGAACGTGTGACCAGTTCTCGAACGGGATTTCAATCTCGCCCAACTGGCTCATGCAACCTTTGAAGCTTGTGCCGTATTGTTCCAGCAACCATTTCTTTGCGATCGCTGCAGCCCCAACCACTGGCGCAGTCAGGCGAGCGGATGAACGTCCGCCACCACGCGGATCGCGGATGCCGTATTTGTGCCAATACGTGTAATCAGCATGCCCAGGACGGAAGGTGTCAGTGATGTTGCCGTAGTCCTTGCTGCGCTGATCTTCGTTGCGAATCAGCAGCGCAATCGGCGTTCCGGTAGTTTTACCTTCAAACACGCCGGACAGGATTTCGACCGTGTCCGATTCCTGGCGTTGCGTCACATGCCGCGAGGTACCCGGTTTGCGACGATCCAGATCAAGCTGGATGTCGGCTTCTGACAACACCATCCCAGGCGGGCAACCATCGATTACGCAACCGATTGCGGGGCCGTGGGATTCGCCAAAAGTGGTGACAGTAAAGAGCGTGCCAAATGTATTACCGGACATGATGATTAATATCGATGAAATAAAGTGTCATTCTACCAGTGCACAGAAAACAATTACTTCAAGAAAAATTATTGCCGGATATTCAATCGGTGTGCAATATACGACTACTAAATATAAAAACCAGATTTCGGGGACGCAACATGAGCAAGTCGGTCAGCCATCATGAGGATGACCTTGTATTTCTGGATGAGGCAATATCCGCATCCGAAAACAATGCTTTGGGAACAAAAAAGGATGCCTGGCAGGTCATGATCATCGACGATGATGCTGACGTCCATTCAGCAACTACCTTCGCTCTCAGCAACGTTGAAATACAGAATCGACCTCTCGTTTTTTTGCACGCTTATTCCGCGCAGCAAGCACGCGACATCCTGGCAAATGAATCGAATATTGCGGTCATTTTGCTGGACGTCGTCATGGAGCAGCAGGATGAAGGCCTGCAACTCGTTCATTACATCCGCGATGTACTGCATCGCGCCGAAGTACGTATTATTCTGCGCACCGGCCAGCCCGGCTACGCACCCGAAATCGATGCCATCCAGCAGTTCGACATCAACGACTACAAGACAAAATCCGAGCTGACGCGCATCAAATTGTTTACCGTCGTCACCGCAGCAATCCGCTCTTACGAACAAATCTGCACCATCAATTCAAGCAGCAGCGGCCTGGACATGATTCTGCGTGCCAGCACCGATCTGATGGCATTGCAAACGCTGGAAGAATTTACCGCCGGCGTACTGAAAAAAATTGCACAGTTGCTGGATATACCAACGCACGGCCTGTTTTGCGTGCAGGAAACGCTACATAACGAAGAAACCGAATTGTTCGTGGTCGCGGCAACAGGGAGCTATCAGGACCTGCTGAACCATCCCGTTTCCACGTTCAAGGACGTCCAGATCGGGCACACACTGACGCGCGCGCGCAACGAACGCCGTCATATCTACGGCCGCGAATATACCGCACTGTATTTTGCCGGCAGCGCTGCTGGCAATTTCACTGCATTTTTCAAAACCGGACGCGCGTTAAACGAAATCGAGTTACGTCTGCTGGAAGTTTTCTGCAGCAATATTTCGGTCGGCCTCGCCAATATCATGCTGCTCACACGGCTGCATAATTCCGCTTTCTACGACTCGCTAACCAAACTGCCGAATCGCACCCGCCTCAAGGAAATCATCGATGAAAACCTGATTTCCTCCAGGAACCACCCGACCACGCTGGCACTGATAGACATCGACCATTTTGCCGAAACCAATGATACGCTGGGCCACCAATTCGGCGACTTGCTGCTGCTGGCCGTTGCCACACGCCTGCAATCGCGTCTGGGCAACCGGCTGGTCGTGGCGCGCGTCGGCGGCGATACTTTCGGCGTGCTTGGCGACGATATACAAGTCAATCCTGCCGCAGTGCTGGCGCAGTTTGAACGGCCTTTCAACATCGATGGGCAGGATGTGCAACTTTCCGCGACCGTCGGTTTGGTATGTTTATCCGAACATGAAGGCCGCGGCGTAGAAGCGTTGAAAAATGCCCATATCGCATTGAAGCGCGCAAAAATGCAGCAACGCACCGGACACCTTTACTTCTCGCGCAGCATGGGTATAGACATCCGGGAACGCGTCAACATGATGCATGCCTTGCGCACCGCATTTGAAGAGAAGCGCCTGTTCGTCGTCTACCAGCCGCAAATCGACATGGTGACGCGCGCGCCGGTCGGCGCTGAAGCCTTATTGCGCTGGCAGGCTGAAGACGAAACCATGATTTCGCCGAATCGTTTTATTCCAATCGCCGAATATTCCGGCCTGATCATCGAGCTTGGCGAATGGGTGTTACGCCAGGCGTGCCAGGAACTGGTGCGTATTCAACGTCTGGGCTTCAGCAATTTCATGATGTCGATCAACGTATCGCAAGTGCAATTTCGCCATCCGCATTTTCTCAGCATGCTGCGCAAGGCCCTGGAAGATACCAACGCACCACCGCACTGCATCGAACTTGAAATCACCGAATCCATGGCAATGGAAGAACCCGACGCCTTGATAAAATTGCTCGACCAAATCGCCGAAACCGGCGTCAGTATTGCAATTGATGACTTCGGCACCGGCTTTTCATCGCTCAGCCATTTGCAGAAATTGAATGTCGATCGCCTCAAAATCGACAGAGCATTCGTCACGGAAATCACCGACTCTTCTCGCGGCAGCAGCATCGCCGAAATGATTATACAGTTGGGGCACAATCTGGAGCTGGACGTGATCGCGGAAGGAGTCGAAGACGAACGGCAGGCAAAAATCCTGACCGAACTCGGCTGCCCGTTTGGCCAGGGTTATTTATTCTCCCACCCATTGAATCCCGACGTATTGCACGATTGGTTATCCAATCACAAGCAACGTTAACGCATCATTTTTTCTCACACGCAACATCGGCAGCATCCCTCCCATCGCCTAATATTCATTAGCAACGGACGCCATGAAAAAAAGCGTATTTACCCTGCGACGCTCTATCGTACTGGCAGTGGTAATCGGCTTGTTCATCCCTGCCTCCCTGGTGAATGGTTATGACTGGCTGAAAACCTACAATACCGAAGTCAAACAACGCTCTGCCAGGCTGGCAGAAGAAACTGCCCTTGCACTAGCCCGCGGCATGAGCGAGTCGCTGTGGAATTTCAAGTATGAAGATGCGCTTGCACTGGCCGACGGTGCGATATGGCGTAACGACGATATCGTCCGCATAGAGGTGCGCGACAACAAACGCAGTCTGTTTGTCGTCAGCGAACGCCGCAAGCGTCCATCCGGCTTTGTTGCCAGCTCCGACACCAGTATTTTCCATCATGAACAGGCGATAGGATCGCTCAGGATTGAGGTCAGCAGTATCCGGCTGCAGAAAATCATGATGGAAGATCTTACCTGGAAAATACTGGCGCTGACGCTGCAAATCGCTTTGTCCATTCTGCTCATCCTGTTCTTTTTTGAACGCCGTCTGATACGCCCGCTGCAAGGCCTGCATACCGGCGCCGCACATCTGGCCGAACACCAGCTTGAACCAGCACTCGCATCGCAACGTCACGATGAAATCGGCGTACTCTCGCAAAAGCTTGAACAGATACGCCTGCGTTTGCGCAATCTTCTGGGCGCTGTACCGGATGACAATGCCACCGAGCCCGAACAGAATGTACGCGCCAAAATGGAATTACATGAATGTACGGCACACCTTCGCGCACTGATCTCCCAAAGCCAGATCGCGATCATCGAATGGGACAATAAATATCAGGTCGTCGAATGGAATACCGCAGCCGAACGCATATTCGGCTACCGCCGGGAACTTGCAATAGGCAGGAATATTCGCTTTCTCAGCCCGCTCGATCAACGCCACCTGATCGAGGGTATCGTTCAGCAATCCGGACACAATACTGGAGCGCCCATCGTGCAGGAAAACTTAACTGCCGATGGCCGCATCATTAGCTGCCAGTGGCGCTATATGCATATAGATGAAGATGACGGCAATACCGGCCACCTGTTATCGATGGCGGAAGACTTGACGGAGCAATTGCATGCGGCAGAAACTCTGCACCTGTCGGAAACGAAATTCGCCAGTGCCTTCCACTGCAATCCAGAACCGATTTCGATTGCACGTTACGCCGACGGCACATTTATCGAAGTCAATGCCGCGTTTGAAAAAATTCTCGGTTTTACACACGATGAATGGCTGGGAAAAAACGGATTACGCTTGCGCATCTGGGTATATCCGGAAGAGCGTACAGAATTATTCCAGTTGCTTGAGCGTGATAAACAGGTGGAAAATTTCGCCTGGAGCATGCGCAACAAGGCCGGTGAAATTCGCCACTGCCTGCTCAATGCGACGCTGTTCTCCATAGCCGACGAAACGTACATGCTGGCAGTCATGCGCGACGTGACCAGTCAAAGGCTGCTGGAAGATCAGAAAATGGAAGCCGATCATGCGCTGCTGCGGCTGGCACAGGGCACTCAGGGTATCGCCGGCGAGCCCTTCTTTGAATTGCTGGTCAACGATCTGGCCGCCGCGCTGCGTACCGATTGTGCACTGATAGCCTTGCGCTCCAGTACTGACCCACAACACATTCTGACACTGGCATCGCATATGCATGGCGAAATCGTCGACAACTTCGAATGTACGATACCCGGCACGCCTTATGGACATACGCTGGATACCGGCCTCTGCGTTTTTCCCCATGATGTACAGCACATGTTTGCGCAGAACACCTCCCTAATCAAACGCGGCTGGAACAGCTACGCCGGTGCGCCGCTGCACGATGCCCATGGTCTTGCCATAGGCGTACTGGCCGTGATGCATTCCAAACCGCTACGCAACCCCGACCTCGTTAAATCGCTGCTGCAGGTATTCAGCGAGCGAGCGTCGGCGGAACTGGAACGCAAGCGCGCCGAAGAAGAGTTGCGGCTTAGCGAACAGCGTTTCGCAACGATTTTCCATTCCACGCCGGTGCCCATGTTCGTCACGCAACTCAGCAACGGCAATGTGATCAAGGATGTCAACGCAGCGTTTGAAAAGTTGTTCAAGCGCACACGGCAGTCCGTGCTTGGCAAGAACACACTGGACCTAGCCATGTATTGCAATCCTGCCGATCGCGATACTGTACTGAGCATTCTGCAAAGTACCGGCAACCTGGAACAGCTCAACGAGTTATGGATGTACCGCGGTGACCAGAGCAAGATATTGATCCAGTTTTCCGGCCACGTTTTTTTGCTGGAAGACGAACAATTCGGCATCCTGGCTTGCCAGGACGTGACGGAAAAACGCCTGATTGAAAATGAAATTCTGGAATTCAATGCAACGCTGGAAGATCGGGGCATCGAACGCACGGAAGAATTACAGCAAGCGAACCAGGAATTGGAAACCACGCTGGAAGCATTGAATCTCGCACATGAAGAATTGGTCAACAATGAGAAACTGGCTGCATTGGGCGCGCTGGTAGCCGGTATTTCGCACGAATTGAACACGCCTATCGGCAACAGTCTGATGGTGGCCAGTACCCTCAGCGACCAGACAGCCAAGCTGAGCGAAAATTACCGCGACAGCAAGGGCATCAAGCGCTCAAGCCTGGAAACCTACATCAGCGACGTGGACAAGGCCGGCGATATTCTGGTGCGCAACCTGCATCGCGCAGCCGATCTGGTGCACAGTTTCAAGCAGGTTGCCATCGATCAAACCAGTTCGCAAAGACGGACTTTCTCGCTGGAGGAAGTCGCCAGCGAAATCCTGCTGACGCTCTGGCCGCTGATACGAAAAACACCGTTTACCGTCGAGCAAAGCATATCCGAAGACCTGGTTTTTGACAGTTATCCCGGCCCGCTAGGTCAGGTGCTGAACAATCTGATTAACAATGCCCTGTTGCACGGCTTTGAAGGAAGAAAGCAGGGAGCGGTCATCATTGCCGCTCACAACAATGCCGAAGGCTGGGTGGAGCTGACAATCAAGGATGACGGCATCGGTATTCCAGCCGGCAATCTGAACCGGATTTTCGATCCGTTTTTCACCACCAAGCTGGGTGAAGGTGGCTCCGGCCTGGGCTTGAATATCACGCACAATATCGTCAGCGGCATACTGGGGGGGCGCATCCGTGTGCAGAGCGCAGTGGGCACCGGCACTACCTTTATTCTGACCTTGCCATTCGTCGCGCCGCAACACAAGCACGATGACGAGGCCTTGCACCCGCTGTCATGAAATCCTGCACATATCTCTTTAATCGATAGCTTGGCCAGGTTTTATCCACGCCAGAAAACGGTGCAGGAATTCAGGCACCGCAGCAAAGATAGAGGCAGTAACCAGCGCATTCAATATCGCGGTAAACAGAAACAACTGAGGGATACTCAAACCTGCATTCAACAATAACATCGCCAGCAATGCCGCGACTACCATGAACAAGGCGTTCAGGATATTCATGCCGGCGATCGTGCGCGACATATGCTTGGGATCGCAGCGCGTCTGGATCAAGGCAAACAAGGGCACAATATACACGCCGCCGAACGCGCCTATCAGCAGGCAGTCCAGCAGGATACGGATGCTGCCGGGCTGCTGCAGGAAGCCCGCTATATCGACCAGATTCGTATTGATATAGGCTGTGCTGGAAAGAAAAAGATCGATACCGAATATCGACAGACCGATTGCTCCCAGAGGCACCAGCCCGATTTCGACCTTATGCCGGGAAAGCCGTTCGCACAGCAACGAGCCGGTGCCGATCCCAAGTGAAAATATCGTCAGCAACAGCACAAATATACTGTGATCACCCTGCAGCGTCTGCTTCGCATACATGGGAAATTGTGCGAGCACGATCGCGCCGTAAAACCAGAACCAGGAATTAGCCAGCATCGCCATGAACACCGTCCGGTTCTGTCGCGAATAACGGAGATTACGTACCGATTCGGTGAGCAGATTCCAGTTGATTTTCAACTCAGGAGCGGGAGCGGGAGAAACAGGAATCGCGCGACTCGACAGCCAGCCGGCCACTGCTATGGCTATCGTGCCGCCGGCCACCAATTCTATGCCCCACGGTTTGTGCAGCACCAGAACCGCTCCCAGCACTTCGCCCAGCAAGATGCCGACAAAGGTTCCCATCTCCACCAAACCGTTACCGCCCACCAGCTCATCAGGCGTCAGTTTTTGCGGCAGATACGCATACTTGACCGGCCCGAACAGGGCTGAATGCAAACCCATGCCTGCCACTGCAGCAATCAGCAGCCATAAATCCTGCCGGAACCAGCCCACGGCGGCAAGCAGCATGATGGCAATCTCGAGCAGCTTGATATAACGAACCAGGCCGGATTTCTCGAACTTGTCTGCCAGTTGCCCGGCAATGGCGGAAAACAGTACGAAAGGCAGAATAAATAATCCCGGGATCAGATTATTCAACAGCCCTCTATCCATCGTCGTCCAGTCCAATGCTTCAAATGTCAGAATCGTCAGTAGCGCCGTCTTGAAAACATTGTCGTTGAATGCCCCCAAAAACTGTGTCCAGAAAAAAGGGGCGAAGCGGCCTTGTGTGAGCAAGGTGAATTGACTGGGCTTGTGCATGAAGAAAAGTGATCGCTCAAAGAGATGGCACATGCCGTCTGGCAAATGCTCCGGATTCAGTATCTGGGGATTGTAAAGTGTTGCAGCGGCAACAAAGGAAAGCCGTCCGCATATTCGACGAATACGCGGACGGCTGCATTGAATTGTGTCCGTCTGGATTTAACCGTCTTGTTCGCTGGCCAGGGCGGGAGAACTCTGGATATACGATTTCAACATTTTATTTTCAAAGCTTTGTGCTTCCAGCACCGCCTTCGCAACGTCATAAAACGAAATAACGCCGACCAGAATTTTGCCATCCAGCACAGGAACATAACGCGCATGTTTTTCCAGCATCATGCGGCGCACCTCATTGATCTCCGCATCGCAGGAGATCGTGATCGGGGCCGTATTCATATGCTGCCTCACGCTGCCATTCCCGACTGCCCCGCCCTGCTCATGGATGGTCGCCATGACTTCACGGAAAGAAAGCATGCCGATCAGATTGCCTTTTTCCATCACGACTAGCGAGCCAATATCCTTTTCTGCCATAACATTGACGGCATCCAGCATCGGACTGTCCGGTGTCACAGTGAAGAGAATATTTCCTTTTACCTTGAGTATTTCGGATACTTTCATGTAACAGCCCTCCCAGCATTATGGTTGTACTGCGAACAGATCCAATGTAGCGCAAGCGCCGTGAAAAATCCACTACCCATCGCCTGAATGGATGAACTTCCTTGCGACAACACAGGAACACAAAAATTCAGCGATGGTGGTTTATCCATCCGGGCACAAACTTGCATCTTGTTCCAACAAGGTCTACTCTGAAATAGAGTCCATGGCAGGAGAAAATCATGAGCGTCATCGCACACAAAGGGCAGCAATCGTTTGCCGAATTCTATACCCGCTATCTGAGCGAACACGCGAATCGCCATGCGCGCCAGTTGCACTTCTTCGGCTCAACGCTGGCCATACTATGCCTGGCCCTTCTGGCTCTCACCGGTAATGCATGGTGGTTATTGGCAGCCGTGCTGTCGTTCTACGGTTGTGCGTGGATAGGACATGTCAGGTTCGAGAAGAGCCTGCCGCTGTTCAAACAACCGGTCTATTCATTCATGGCTGCATGGCTGATGTACTGGCAGATGCTGAGCGGCCAGATTTCGTTTTAAGCTGGCCGACTGAAATATTCGGACAGCGACAAGTCCAGTCCCTGCTCGACCGCAGCTTCGACTTTCCTGGCGAGCGCCTCATTACCTGTGGCATCGAAGACAAACAGGCGATACACATCTGCCAGTGCCAGGTATTGCGGATTGGCCAGCAGCGTCCAGCGGTCAAGGCCGTCGGTAATGCGTTTTCCCCATTGCATGCGCTTGGCTTGCTCGCTCTTGATACGACCGACCCAGCCTGCATCCAGCATTTTTTCCAGCAGCGTTTCCGACTCATCAAAACCCAGGCGGGTTTTTTCACGAAACAGCCTGCTATCGACAGCCGCACAATCGGCCACGGTGCGCGCCTCGTACAATACCGCCAGCAATGCCATCGCATCGACGAAGGCACTACCCGGCTGCGGCACATGCCACCATCGTTCATATTTCACGATGGGCAGTGCAGCCGCCACGACCGCTCCACCCAGCGTAATCAGCCAGCCCAGATATATCCATATCAGGAAGATAGGGAAAGCCGCGACTGCACCGTATACCACCGTATAGTTCGGTACCTTGACGATAAAGATCGCAAACAGGCGCTTGACCACTTCGAAGGCTATCGCCGCCAGCACACCGCCACACAGGGCATCGCGCCACTCAACAAAACGATTCGGCACCACAATGTACAAGGAAGTAAACGCTACCGTCGTCAACAGTATCGAAATCGATGAATACAACACGCCACCGAAAAATGGGATGTTGCGCACCGCGCCATTAGTTGCGGTAAACAAATACGAAGTCAGCGTCATCGAGGCACCTATCAATAGTGGCCCCAGAGTCACAATTGCCCAGTAAATCAGGATGCGCTGCATGATCGGGCGCTTGGTCTTGACGCGCCAGATCTGGTTGAAGACGCGATCTATCATCAGCATCATCATGACCGCTGTCACGATCAGTGCCACCGCACCGACTGCCGACAGACGCGTGGCCTTGGTTGAAAACTGCGTCAGATAACCGAGTATCGTGTTGGCTATCCCCTTCGGCATCAGGTTTTGCACGAAGTAGGCTTCCAGCGAGGCACGAAAGGTATTGAAGAGCGGGAAAGTGGTAAAGATCGCCAGCGCAATCGTCAGTATCGGCACCAGTGCCAGCACTGACGTAAAGGTCAGGCTGCCGGCGACTTGCGGCAATTGCTCCTCATCAAGCCGACGCCCTGCGAAACGAATTAGATCACGCAGTTGCGCCCATGATAGTTCGCGAAAAAAAGGAGGTTTGACTAATTTCATGCGGGACGTATCGATAAGTTCACCCTCTGAAAAAATGCGTGCCGACTTTGCACAGGGGATGGCTATCAAGTATTGGGATGCTTATAAAGCATCCTATAATACCAAGCATGAACTCATCCAAGCTCCCTATTCTCGTTTTGTATTATTCGCGGCACGGCTCTACGCGCAAACTGGCTGAATTGATCGGCCAGGGCATAGACAGTGTGGCCGGTTGCGAAGCACGCCTGCGCACTGTGCCAGCGGTTTCCACCGTAACCGAAGCCACTGCACCGGATGTGCCGACGGAAGGCGCTCCTTACGTGGAATTGCGCGATCTGCAAGAATGCGCCGCGCTTGCGCTGGGTTCACCTACGCGCTTCGGCAATATGGCAGCGCCGATGAAATATTTTTGGGATGGAACTTCGTCGCAATGGCTGTCCGGCACGCTGGCCGGAAAACCGGCTTGCGTGTTTACTTCCACCGGCAGCCTGCACGGCGGGCAGGAAACAACCTTGTTGTCGATGATGCTGCCTTTGCTGCATCACGGCATGCTGCTGCTCGGCATTCCCTATACGCAAGCTGAACTGATGACCACCAGCTCCGGCGGTACGCCTTACGGCGCTTCACACTGGTCCGGCGTCAGCGGTACGCAGGCAATATCTACCGATACGCGTGCACTGGCGATCGCGCTAGGCCAGCGGCTGGCGCAAACTGCCGCCAAATTACAAAACGCCTGATGCAGACGCAAAACCAGAAAATCATTCACCTGGGCGCAGTCTGCAGCCTGCTTGCACTCATCTTCCTGTGCATAGCCTGGGAATTGCTGCTGGCACCGGTGCGCCCCGGTGGTTCATGGCTGGTGCTGAAAGTGATCCCCCTCCTGCTTCCCTTGCGCGGCATTCTGAAGCGCGATCTCTACACGATGCAATGGTCGTCAATGCTGATCCTGCTGTACTTCGCCGAAGGCATAGTGCGCGGCATGAGCGACACCGGCTTGTCCGCCACGCTGGGCTGGATAGAAGTAGCGCTGGTGCTGAGCTTCTTCATCTGCGTGATTGCCTATCTGCGTCCGTACAAGAAAGCCGCCAAGGCGCTGGCCAGACAGGCACTGCAAAAGGAAACCGAATGAAAGAGTTTCTCGATGCATGTCGCCGCGCCATCGGCGCGCAATATGTATTGACCGCAGCGGACGAAACCGCAGCCTACCTGACTGACTGGCGCCGCCGCTTTACCGGCAGCGCATTCGCGGTATTGAAACCGGCCTGCACTGAAGAAGTTGCAGCCATTGTCCGCCTTTGCCATCAATTCAATGTGCCTATCGTGCCGCAAGGCGGCAATACCGGACTAGTGCTGGGCAGCGTCCCCAACGCCAGCAACACCGCCATCGTGCTGTCGTTGATACGCTTGAACCGGATACGCATCATCGATAAGGTCAACAATACGATGACAGTGGAGTCCGGCTGCATCCTGCAACACATCCAGCAGGCCGCCGCTGATGCAGGCCGGCTATTCCCGCTCTCGCTGGCTTCCGAAGGCAGTTGCACGATAGGCGGCAATCTTTCTTCCAATGCCGGCGGCACCGCAGTTCTGCGTTACGGCAATGCACGCGAACTGTGCCTGGGACTGGAAGTTGTCACACCGCAAGGCGAGCTGTGGAACGGTTTGCGCGGCTTGCGCAAGGACAATACCGGCTACGATTTGCGCGATCTGTACATAGGCGCAGAAGGCACGCTGGGCATTATCACCGCCGCCGTACTCAAACTTTTTCCACCACCCAAAGCGCAACGCACTGCGCTGGCCGCTTTGCGTAGTTCTGACGACGCCTTGCGCCTGTTGACGCTGGCGCAGATGCGCTGCGGCTCGGCACTCACAGGTTTCGAGTTGATGTCGGCATTCTGTCTGACGCTGGTCGGCGGGCATTTTCCGCAGATACGTCCGCCGTTCAAAAAATCGCATGCGCAATATGTGTTGCTGGAACTGTCCGATAGTGAATCGGAAGCGCACGCAAATACACTGCTGGAAGAATTGATAGGCGACGCGCTGCAACAAGACATCGTGCAGGACGCCATCGTTGCCAGCTCGCTGGCGCAATCCGCTGCGCTATGGAACATTCGGGAACATATTCCGCTGGCACAGGCTGCCGAAGGCAAGAACATCAAGCACGATATCTCGTTGCCGATCTCGGTCATCGGCGACTTCATCCGCAGCACCGATGCCTTGCTGCAGCAGACATTTCCCGGCGCACGCATGGTCACCTTCGGCCATCTGGGTGACGGTAATCTGCATTACAACGTCGCGCATCCGGAACAGCAAACCGATGCCGCTTTCATGGCGCAGCAAACTACCGTCAATCGGATCGTGCATGATAGCGTGCACAGTTTCGGTGGTTCGATTTCTGCCGAACATGGGATAGGCGCACTGAAACACGAGGAAATGCTACGGTACAAATCTTCAGTCGAAATGCAGCTGATGCGCACCATCAAGCAGGCGCTCGATCCGCAGAACATCATGAATCCCGGCAAGCTGCTTACATAAAACAAACCGTCAACCAACCGCGAGACTGCCATGCCACCCACGCTGCTGCTTCTTGTGCTTCTTGTGTCACTCACTTTTCCCGGCTCTGCACTGGCCATCTACAAATGCGAATCCGGCGGCCAGACCGTCTACAGCGATACGCCCTGCCACAACGGCAAAACAGAGCGCATGCAGGAAATCACTGTGAACACAGCTGCGACCGATGCTGCCCTGGCACAAAAGCAGGCGCAGCAAGACAAACAGGAATTGCAGCGTCTGCAACAAGAACGCCACAAACAGGAGAAGGTAGACGCGCTCCAGCAGGAAAAAAGAAACAAGGCATCTGCCGCGAAAAAACAGAAATGCGCGGAATCGGCACAACGCGTCAAATGGGCCAATGAAGATGCTGCCAGTGCATCCGGCAAAACCGTCGAGCGCGCCAGGCAAAAGGCACGCCGCACGGCAGAAAAACATCATCTGACTTGCGGCACGACCTGAACCTCCATCTTTCCTTTCAACAAAACTGGCGGAAACTTGATGCATGTCAAACTCCCGTCACATACGCTTGTTACGATACGTCCGTGCTCTCAAAAAGAGCCGTTTTAGTGCTATACCCACGGCGCTACTACCGGCGCTGGCGGTCGGGAAACATACCAGCACCAAATACCAAAGCCTGCCTTGCGCAGGCTTTTTCATGCCCGGCATAAAAACTGTTATTTACATCTATCGAAATTCACTGGATTTAATATCAAAATTAAGCATTTTTATTGTTGCATTAAAAATGCTATAAATGTCCTGCAGTCGATTTATATGCAATGAGTACCGAATAACGGTATTGAAATTGCGCTTACCCACCAAGGAGGCCTTATGCAAATCAATGAAGAATTCAGAGTTCAAAATGCCGCCGGCAAACCACTTATCATGCTCAAGATCGAAAAAGGAATCAGCTATCTCGATTTCGGCATGGCTCATATGTCGCGAGATTTTGAGGGCTATATGGTGAAACACACGGATCAGATTGCGCTGCCGCAAAGCGATGGTACTTTCAAGCTGAAAGATACCGAAGAAGTTTTCAGCCGCGTGTAAACAACAGTTATTGATGCTTCATCATGCCGGGCCGACTGCGGCCCGGCATGTTTATTTTCAGCCCAGGATTTCCCTGCCTGCAGCAATCCCGCTGTTCATTACAGTACGGCCCTCTCCAGATAAATCATCACCATTTACAGTGCTGAAAAGATGTCTGCGCACGCATGAGCAGCTTCCTCGCCACACATAGTTTTTCTCTATGAGAAAAGCAGAAAAATCAAACAACGGCAATGAATCTTCGGTGATAGTATTTAAGCGGCATCATTCCATCTGCCCGACTTTTATCACTCACATTTCTAGAGGGACGTATGTCAAAGAAAAAACTTACCACCATTGGTGGCGCACCTGTTCCTGACAACCAGAACGTCCTGACTGCCGGTCCGCGCGGACCGCAACTATTACAGGATGTCTGGTTTCTTGAAAAACTGGCGCACTTCGATCGCGAAGTCATTCCTGAACGGCGCATGCATGCAAAAGGTTCTGCCGCCTATGGCACATTTACCGTCACGCATGACATCACAAAATATACAAAGGCAAAAATCTTCTCACAGATCGGCAAGAAGACCGATATGTTCCTGCGCTTTTCCACCGTCGCCGGCGAACGTGGCGCGGCCGATGCAGAACGCGATATTCGCGGCTTTGCAATGAAGTTTTACACTGAAGAAGGCAACTGGGATCTGGTCGGCAACAACACGCCGGTATTTTTCTTCCGCGACCCGCTGAAATTCCCCGACCTCAACCACGCCGTCAAACGCGATCCGCGCACCAATCTGCGCAGCGCAAAAAACAATTGGGATTTCTGGAGTTCCTTGCCGGAAGCGCTGCATCAAGTCACCATCGTCATGAGTGACCGCGGCATTCCTGCGTCCTATCGTCACATGCACGGTTTCGGTTCGCATACGTTCAGCTTTATCAATGCCGGCAATGAACGTTTCTGGGTGAAATTCCATTTCCGCACCCATCAGGGCATCAAGAACCTGAGCGATGCGGAAGCCGCTGCCGTCGTCGGTAATGATCGCGAAAGTTTCCAGCGCGATTTGTATGAAGCCATCGAGAACAAGGACTTTCCGCGCTGGACCATGTCGGTACAAATCATGCCGGAGAAAGATGCCGAGAAAGTACCTTATCACCCATTCGATCTCACCAAGGTATGGCCGAAAGGCGATTACCCATTGATCGAAGTCGGCGTGTTTGAACTCAATCGCAATCCGGACAACTATTTCGCGGAAGTCGAACAGGCTGCATTCAACCCGGCCAATGTGGTGCCGGGCATCAGCTTTTCACCTGACAAAATGCTGCAAGGCAGACTGTTCTCTTACGGCGATGCACAACGTTATCGGCTCGGCGTCAATCACTACCAGATTCCGGTCAACACGCCGAAGTGTCCGTTCCACGCCTTTCATCGCGATGGTGCGATGCGCGTGGATGGTAATCACGGCAGCACCTTGCACTACGAGCCCAATAGTTACAACGAATGGCAGGAGCAGCCTGATTTCCGTGAACCACCGCTGGCGATCAATGGCAATGCCGATCACTTTAACTTCCGTGAAGATGACGACGATTACTACTCGCAACCTCGTGCGCTGTTCAAGCTGATGACGCCGGCCCAGCAACAGGTGTTGTTCGACAATACCGGCCGTGCAATGGGCGACGCGCCTGCCGAAATCAAGCAACGACATGTCGAAAATTGCACCAAATGCGATCCTGCATATGGTGCTGGCGTGAAGAAAGCACTGAAACTTTGATCTGATGGTGGATGAACGGACTTTGTCCGCTCTGCCTGAATGAAGCCTGCAAAAAAATGGCCGGGAATATCCCCGGCCGTTTTTATATCCTTCTGTCCTTCTATTCCTCAGTGCTTATTGTCCAACTCATACAACCTTCAGCGAAATGCTAGGCAGACGTTCGATATAACCCTCCATCACATCGCCGCGTACTACCGGGCCGACATTTTCCGGCGTACCCGAATAGATAATGTCGCCTGGCTGCAGCTCAAATGCTTTCGACAAATTACTGATCTGTTCGGCCACTGACCAGATCATTTTGTTCAAATCCGAGCTTTGCTTGACCTGTCCGTTTACCTTGAGCCAGATTTTTCCTTGCGTAAAGCTGCCGATACTGGCCGCCGGATGCAAGGGGCCAATCGGCGCCGACATGTCGAAGCCTTTACCGATTTCCCACGGCTTCTGCTCTTTCTTCATCGCAGCCTGCAAATCGCGACGTGTCATATCCAATCCGACCGCATAACCGAAGACATGTTGCAAGGCGGTTTCAACGGGAATATCTTTACCGCCCTTGCTAATTGCCGCAACCAGCTCGATTTCATAGTGGTAGTTTTTTGTCAGCGTCGGGTATGGATGATCAACCGTCTTGCCTGGCGCGATATATTGAATCGCGTCACTTGGCTTTTGAAAAAAGAAAGGTGGTTCGCGTGTCGGATCCGAACCCATTTCGCGAGCATGCGCCGCGTAATTGCGGCCTATGCAATAAATACGGCGCACAGGAAAACGTTCATTGCTACCAACAATAGGGATCGATGGCTGTGCTACAGAAAAAAGTGCCTTGTCGCCATCTTCACCACGCGATGTAGCGCAACCACTGACTGCTCCTAATGTCATCAAGCCGGCAGCCTGCAACACTCCACGTCTACTGATTTCAGCCATATTGTCTCCTTGTATATTTTTCGGATATGGCAAGCGACAGACACATCAAACTGCAATGTGCTGCCTGACTTTCCATGTACAAGAATATATACGGATACATGAGTGGCGTCCTTACATATAAAAACGAAATATGACTTGCAGCTTGCAAGCGCGTCGCAAGCAATGAAGGACTTTGAAATAGGTGCACATCGACTTGTGTGTGTTGGGATTTGAAGGGTCGTATGACCGGGTTGCAGCCTTCGCCAGACAATGGAAGGTAAATCAACTAGAGAGGGGCAACTCTGCGAGCAAATCAACACTGAGTGTCCAATGTGGAAATGGTGCAACTCATTGAATATGTCCAGGCACTACTTTCTTACGTCGACAGCAAGCCGTCTCAGCACATTTACCGGAGCAAAGCCGAGTATGCAAAAACGCTGCAACAGAAATTTGATAGCAAAAACAGAATTTGCCAATCTCTGGCAAAGTGCATGGAATGGTCTGCCCAGCAGGAATCGAACCTGCGACCCTCAGCTTAGAAGGCTGATGCTCTATCCAACTGAGCTATGGGCAGAATATATTGCAAGGGATGAACGCTGTGCTGTATCGACCAGAAAAACTCCTTTGGCATACAGCAAAGGTGCTGCATTATGCCTTTTTTATGGTGGGGTTTCAATGCTGGCTAGCGATGCAACGAAGCCAAGTCAGGTACTTGCAGTCATGAAAATCCGGAAGTGACTATGCAGATTAAGCTGTACAGGAATTTTCTATTCCCTGATTGCATTCACCATCGCGTACCCTCGGACGAATCCTGCGGCGAGTGCATCATTCGCGGACATGTAATCTGCATCGTCGCCGGACTTCGCTGCAAGTTCACTTTCTGCACTTGCATCCACACCCGGCTCGCAAACTCTCACCGTATAGTCCCATTGGTGTTGCACATCACCCTTTTGCAAAACGGTGACGTGAACCTCCATTCCTTTGTATAGTTCAGTGCTCCAATTTTGCTGTTTTTCCATGACATTCCCCTGGTCTTTATTTACCGGCTGGCTGCATCATTTACGAACGTGCATCCTCTACTTCCGGATTGGGTGACGGCACCGGATCTTCCTGCGGCACCGGATGCTCACCCGGCAAAGGATCGTCAATCGGCTCGGGCACCGGCGCTTTGTGCACCTGTATATCGAACACAAAATCCAACATCGCAAAAGACTGTGGATATTCGCGCAGGTTTGCTCGAGATAATGTCATTTCACGCATGATTTTCACCTTGTCTATATGGCATTGAACAACAATACCACGGCATGCATTTGAATTTTGCACTCGAGTACAGGACAAGCAAATCAAGCCTGTCTGAAAATAGCAATAATTGAAACGAGAAAGCGTAGCTCTCATGCGTCAGAGTACGCATCTGGACCGAATGTTCCGGCCTTGGAACATTGGAAAAGGCGATAAAAATACGGACGAAAAAAAGGACTAGCGATTAGGCTAGTCCTTTAAATTCTGGTCGGAGTACAAGGATTCGAACCTTGGACCCCCTGGTCCCAAACCAGGTGCGCTACCGGGCTGCGCTACACTCCGAAGAACGAAATAATACTGCAATATGCGGCATAGGTCAACGGCTAAAGCGTTTCACGCTCAATATTTTGCGGAAATTTATACCGTTAATTTGGCGGCGATCCGGCGCGCCATTTTATCGGCAGTTTCACCATTTTTTGCTTCCACCATGACGCGGATCAGCGGCTCGGTGCCGGAAGCGCGAATCAGGACACGCCCCTCCTCGCCCAGCTCTGCTTCAACCCGTTCCTTTTCGGCCAGCAAACCGGCATTCTTCTTCCAGTCAAAACCGGACGCTACCTTTACATTGATCAGCACTTGCGGAAACATCACGATATCCGCCGTCAGTTGCACCAGGGTTTTGCCGCTGCGTTTCAATGCAGACAATATTTGCAAGGCAGAAATGATGCCGTCGCCAGTCGTGTGCTTATCCAAAAACAGCATATGACCAGACCCTTCTCCTCCCAGCAACCAAGCACGCTCCTGCAGGGCTTCCAGCACATAACGGTCACCGACATTGGCACGGACGAAGCCGACCCCCATTTTCTTGAATGCCACTTCCAGCGCCATATTCGTCATCAGTGTGCCAACCGCACCTGCAACAGCTTGCACACTCATGCGATCCTTGACCATGATGTAGAGCAGCTCATCGCCATTGAAAATACGGCCGGATGCATCGACCACAATCAAACGATCGGCGTCGCCATCAAGCGCAATCCCGATATCGGCCTGATTAGCCTTCACCGCTTCAACCAAGGCTTCCGGTGCAGTCGCGCCGACCTTGTCATTGATATTGAAACCGCTAGGCTGATTGCCGATTGCCACAACCTCGGCACCCAGCTCGTGAAAAACATCCGGTGCGATATGGTAAGCCGCACCATGTGCGCAATCGACGACAATTTTCGTGCCGCGCAAATCCAGTTCGTTCGGAAATGTGCTCTTGCAGAATTCGATGTAACGCCCACGCGCATCATCCAGGCGTTTGGCGCGACCCAGTTTTTCCGATGCCACACATGACATGGGCACATCCATTGCCGCTTCAATTTCCAGCTCAGTAGCATCGGCCAATTTATTACCGGAAGCGGAAAAAAACTTGATGCCGTTATCATCGTAGGGATTGTGTGAAGCAGAGATAACGACACCGGCAGACAGACGCAATGCACGCGTCAGGTACGCCACAGCCGGTGTTGGCACAGGTCCGGCCAGCATGACGTCCACTCCGGCAGCGGAGAAACCAGCTTCCAGTGCAGCCTCCAGCATATAACCGGAAATGCGTGTGTCCTTGCCTATCAATACCGTCGGCCGGCTACCTGCCGCTTTGGAGGTTTCAGATTTGGTCAGCACGCTGCCGGCTGCATAGCCCAGGCGCATCACGAAATCCGGGGTGATCGGAGAAACACCCACTTTGCCGCGTACACCATCGGTGCCGAAATATTTTCTTGTCATTTTTGGTTTTTGATTTGTTATTGATTGATTGCGTGCCACACGGTCAATGCATCTATCGTTTCCGCTACATCATGCACGCGCACGATACGTGCACCCTGTGCAACACAGGCCAAGGCACCTGCAAGGCTGCCTGCCATACGCCGCTCGACAGGCTTGTCCAGCAGTGCGCCTATCATGGACTTGCGAGACAAACCGGCCAGCAAAGGCAGATCCAGCGTTGCTTGCAACGGTCCGATATTTTTCAGCAAGGCGATGTTATGCGCAAGCGATTTTCCAAAACCGAATCCGGGATCTATGCACAGACGATTCTGCACAATATTCATCTGCGTGATCGCCGCTATCCGTTCGTGTAAAAATGCAGTCACATCGGCAACCACATTGTCATACTCTGGATTCAACTGCATGCTTTGCGGATCTTTTTGCATGTGCATGATGCACAGTGCACAATCTGCATCGGCCACCGCTTCCAGCGCACCGGGAGCACGGAAACCGTTTATATCATTGATCATGTCCGCACCGGCTGCAATGGTTTCACGCATTACTTCCGGTTTGTAGGTGTCGATGGAAAGCGGCTTGCCGCAATCGCGCAACGCATACACCAGCGGCATCACCCGATCGAGTTCATCCTGCAATGACACCGCTTGCGAGCCGGGACGCGTGGACTCGCCGCCGATATCGATGATGTCCACGCCGGCTGCAATCATTTCCTCGGCATGCGAGATTGCCGCATCCAAAGCATGGTATTTACCCGCGTCGGAAAACGAATCGGGCGTGATATTCAAGATGCCCATGACCAAAGGGCGCGAAGTTGCGGCCACAGGAAGACGGTAACGCCCGCATTGCAAATGAGTTTGCATAATTACTGAGAAAAATAAAAAGGGTGAGGATTACTCCTCACCCTGTATTAATACACTGCTGCCAAGCCATGCGCCAATGCTTATTGCGCGGCGGGTGCTGCCGGGGCATCCGGCGCGGTGACATTTGGCGGAACTTCACTCGAGGGAGTATCCGACGTTGCACGCTTGGCTGGAACGCCGTACTTAGGTTGGCGCGGCTCCCGCCCTTCCATGATGTCGTTGATCTGGTCGGAATCGATGGTTTCCCAATCCAGCAGGGTTTTTGCCATCAGCTCGACCTTGTCCCGATTGTCTTCGATCAGCTTGCGCGACAGCGCATATTGCGTATCCAGAATCGTACGGATCTCATTGTCGACTTTTTGCTGCGTCGCTTCAGAAACCGTTTTCGCTGACGAACGACCGAAGTATGCATCCTGCTCGGTATCTTCGTAGACCATGGTTCCCAAGCTTTCCGACATACCGTAACGCGTCACCATTGCGCGTGCAAGCTTGGTTGCACGTTCAAAATCGTTCGATGCACCAGTCGACATTTGATGCATGAAAACTTCTTCTGCAATACGTCCGCCAAACAGGATGGAAATTTCTTCCAGCATCTTGTCCTTGTACATATTGACGCGATCATGCTCAGGCAACTGCCAGGTCAAGCCAAGCGCAAAACCGCGCGGCATGATCGTGACTTTATGCACAGGATCGGCTTTTGGCAGCAATTTAGCGACTACCGCGTGACCGGATTCATGGAAAGCGGTATTACGACGTTCTTCTTCGCGCATGACAGCAGACTTGCGCTCAGGGCCCATCACGATCTTGTCTTTTGCATCTTCGAAATCCTGCATCTCGACCAGACGCTTGTTGCGACGTGCCGCGAACAGGGCTGCTTCATTGACCAGGTTGGCCAGATCAGCGCCTGAGAACCCGGGAGTGCCGCGCGCCAGAATATCGGCCTTGACGTCAGTCGCGATAGGCACTTTGCGCATGTGCACCATCAAGATCTGTTCACGACCGCGAATGTCAGGCAAACCAACAATCACCTGACGATCGAAACGACCCGGACGCAGCAGCGCTTTATCCAGCACGTCGGCGCGATTGGTTGCGGCGATCACGATGACGCCAGCGTTCGGCTCAAAGCCATCCATCTCGACCAGCATCTGATTCAGTGTCTGTTCGCGCTCGTCATTACCACCGCCCATGCCGGCGCCGCGATGACGACCTACTGCATCGATCTCATCAATAAAGATAATGCAAGGTGCCTGTTTCTTGGCGTTCTCGAACATGTCACGTACGCGCGATGCACCTACGCCGACAAACATCTCCACGAAATCCGAACCTGAAATTGAAAAGAAAGGAACCTTGGCTTCGCCTGCAATCGCGCGCGCCAGCAAGGTTTTACCGGTACCAGGAGGACCGACCAGTAACACGCCGCGCGGGATGCGACCGCCGAGTTTTTGAAAGCGGGTCGGATCGCGCAAAAACTCAACCAGTTCAGTCACTTCTTCTTTCGCTTCATCGCAACCGGCGACATCTGCAAACGTCACTGTATTGGTCGTGTCATCCAGCAGGCGCGCCTTGGACTTGCCGAACGAGAATGCCCCGCCCTTGCCGCCGCCCTGCATTTGCCGCATGAAATAAACCCAGACACCGATCAGCAGCAGCATCGGACCCCAGCTGACCAGCAAGGTCATCAGGAGCGAGCCTTCTTCACGCGGCTTGACATCGAACTTGACATCGTTGGCGATCAGGTCGCCGACCAGACCGCGGTCCAGGTAGGTGGCCGTGGTGCGGATGCGGCGGTCATCGGTCGTGACGGCCGAAATCTCGGTGCCGCCCTGGCCCTCCGCGATGGTCGCGGACTTGATGCGTTTGCCCTTGACCTCGTCGAGGAACTCCGAATAGCCAAGGTAATTCGTACCGGCGCCACCGCGTGTATCAAATTGCTTGAAAACGGTGAACAGCACCATGGCGATCACCAGCCAGATTGCAATTTTTGAAAACCACTGATTGTTCAAGGATGTCTCCGATAGAGGAACACAAGGCACATGCGCCTGATTTTAGGCGTTTCAAGGGNNCCGCCCTGCATCTGACGCATGAAGAATACCCATACGCCGATCAACAGCAGCATAGGGAACCAGGAAATGAAAATCTGTGAAAGGAAGGATTGTTCTTCCGGCTGTTTGACGTCGAACTTCACGCCGTTATTGACCAGATCGCCAATCAGACCGCGATCGAGATAGGTAATGGCCGATTTGATTTTTTTACCATCGGTCGTAGTCGCAACAATGGTGCGATCTTCAATCGTGGCTTCTTTGATGCGTTTGTTTTTTACTTCGTCCAGGAAATCCGAATAGGGAATCGCCGCTGCCGCACCCGATGCAGTACGGCCATCGAACTGCTTGAATACGGTGAAAAGTACCATCCCGATCACCACCCAGATAGCGGCCTTGGAAAACATATTGTTCACTAAAACTCCTTGGACGCGAAAAACGCCTTTTTTACTAAAATGTAAGTTTGATTCTAACCGGAATCAGCAAGGTTTGCAGTATCTGATATAGGGTTAAAGGCACTATAAACAAGAGTTAAACTTTTGTTAAAGCGGATTTTTCAGGGTTTTTCCCAGTAAAAAAATTTCCGAGGATTTATCACGGCTGGCTTTCGGTTTTTTCTGGGTAACGGTTTTGAATTCCTGCCGGAATTTTTGGACAATCTCGTTAAAACCGGTGCCATTGAAACACTTCACCAACAAGGAGCCGCTTGGTTTCATGTGATGTTTGGAGAAATCGATGGCCAAATCAATAATATCCATCATGCGGGCAGCGTCCGCTACTGCGATACCGGACAGATTGGGTGCCATATCAGATAGTACAAGATCAACTTTCCGCCCTGCTACCAGCAACTCCAGTTGCTCCAGCACTTCCTGCTCGCGAAAATCGCCTTGTATGTAATGCACGTCGGCAATCGGCTCCATCGGCAACATATCCAGCCCGATAATCGTACCGTTGATTCCTCCGCCAACGCTACCCGAGAGCTTGTTGCGCACATACTGCGACCAGCTGCCCGGCGTACAACCCAGATCGACGATGATCTGACCCGGTTTGATCAGTTTTTCGCTTTCATCGATTTCTTTCAGCTTGTAAACCGCCCGTGCGCGATAGCCTTCTTTCTGCGCCAGCTTCACATATGGGTCGTTAATATGGTCGTGCAGCCAGTTTTTGTTTAATTTGTTCTTTGCCATTCGCGTAGAATACTAGTTTTAAATACTGTGGGACAAAGTTTGTCAGGTGCGCAATGCGTGCCGCGGCAAAATTATCCCCGTCACCATTGCCATTTATGTTGAAACTTACCCCGGCCGAGCGCAGCTCCTTACGCGCTGAAGCGCATGCTCTCAGCCCTGTCGTCATCATCAGCGAAGACGGTTTGAAACCCAGCGTCCTCAAAGAAATCGACAACAGTCTCGATTCACACGGCCTGATCAAAGTCCGTGTATTCGGTGACGACCGCGAAGCGCGTGTTGTCATCTATGACACCATTTGCGAACAACTCAATGCAGCGCCGATTCAGCACATCGGCAAATTGCTGGTGGTTTATCGCCCGAAGAAAGATGCACCGAAAGAACGCAGCGAAACTCGCGGCAAAGGCATGCGTGAAGTTACCATCGTCAAGCCCAGCCCTAGCGGCACCAAGCGTCCGTCAGTGACAAAAGTGATGGTCAAAGGTAATGAACGTGTGACGCAAGGCGGTTCGATCAAACGCGCCAAACCGCGTCAAACCAGCCCGAAGAAATCGTCGCTCGGACGATAAGGCATCAATAAACTTCAGCGAAGTTTAACGATCAGTGCAGCGCCAAGCAGGCTCTGCACGACATAAATCCCGGTAGAAACACCATGCAGGATGCCAAATTGTTTCTTGGCATCGGCTACTACCGCCGCGTCCGTGACGCTGTGCAAAACAAGCCGTAACTCCGCCATATGCGGTTGCAAGCCAAAATAACCGATCAGCGTGCATGCGACCATCCCCAGAACCAGATAGAACAATCCCCTGGAAGGTTTGTTCTGTTCGCTACGTGCCGCCTGAAATAGAAGCGCCAGCAAAGCAGCCGCACAAAAAATACCGAGCCACGCGACGATATTAAAAAGACTGCCTGCAATCGCGCCCGCCAGCGCGCGATCACTGAGGGTAGAGAACAAGGTCGGCGCGACGACGAAACCTACTGCCCACAAGGTCCCCACCCAAAAGGTTGCAATCAGCAATCGTGCGCGTGACATGAACATTTTTAGATGTACCGCACTTCCAGGACTTCGTATTCACGAATGCCGGCCGGCGCTTCCACTGCGACAACATCGCCGACAGCTTTACCGATCATCGCACGTGCAATCGGCGATGTGATCGATACTTTCTTTTCCTTCAAGTCGGCCTCGTCGATACCCACGATTTGATAGGTTACTTTATCGCCTGAATTCAACTCCTCCAGATCCACGGTAGCCGCAAAAACGATACGACCATCGGCTTCCAGCGTAGTCGGGTCGATAATCTGTGAAGTACCCAGCTTGCCTTCCAGATCGGCAATTCGCCCTTCGATGAAACTCTGGCGCTCTTTGGCTGCATCGTAATCTGCATTTTCCGACAGATCACCTTGTGCGCGGGCTTCCGCAATGGCATTGATGACCGATGGTCGCTCTTTGGTTTTCAGACGATGTAATTCCTCTTTCATGAGGTTGGCACCGTATGGAGTAATTGGTGTAGTCATAGCTTCTATCCGTAAAAGTGGAAAACCACAGAGGTCGCAGCTGGCACCGGAAACCGGGACCGTCTGTGACCTCTGTGGTTAGTATCTAACTGTATCAGCTTAGTGTAAGGTTTTATGCAAGCCTTGTAAATCGTAGACGTGCAACTCGTCCAGATGGGCCATGCCTTCCACTGCAGCCTCTGCACCGGCAATTGTTGTGTAAGTTGTCACGCGTGCCGCCAATGCTGACGTACGAATCGTGCGGGAATCGATAATCGCACTGCGCTTTTCTTCCACCGTGTTAATGACCAGGGCAATTTCATTGTTCTTGATCATGTCCACAATATGCGGCCGGCCTTCTGCTACCTTGTTAATCGATGTCACCTCGATACCGGCTGCGCTGATTGCCGCTGCCGTACCTTTGGTCGCCACCACCGAGAAGCCGATCTCGACCAGGTCCTTGGCAACCTGAACCGCACGCGGCTTGTCGCTCGCCTTGACACTCAGGAAAACCTTGCCGGAACGCGGCAGCTTGATGCTGGCACCGAGTTGCGATTTGACGAAGGCTTCGCCGAAGGTTTTACCCACACCCATCACTTCACCGGTCGATTTCATCTCAGGTCCGAGAATGGTGTCAACTCCAGGAAATTTAACGAACGGGAATACAGCTTCCTTGACGCTGAAGTATTCCGGCACAACTTCGTTGGTGATGCCCTGGCTGTCCAGCGATTGGCCGACCATGCAGCGTGCCGCGATCTTGGCGAGTTGCAAACCGGTTGCTTTCGAAACGTAAGGCACAGTACGCGATGCACGTGGATTGACTTCCAGCACGAATACGACGTCTTGCAACTCGCCGTCGATTTCCTGCTTTTGAATCGCGAACTGCACGTTCATCAAGCCAACAACATTCAAGCCTTTAGCCATCAATGATGTCTGGCGTTTCAATTCATCAATCGTATCTTGCGCCAACGAATATGGTGGCAATGAGCAGGCGGAATCACCCGAGTGCACGCCCGCTTGTTCGATATGTTCCATTACGCCACCGATGAAGGTGCGTTCGCCATCGGACAGGCAATCCACGTCGACTTCAATCGCATCGTTCAGGAAGCGATCGAGCAAGACTGGTGAATCGTGCGAGACCTTGACGGCTTCACGCATGTAACGTTCAAGATCACGTTGCTCATGCACGATTTCCATTGCACGGCCGCCGAGGACATACGACGGGCGAACCACCAGCGGATAGCCAATTTCCTGCGCCAGACGCAAGGCGTCTTCTTCCGTGCGCGCGGTACGATTCGGCGGTTGACGCAGTTTCAGATCATGCAGCATTTTCTGGAAACGTTCGCGATCTTCTGCCGCATCGATCATGTCCGGCGAAGTGCCGACGATAGGCACGCCATTGGCTTCCAGATCTAGCGCCAGTTTCAACGGTGTTTGACCGCCGTATTGCACGATCACGCCGTATGGCTTTTCCAGTGCGACAATTTCCAGCACGTCTTCCAGCGTCA
>DGBN01000057.1 GCA_002384815.1 Oxalobacteraceae bacterium UBA4003 | reverse complement strand
TGGCCATTTCATCCAGGCCTTGCAGATGCGGGAAGCCTGGCGCACGAATCTTCATCCGGTACGGTTTATTTGCGCCATCCGAAACCAGATAAACGCCGAACTCGCCTTTCGGATGTTCCACTGCGGCATATGCCTCACCTACCGGCACGTGGAAGCCCTCGGTAAACAGTTTGAAGTGATGGATCAAATCTTCCATGTTCGACTTCATGTCTACACGTGATGGCGGCGCAACCTTGTGGTTGTCCGTCATGACAGAACCGGGATTATTACGCAGCCACTCAACGCATTGCTTGATGATGCGATTCGATTGGCGCATCTCTTCAACGCGAACCAGATAACGATCGTAGCAATCGCCGTTGGTACCGACCGGAATATCGAAATCCAGCAAGTCGTAGACTTCGTATGGCTGCTTTTTACGCAGATCCCATTCGATGCCCGAACCGCGCAACATGGCACCGGTGAAACCCATCGCCATCGCGCGCTCTGGCGACACCACACCGATACCGACCAAACGCTGCTTCCAGATACGATTATCGGTCAACAGGGTTTCGTATTCATCGACATAGGTCGGGAAGCGATTGGTAAAGTCTTCAATGAAATCGAGCAAGGAACCCTGGCGATTTTCATTCAGCTTGTTGATCGCTTTGGCGTTACGAATAATCGATGCCTTGTGCTGCGGCATCGTATCCGGCAAATCACGGTAGACACCGCCCGGACGATAATAGGCAGCGTGCATGCGCGCGCCGGAGACCGCTTCGTAGCAATCCATCAAATCTTCGCGCTCACGGAACGCATACAAGAACACGCCCATTGCGCCAACGTCCAGCGCATGTGCGCCCAGCCACATCAGATGATTCAGGATGCGCGTGATTTCATCGAACATGACGCGGATGTACTGCGCACGCAAAGGCACTTCGACATTGAGCAGCTTCTCAATCGACATGACATATGCATGTTCGTTACACATCATCGACACGTAGTCGAGGCGATCCATGTATGGAACGGATTGCAGATAGGTTTTTTGTTCTGCCAGTTTTTCGGTCGCACGATGCAGCAAGCCGATATGGGGATCGGCACGTTGAATCACTTCGCCGTCCAGCTCCAGCACCAGGCGCAGCACACCATGCGCAGCAGGATGCTGAGGGCCAAAGTTAAGCGTGTAGTTCTTGATCTCAGCCATTATTTCACCCCGTATTGTTCTTCACGAATGACACGCGGCACATTTTCACGCGGGTCTATCGTCACAGGTTGATAAATAACGCGTTTTTGTTCCGGATCGTAGCGCATTTCAACATAGCCAGAGACAGGGAAATCCTTGCGGAATGGATGGCCGATAAAACCATAGTCGGTCAGGATGCGACGCAAATCGTTATGGCCTTCGAACAGGATGCCAAAGAAGTCGAACGCCTCACGCTCATACCAATTGGCCGAAGGCCAGGTATCGATCATCGATGCAACGACAGGCATTTCGTCATCCGGTGCGAATACGCGTACACGCACACGCCAGTTATGCTTAATCGACAGCAGGTGCGACACCACAGCGAAGCGCGAACCTTCCCACACGCCATCGCCATACGTCGAATAATCAACGCCGCACAAATCAAGCAATTCTTCAAAGTGCAAATCAGCGTGATCACGCAACACACGCATTGCCGACAGATAGTCCTGCGATTTCACAACAATAGTGACTTCGCCCAATGCCAGCGACAGACTTTGAAGCTGCTCGCCCAGCGCATTGCGCAGAGCTGCCTCAAGAAGTTCAAGTTTGATCGTCATATAACTATTCAACCTCTTAGCGAGCGATCGTATTGGTACGATGGATCTTGTTTTGCAACTGCATGATTCCGTACAACAGCGCTTCAGCAGTCGGAGGGCAACCCGGGACATACACGTCGACAGGAACAATGCGATCACAACCGCGCACAACCGAATAAGAGTAATGGTAGTAACCACCACCATTGGCACAGGAACCCATCGAGATTACCCAACGCGGTTCAGCCATTTGATCGTAAACTTTACGCAAAGCCGGTGCCATCTTGTTGCACAAGGTGCCCGCAACAATCATCACATCAGATTGACGCGGCGATGGGCGGAATACCACGCCAAAGCGATCAAGATCGTAACGTGAAGCACCTGCGTGCATCATTTCCACTGCGCAGCACGCGAGACCAAAGGTCATTGGCCACATCGAACCGGTACGGGTCCAGTTAATCAGCTTGTCGGCTGTCGTCGTAACGAAGCCCTCGTTCAATACGCCTTCAATTGCCATGACTTACTCCCAATCCAGCGCGCCTTTTTTCCATTCAAACACCAGACCGATGGTCAGTATTCCAAGGAAAATCATCATTGACCAAAATCCCAGCATCCCCACTTCGCGCATCGCTACCGCCCAAGGAACCAGGAATGCCACTTCAAGGTCAAACAGGATGAATAAAATTGCGACGAGATAATAACGCACATCGAATTTCATGCGCGCATCTTCAAAGGCTTCGAAGCCGCACTCATACGGAGAAAGTTTTTGCGCATCCGGATTATGCGGACCGAGGATACGACCCAACACTTGAGGCACGACACCAACACCAATGCCAACCAGGATAAAAAGCAGAACAGGGAAGTAATTTTCGAGGTTCACGATTCGTAGCAGTAAGTTATACGGTTAAATGAGGCGCAAATAAATCCGTTGAATTAAGCGACTATCTGTCGATAAAAAGCCAGCTCAGACACTTCTTTGCTGGCCTTGTTTTGTTTGGTGCCGACGGCGAGACTCGAACTCGCACNNTACCAATTTCACCACGTCGGCATTAGCCCTACATTTTAACCCGCTTTAAGACCTTTGCTCAATCTACAATTGCATCAAAACATGATAAAAAAAGGGCTTTTATACTCTTTACATACGTACTAATACTTAGTTACTTCGGAATCTGATTCGACTGCTCTTTTTCAGACGGAGATGCAGGCACAGCAGGCTGCACATTTGCAGCTGCACCCGGCACTTCTTCAGGCTTGATTTCCGCTCCTGGAACCGCAGACACCGGTATATTTTCCATCACGCCTGCACTGGTTTGCGCAGGCTTGTTGCCGATGAATGCAAGACCCAATGTCGCAGCAAAGAAAACAGTCGCTGCAACACCGGTAAGCTTCGACAGGAAATTCGACGACCCGGTAGCACCGAACAAACTTCCCGACGCACCCGAACCGAAAGATGCGCCCATATCGGCACCCTTACCATGCTGCAGCAATACGAGTCCGACAATCGTCAATGCAGACAGCACTTGAACAACGACGATGATGGTATTCAAACTATTCATTTAATTTCCAGTTTTAGGTAATTCGTAATAAAGCCAGCGACCTATGCTGCACGGATAATCGCCAGAAAATCCGCCGCCTTCAATGCCGCTCCACCTATCAGGCCACCATCAATATCCGGCATGGCAAGCAACTCTTGGGCGTTATCGGGCTTCATGCTGCCACCGTACAAAATTCTTGCTTCCATTGCAGCTTGCGCATTCCTTGCCTGCAGGCGCTTGCGCAACATCGCATGGACTTCCTGTGCCATGTCCGGCGTTGCCGTCTTGCCGGTTCCAATTGCCCACACCGGTTCGTACGCCACAACTATTTTCGCCAGATCATTTTCTGCAATCGATGACAACACCGCATCGATTTGTCGACCCACGATTTCATCGGTCTGCCCTGCTTCGCGCTGCTCCAGCGTTTCACCGACACAGACGATGGGCACCAAACCAGCACTCAAGGCACGCACTGTTTTCTGCGCTACCAGCTCATTCGTCTCGCTGAAATATGCACGCCGTTCCGAGTGACCGACAATCACATAGCGACAGGAAAATTCCAGCAACATCGCAGCCGACACTTCACCGGTATAAGCACCTGCATCATGCATAGACACATCTTGCGCACCGAGTGCAATCGCACTCCCTGCCAACAAGGATTGGCATTGGGCAAGATAAGGTGCTGGAACACACACTGCGGCATCACATGCAGCGCCCCCAAACTCGGCTTTGATCTCTGCCAGCAACATTGCGTTGGCATCGATACCGCCATTCATTTTCCAGTTGCCTGCGACGAGTTTGCGGCGCATATGAAATCCAGAATTCTAATAACCCGCTATTCTAGCTTGTTGCAGCAAGCATGGTCAAACTAGATACTTGACCCAGGTCAATAAAAAACCGCCCAGTGCATGTGCAATGGGCGGTTTTTATTTTTACATTCAGGCAAGCCTGATTCAGACTGCTTACTCTTGCGGCGCCGCTTCCGGATTTTCTTCTGCAAGCGCTGCCTTCATCGACAGTTTCAAACGACCACGGTCGTCTGTTTCCAGAACTTTGACGCGTACTTGCTGACCTTCTTTCAGGTAATCAGCAACTGCATTGACACGCTCGTTGGCGATTTGACTGATGTGCAGCAAGCCGTCCTTGCCTGGCATCACTTGAACAATCGCGCCGAAATCCAGCAATTTCAGAACCGTACCCTCATAGACCTTGCCGACTTCAACCGACGCAGTCAGTTCTTCGATACGGCGCTTGGCTTCCTGGCCGGCAGTTGCGTCGACGGAAGCGATGGTGACCACACCTTCATCGCTGATATCGATTTGGGTGCCGGTTTCTTCGGTCAGTGCGCGAATCACTGCACCACCCTTGCCAATCACGTCACGAATTTTTTCCGGATTGATCTTGATGGTGATCAGGCGTGGTGCGAAATCAGACAATTCACCCGTCGTGCCGCTTGGCACGGCCTTTTCCATTTCGCCAAGGATATGTACGCGACCTTCCTTGGCTTGCGCCAAAGCGACTTGCATGATTTCCTTGGTGATGCCCTGGATTTTGATGTCCATTTGCAAAGCAGTAATACCGTTTGCGGTGCCAGCCACTTTAAAGTCCATATCGCCGAGGTGATCTTCGTCGCCGAGAATGTCACTCAAGACTGCAAATTTGCCGCCGTCCTTGATCAAACCCATTGCAATACCAGCAACGTGCGCCTGCATAGGCACGCCAGCGTCCATCAATGCCAGACAGCCGCCGCAGACTGAAGCCATGGACGAGGAACCGTTGGATTCGGTGATTTCCGAAACCAGACGTACCGAGTAGCTGAAATCTTCCGGTGCCGGCAAGGCTGCAACCAATGCACGTTTGGCCAGACGGCCGTGACCGATTTCACGACGTTTAGGCGTACCGAAACGACCGGTTTCGCCAGTCGCGAACGGAGGCATGTTGTAATGCATCATAAAGCGATCCGAGTACTCGCCCATCAGTGCATCGATTTTTTGTTCGTCGCGTGCGGTACCAAGAGTTGCAATCACCAATGCCTGCGTTTCGCCACGGGTAAACAATGCCGAACCATGAGTACGCGGCAAGACGCCGGTACGGATCGAAATTGGGCGCACGGTACGAGTATCGCGACCATCGATGCGTGGTTCGCCATCAAGGATTTGCGAACGAACGATTTTTGCTTCCAGATCGAACAGGATATTGCCCACTTCGGCAGAATCAGGAGCAACACCGCCAACCGACGTCGCTTCTGCAGCAAGTTCAGTATTCACTTCAGCAAATGCATCTTTCAGTTTTGCAGTACGTGCCTGCTTGTCTTTGGTTTGGTACGCCGCGCGCAATTTTTCTTCTGCAAAGTGCGCTACGCGTGCGATCAAGGCTTCGTTCTTTGCTGGCGGCGCCCATTGCACTTCCGGCTTGCCACCATCACGCACCAAGTCGTGAATCGCATCGATGACTGCTTTCATTTGATCATGGCCGAACACAACCGCACCGAGCATAACTTCTTCGGACAATTGTTGTGCTTCAGACTCAACCATCAACACTGCAGTTTCGGTACCGGCAACAACCAGATCCATTTGCGATGTCTTCAATTGCGATGCCGTCGGGTTCAATACATATTGACCATCGATATAACCGACGCGAGCAGCACCCAGCGGGCCTGCGAATGGAATGCCGGATACCGACAAGGCGGCCGATGCACCTATCATCGCAGCGATGTCCGGGTCAATCTCAGGATTGACCGAGACGACGTGAATGATGATTTGAACTTCGTTCAAATAACCTTCCGGGAACAGCGGACGAATCGGCCTATCGATCAGACGCGATGTCAGTGTTTCTTTTTCGGAAGGACGACCTTCACGTTTGAAGAAGCCGCCTGGAATACGACCGGCAGCGTAGGTTTTTTCTGCATAATCAACGGTCAACGGGAAGAAATCCTGACCTGGTTTTGCATCTTTGCGAGCGACTACCGTTGCGAGTACGACCGTATCTTCGATCGAGACGAGTACGGCACCGGAAGCTTGACGGGCGATTTCGCCGGTTTCAAGTGTGACCGTATGTTGACCATACTGGAAAGTTTTAGTGACTTTATTAAACACGGTGTTCCTTTCTAATTTTACCGACAGATTTTCAGGCGCTGTCGTTCACCTCACCACAAACGTTCCATCAAGATGATGGTTCGCTTTATTACTCAACTCAAGATTACCGGGCAACACATTACTGAAATTACCAAACTGCAAACTGCTAAAAGACAAAATGCCCGCATCAGGAAACTGACGCAGGCATTTTTCTATGCAAGCCGGGTAAAATAACGCAAACGAATTACTTGCGCAGGCCGAGCTTTGCGATCAGATCACGATAGCGTGTTGCGTCCTTGTTTTTCAAGTAAGACAGCAGGCTCTTGCGACGGTTAACCATCATGATCAAACCGCGACGGGAATGGTGATCTTTCGAGTGTGCTTTGAAGTGACCGTTGAGGTCGTTGATACGTGCGGTCAACAGAGCGACTTGCACTTCCGGAGATCCGGTATCGTTTGCGCCACGTGCATTATCTGCGACGATGGCAGCTTTACTTGTTTTTTCGATAGACATATTGAATTACCTTTCACATGCGATGCACAGAGTTCTCACCCCACACACCGTGAACAACGATTAATAGAACAGGTCAAACTGACCAGCCCCGGAGTATAACGGAAATACCCAAGCGATTCAAACACTTGGAACACTTATTTTGAGGTAGAGGATATGAATTATGTTCAAAAAGCAATGTTGAGCAGCTTATTGCTGCTGCTCACCGCCTGTGCCGCGTTTATGCCCCCACCTGTCCAGATTGGCGAAACTGAAGCGCAAGTGATTGCCAAGCGCGGGCAACCGACTGCTCGCATTCCGGACATAAACGGCTATCTACTGGAATACTCTCGCAATCCCTGGGGACAAGCCATAGACATGGCGCGCTTCGACCGCAGCGGCAAACTGGTTTCATATGAACAAGTGTTGACGACAGAGAAATTCGCCACCATTAAACCAGGCGTATCGACCAAAACCGATGTGTTGCGTGCCATAGGCCATCCTTCGGAAACATCTTATTTGCCACGCCTGCAACTGGAGGTTTGGACATATCCCTACAAGGAAAATGGCGTGTGGAACTCGATGATGCATGTCCATTTCAATAATAACGGCACTGTAAACAAGATGGAAAACGGGCCGGATCTGCGCTTCGATCGTGATGGCAAATTCGGCTTCGGTTTTGGTGGCATGTAAAACCGGCGCACCAATAGCTTCGCGATTTCATCGCATGCAAGACAACAAAACAGATGCCATTGAGACGGTCCAACAGGGGAACAGATAACGCGGCAAGTCATGCAAAAGCACGCGGCAAAGAAAAACGGGTTAGCGCCATAAGCGCTAACCCGTTTTTCTTTACTGCTTGTTTTGGTGCGGCTGGCAGGAATCGAACCCACTACCCCTTGGTTCGTAGTCATTTTTCAACTTATTTGAAGCTATATGAATCAACTACTTGTAACACTTGCCAATTCGCTTTCCAGCTACATCAAGTCACAAATAAGGCACACACAGTCTCGCCAGATCACAATTCAATTACGCTGTTCGAATAGGCTATGAACCTAATATAGGATTTATCAAAACCCTTGAATTATCAATGTGTTGACTCGGGCAACATGTACTACAGATGCTCCTAAATAAACTGTTAGGCGCTCCCTATCACGTCACCACAGAAAATTCGATAGCACACTTGTTAGCCATTTTTCTATCGCCCTATCTTCCCTCTGGCAGCAATCCAATCCAACGTTATACCTGCGTCAACTCTTCCGTTTCGGCTATTAACTCCTTCTGGAGCTCACGGCTAAAGTCACGACCATAAATTTTACGATAGGCTGTGGCAAATTGGTTTGTCTCACGAAAATCTCGGAAAAGCGGCCAGCTATGATAAGCAACTTCAGAAACTAACTGTCCGCTTCCTCCAATTTTTTCCATGATGCCCGCAGCACCATCGAAATCTTCAAGAAGAACTTTATGAGCGAGTTGCAAATCCCAAACATTCGCACTCCAATCATATTTATCTAAGCATTCAACTGCTTTTGGTGGCTTCCCTCCAAATTTCAACGCAATCGCAAGATTAACGATCGAAATTCTGGCACTAAGCTCCGCTGAATTTTTCAATATTGCTTTTCCACATGCGAACGAACCGAGTTCTTCAGCTATGCACCAGCGCTCGTTAGATAGAAAATTGTAAATGATTGCGTTCAAATGTGAATCAGCAATTCCACGCTCTTTTTCATCTGGCAAAATCTTTCGCCATAAGGTTTGTCCCAACATTGTAGAAATTTTTATCATTCTTTCTACAACAGCGACCATATACTTGGAACTTACACCTAGGCGATCTCCAATCTTTACGTTATCTACCTTGTAATTATTGTCCGCACAGATCGCAAGATATTGGTTACTTACAACCCCGTCACAATGAACCAGTAAATTCCTACGTTGCGCAGATTCGATGAAAGCACCCCATTCTGGAAAGTCCCTTAAGGTATTTATACCGAACAATTTTTCCAACTTTTTAAATTGGTCGGTATACCCTTCCCTCCGTAAAGATTCAATTTCATCCTCTAAGATTTTTTCCTTAATCGGCCCGAGAGAATCATGCAAAAGCAATTCTGAGAAGTCGACTTTTACCGCAATTGTGTTAAACAGCTCTGGACGACGATTAAAGAGAGCACGAATAAGATCACTCGTAAATGTGTCGAATATACTGAAAATAGTAATAAACAAACTGCGCGCCAACACTTGTGATTTTTGGGAGCTACGAAACCTCTCAACCTCCCTCCTAAATGCCAATGTCATCCTGACGGCGTGTAACTGATTCTTTTCGTCCTTAGATTTAAATAGGCCATTGATCTCATCTACTTCCGCCCTTAATTTGGCTTGCTGTTCCCTCTGACTACTCACCGAAATTGGCAACAGCGTTATCATGCATTCTTCGATATCTCGAAATCCATGAATAGCTCTGTCCATTGCTTTAGCTATTGGGTGCAATTCAATCTCTGTTTCCCCAGCTTTCTTCTTATCCGCTACTTTTTCAGTATCCGTCTGAATGACAGCAGTCGCATCGTTAGTTTTTATAGTTACGTTTGTGTCGGTCATTTTCCAATTCCCCATGGCAAGTTCCAATACTATAGCGTCTCCGTAGATACAGGAACACATATCCACGGCCCCCGGCTCCGGCGCCTCTATCGCCATAGAGAGCCGGGGGCGGTGGGTATGTGTGGGCCACAGAGTACAGGTTGCCCAATACCCCTTAATGCTCTATTCTTTGCACATTAAGGAGCTAGCTCATGGCACGAAAAAAATACCCCACCCCTTCCGTCAATGACGTGCATCCAACAGCACGCTCCGAACAACTCGTAGGCCTTGTTAATGAAGCCATCGAACGTTTTTCTGGCAGCATTGATGAGCTAGAAAAAGCGATTGGCATGCTCTACATCGGGGATTACTTTGGTTGGAAGGTGCTTGTTCTAATTCACAACAAGCGCACTATTCGCAAGTATGAGGAGATTCTTGACATCAACGTCCGAGAGTTCTTTCCTGAAGAAGGCCCTATCGCAATGCGCTCTATTGGCTATGATGTCACCAAGAAAGTAGGCAATTTTTGGAAGGCCGTTAGTGGTGATATCCCCGTTGAAAACCGCCGTGAGTTGGACAGTAACCACAACAAAGCATAAAGGGTAATAAATACCCTTGACAAAGGATATTCAAGACCCCTAGTATCAGGGTCATGGATACCCCTCACCCATCATTACCGGAACAGAAGGATGCTGGCGCACCGGCAGCCGGATTGCGCGCCGTGCGCGCGACCGGAGCCGCTGCGCTTGCCATCCCCCCGTCTGGTAATACGGGGGGAAAGATAATCCAACAGGGATACCAGTACACAGACCAAGAAACAGGGGAAATTTATCTGGTCTGCCCTACTGGCCTTCCTCATGGCGTTTGTAATCTAGTCTCAATTTCCGTGAATGGCCTTCATCCTTATGCGGCAATTACCGATTACCTAAACTGCACATTCAAGTTTGATCCGGCAGAAGAACCCTTTGCTGATCTTTTCCAAGAATTATTCGATTTACTCGGCCCCAAGTTCTCACCCGCCACTGATCGGATGCGTGGGCTCCACGGCTATGCTCAATCCTTCCAGCTTGGCGAAAGCTCTGCCCAGCTTGCTATCGGCGGTCAAGGTGGCACAGTCCTTTTAACAATGCCCGGTGAAGCCTGCTCATTGCTCCATTCGATATGGCCGCAAGTTGTCGAATATTTGCGCGACAAACGCAATGCAAAAATTACCCGCTGGGATGGTGCTGTAGATGATTACAGCGGTGTGCACTCTGTAGATTGGGCGGAACAACAATATCTTTTGGGTGAGTTCAGCGCTGGCGGCAATAAGCCTTCCTGTAACAATGTAGGAAACTGGACAGAACCAGATGGGAAAGGCCGGACTTTCTACGTCGGCAAACGCAAAAATGGAAAAATCATCCGTATTTACGAAAAAGGGCAACAGCTTGGCGCACTTTGGCATCCATGGGTACGCTGGGAAGTAGAGCTGCACAACAAAGATCGCATCGTGCCATGGGAAGTATTACTAGAACCTGCTCGTTACGTCGTCGGTAGTTATCCAAAAGTACTCAATTGGGTGCAGGACGAAATGACGCCCATCCACACGATTCAAAAGCAAATGAAAATCGGGTACGAACACCTCAGTTCATGCCTAAAAACGGCATATGGGCCATTACTAAACGTCATGCTTCAAGTTGAAGGTAGCGCTGAAGCTGTCCTTGAAAAAGTACTCCGCTCTGGCGCTCCGCGACGCTTGCAACATCCGCTAATCCAAAAGCCAAGCGATTTAATCAAATGAAGACCCTCAATCTTCAAGAAGCAGCACATTTCTTAAAAATGCATCCCGAAGAAGTTCGGCGTCGGGCCAAGGAAGGACGATTACCAGGTGCAAAGGCTGGACGTGCATGGGTATTTATCGATCTTGACCTTGCCGATTATTTACGTTCCCTCTATGCTCAGAGTCGGCAAGCGTTGCAAGTGACTCTTGGAAAGGAGATTGAAACATGTCACTTAGAAAACGCAATCAAGTCTGGTGGATCGACTTCGTTGCCCCAAATGGACAGCGAATACGCCAATCTGCTGGGACTGATAACAAAACCCTCGCGCAAGAATTTCACGACAAGCTAAAAGCTGAAGCATGGCGCGTCACCAAACTCGGTGATAAACCAGAACGCAGTTGGAATGATGCAGTTGTGAGATGGCTGAAAGAACAGTCACACAAAGCGACAATCGAAACCGACAAGATTCATCTTCGTTGGTTAGATAAACACTTAGGTGGCAAACCGATGGCGTCGATAAGTAGAACACTCATCGACAAAATCACTGACGCCAAACTTGCAGAGGGAGTATCCAATGCAACGGTAAATCGTGTGCTTGAAGTATTACGCGCCATTCTCCGCAAAGCAGTACAAGATTGGGAGTGGCTCGATAAAGCACCACATGTGCGAATGTTACGCGAACCAACTCGGCGTATTCGATTTTTGACGCGCGAAGAAGCGCAACGTTTGCTCGCACAATTACCCTCGCATCTTGCAGATATGGCGGCATTTTCATTAGCGACAGGATTGCGTCGTGCCAATGTCACCGGAATGCAATGGACGCAAATTGATTTAGATCGTCGTTTAGCATGGGTAAATCCTGACCAAGCAAAGGCCAGAAAAGCTATTGCGGTGCCGCTGAATGCTGAAGCTGTGGAATTAATCTCAAAACAGATCGGGAATCACGCCACACACGTTTTTACCTTCCGAGGGAAAACGATCACGCAAACGAGCACCAAGACCTGGTATGACGCTTTGAAACGAGCTGGCATTACGGAATTTCGCTGGCACGACCTCCGGCATACGTGGGCTAGTTGGCACGTACAAGGTGGAACACCCTTATTTGCTTTGCAGGAATTAGGCGGTTGGGAGAGTTCGGAGATGGTACGGCGTTACGCCCACATGTCTGCGGATCACTTAGCGCCCTATGCAGACCGACTAGAACCGTTACGGAAAATCGAGGAAAAATGATGGCACAAATCTGTCACACGCAAAACAAAAGGGGCTACGTCTTTTGAACGTAACCCCTTGTTTATACTGGTGCGGCTGGCAGGAATCGAACCCACGACCCCTTGGTTCGTAGCCAAGTACTCTATCCAGCTGAGCTACAGCCGC
>DGBN01000049.1 GCA_002384815.1 Oxalobacteraceae bacterium UBA4003 | reverse complement strand
GGACTGGTGACCGTATCCATCGGCAAGCCGATATCGCCGGAAGGATTAACTGCGGTGGAACTGATGCAGCAGGTCGAAAATTGGATAGAATCTGAAATGCGGGTAATCTCACCGGATGCCTATCCTGCAACAGCATCGAAAAACCAATAATAAACGGCGCGTCTATCCTTGAAGCTGCTTCGACATACATCGCCCGACCCGCAACAGCTTGCACTGCAGCTAGACTTCTTTTCGTCCGATTTTTCGTCGCAACCGCGGATCGATCATCCTGCACCCAAGCATTCACCGGGTTCGCTGCTGCCCAATGCACCGGTGCCAAGAACCGAAGCGCCCGCACCCATACCAACCGGCAAACGCCGCGTGCAAGTCGCCGAACATGCGCTGGACTACACGCTGGTGCGCTCCAAGCGCCGCTCGATCGGATTCATGATCGACGACGATGGCTTGCGCATCACGGCACCTAAATGGGTGACGTTGACGGAAATTGAAAATGCCATCATAGAAAAGCAGCGCTGGATTTTTACCAAGCTCAATGAACGGCGCGAACGTTCTGCGCGCCGGCTGCAACCGCAAATGGAATGGCGCGACGGCGGCACGCTACCCTACCTGGGTCATGACATCACGCTGCGCATTCTTGCCACGCAGGCCGCCGGCATTCTGTACGATCCGGCCACGAAAGAATTGACCGTCTGCCTGCCATCGGATGCGGCCGAGCAGCAGTTGAAGGATCGCGTACAAGGCTGGTTGCAACTGGAGGCCAAACGTATTTTTGCCGAACGTCTGCCGGTCTATGCGGAAAAACTCGACGTCAGTTATCAGTCTTTCGCACTGTCGTCAGCCATGACGCAATGGGGTTCATGCACAGCGGATGGCAAGATACGCCTGAACTGGCGCCTGGTTCATTTCGCCTTGCCGTTGATCGATTATGTGATTGCACATGAGTTGTCGCATTTGCGCGAGATGAATCACAGCCCGCAGTTCTGGGCCACCGTGCAATCGGTCTTTCCGGAATTTGCGGCAGCGAAAAAAGCCTTGCGCGATCATGCGCCGGAGACGCTACCCATCTTTTGAACGATGCCGCTGGACGGCACCGTTTCAGACTTGCACTGTCAGTTGTAATTTCCAACCAAACTACACATGGCGACCGGACTCTTCCGGACGCTCATCATCCTTGCGTTCGATGAACTCGATCTTGTAACCGTCAGGATCGGTCACGAAGGCAATCACCGAGTTGCCACCCATGACCGGCCCTGCCTCGCGCGTCACATTGCCGCCGGCCGCTTTCACATCCGCACACGCCTTGTATGCGTCATCGACCGAAATGGCGATGTGCCCGTAAGCCGTACCCATGTCGTAATGATCGGTGCCATGGTTATATGTCAGCTCCAGCTCGGCATGATCGGGATTGCTGCCATATCCGAGAAAGGCCAGCGTGTATTTGTACTCGGTATTTTCCTTGGTACGCAGCACTTTCATGCCCAGTACCCTGGTGTAAAAATCGATAGACCGCTGCAAATCGCCGACGCGAAGCATGGTGTGAAGAATGCGCATGGAGATCTCCGCAATACGAATTGAATGAAGCGCCTATTTTATGCCGATCGCGTATTTCCTGCCGACGATACGCCGCAGCCAATTTGCTTACAGGCGATTGGCAAGCGCGACGTATTGCGCGAGTGGAATGGTTTCCGGGCGCATTTGCGGATCGATGCCGACTTCGATCAAATCACTTTCGACAAACATCCCTGCCAGGCAATTACGTATGACTTTGCGGCGTTGCGAAAATGCCTTCAACACGACTTGTTCCAGCTTCTCCTGATCGCAAGGCAAGGGATTCGGCAGGGGAATCATGCGCACAATCGCGGACTCCACACGCGGCGGCGGATCGAATGCGGTCGGCGGCACAACGAACATCAACTCCATGTGATAGCGCCATTGCAGCATCACCGACAGGCGACCGTAGGTTTTGCTGCCCGGCTCGGCTACCATGCGCTCCACGACTTCCTTTTGCAGCATGAAATGCTGGTCCTGCACGTGCGGTGCCATCTCTGCCAGATGGAACAGCAAAGGGCTGGAAATGTTATACGGCAGATTGCCGACTACGCGCAATTTGCTGCCGGCCGGAACCGGAATTGTCGAAAAATCGAATTGCAATGCGTCTGCGGAATGGATAATCAGTTTTTTTGGATCAAAGGTTTTTTTCAAACGTTCAACCAGATCACGATCCAGTTCCACTACATGCATCTGGTTCACACCGTCCAGCAGCAGGCGCGTCATTGCTGCAAGGCCGGGGCCGATTTCCACCATCGTATCCTGCGGTTGCGGATCGATCGCGCGAATGATGTTGTGCAGGACGCCATCGTCCGTCAGGAAGTTCTGGCCGAAGCGTTTACGGGGAATATGTTTCATGGATATGCGGTTCTGGCCGAAATAAATCAGCGGGTTATTTATTCGACAGTCCAGGCAGCCACTTTGGCTGCAGCGGCCATTTGGGCGGCAACACGTATTGCTTCCAGCATGCTGCCATGATCGGCCTGGCCGAGACCGGCCGCAGCCAGGTCGAGCGCCGTGCCGTGATCGACCGAAGTGCGGATGATGGGCAAGCCCAGTGTGATATTGACGCCCAGACCGAAGCTGGCGTATTTCAATACCGGCAAACCCTGGTCGTGATACATCGCGAGTACGCAGTCGGCATCTGCCAGCAGTTTCTGCTGGAACAGCGTATCGGCCGGATACGGACCGTGCACATCGTAGCCTTTGGCTTGTGCCGCCTGCAACACAGGCGTAATCACATCGATTTCTTCACGTCCCAGATAACCGCCTTCGCCGGCATGCGGATTCAGGCCGGTCACCAGTATGCGCGGTTTGGCGATGCCGAATTTTTTCTGTAAATCTGCATGCAGAATATCGATGATGCCGGACAGACTTTCAAACGTAATCGCTGCCGCAACATCTTTCAAGGCCAGATGCGTCGTCGCCAAAGCCACCCGTAAAGGCTGCGGTGTCGCATTCGTCGCCAGCATCATCACCACTTGTGAAGTGCCGGTTTTATCGGCCAGGTATTCGGTATGGCCGGTGAACGGCACACCGGCATCGTTGATCGTGCTTTTCTGCAGCGGCGCAGTCACGATCGCATCGAACCACTTCTGCATCGCGCCATCGATTGCGATATCCAGCGTTTGCAATACGTAACGACCGTTTTGCGCATCCAGCCTGCCAGGCACGACATGTGCAGCCAGCGGGCAATCGATGACGGTAATCTGGTCGCGTGGAAATGCGGGCAGGCCGCTATTGCGCACCGCCTGCAAGGACAGTGCAGATAAATGAATATCCGGATTGATGGCGCTGGCGATCATGGCCAGAAAGGCGGCATCGCCTATCAATATGCTTTTTACATCGGCACGCAATTCCCATGCGGCGCGAATGGAAATTTCCGGGCCGATGCCGGCCGGTTCGCCGCAGGTAATCGCAATGGTCGGGCGCTTACTCACGGCACCCGCGCAGTATGGAGGACATTATCTTTCTTCCAGCCGATATTCAACATAGGCGCGATCGCGCAGTTGACGCAACCAGTCCTGCGTCGCTTCTTCCACTTTTTGTGCGCGTAGTGTTTGTCGCACTACCAGACGCTGGCGCTCTTGCGATACATCGTCGCTCTTGCGTTCCTTCACAAGAATCAAATGGTAGCCGAATGGCGATTCAATCGGCTCGCTCACTTCACCGACCGGCAAGGCATCCATTGCGCGCTCGAATTCCGGCACCGTATCGCCAGGATAAATCCAGCCAAGATCGCCGCCTTTGGAGGCAGAAAAATCATTGGAATACAGACGTGCGAGCTCTTCAAAAGTAGCGGCCTTGTTGTCGAGACGCTGTTTCAGTTCGGTCAATTTGCGACGCGCATCGGCAGCCGAGACAACCTGATTCACCTTGATCAGGATATGGCTGGCATGTGTTTGCTTGACCGTATTGGCAGCCGCCGGATTGGCGCCTGGTGCTGCCCGCAATACGCTCTGCGTGCGTTTTCCGAGCACCTTCAGGATATGGAAACCGTTGCCGCTTTTGACCAATGGCGCAATCTGTCCCTGTTGCAGATTGGCGGTCGCATCGACAAATAATTGCGGCAATCTATCCTGCGTACGCCAGCCCAGATCTCCGCCTGTCAGGCCATCCGTTCCATCCGAATAGGCCGCCGCCAATTTGGCAAAATCACCACCCGCGTTCAATTGTGCGAGCACTTCTTCCGCGCGTTTCCTGCTCTCGGCCAGTTGCTGCGGCGTGGCGTTTTCCGGCACGCGAATCAGGATTTGTCCCAGATTCAACTCTTGCGGGGCATTCGCATTGGAGCCGCTATGCTCGGCCATATAGGCATCCACTTCGGCATCCGATACCTGTATCTTGTTATCGACTTCACGCTCACGCAAACGCTGCAAGATCATCTCGTTGCGAATCTCGTTGCGAAACTGGGAGTAGACCATGCCATCCTGTTCCAGACGTTTGCGGAACTCGGGCATCGTCAATTGATTCTGGTCTGCTATGCGGGCTATGGCACGATCCAGCATGGCGTCATCCACCTTGATGCCGGACTCCTTGGCTTGCTGCAATTGTGCCCGCTCGACGATCATGCGCTCCAGTAATTGGCGCTGCAATTGTTCCATCGGTGGCATTTGCCCACCCTGGCCTTTCAGACGATTTTCAATCACCTTGAGCCGTTCGATGAATTCATAGCGCGTAATCACTTCGTTGTTTACCACTACCAGAATGGCATCCGCCAGACGCGGTTGTACGCTAGACGGCGCTGCGTTAGCTGGCGTCATGTTTTGCGCCGTGACGCTCGTCATCAAACCGCTCATCAGTCCCAGCAAAATCAAGGCATGCTTGCCAGCCCGCGTGAGCTTGCGAATAGTGGAGACAGGATAAAAATTAACCATGAGTTTACGTACCAGCTTAATAGTTGATATTGGAAGGTTTATTGATGGCTTGATAGCCAGGAATACTCGTGCGCAGTGCTTCCATCGGATCGGAACCCAGCTTGGTCAGGCCGCTTAATTCCAGCTGGAAAAAGAGCGAAGTCGTGGATTTTCCTGTTGCTGTCGGAATGCGTTGCGCGACGACGCGGAAGATCCAGCAGTCAGCCTTGTATTCCAGACCGAGCAAACCTTCGGACAAGCCCTGCTTGGGTGGTACATTTATTTGTTTATAACCTGGCCGGTTTGCGTAATCGTTTGATAATGAATAGTTCATCCGACCAACGCCGTACCAGCGATCACCTAACGGCCATTGACCGGACACGTCGACCTGCCGCAAGGCATTCGGTACATCAACGCGGTAAGCCAGATTCAATACTTTCTTCGGTTCCGGCCGCCAGCTCACACTCGCATTGCCGCGGCTGACGGTTTTCTGGGTAGAGCTGTATTGCAGATTGCCTTCCGTACTCAAGGCATTTGAAATTCTGAGCGTACCGGAAGCGAGGATATCGGATTTGTTATCGCCTTGCGGCACCACTCCCGGCAACGTCACTCTTTGATCTTCAAAATAAAAACGTTGAGCAAGCGCCACACGCAAGCGTTCCGCGCCGCTTGATTCTATATAACGTGAAACCAGTGCAGTCGTCAGCTGGTTCGCATCGCTGATGCGATCGTTGCCGATAAAACGGTTTTCACTGAAAATTTGTGCAAAGCTCAGATCCGCTTCTGCCGAGTCGAAAACCGGATTGGCCTGGTTGCGATAAGGCGTCTTCACGTAAAACAGGCGCGGCTCCAGGGTTTGCGTCGCCGCTTCGCCGAAAATATTGGTCTCGCGCTCGAAGATCAGTCCGCTATCCAGCGAAAAGGTTGGCAAGGTCCGGCTATAACTGGTATTGGTTCGCGTCAGCGGATCCTGCACACTATAACTGGCAGCGTTCAGGGAAACTTTCGGCGTCACAAAATAACTGGGGCGTACGATAGGATAAGAAATACTCGGGTTGACCACATAGCGTTCACCACGCACCAGGTCCGGATGCCAGAAACGTGTCGCCTCGACCGTCGTCGCCCAGTCAAAACCGTTGACGTCCTGTCGCCCTGCTTGCAGGGTCAGTTGCGGCAGACGATCGTAAGGACGCGTAATCGGCGCCAGCACATCTTGCAAGACCTGGTAATTGGACGCACGCGCCGTCGCACTCCAGAAATCCTCCGCATAGTTGAAGTACAGATCGCGCAATAACAGGCGTTCGGTACTGGTGGCCAGATTGCGTGAAAAATCGATCGCGTAATCGTCATCCGACGCAGCCTTGACGTTCCAGCCAAATGAAGCTTGCGGGCTCAGCCTCTGAGCATGCGTAGAGGCAATCGAATAACGATTCGTCTTGGTCTGCGTATCATTGGGCAAAAACTCAAGCTTGGTTTCGCCCGCATAATCGCGATCCAGATAACGCGCCTCTGCACCCAGCTGAAAGCCGCGACGCGCAATATATTTCGGAAACAATGTCAAATCACGATTCGGTGCAATATTGAAATAATACGGCACCATCACTTCAAAACCGCCGGTACTGGTGGTGCCCATGGTTGGCACCAGCATGCCCGACTTGCGCGCATCCGACAGCGGGAAGGACATATAAGGCGTGCCGAGTATCGGTACGCCCTTGAAGTAGACCATGGTCGTGCCTGCGGTACCGACATCCCTGCCGGTATCCAGATGCATGGTATTCGACTTCAAGTACCAGTCGGGATCCGGGCCTTCGCAGGTGCTATAGGTACCCTGGGTAATCAGCGCCCTGTCTTCCGCCTCGAAATCGATACGTTCAGCCTGGCCTTGCGCATTGTTTCCCTGCATATGGTAAGTCGGGTTGGTAACATAACCCTTTCCCTCATCCATCTTGAAACGCATCTTGTCGCCGGTGTAACGATCGCCAAAGCGATTCATCCGCACATTACCGCTCGCCTCAACTTCATCTTCTGCGATCCAGTACGTTGCGTGATCCGCATTGAGCGTGGTTTCGCCGCGGATGATTTCAACGTCGCGATCCAGGATGATTTCCCGATCCGGACGTCCGCTCATCTGCTCCGAGCTGACGCGCGTTTCCGCTTCCGGATCTTTGACCTTCGCCGGTTTGACAGACGTCTGGGCAGAAGCAAACGTCGACGCCGAAACCGCCGCCACTACGGCAGTCAGCGTAGTGGCGAAACGTTGAGAAGAACGGAATGAGAAAAGCCAGGTCATGAAAATAAAGTTTTGAGTACCATCTCTGGCGTTTTTTTGAATTTAATCCCTTATTATATGGGAACTCCCCGCCCATAAACCGGATTACCTAGGCTCGCTTCATGTCTTTACACACTGCATCTGACTCCTCTGACGACCTGCGTCTGAGTGAATTGAAAAAATGGCTTTCCTCCCTGCCCGCCCCCGCGCTGCAGATTGCAACACTCAGGCCGGCCTCATCCGATGCCAGCTTCCGGCGCTATTTCCGCATCGACGGCACCGACAGCTCCAGTTATATCGTCATGGACGCGCCACCGCCGCATGAAGATGTCCGCCCTTTCATTCATGTCGCCGACCTATTCGGCGCCAGCGGCGTCTCCGTGCCTGGCATTCTGGCACAGGATATAACACAAGGCTTTTTATTATTGTCGGATCTGGGATCGACCACGTACCTGCAATTGTTAAATCCGGACAATGCACACACGCTGTACATGGATGCGATCAATGCGCTGGTGCAAATCCAGTTGCACAGCACCCCAACCGCACTCCCCGAATACGACCGTGCGCTGCTGCTGCGTGAATTAATGCTCTTTCCGGAATGGTATATCGGCAAGCATCTGGGCCTGACCATGACCGCAGCACAGACCGCTACACTGGACAAGGTATTCGATGCCCTGCTCGCCAATAATCTGGCGCAAGCGCAAGTCCATGTGCATCGCGATTATCATTCGCGCAATCTGATGGTGCTGCAGAAGGGCAATCCCGGCATACTCGACTTTCAGGATGCGGTGTACGGTCCGATCACCTACGATCTTGCCTCATTGCTACGCGACGCCTATATCCAGTGGGACGAGGAAATCGTGCTCGACTGGGCAATTCGCTACTGGGAACGCGCCAAGCGTGCCGGCCTGCCGGTCAATCCCGACATCGATTCCTTCTACCGCGATTTCGAGTACATGGGCTTGCAGCGCCATCTGAAAGTGCTCGGTATTTTTGCGCGCCTTTACCACCGCGATGGCAAGGATGCCTACCTGAAGGATATGCCGCTGGTGATGGAATATGCGCGCAAGGCCGCACATCGCTACAAGGAATTGGCCCCGCTGGTGAAGCTGCTCGACGAGCTGGAAGACAAGGCGCCGCAAGTCGGCTATACGTTTTAAGCGGCGCTGTACGCCAGCTGCAATACCGGCGGCGCACTTGCATCGGCTGAACCGCAACACAGCCCACGACATTTATTTATCCAAACAACGATTGCGACAATAATGAAAGCGATGATTTTCGCTGCCGGACGCGGTGAAAGAATGCGTCCGCTGACCGATACCTGCCCCAAACCCTTGTTGAAGGTGCGCGGACGCCCGCTGATCGTCTGGCATATTCTGAACCTGGTGCGCGCCGGCATTAAGGATATCGTGATCAACCATGCACACCTCGGCAGCATGATAGAAGAAGCGCTCGGCAACGGCGAGCAATTCGGCGCCAGCATCGTTTATTCGGCTGAAGGTGAAGCGCTGGAAACCGCAGGTGGTATCGCAAAAGCACGCCATCTTTTGGGCGACGAACCGTTTCTGGCCCTTGCAGCGGATATCTATTGTCCCCACTTTGATTTCAAGCAGACCACAGGCGTGCTGGAAGACAACGACGTATGGGGTAATCCGTATCCGCTCGATCAACGCGATGTTGCATGGCTGTATCTGGTAAAAAATCCGCTGCACCATCCGCAGGGCGACTTTGCACTGCACAGTTTTTCCATCGCCAACGAAGGTGAACCCAGGTTTACTTTTTCCGGCATTGGCGTCTACCGGCCGTCGATGTTCGATTCGATCATCGCTGGCGAATCCGCCAAGCTGGCACCGCTATTGCGCGAATATGCAGCACGCGGCCAGGTCGGCGGCGAGCTGTATCGCGGTGACTGGACCGATGTCGGCACGGCAGAAAGATTGGCCGAACTGAACGCACCTTTGACAGGAAATTAAAATGAAAACGTATGCCGATCGACGCACATCGCTGATGGCGCAAATGCAGACCAAGGGCGGCGGCATCGCCATCATCCCGACCGCACCGGAAGTCATGCGCAACCGCGATGCCGACTATCCGTATCGGCACGACAGCTATTTTTACTATCTGTCCGGCTTCACCGAACCGGAAGCAGTCATCGTGCTGGTCGCCGGCGAAAAAAATCAGGCGATTCTTTTCTGTCGCGAAAAAAATATGGAGCGCGAAATCTGGGACGGCTTTCGCTACGGCCCCGAAATCGCACGCAGCACTTTCGGTTTCGACGCCGCTTATCCGATAGAAGCAATCGACACCGAATTGCCCAGACTGATGGCCAATGCGCCGGCACTGTTTTATGCGCTCGGCAGCGACAGCAAGCTCGATGCACAAGTCCAGCGCTGGCTGCAAAACGTGCGTACACAGGCACGCGCCGGCGTCACGCCACCGACTGCCGCCTACGATGTACACGTATTGCTGGATGAAATGCGCCTGACCAAGGACGCCGGCGAAATCGACATCATGCAACGCTCGGCCGACATCGCTGCCGCCGCACATAGGCGTGCGATGCGCATCGCGCGTCCGGGGTTGCGCGAATATCATCTGGAAGCAGAAATCCTGCACGAATTCCGCAACAACGGTTCGCAGTTTCCGGCTTACGGCTCCATCGTCGCCACCGGTTCCAACGCTTGCGTCTTGCACTATCGCGCCAGCGATGCCGAATTGAAGGATGGCGATCTCGTGCTCATCGATGCCGGCTGCGAACTCGATAGCTATGCTTCCGATATCACGCGCGCATTTCCGGTCAATGGAAAATTCTCGGGTCCGCAAAAAGAACTGTATGAAATCGTGCTCGCATCGCAATATGCGGCGATCGCAGAAACGCGTCCGGGAAAACGCTTCATGGATGGCCACGATGCCGCTGTCAAAGTGCTCGCGCAAGGCATGCTCGATACCGGCCTACTCGACAAAAACAAGGTCGGCTCACTAAGCGACGTCATTGAACATCGCGCCTACAATCAGTTCTATATGCACCGCACCGGGCACTGGCTGGGCATGGACGTCCACGATGTCGGCGAGTATCGTGATGCCGCGGTAAACGGCGCGGAGAAACCATGGCGCACGCTGCAGGCCGGCATGGTACTGACCGTTGAACCAGGCATCTATGTACGACCGGCAGAAAGCGTGCCCGAGCAATACTGGAATATCGGCATCCGCATTGAAGACGATGCAGTGGTCACCGCTGACGGCTGCCATATCCTGAGCGCGGCAGCACCAAAAACCGTGGCCGATATCGAAGCCCTGATGAAGCACGACTAACAAGATGCAAACCGATTTCGATATCGCCATTTGCGGTGCCGGCCCGGTAGGGCTGACGCTTGCCGCCTTGCTGGTCAGGCACGGAATTGTGCCTGAGCGACTCGCATTGATCGATGCAAAAACCATAGAACAAACCTCGCGCGATCCACGCTCGATTGCATTGTCTTATGGCAGCAGGCAGATATTCGAAACGATGCATGCATGGCCGATTGCAGCAACGCAAATCAACCAGATCCACGTTTCGCGCTGCGGTCATTTCGGCCGCACGATGATAGAGCGTGAAGAATACGATTTGCCGGCACTCGGTTATGTCACCCGCTACGGCGCCATCGTCACGGCCTTGAATGCACAGGTATCCGCGCTCGGCATTTCCCTGCTCCGTCCGGCAAGCGTCAGCGCTCTGGTCGAAAACGATGATGCCGTCACGCTCACATTTACTGATCGCGAACCCATTACCGCCAACATCGTTGTGCAAGCCGAAGGCGGCATCTTTACGGAACAGACAAAAAAAACCACGCATCGCGATTACGGGCAAACAGCCATCGTCGCGCATGTCAACGTCAGCGCAGCGATTCCGCATCGCGCCTTCGAGCGCTTTACGAATGAAGGCCCACTGGCGCTCCTGCCTCAGGACGATGGTTATGCATTAGTGTGGTGCGTCAGAGCGGATACTACTCAACGCCTGCTCGCCTTGAGCGACGCACAATTTATGGAAGAACTGGGCACTGCATTCGGCACGCGTCTGGGACGCTTTACCGCAACCACACAACGCAATACTTTTCCGCTGGGTCTGAACGCACATGCCAACGCATCGGCAAGAATTGTTGCGATCGGCAACGCTGCACAGACGCTGCATCCGGTTGCCGGTCAGGGCCTCAATCTGGGCTTGCGGGATGCCACCGTGCTGGCAAAACTGCTGGCAAGGCAGACGGGGCCGACAGCATTGCAGGAATTTTCTGCCAGTCGCCTGACTGATCGCAATGCAACCATACAGTTGACCGACATCATGGCAAGGATTTTCGCAGCGACATCTGCAGGTGGAATCTCGCAAGCCCTGCTGGGATTTTCATTGGGGCTGGTCGATGGTATCAAGCCTGCGAAAAAATTACTGGCAGAGCAGATGATGTTTGGCCGACGTTCCTGACAGCTGCTAAACACTAGCCGGAATAAAAAAAGCCGCTCCGAATCCCGAGCGGCTTTTTTGTTCGGCAAATCATGCACCAATAATGGTCAAACCCCTACTTCTGCGCGTTGAAATTCAGCCCAGTTGATGGTCGCTGCCTTCTTGGCACCATTGTCGGTCATTGTTTCAAAACAACGTGCCTTGGTGCTTTGAATCGCATCAATCAGGAAATCTGCGTCATACACTCTCAGCAAATGCGCTTGATGCGTTTCCATGTAGGTCTTGATGCGATCGCGTTCGCACGGCAGGCTTTGCAGCGCATGGAAGACATCGCTATCCCAGTGCCAGCTCAGGCCAAGTTCGTAAAACGCTGCGTTGTAAGCAGCCAGATGGCATTCAACTGCGTTGCCTATCGGACATTGTTCAAATTCGACCATTGCACTTCTCCTTCGGTATGTGCACGTCACTGCGGAAACCAGTCCGCACTTCAATTTGCAGACTACGGGCACATCGTAAAGGCTAAAAATGATTAGGTATAGTTAAAGTATTTAATGAGGATCATTACCTATAGCTAATGATATTAGCTGCGCCAACGACACATATTTCGCAATAAAAACCGGCATGAAAGAATGAATTTCAACGCTTTATCGCGATTCTTGACAGTCGTCATAGGCAATGTCCCGGCGAACACGGTATTGTTTTAGCTTACGGCTGCATACGGCAAGCCGGCTGCATCTGCGACGCTGGCCCGCAGGCACCTTACGAAATATCTCGGGATTGATCGCGTCATGAAAGTCATCGTTTTGGGTTCGGGCATTATCGGCACTGCATCGGCATGGTTCCTGAACAAGGCTGGACACGAGGTCACCGTCATTGATCGTCAACCTGGCGCGGCGCAGGAAACCAGCTTCGCCAACGGTTGCCAGATATCGGTATCACACGCCACGCCGTGGGCAAATAAAACCGCCCCTATGACCATTCTCAAATCACTGGGCAAGGAAGACGCGCCTTTGCTGTATCGTTTTCGTGCCGAATGGCTGCAATGGAAATGGGGCATGAATTTTTTGCGCGAATGCATTCCCGCACGCACCGTACGCAACATTCACCAGATTGTTGCCATCGCCGAATATAGCCGCCAGACCTTGCAGGCTGTGCGCAGCGAAATCGACATAGACTACGACTGCCTCACACGCGGCATCCTGCATTTTTATACCAATCAAAAGGACTTTGACGAATCCCTGGCATCCGCCGCCGTGATGCGCGACCTGGGTTGCCCGCGCACACCGATGACAGCCGACGAGGCCGTCAAACTGGAGCCGGCATTGGCACATATCCGCCCGCAGATCGTCGGTGCAGATTTCACTGAAACCGACGAATCCGGCGATATCTATAAATTCACCACCGGCCTGGCGCGCAAGGCCCAGGAACGCGGCGTACATTTTCAATTCAACACAACAGTAACGCGCCTGATCACTGAAGGCAGCGGTGCCGCAGCACGCGTGACGGGGGTGGAAGTCATTGATGCAGAAGGTCGCCATCAAACGCTGTACGCCGATGCATTCGTGATGGCGCTGGGCAGCTTTTCCGTGGCACTATTGCAGCCGCTCGGCATCCAACTGATGATTTATCCAGGCAAAGGCTATTCGGCCACCTACCCGCTTTTGAACGCCGATCTGGCACCTACCGTATCGCTGATTGATGACGGTTACAAACTGGTGTTATCGCGCCTGGGCAACAAGCTGCGCGTAGCAGGAACTTGCGAATTCAACGGTTACACCAGGGAATTGAATGCCACACGTTGTGCCGCGATTACGCGTCGCACCCGCGAGTTATTTCCGGATGCCTGCGACTATGAGCAGCCGGCATATTGGGCCGGCTTGCGTCCATTGACACCATCCAATGTGCCTTATATAGGCAAGACGAAATTCAGCAATCTGTTCCTGAATACCGGGCATGGTTCGCTGGGCTGGACAATGGGTTGCGGTTCGGGACGCGCCATTGCCGACATCATTTCCGGTCATCAACCGGAAGTCGATTTTTCTTTCACCGGCATGGCACCGCACAAGATGTCCGGCCATGCCTTGATACCAGCTTGCCCGGACCGGCACACTGCCTGACAAATAAATTCGGCTGAATTTACGGTGCCGTTTCCAACGCTGCCACATCATCAAAGATGATGCGGTCGACACCGCTCAGCAACAGAAAATGTTTTCCGCTGCAGCGTGCAATCAATGACATGTTCAAACGTTCTGCCACCATGTGCCCCATTTGCGTGGCACCCGAACGGGACAGCAAAAACGGTATGCCCATCTGCGCACCCTTCATCACCATTTCAGAAGTCAGGCGGCCGGTGGTATAAAAAATCTTGTCCTCCCCACCCATGCCATCGAACCACATCTTGCCCGCAATAGTATCCACCGCATTGTGCCGCCCCACATCCTCGACAAACTGAATCAGCTCTCCCGCAGCCGAGAACAATGCACAACCGTGCACTGAACCTGCCTGCTTGTACACCGAACGATGCGTACGTATCGTGTCTATGACTTTATACAAAGTTGATTGCTTCAGACGCGCATCGGACGGCAGGGATATCGAATCGACTTCATCCATCAAACCGCCGAACACCGTACCCTCACCGCCACCTGTCGTAATAGTGCGCTTTGCAGTGCGCTCTGCAAGATCATCTATGCCATTGCGCGTAATCACTGCCGCCGCATCGACATCCCAATCGACCTGCACCGACAGGATATCTTCTATATTTTTAATAAAGCGCTGATTGCGCAAATAACCCAGCGTCAAGGCTTCAGGCGCACCACCCAGAGTCATCAAGGTAACCAGCTCGCGCTTGTCTACATAGATCGTCAATGGCTGTTCGGCCGGAATCGAAATCGTCGATCTCCGGCCACGCTCATCCATGACTTCAACGTCATGCGTCAGTTTGCGGATTGCATGGGATAAAACCGGGCGAACATTCATAAGCAGAAAAATGAAAATGGAAAAGTGCACTGCAAACTGGCCATCGTTCCCCGCAGTGAATAAAAAGCGATATCGCGATTATGACACCACAACGTTACACGCATGCAGCAAGCCAGCCCATTCAATAGCAGACAGGCAAATAAAAACCGGCACCTGCTGCAAGAGCAGATGCCGGTTCATTTTTTGCTACTGCCTGTCAGGAAAATCTACCTTAGTTGAGCGCCAGACTATTGGTCAGGTTTTCCAGGGCTTTACCACCGCCATAACTGGTTTGGATCGGTGCATTGCCACCCAGAGTAATACGGATTGCACAGTATTTAAACTCTGGAATCTTGCCGAACGGATCCAGCGCAGCATTCGTCAAACGGTTAATCGCCGCCTCGTAGTAGCAGAATGGCACGAATACCGCGCCACGTGGTGAACCGTCGTCAGCGCGTGCGTACAGTGAAACTTCACCGCGACGCGATTGCAGCGTGATGATGTCGCCTGGTTTGCCGCCCATATTCGCCAAATCCAATGGATGGATCAGCGCGATCGGATCTGGCTCGATCGAATCCAGCACCGTTGCACGACGCGTCATACTACCGGTATGCCAGTGTTCCAGCTGGCGACCCGTGATCAGTACCATTGGGTACTCTGGATCAGGACGCTCAGCCGCTGGAATGATATCTGCAGGGACGAAGCGAGCACGACCGGACTCACGCGGGAAGCTGTCAACGAACACCACTGGTTCACCAGGATCGCCTTCTTTTTCGCATGGATAAGTCACGGAGTCTTCACGCTCCAGACGTTCCCATGTGATGCCAGCAATGCTAGGCATGGTGTGGCGCATTTCGTCGAACACTTCCGACACATGCTTGTAGTTCCAGTTACAGCCAAGGCGATTTGCCATTTGCTGAATGATCCACAGATCCTGCTTGGCTTCACCCGGTGGGTTCAAGGCCTGACGACCCATTTGCACTGTACGGTCAGTATTCGTGAAGGTGCCGGTTTTTTCCGGGAAGGCGCTAGCTGGCAAGATGACGTCAGCCAGATAAGCGGTTTCAGTCAGGAAAATATCCTGCACCACCAGATGATCCAAGGCCGCCAAGGCTTCACGCGCATGGTTGGCATCCGGATCAGACATCGCAGGATTTTCACCTTGCACATACAGGCCGCGGATTTTTCCGTCGGTGATAGCATGCATGATCTCAACCACGGTCAAGCCTGGCTCAGGATCCAGCAGATCTATCGACATATTCCATGCTTTTGCAAAGTTTGCACGGATCTTTGGATCGCTGACGCTTTGGTAATCCGGATACACCATCGGGATCAAACCAGCGTCAGATGCGCCCTGCACGTTGTTTTGGCCGCGCAATGGATGCAAGCCGGTACCAGGACGGCCGATCTGGCCGGTCATCAAGGATAAGGCAATCAGGCAGCGTGCATTGTCGGTACCGTGGATATGTTGCGATACGCCCATGCCCCACAGAATCATCGATGCTTTTGATGTTGCGTACAGACGTGCAACATAACGCAGCGTTTCTGCATCGATACCGCAGATAGGCGCCATCAATTCAGGCGTATAGCCTTCAACATTCTTGCGCAGTTCTTCGTAACCGATGGTACGGCTTTCGATAAATTCTTTATCGACCAGGCCTTCTGTCACAATGACGTTCATCATCGCGTTCAACATCGCGACGTCGGTATCTGCCTTGAACTGCATGAAGCGATGCGCAATGCGCGACATGTCGGTACGACGCGGATCGCAGACGATCAGCTTGGTACCGTTGCTGACTGCATTCTTGATCCAGGTTGCAGCAACCGGATGGTTCACGGTTGGGTTGGCGCCAATGATGATGACCACTTCTGCCTTGGTTACGTCCATCACCGGGTTCGATACTGCGCCGGAACCGATACCTTCGAGCAGAGCGACAACTGACGATGCATGGCACAAACGTGTGCAGTGATCGACGTTATTGCTACCGAAACCGGTACGTACCAGTTTCTGGAACAGGTAAGCTTCTTCGTTACTACCTTTCGCCGAACCGAAACCAGCCAGCGATTTTTTACCGTGGGTATCGCGAATTTTTGCGAAGGTGCCGCCGGCTACTTCCAGCGCTTCTTCCCATGTCNNTGTGGATGGTTTGCATAATCGAAACCGTAACGACCCTTGACGCACAGGCGCTCACGGTTGGCAGGGCCATCGCGGCCTTCAACGTAGAGAATCTTGTTGTCTTTGATGTTGTAAGTCAGTTGGCAACCGACGCCGCAATATGGGCAGACGGAATCTACCTGCTTGTCAGGCACGTTCAACGCAACGTCACGTGCCGGCATCAGAGCACCGGTTGGACATGCCTGTACGCATTCGCCGCAAGCGACGCAAGTCGACGCACCCATAGGGTCGTCCATATCAAATACGATCTTCGCATGATCGCCACGGAAGGCCAGGCCGATCACGTCGTTCTCTTGCTCGTCACGGCAGGCACGTACGCAACGCGTACATTGAATGCATGCGTCGAGATTGACTGTCATCGCGGGGTGCGAGAAATCAGGAGCGACTTTTGCACGTGCTTCAAAGCGTGGCTTGCCGACTTCCATTTTCGCAGCCCATTCGTCCACTTCATTGTGGCGCGTATAGTCGGCTTCCGGCATGTCGGACTGCAACAGCTCCAACACCAGTTTTTGCGACTTCACTGCACGTTCGCTTTCGGTATTGACCTTCATACCGTTGGTCGGATTGCGGCAGCACGAAGGAGCCAGGACGCGTTCGCCATTGATTTCGACGACGCATGCACGGCAGTTACCTGCTGTGTCCATGCCTTCTTTGTAGCAAAGATGCGGGATCTCGATACCTTCGCGCTTGGCGATGGTCAACAGCGTATCAGTTGCTCGGCCGGTTACTTCACGACCATTCAATTCAAACGTTACTGTCGGCACTTCGAGTTGTGCCATTTCGCTTCTGGTAATTGCGTTCATTATCTTTTCACCTTAATCCGGGGCTACGTGCTTAAGCCAACTCATGCGGGAAGTACTTGACGACACAGTCGATAGGGTTAGGTGCAGCCTGACCCAAACCGCAAATCGACGAATCGCGCATGACCAACGAGAGATCTTCCAGCAAACCAACATCCCATTTCGGTTTCTTGATCAATTCTGCTGCTTTCGCGGTACCGACACGGCACGGTGTGCATTGACCACACGATTCGTGTTTGAAGAAGTCCATCATGTTGCGCGCTGCCTGTACTGCCGTGTCTTTATCCGACATGACGATCACAGCCGCGGAACCAATGAAGCATCCGTATGGTTGCAAAGTGTCAAAATCGAGCGGAATGTCGTTCATCGATGCTGGCAAAATACCGCCCGATGCGCCGCCGGGAAGATAACCATAGAAGGTTTGACCTTCCAGCATGCCACCGCAATGTTCGTCAATCAATTCCTGAATCGTGATACCGGCTGGTGCCAGTTTGACGCCAGGATTTTTGACACGACCTGAGACCGAGTACGAACGCAAGCCTTTGCGACCATGACGACCGTGCGATGTAAACCACTCCCCGCCTTTTTCCAGAATGTCGCGTACCCAGTACAGGGTTTCAAAGTTGTGTTCCAGCGTAGGGCGGCCGAACAAACCAACTTGCGCCACGTAAGGTGGACGCAAACGTGGCATGCCGCGTTTGCCTTCGATCGATTCGATCATCGCGGATTCTTCACCGCAGATGTAAGCACCAGCACCGCGACGCAGGAAAATTTCCGGCATGTTGGCGATAGGCGGATTGGCTTTCAATTTCGCCAATTCCGCTTCCAGCATGGTGCGGCAACCGTGGTATTCGTCACGCAGATAAATATAGATTGTTTGAATGTCGACTGCCCATGCTGCGATCAACATGCCTTCGAGGAAACGATGCGGATCTTTTTCAAGATAAACACGATCCTTGAACGTACCTGGTTCGCCTTCATCAATATTGACCGCCATCAAACGTGGACCTTTTTCGCCACGTACGATGCGCCATTTGCGACCGGATGGGAAACCTGCTCCACCCAGACCGCGAAGACCGGAGTCTTCCATCGTCTTGATGACGGACTCAACATCACGCTCACCGGAAATGCATTTTTTCAGCAGCTCGTAGCCGCCGACTTTGTTGTATTCCACAAAATCAACAACCTCACCTGCCGGCTGAGTAATCTGATTGTTGCCGACTGCCGTTTCCACTGCTTCAACGCTTGCATTAATGATCGGGTTTTGACCAACCACAACGACCGGTGCCTGTTCGCAACGACCGACGCAGGGTGCCGCGATCACGCGCACTTCCTTGCCCAGAATCTTTGGCAGCTTGGCCAGCAAGTCGCGTGCCCCGCCCATTTCACAAGACAAGCCGTCGCAAACGCGAACGGTCAATGCCTGCGGCGCTGCATCACCTTCTTTAACGATATCGAAGTGATGATAGAAACTCGCTACTTCATAGACTTCGGTTTGTGCCAGACGCATTTCCTGCGCCAGTGCAGCCAGATGGCTGGAAGCCAAGTGACCAAATTTATCCTGAATCTTGTGCAGATGCTCAATCAGCAAATCCGCTTGACGCGATTCATCGCCCAAGAGCGCACGCACTTCTTCCAGCGCAACCGGATCAACCCGACGGCCTTTAGGCGCCTGGCGTTTACGCTCTTTTGTATTTACAACTTCCTGCACTGCAATTGGGATGACTTTGTGGTTCATGATAGTTCCTAATCAACTTACAAACACCGGACCGTTATCCGGGTTTTATCAACGTGCGCTTTGTACGACCTACAGATCGCAAAGACTTTTCTGTCTTTGCGATCGCCTCATTCCAACTCTGTCCTGCTCATTACCAATATCTACCAACAGCAGACGATTTCAACGGATTTTCAACGTATATATCGTCCGTCTTTTCCTATCAAGGTCAACTCGACAAAATTGCTGCCGGTGTGATCCTTCTCGCTATAGCTGAGCGACAAGCCGCCCATATCAACCCGCTGCATGGTTTCCAATCCGCGCATAAAACCGTCGCGCGTCAGGTTGCGACCCGCACGGCGCAAACCTTCAACCATGACTTTCGCCGACAAATATCCTTCCATTGCGGCATAAGAAATCGTTGCGCCCGTAGCCTTCGCCGCAAGCTGGAATTCTTTACCCAAACCATTTGACGCCAAATTCGGCGGCGGTGTCACTTGCGACAAAATCACGCCGGCTGCATCAGGCCCCAGATCCTTGATGAAATCCTGTGACGAGTTATTAGACAGCGTCATGATCTGCATCCTGCCACCATGTGCTCGAACTGCCTTGATCACATCTACCGTATTCGCTCCCGAACTCACAATGATCAGTGCGTCCGGCGCTGCTTTTACCAACTTGAGCGCAACCTCATTCACGTTCGGCTTCAAACGCGGAAAGATTTCAATGAAAGCAGGCGTCAATTTATATTCCGCCATACCCTTGTTAAAACCATTGAGCCCATCGAGCCCGAGCGCATCATCCTTTTCGTACGTCAGCAAACCAATGTTTTTAAATCCCAGCGTTTGGAAATGCTCAATCGCCTTGACTACCTCGTCCTGATACTTTGCCCGGACATTGAACACCCAGCGATTAACTGGCGTATGCAAACTTTCCGCCCCCGTACTCGGTGCAATCAGCGGCACATTACTGGTCGCCAGTTGCGGCAGGATCGCAATGGTGTGCGGCGTACCGCGACTTTGAAACAATGCGAAAACCTTGTCCTTCTCTATCAGCACCTTGGCGTTAGCACGCGATTTTTCCGGCAAATACTGATCGTCCAACGTACGTATTTCAATCTTGCGGCCATTTACGCCACCCTGCTTGTTGACGGCGGCGATATAAGCATGCGCACCTTCATTCATTTCTTTAACCGTGCCGGCGACTGTACCAGTCAGACCGATGGTTTGGCCTATCAGGATGCTGTTATCCGTGACGCCATCTTCGGCATAAGCCACTTGCAAAACACCTGTTATCAATAATGCTGCCGGTAGTACTTGTCTCCATCCCCTGCCCATCGGTTTTCTCCTCAGAAAATCTATATATATGCTTTTTTTTGCATAACTTAGGCTTCTTCAGGTGCGCGTATCTTATCGAGGCGCCCCCACTCTAGGCATTGACCGAGATCAATTTTCCACATGATCTAGAATACATATGCGTATTCGACCATCGAAAACAAGCAGAAAATCATTCTTCTACCTTTATTTTCACAGTAAAAAGAATCATTCTCATTTGAGCTGCCGATTAATGCCAATTAGCAATGCTATCTCAAAATACCCGGAGTGCCTATTCAGACATTGCATCCTTCATGCTGAATTAAACATATATACGCACCTCAAACGGCCATGCATTGAACTTACTTTTGAATCGCCCCTATACGTCCTTGATATTTAATCGGCCCAAATAAAAAAGCCTCTACCCATCCGGGTAGAGGCTTTGCATAACAAGATGGCTACGGCCTGTGTTTTATCTCAAGAGATCACACGATCTTGGCGCAAGTCGGCAATCTGTTCTGCGCTATAGCCAAGCTGGCCGAGCACTTCTTCAGTATGCTCGCCCAGCAATGGCGAACGCGTCACGTCAGTTGGACTATCTGACAGTTTGATCGGATTACCAACCGTCAGATATTTGCCGCGTACAGGGTGATCAACTTCGACGATGGTACCGGTTTCGCGCAACGATGGCTCTTCCGCGATTTCCTTCATCGACAAGATCGGACCGCAAGGGATGTCGAACTTGTTGAGAATGTCCATGGCCTCAAACTTGGTCTTGGTCTTGGTCCATTCTTCGACAGCTGCGAAGATGTTTTTCATGTGGTTGACACGCAATGCTGGCGTTGCAAACGATGGATCAGCAAGCCACTCTTCTTTGCCAATTACCTTGCAGACTGAATCCCAGACGGCACCCTGATTGACAAAGTAGATGTACGCATTTGGATCCGTTTCCCAGCCTTTGCATTTCAGGATGGAACCAGGTTGACCACCGCCCGAAGCATTGCCGGCACGCGGCACCGAATCGCCGAATGGCGTATCCGGATACTGCGGATACTCCTTCATGACACCAGTACGCTCCAGACGTTGCTGATCGCGCAGCTTGACGCGGCACAGGTTCAACACGGCATCCTGCATAGGCGCCAGCACTTTTTGCCCACGGCCGCTTGTCTGCCGCTGCAACAGTGCCGCCAGAATACCCAATGCCAAATGCAAACCGGTACCACTATCACCGATTTGCGCACCGGTCACCATTGGCGGGCCATCGTCAAAACCGGTCGTCGATGCCGAACCGCCGGCGCATTGCGCGACGTTTTCATACACTTTGCAATGTTCGTATGGGCCAGGGCCGAAACCTTTGACCGACGCCACGACCATCTTTGGATTGAGTTCGTGAATGCGTTCCCAGGTAAAGCCCATGCGATCAAGTGCGCCGGGCGCGAAGTTCTCTACCAGCACGTCGCATTCCTTGATCAGCGTTTCGAGTACTTGCTTCCCTTTCGGGTTTTTGGTGTCGAGCGTGATCGAACGCTTGTTATGGTTGAGCATTGTGAAGTAGAGGCTGTCTGCCTCCGGGATGTCACGCAACTGACCACGCGTGGCATCACCTTCGCCCGCACGTTCCACCTTGATGACATCTGCACCAAACCACGCCAGCAATTGGGTACATGTCGGACCCGATTGCACATGCGTGAAATCAAGAATGCGATAGCCGCTTAATGCCTTACTCATTCACTACTCCTATCTTGGACCAGAAGCACAAGCAGACAGATGTCCGCCCGTGCCATGTTGAGCTAATAAAATATTGCGCATAGGTTGACCTTGGCAGCCAGGACATACGCATCTGGAGCAGCTATCCGAATGCGAACCCTGCAGGTTTCGCATTCTCTTCACCACTACACAAACACTTGGCGATGAACACCGCTTCCTGCGTCCTGCCCAGTACTGAGTAATACCGCGTATTACATTCTTACTTGCAAGGCGTCTTTAAAAACCAGCTCAAAGGCTTTTAGAGTTACCCTTGTGTATGTATTTTTGCATACATCAATTAAGTCGCCGTATCATATCGATCTGCCCGTGCTTCCATCATTGACCACGGTCAATTTTCAACGCATGACCTCTGCCTCTGATTGTCCGGCCGCGCCTATCTCTACAAGCTGAAAATTCAATGCAATCACCGCGCATGACGCCAAAAAGCAACATAACCATTTTGCCGTCAATTTACAAAGAAAATCTCATGCAACTCGACATCATTACATCTCCTGACAACTGATTTGCAGATCTGTCTGATCGCGCACCAAGCAGGCACCGTGGCCTTGCACTCTGCCAGCCAAACACCACCCTTTCGCAAGCATACATAGGTAATCTCACAAAAAAAAACGGCGCCTTATGGCGCCGTTTTTACCAAGCTGAAATCAGCTCAAATTTCTTACACAGCTTTAGCAGCGTGCAACGCAGCGATTTGCTCTGTGGTGTAACCCAAACCAGCCAACACTTCATCAGTGTGCTCACCCAACAACGGAGATGCAACGATGTTTGGTGTCATGTCGGAGAATTTGATTGGGCTACCAACGGTCAGATACTTGTCACCACGACCTTTGTGCTCAACTTCAACAATCGAACCGCTCTTACGCAGGGATTCGTCGTTTGCCAATTCTTTCATCGACAGCACAGGTGCGCATGGAATGTCGAATTTACGCAGGTAATCAACTGCTTCGAATTTGGTTTTGTCTTTGAGCCACTCTTCGATAGTCGCGAAAATATCGAAAATCTTGTCTTGGCGTGCATCAGGTGTGTTGTACGCAGGATCGTCGATCCACTCTTCTTTACCCAATGCTTTGCAGATTGGTGGCCATGCGTGATCTTGCACGGTGAAGTAGATGTACGCGTTAGGATCGGTTTCCCAGCCTTTACATTTCAAAACCCAACCTGGTTGACCGCCACCGCCTGCGTTACCACCACGTGGCACGACGTCGGTGAATGTACCGTGTGGATATTGTGGGTATTCTTTCAGGAAGCCCAGCTTGTCCAGACGTTGTTGATCGCGCAGTTTGACGCGGCACAGGTTCAACACAGCATCTTGCATAGACACAGCAACTTTTTGGCCTTTACCGGTTTTTTGACGGCCCATGATGGCGGTCAAGATACCGATTGCCAGATGCATACCCGTGTTGGAATCACCCAAAGCAGCTGCCGAAACAGTTGGTGGGCCGTCCCAGAAACCGGTTGTCGAAGCAGCACCGCCAGCACATTGTGCAACGTTCTCGTAGACTTTCAAGTCTTCGTAGTGGTGACCATCGCTGAAACCTTTGACCGACGCCAAGATCATGCCTGGATTCAATTCCTGGATACGTGCCCAGGAGAAGCCCATACGATCCAAAGCGCCTGGACCAAAGTTTTCGACCATCACGTCGGATTCTTTGATCATTTTTTCCAGAACTTCCTTACCTGCTGGAGTTTTGGTGTCCAGCGTCAACGAACGCTTGTTGCTGTTCAGCATTGTGAAGTACAGTGCATCAGCATCTGGAATGTCGCGCAACTGGTTACGCGTCACGTCGCCGGAGCCTGGACGCTCAACTTTGACCACATCAGCGCCGAACCAAGCCAGCAACTGTGTACATGCAGGACCTGCTTGCACGTGGGTGAAATCGATGATCTTGATGCCTGCTAATGGTAATGTTTGACTCATGATTGGTAGATTTCCTTATCAATCGTTAACTGTTCCTGAAAGCATGTACTTGTTTCAGGAAGTGAAAAACCACCCAGATGCTATCTCGGTGGAATCGCGCCATCGTATTACTGGCTATATTCCAATACTACTTGGAGTTCTTAACCGCTTAGTCTAGTGCCGCATAACAGGAAGTGTCAAGTGATGACAGGCTGACTACACCGAGCACATCGCCCGACACTTCTCGCGTATGGCTTGCGCCATACGCACACTAAATCTTACTTCTTCTTGCCGATCGTCGAGACGATGTTCAGGTTACCGATACGACCCGATTCAACACCAGCAGCCGGATCGATGATTGCATCGATGATGGTTGGCTTGCCCGATTTCAGGGAAGCTTCCAAAGCCTTAGCCAGTTGTTCTGGAGTTTCAGCGCGAACACCTTCGCCGCCCAGAGCAACACTGAATTGATCGTACTTGGTGTTCGGGTTGAACAACATGCACGAGAATTGGTGTGCTGGGTTTGCTTCGTCACCGCGGTAGATACCGCCGTTGTTCATGATGATGACGGTAACTGGCAGGTTGTAACGGGTAATTGTTTCGTATTCCATTGCACTGAAGCCAAATGCGCTATCGCCGCAAATTGCAACAACTGGCTTGCCGGTTTCAACAGCTGCAGCAACAGCTGAACCCATACCGATACCCATCACGCCCCATGTACCCGTGTCTACACGTTTACGTGGCAAGTATTGGTCGATGACCATACGTGCGTTGTCGAGGGTATTTGCACCTTCGTTAACCAAAGTGATGTCTGGGTAGTTTTTCAACACGTCACGGATTGCGCCGAGCGAGTTGAAGTAGTTCATGACCGGAGTAGCTGCGGTCAACTTGCCAGCCAGTTTGCCTTTGGTGGTGGTAACGCGTTCCGCGATAGCGCCCATCCATTCGGCTGGCTTGGTCATTCCCTTCAGGCCAGCGCGCAATGCGTTGACACACGAAGCGACGTCACCAACCAATGGTGCAGCGATAGGTACGTTACTGTCCATTTCGTTAGCCTGGATGTCGATTTGTACAAATTTCTTCGCGACGCCCCAGGTTTTGCCTTTGCCGTGTGCCAGCAACCAGTTCAAACGAGCACCGATCAGAACAACAACGTCGGACTCTTGCAATACCATCGAACGCGCAGCAGCAGCACATTGTGGATGTGTATCGGAGACCAGACCTTTTGCCATCGACATAGGTGTGAATGGGATACCGGTTTCTTCGATCAGTGCCTTGATGTCTGCGTCGCATTGTGCGTATGCAGCACCTTTGCCCAACAAGATCAGTGGCTTTTTAGCGCCTTTGATCAGTTCGACAGCGCGAGCAACAGCCGATGGGCCCGGGATTTGTTCTGGAGCTGGATCAACTGGAACGAACAGGGTTTTCGCGCCTTCTTCTGCGCTCATCACTGTGCTGAACAGACGTGCCGGGATGTCCAGATACACGCCGCCTGGACGACCCGACAATGCTGTGCGGATAGCACGGACAACAGCAACGCCGATGTCTTCAGTACGGTTGATACGGAAAGAAGCTTTGCAATGTGGACGAGCGATGTTCAGCTGATCCATTTCTTCGTAATCGCCTTGTTGCAGATCGACGATTTCACGCTCGGACGAACCCGAGATCAAGATCATTGGGAAGCAGTTGGTAGTGGCATTAGCCAGTGCGGTCAAGCCATTCAGGAAGCCTGGTGCGGAAACAGTCACGCAAACGCCAGGTTTTTTAGTCAGGTAACCAGCAACCGATGCTGCATAACCTGCATTTTGCTCGTTGCGGAAGCTGAAGAACTTGTTACCACGTGCTTGCCACATACGGCCGATTTCCGTAACTGGAATACCGAGCAAACCGTAGATGTTGGTGATACCGTTCATTTCCAGCGATTCCATTAAAAGATGGAAGCCGTCGGTCAGCTCTACGCCTTCTGGTACTACTGCTGCTGTCGCGTTAGTCATGATAAAAGTCTCTTTCGATAAAGGTTGAGCAACGTTGCTCAGTGCCATGTCAAGGTCGCACTTGTGACGACCATCTTACTTGCAAGGCACCTCTAAAAATCACATGGAATAATTTTTAGAGATACCCTTAGATATGCGCTTTTACGCATATCTATCCAAGTGGGCGTATCATAGCGATGTGTCGTCGCCCCCATCATTGACCTCGGTCAATTTTCAACGCATGATATCAAGCTCTTTTCCCTCTGATCTTTTTGTTACTTTATTTGTAAATGCCGACTGTCGATAACCATCCTGAACGTAATGTTATTCGCGTCCAGCTCAAACAGAATATTGTCTTGAAAGAGATGACAGAGAGCGAGTGGGCTGAGCTTGAACCACACCTGCTCGTCGTGGATTGCCCAAAAGGCGACTTCCTGATGCATCAGGGCGTGCATGAAATGGAACAGTATTTCATCCTCGATGGCATCCTGAAGCGAGTGGTTACCAACCAGCAAGCAAAGGAAATGATCCTGCGCTTCGCGGATGAGCGCAGCATGGAGACAAGTTATGCTGCGTGGCGCTTAAAAACACCGACACCCTACAGTATTATCTGCGTGACAAAAGCACGCGTCGTCAAATTGCCATTGTTGCAATGGATTGCATTCATGGAAAAACATGAACATGTTAAACAGGCATTTGAATACGACGTCATGCATTTGATGAGCGAGATCATGGCACATACCATTACGCTGCATTTACTCGATGCGCCAGGCCGTGTGCAACGCTTTGTTCGCAAACATTCGGAATTGTTCGAGCGCATCCCCAAGAAAGAACTGGCTTCTTACCTGAATCTCTCGCCCGAGACATTGAGCCGGCTAAAACATCAAGGAAAAATCTGACCCGGGAAAACCGCAGGTCAGACCGGAATCACACCATCTGCCTAGTACGCTCCCGATGAGTAGAGCCTTGAATTTGCCATCAAGCGCAACTGATTATCTACACGGACAACACCAGCCACGCCTGCAGCCACTTTTTCTGCCGCACCCAATTCATCAGCTTGCAATACGATTCCGCTGAGCGTGACGTGCCCCGCATTTGCCTCAATCGTGACTCTTACATCGTGACTGGCGGAATTACCCCTCAACGCAGCCCGAACATGCGCTTCAAGCGCCAGGTTTTCTAGAGTCGCTTGCGATGCTGCAGACACCTCAAACTCAGATCGACCAGCCAAATTCAGAATTTGCGACGCGCAACTTTCAATCGACAGTCGATCAGTATTGAGCACCAAATCATACAGAATCGGATCTCCCCACACTACCCCAAACTGCTGTTGCATACGCGCAGCATGCGCTGCATCGCTACGCCGGATTTCCGCCTCGGCAAAGTCGGCATCATCTGTTTTCAAGTGCTCCATCAACCACTCCACCCGCTTGTTCATCGAGCGCGTGATGCGAACAGTCAGCACATGCGGCACAGGTCGCAACAGACGGTAGCACCCCAGCCGCGCAATATCACATTACCCTGGCGCGCCAACTCAAAAACCTCTTCTGCCGTATATAAAGCCATACTTTCGTCATCGGTCGTTATCCTGTCGATAAAACCAGCCTTTCCTTCACGCAGCCGGCGAATGACGCTTTTGCTCAAGTCCATCTTTTCCGCAAGATGGTCTATTACTTCGTGCTTCATCACAGCAAGATTCTGCGTCTGCGCCAGATGCATTGCGACATCCTTGGCGAGCGAGCCCATTTCCTGCGTCATTGCGATCACTGGCATAGCGGTTTCCTTTGCTTGTTAGCGTAACGTTCTTCTCCTGAACCGAGAGGAGGAATGCGGCATATACCCAAACCCTCCCTCGAAATCAGACCAATTTACGTGATGAATGTTCCTGCCCTGAAAAGAACAATGCCCCGCAAGGTTTTAACCTTGCGGGGCATTGGCTCATATCTCGAGATCGCGGATTAAAGTGATCTCCACATCAAATTACACCGTAATTACTCTGCTTCCCGATGTTCGGCAAATTCATCCTTCTTGGGTGGTCGCACCAGCGCAATCACACGAGAGATCAGTGGCCAGAACAACATTATCAGAGCCAACGTGGTAATGGAGCCGACCAGACCGTTCGAGAACATGACCGATACGTCACCTTGCGAAGACAACATCGCCTGACGGAACGAATCTTCTGCATTACGACCCAGGACCAGCGCCAGAACCAATGGAGCCAACGGATAGTCCAGTTTCTTGAACACATAGCCAACCGCACCGAATACCAGCATGAGCCAGATATCGAACGTTGCGTTACCAACCGTGTATGCACCAATACCGCAAATAACAACGATAACCGGAGCAATGATCGAAAATGGAATACGCAGGATCGAAGCAAACAGTGGCACGGTAGTCAGAACAACTGCCAGACCAACCAGGTTACCCAGATACATACTGGCGATCAGGCCCCAAACGAAGTCATGCTGCTCAACGAAGAGCAATGGACCAGGTTGCAGACCCCAGATCAGCAGGCCACCGAGCAGAACAGCCGCTGTCGGCGAACCTGGAATACCCAGAGCCAGCATAGGCAGCAGCGCCGCGGTACCAGCAGCATGCGCTGCAGTTTCAGGCGCAACGATGCCTTCAAGCTCGCCGTTACCGAAGTTGCGACCATTTTTTGACATCTTCTTGGCCAGACCGTAGGACATGAACGACGCAGGTGTCGCACCGCCCGGGGTAATACCCATCCAGATACCAACCATGGCACTACGCAGCGAAGTCACCCAGTACTGCGGTAGTTTTTTCCAGGTCTGGAACACGATCTTAGGATCGATTTTTGCCGATTTACCGGAGAAAGCCAGGCCCTCTTCCATCGACAACAGAATCTCGCCAATACCGAACAGACCGATAACCGCGATCAGGAAGTCGAAACCACGCATCAGCTCGTGGAAACCGAAGGTCATGCGCAACTGACCGGTAACCGTATCCATACCAACCGCCGCCAGCGCGAAACCAAGCATCATCGAGGCAAGAATTTTCATCGGCGAACCTTTACCCATACCGACGAAACTACAGAAGGTAAGCAGATAAACCGAGAAAAATTCCGGAGCGCCGAAACGCAAAGCGAATTTGGCAACCAACGGTGCCAGGAAGGTAATCATGATAACGGCAATAAACGCACCGATAAACGAAGACGTGAATGCCCCGGTCAATGCCTCACCCGCATGACCTTTTTGAGCCATCGGATAACCGTCAAACGTGGTCGCAACTGACCACGGCTCGCCCGGAATATTGAACAGGATGGAAGTGATAGCCCCCCCGAACAACGCACCCCAGTAGAGGCAAGACAGCATGATAATCGCTGAAGTCGGCGACATCGTAAATGTAAGTGGCAACAGAATCGCCACACCGTTTGCGCCGCCCAAACCAGGCAATACGCCAATCAGCACACCCAGGGTGATGCCAACGACCATCAACAACAGATTTGTCGGCGTCAAGATGACCGCAAACCCGTGAAATAATGAATTTAGTTCGTCCATTTTACTTAAAACTCCTTGAATTCCAATCTGACTCAGTAGTTAGCTAGCATAGGATCTTGCGATCACATGCTCAGGCTTAATAACCGAGGAAGCTCAAAAGATTTATGGACCCTTTGTACAGGGGCACTTTAAACCACACTTCAAACATCATGAAAAGTACGACATTGACGACAAGCGCTGCAATAACGGCTTTAATGATGGAGAACTTGCCAAGGAGAATCATGAACAACGTTATATAGACGACCGAAGAAATATAAACACCGAATACCTCGATAGCTCCGACATAAATAATTGCCGGAATAAACACTTGCATAACACGCTTGAATTGCTCTGCATCGACGAAAATTTCTGTATTTTTGTTCTTGCCGAATAGCGATGACAACAATGTGACTGCACCTGAAATGCAAATCAAAATACCAATACCGAACGGGAAGTAACCCGAGCCCGGGCCATCACTGGTCCACGTCGCGCCCAATTCCCAGCTTGCGATAACAACTGTAAGACCCAGCGCCAGTAGAAGGGCAGCAACCACTGCGTCTACGACATACGTCGCTACGCCAGTGCGAGCGCCATCGCCGGATTCCAATTTCTGATCCATGAGGAATGCTCCTGAAATTTTTTATGATGATTTGGGGCGCACGAGCTGGCTGGCACTACCGAACCCGTCGGTAGTGCAGCCTCTCTTCTTATTTACCCCTGATTAGTCTATTACTTCTTGGCCATGAAGCCGGCTTCTTGCATCAAAGTAGCATGTTGCTTCTCTGCATTTTCAAGCCATGCTTTGAAATCATCACCGGTTTTGAAGGACGTATTGAACGCGCCTTTTTCCATGTAGTCTTTCCACTCTGGTGTTGCACGCACTTTGGTGAACAGATCTACGTAGTAAGCAAGTTGATCGGAAGTGACACCTGCCGGCATGAAGATACCGCGCAACATGGTGTAGTCGGTTGGAATACCGGCTTCTTTACAAGTTGGAATATCATTCCAGGATTGGGTATCGGTGATTTTCGTTTTGTAAGGCATACGTTGATCATCGAACACGCATTGCGCTTTCAGTTTACCCGCACGCCATTGTGAAACGGCTTCAATTGGGTTGTTCACTGTTGAGTCAATGTGATTACCAACCAACTGAACGGCAACTTCACCACCGCCTTTGTATGGAATGTAGATGAACTTGGTGCCAGTAGCTTTTTCCAGGCCGGCAGTAATGATTTGATCTTCCTGCTTGGAACCTGTGCCGCCCATTTTCATTTTGGATGGGCCTGCAGCTTTAACGGCGTCAATGTATTCTTTCGCCGATTTGTATGGCTTTTCAGCATTCGTCCACAGAACGAATTGATCCAGTGCCAACATCGCAACTGGAGTCATTTCTTTCCAGTTGAACGGGACACCAGTTGCCATAGGCGTGGTGAACAGATTCGACAGTGTGATGATGATTTTGTGTGGATCGCCTTTGGAACCTTTAACGTCCAGGAAACCCTCAGCACCTGCGCCACCGGAACGGTTAACGACGATCAGGGGTTCTTTCATCAGTTTGTTTTTGATGATGACGCCTTGAACCAGACGTGCCATTTGGTCAGCGCCACCGCCGGTACCTGCTGGTACAACGAATTCGACTGGTTTGGTTGGTTCCCATGCCGCGAAGGCTGGGGTTGCAGTCAGTGCGACTGCTGCAAATGCGCCTGCAGTTGCTTTGACAATACCGCGAGTTGAAATGAATTCCTTGATCATTGCTGTCTCCTGTTAATAATAATTTTAACTACTTTTTACTGCTTGCCGCGTCGAGGTGCCTTGTGAGCACTAGCATGGTGCGGCCTCCAATGCCTTCAAACATAACTTGAAGTTACTTTTAATTTTCAAAGATAGTGTGGCTTTTCTTTGAAAATTCTCTTGACCGGCGTCAAGTTTTCTGGACTCCGGCCATTGTTTGATCGCACTAAAAATATTTCGTTTTGATAACTTTCATGCAAGTTATTGCACAACATTTGCGAGCTCCATTTCTCGCATTTGCCCATGCAACGAATAAAGCGATTCAACGTGCCATGTTTATATCCGGCTATCATCAAACAGCTTTTTCTATTCAAACCCGAAACATCATCTATCTATTCTTGCTGCCATATTCAATATCTGTTTGCATGAGTGTGCCACCCTTGAGAGATAAATTGGAAAAAACTTCACCAAAATAACAGTACGTATTTATACGTATTCCAATTTACAAAAAATCAATGACAGAAATTTCTTCGTCGTCCGCACACTCATTCAATTAAAAATATTCTGGCCGAGCTTGCTTGTCTTCATAAGCCCGACGAGGCCTTCGCTCGCTTTCCTTCGTACGCATTCAGCTATCAGGCGATGTACAGCGCCCATATGAAAAAAGCCCATGAAATTTCACGGGCTTTTTATTCATGCGTACTTAAGCAACCTTCTGCAATTTGACCTGGCCGGATTCTTCATCCATGGTTTTAGCCAGCAATTTGACCAGGGCGTAGACCGTATCGATATGCGGTGTTGGCGTTTCAGTCAAGCGACCAAGCTCAACCACAGAACCTACCAATGCATCGATCTCCGGATCGCGGCCGGCTTCAACGTCTTGCAGCATCGATGTTTTGTGTTTGCCTACTTTTTCAGCACCAGCGATACGCTTGTCGAGCGTGACGCGGAACTCGATACCAAGTTTGTTCGCAACGGTTTGCGCTTCGGTCATCATGGCGGCAGCCAGCTCACGCGACAGCGGGAATTGACAGATGTCCTGCAAGGTCGAATGCGACAGCGCACTGATAGGGTTGAAGGTCAGATTGCCCCACAGCTTGAGCCACATTTCTGAACGGATGTTTTCCAGCACGGGCGACTTGAAACCGGCATTGGTAAAGCACTCTGAAACACGAGTTGCACGCTCGCTGATCGAACCATCGAGCTCGCCGATAGGGAAACGATCACCTTCAATGTGCTTGATGACACCTGGCGCGATCAATTCCGATGCAGGGTAGACGACGCAACCGAGTACCCGATCAGCAGGAATCTGGGCGGTAATCTTGCCGGTCGGATCGACGCTTTCAACGCACGTGCCAGCCAGTTTGCCGCCATGCTTGTGGAAGTACCAGAACGGAATACCGTTTTGCATGGTGACGATGACGGTTTCAGGGCCGATCAGTTTTGGCAGATCGTCGGCGATCGCTTCGAGTTGATGCGCCTTCATTGCCAGAACGACGATGTCTTGATGACCCGCTTCGTCGTAGTTGTTGGTTGCCTTGACATTCGATGCCACGTGCTCGGAACCATCGTGCATGATCAGCTTGGCGCCGTTTTTGCGTATCGCTTCCAGATTGGCACCGCGCACGATAAACGTAACATCTTCACCAGCCAATGCCAACTTGACGCCAACGTAACCACCGATTGCGCCTGCTCCTATAACAGCAATTTTCATAATTTTTACCTCGCCACTATTATTTAAAATCGTTTGTGAGCTTGCCGATGCCGGCAATCTCGATCTCGATGACGCTGTTCGGCTTCATCGAGCCGACACCAACAGAGGTGCCGCACAAGATGATGTCGCCAGGATTCAGCGTCATGTCAGCGGAAATCAGACTCACCAGTTGCTGGACCGAAAAACGCATGTCGCTGATCGGATAGTCTTGTCGGATATCGCCATTCAGAATTGTTTTGACGACCAGTGTGGTCGGGTCGATGCCAGTGGCAACAACAGGGCCGAATGGGCAGAAGGTGTCCAGGCCTTTTGCACGGACCCACTGTGCGAACGATGCGTCGCGGTTCAGGATGTCGGCAACCGTCACGTCGTTGGCGACGGTGTAACCGAATACATAATCCAGGGCATCCGCTTCCGAAACGCGCTTGGCTGTTTTGCCGATCACGATACCGAGTTCGCCTTCAAAGACAATTTTTTCGTCTGTAGGCGGCTTCTCGATTGTTTCGCCCGGATTCAAATACGAGTTTGGCGATTTGATCAGGTACAGAGGCTCTGCGGGATCTGCCAGATTCAATTTTTTCGCCAGCGCGTGGAAGTTGTTCCACATCGCGATGATTTTGGTTGGCTGGGTAGGCATCAACACTTTGACGTCATTGAGTTTCAAGACGGTGCTGGTTTTGACCGGATGATCATACATGTCGCCTGTGTAGACTTGAATGCTGTCGCCTTCAAGCGTACCGAATTGTGTATTACCTGCGTGACTAAAACGAATCCAGTGTTGTGACATTTTGCGCTCTTTTCTTGAAATTTCGAAACTTGTACTGTTACTCAAGGGCAGACCTACGCGAACTTGCGTTCTATCGCGATCACATCCGGCGTGCGCAATTGGCGCATCAGCATGTGCAACTATCTCTACAAAAAACACCGTGTATTTTCTGTAGGGATAACACTCCCCATGCAAGAGGAGTGTCAAGACTGCATATTACAGAACCGATTTCAGCAAACGGCCCATTTCAGCTGGATTGCGCGTGACTTTGATGCCGCATGCTTCCATCACAGCCAGTTTTTCCTGTGCCGTACCTTTACCACCGGAAATAATCGCACCGGCGTGGCCCATGCGTTTGCCTTCTGGTGCAGTGACGCCAGCGATGAAGCCGATCACTGGTTTCTTCATGTTGTCTTTGACCCAGCGCGCGCACATTTCTTCTGCATCGCCGCCGATTTCGCCGACCATGATGACTGCATCGGTATCAGGATCGTCATTGAACATGCGCAGGATATCGATGTGCTTCAAGCCGCTGACTGGATCGCCGCCGATACCGACCACGGTTGATTGACCGAGACCGAATTCAGCCAATTGACCTGCTGCTTCATAGGTCAAGGTACCCGAACGCGAAACGACGCCGATGCGGCCCTTCTTGTGGATATGGCCTGGCATGATGCCGATCTTGATTTCGTCTGGCGTAATCAAGCCTGGGCAGTTCGGTCCGAGCAGCAGGGTTTTTTTACCTTCCATGCGTGCCTTGGTGCGAATCATGTCGCGTACTGGAATACCTTCGGTGATGCAGATCACCAAATCCATGCCTGCATCAACTGCTTCGTCGATTGCTGCTGCCGCGAATGGAGGCGGAACATAGATAACCGAAACGGTTGCGCCGGTTTCTGCTGCTGCTTCCTTGACGGTTGCGTAGATAGGCACGCCTTCAAACGATTCGCCAGGCTTCTTTGGATTCACGCCAGCAACGAAACAGTTTTTGCCATTTGCGTATTCGAGACACATTTTGGTGTGGAACTGACCGGTCTTGCCGGTGATGCCTTGGGTGATAACTTTAGTATCTTTATTGATCAGGATTGACATGCTTATTTCCCCTGTGCTGCGTTGACGACTTTTTCAGCCGCTTCAGCCATGTTGTTTGCAGTGATGATAGGAAGACCTGATTCAGCCAGAATCTTCTTGCCCAGTTCTTCATTGGTGCCCGCCATGCGAACGACCAATGGAACTGTCAGATCAACCTGTTTCGCTGCCGCGATCACGCCTTGTGCAATCACGTCGCACTTCATGATGCCGCCGAAGATGTTGACCA
>DGBN01000002.1 GCA_002384815.1 Oxalobacteraceae bacterium UBA4003 | reverse complement strand
GGCAACGTTCATGCGAATACTCACCTAGGACGCTAATCATGAAAATGAGGTAGTCGCGAAGAAGAGAATCTCGCCCGGATTTTTTTGTGATGAAGTTGATAGTGCTTGTTCAAACATCGCTATTACTTTTACTAATTCCTCTTCTGATGCCTGTCGTCGTTGATTGAGGTAGGTATTTATAACTTTATTCTCAGTCACGTCGAAAAGTTTCCTCACTGCGGATTTTGTAATGGGAGTATTTTTCGATTGCAAGTGGTGCATTGCATTTTCTACGTCTGTATTGGTGAGTCTGTTTCTATACTTTAGTGTTAGGTCCCGCTCAACAATCTCTGACATCCAATATGGTTGAACTTCTTTGGTCGCAAGCATATGTGCACTAGAGATATGCGCTTGTTTAGCGATATCTACAAAGCGGTGCGGCCAATCTTCTAGCATCCAAGCTGCTGAGGCAACGATGCGGCGGCGGGAAATCAGCGGCGTTAACTCAATTGTTGGCCCTTGAATCATTTTTGGGACGTTGTCGCTACCTTGGAAAGGCGGAAGGAGCTGCCGAACGCTTGTCAAAGAATCCGTATGTAGATCCGGCCACCTATCCGATGAATACGTTGTTGTGATCTATGTGTCGATGGGCGATCTGTTTCAAAAGTAAGGGCGATGTTCTCCAGATCTTCGAAAATGCGTTCTTCGGCTTTTATGTTGATTTGCATCCAAAACTGACCCACTTAGCCGCATAATTTGCATCCAAAACTGACCCACGTTTAGAACACAATCCTACTTACCAAAGTGAGTGGGAGATTGGAGTGATCGACGTGGCATTACTTGGAATTATTCGACGCTGGCACCTTCGTGACCAGGTCTCATTAAGGGAGATATCCAAACGATTGGGCATCTCTCGAAATACCGTCAGGCGCTATCTGCGCGCTGAAACGGTCGAGCCAGCATACGCTGATCGACGTTCCCCGACTTCTCTCGATAAATACGCGTTCAAGCTTTCAGCCTGGTTAAAGACTGAGGCAACGAAGTCACGCAAGCAACGACGGACTTTGAAGCAAATGCATATCGATCTATGTGCATTGGGTTTTGAAGGGTCGTATGACAGAGTCGCCGCCTTCGCCAGACAGTGGAAGGTGGATCAGTTGGAGAGGGTCAACTCTGCGAGCAAATCAACATCATCACTCATACGCATGACGTCACCTGTCCCCGAGATATCCCTATTGTCCGGCCTTGTTGTCTGTAGCCGTTCGCTTATTTTTTCAGTTGAGCTTCCAGTGCTGCGACTTGTGCTTCCAGTGTCTCCAGTTTGGCGCGGGTAGTGGCGAGTACTTGCGCCTGAGTGTCGAATTCTTCACGCGTGACCAGATCCAGTTTGGAAAAACCCTGGCTCATCATCGCCTTCACATTCTTTTCTATGTCCTTGACGGGCGAGTTTTCCAACACCTGGTTGACCTTCTCTTGCATATCATTAAAAAAATTGAACTTTTCCATGTGGAACCTCTTAAAAACGGATTAATTTGGCACCAATAAAGTGCGACTTATGTGAATGTGCGCCAAGAAGGTGCGTATTCAAAGATGGGAATGCGCTCCAATAGTATCGGACAACGATTAATAGTAAAAATGATAATGCATCCTGTCTAAAAAAGCTGGCATGAGTCCTGCTAAATGTAGGTTCGAGAACAACCAATTTCGGTTCTATATTTAACTTTAAGGGGAATATCATGAAAAAACTGATTCTTGCCGCAGCGGTAATGAGTGCATTTGTTGGTAGTCTGGCTCACGCAGAAGAAGCCATTCCGGAACATACGTTCACTGGCAATTTTACTGTAGCGACTGACTACCGTTTCCGTGGTATTTCCCAAACAGATAAAGAACCTACGCTGCAAGGCGGTTTTGATTACGCGCACTCTAGCGGTTTCTATGTCGGTAACTGGAACTCAAACATTGATTTTGCAAAATCCATTGAAATGGACTTCTACACCGGTTACAAATGGGCAGTAACCCCGGATCTGGCTGGTGACGTCGGTGTACTGTACTACTACTACCCGGGCGCCAAGCGTGATGGCGGCACGGATATCAATACGACAGAAGTGTATGTTGCCGGTACATATAAATGGTTTACCGCCAAGTACAGCCATACCGTTTCCGATTTCTTCGGTGCGGAAGATTCCAAGGGTTCAGGTTATCTGGAGCTGAACGCCGCGTTTGAAGTTGCTGATAAAACCACGCTGGGCTTGCACGTCGGTCATCAGAAAGTACGCCACAACGGCGATGCTGACTACACGGATTATAAAATCAGCCTCGCAAAAGATTTTGGATTCGCAACCATCGGTCTGGCTTTGATCGATACGGATTTGGATGAAGCTCCAGGTGCGCGCAAATTGGCTGGTACTGCTGCTGTCCTGTCGATTTCCAAAGCGTTTTAATCTAACTACGTAAGAGGTTCAAATGAAACTGATTACTGCCATTATCAAACCCTTCAAGCTGGATGAAGTGCGGGAAGCCCTGTCTGCAATCGGCGTGCAAGGCATTACCGTGACCGAAGTCAAAGGTTTCGGCCGTCAAAAAGGTCATACCGAGTTGTATCGCGGTGCCGAATATGTGGTGGATTTCCTGCCTAAAACGAAAATCGAAGCGGCTGTTGATGACGCGATCGTTGATCGTGCCATTGAAGCGATCGAGACTGCAGCCAGAACCGGCAAAATCGGCGACGGCAAGATTTTCGTCTACGATTTGCAGCAAGTCGTTCGCATCCGCACCGGCGAAACCGGTAAAGAAGCACTTTAAGGGGAATGAGATGAGTATCAAGAAAATATTCACAAGCGCCCTGGCAACAGGGGCATTGTTGCTTGCCGTCGGTTTTGCTGCGCCGGTCATGGCAGAGGAAGCGGCGGCACCGGCCGCTGTCGAAACTGTAGTCGCACCAGCTGCGGTTGTTGCAGCGCCAGCGGCAGAAACGCCGGCTGCCGCACCTGAGGCAGTGCTCGACACTGGCGATACGGCGTGGATGCTGACATCGACCATGCTGGTCATCCTGATGACGATCCCTGGTCTCGCATTGTTCTACGGCGGCCTCGGCCGGTCGAAAAACATGCTGTCGGTATTGATGCAAGTATTCGTTCTGTTCGCGCTGATTACCGTTCTGTGGGCTATCTATGGGTACAGCATGGTCTTCTCGGGTGGCGGTTCGTTCTACGGCACGTTCGAGAAGCTGTTCCTCAGCGGCATCACGCCTGACACGCTGTCCGGCACTATTCCAGAATATGTGTTCGTTGCCTTCCAGTCGACTTTTGCGGCCATTACCTGCGCCCTGATCGTCGGTGCGTTTGCAGAGCGTATGAAGTTTGCTGCGGTGATCGCCTTCTCGGTGCTGTGGTTCACCTTCAGCTACATCCCGGTTGCGCACATGGTCTGGGCCGCAGGCGGTTTGCTGTTTGAAGAAGGCGCACTCGACTTTGCCGGCGGCACGGTGGTACACATTAATGCGGGTATTGCAGGTCTGGTGGGCGCCTACATGGTGGGCAAGCGTGTAGGTTTCGGCAAGGAAGCGATGCCTCCGCATTCGCTGACCATGACGATGATCGGTGCTTCCCTGCTGTGGGTGGGCTGGTTCGGTTTCAACGCCGGTTCTGCTCTGGGTGCAAACGGCATTGCCGGTCTGGCCTTTATCAATACCATCCTGGCAACTGGCGCAGCGACCTTGTCATGGATAGGCGCTGAGGCTCTGCTCAAAGGCAAGGCCTCCATGCTGGGCGCGGCTTCCGGTGCGGTTGCCGGTCTGGTCGCGGTCACACCTGCGGCCGGTTTCGTCGGTCCTATGGGTTCCATCGTGCTTGGTTTGCTGGCTGGCGTGATTTGCCTGTGGGGTGTGAGCGGTCTGAAACGCATGCTGGGTGCAGATGATGCATTCGACGTGTTTGGCGTCCACGGCGTAGGCGGTATCTTCGGCGCCATCATGACGGGCGTGCTAGCAGCGCCTTCACTGGGCGGTACAGGTGCAGCCGACTATGCAATGGCACATCAGTTGATGGTGCAGGTCAAGGGTGTGCTGATTACTATTGTCTGGTCCGGTATCGTTGCCTTTATTGCCTATAAACTGGTCGATATGGTCATCGGTCTGCGTGTGGCGGATGAGGCAGAACGCGAAGGGCTGGACATCACCAGCCACGGCGAATCCGCTTACCACTCGTAATAGTTTTTCCGACCCGTACGCGGGTTCGCAAAAGCGCCTCCTTGCGGGGCGCTTTTTTATTTTGGGCTTTTAAACTGCCGTTTTGCCCTCATCTACCCATACCAGATTGAATGAATATGATGGACGGATCGAACACGTATTTGCTGTTTCCCGTTTAAAATCAGCATCAATTAACGATAAGTTCAGTAAAAAGGTTTATATGGTTCCGCATCTCGTCACGGCCTTGAACGGTCCGTTGCTCGACCTTGAGAAAAAGATCCTCACCGCTACGCCAGCCATCGAGCGCTGGTTCCGGCTGGAATGGCAGGAACATACGCCGCCTTTTTATTGTTCGGTTGATCTGCGCAATGCCGGTTTCAAGCTGGCGCCGGTGGATACCAACTTGTTTCCCGGTGGTTTCAATAATCTTTCGCCGGAAATGCTGCCTTTGGCGGTGCAGTCGGCAATGGCAGCGATTGAAAAATATTGTCCTGATGCCAAGAATCTATTACTGATACCCGAAGGCCACACGCGCAATACCTTCTATCTGCAAAACGTCGCACGCCTGATACAGATTTTCCGTCAGACCGGTCTGAATGTGCGCCTTGGTTCTCTGTCGCCCGAGATAACCGCGCCGACGCCGATCGAGCTGCCGGACGGCACCACGCTGACGCTGGAGCCACTGGAACGATCGCACAATGGCCGTCGCCTCGGCCTGAAAAATTTCGATCCCTGCACGATTCTGTTGAATAACGATTTGTCTTCCGGTTTGCCGTCGATACTGGAAAACATCAACGAACAAAACCTGTTGCCGCCCTTGCATGCAGGCTGGGCGGTACGGCGCAAGACCAATCACTTTGCCGCGTACGATGAAGTGGTCAAGAAATTTGCCAAGATGATCGATGTCGATCCATGGATGCTGAATCCGTATTTCATGAAATGCGATAACGTCAATTTCAATGAAAATACCGGTGAAGACTGCCTTGCATCGAATGTCGATACGCTGCTGGCGAAGATGCGCAGGAAGTACAAGGAATACGGCATCAAGGAAAAACCCTTTGTGATCATCAAGGCCGATGCCGGTACTTACGGCATGGGGATCATGACCGTGCACGATGCCAGCGAAGTCAAGGATTTGAACCGCAAGCAGCGCAACAAGATGGCGGTCATCAAGGATGGTCTGGAAGTGACCGACGTGATCATCCAGGAGGGCGTGCCGACCTTTGAGCATATCAATGAATCGGTGGCCGAGCCGGTTGTGTACATGATTGATCGCTATGTGGTTGGCGGTTTTTATCGCGTGCATGCAGATCGCGGCAACGATGAAAATCTGAATGCGCCGGGCGCGCACTTCGTGCCGCTGGCGTTTGCCCATCAGCATGCGCTGCCTGATTATCAGGCCAAGCCGGGAACCGCAGCACCGAACCGTTTTTATATCTACGGCGTGGTAGCGCGCCTGGCCTTGCTGGCAGCCTCGCTGGAGATGGAAAAAACAGACCCGAATCCGGAAGTGTACTGAGGCAGTTGCCGGCCGCAGCGCTTATCTGTTTTGGGCAGATGATTCGCATGGCGTCACAATGATGGCATGCAAATACGGATTCAATCGCCAAACAACAAACCTGTCGGACAAGCCCAGCCGACCAATGATTTTTCAGGATGTGCCGGATGAAAATAGCTTTCGCATGCGATCCGCTGGATGGCTTCAAGATTTACAAGGACACCACGTACGCGATGATGAGCGAGGCTGCGCGCCGTGGACACGCGGTTTACACGTTCCAACACAAGGATATGGCCTTTGAGGACGGCAAGGTCATCGCCAATGTGGCGCGCGTCACATTGACCGGAGATGACAAGGACTGGTATCGGATGGATGCACCGGTGGCGCAGGAACTGACGGCTTTCGATGCGATTCTGGAACGTACCGATCCACCCTTCAACATGGAATATATCTATGCAACCTATCTGCTGGAGCTGGCAGAAAAACAGGGCGCGCGTATTTTCAACAAGCCGGAAGCGATCCGCAGCTTCAATGAAAAGCTGGCAATTGCACAATTCCCGCAGTACATCGCACCTACGCTGGTTACCAGCGATGCAGTGCGCATACGTGCCTTTCACCAGATGCATGGCGACATCATTCTCAAGCCGCTGGACGGCATGGGCGGCGCCGGCATTTTTCGTGTCCGGGACGATGCGCTCAATCTCGGTTCCATCATCGAAACGCTGACCGGGAACGGTCGTCAAACCATCATGGTGCAGCGTTACATTCCGGAAATCACGCAGGGCGACAAACGCATCCTGTTGATAGGGGGCGAAGTCGTACCGTATTGCCTGGCGCGGATACCGCAGGGAAGTGAAATACGCGGTAATCTGGCAGTGGGCGGCATCGGTATGTCACGTGAAATATCGGCACGCGATCGCGAAATCGGGGCTGCATTGGGACCGGTGCTGTTAAAAAGAGGCTTGTTGCTGGTAGGATTGGATGCAATTGGCGACTACATGACCGAATTGAATGTGACCAGTCCAACCTGCTTCCAGGAAATCCGGCAGCAAACCGGTTTCGATGTTGCGGCAATGTTTGTCGATGCACTGGAAAAGCATGCGGAAGAATGGAATTCGCAATGAAATGGCAGAATTTGCCGGAAGTTTTAAAAACATTGCTGTAAAAAATTGAGAGTCGAATATATCTGATGGTCGGTATTCTGTTGATGACACATGCACCTCTGGGGCAAGCCTTTATCTCGGCTGCTACCCATGTATTTCGCACGCGCCCGGAAAGACTGGATGCGGTCGATGTCAATGCCGATCAGGATACGCATGAAGTCGAGCAACTGGCCAAGCAGGCAATTGCCGGTCTGGATGACGGCTCCGGTGTTCTGGTCATTACCGATGTCATGGGCGGCACGCCGTCGAATTGCACGCTGGGTTTGTGCAATGTGGAAAATGTCGCAGTGATCGCCGGCATCAGTTTGCCGATGTTGTTGCGCGCGATCACTTACCGGCAGGATACGCTGGATGTGGTAGTGGAAATGGCACTGGCCGGTGGGCAGGGAGGCGCGGTCAGGGTGGACAAGCGCGTACGGCTGGCACCGAATTGAGTTTAAATAATTCCTATAAAAAAAATGATTGAACAAGAGATCGAAATTACCAACAAGCTCGGCCTGCATGCGCGGGCTTCTGCCAAGCTGACGCAACTCGCCGCCAAGTACCAAAGTGAAGTCTGGATGACGCGCAACAAGCGTCGCGTGAATGCCAAATCCATCATGGGCGTGATGATGCTGGCAGCTGGCAAAGGCGCGAAAGTCACGCTGGAAACCAGTGGCCCCGATGAAAGAGAGTGTTTCGACGCTCTCGAATATCTGATTCAAGACAAGTTCGGCGAAGGCGAGTAAATCTGCCTGCACGGCAGATATTGCATCTGCCGCATCACTCTGTTTTGATATTGCCTTCCGCTGCTACTGATACGGACTGACTTCGATGACTTCTTTCACGCTACACGGCATTCCGGTCTCGCGCGGCATCGCGATTGGTCGCGCGCACATACTCGCCCCTGCTGCACTCGACGTACAGCATTACCTGATCGCCGATGATCAGGTAGAAGCAGAAGTCGCGCGTTTGAAATGTGCGATTACGGCGGTGCACGCCGAACTGCAGAATATCTGGAGTGAATTACCGGCCGATGCACCGTCTGAACTGGGCGCGTTCATTGACGTGCATGCGCTGATTTTGTCGGACCCGATGATTTCCGAAATGCCGCTCGATATCATTCGCTCGCGTTACTACAATGCCGAATGGGCATTGGTCACGCAGATTGAGGAATTGTCTGCACAGTTTGACGAGATCGAAGATACCTACCTGCGTGAACGCAAGTCTGATATTCAGCAGGTCGGTGAACGCGTATTGAAGGCGTTGACCGGCAGCGCCAGTCTCCTGCCCAAGGGTGACGGTGCGGAAGGCGGCGTCAGCATGATCGTCGTGGCGCACGACATTTCACCGGCCGATATGCTGCAATTTCGCGATCGCGCATTCAGCGGTTTCATTACCGATGTCGGCGGCCAGAACTCGCACACAGCCATCGTTGCGCGCAGTCTGGATATTCCTGCCACGGTTGGCGTATCCAATGCATCAACGCTGATCGATCAGGGCGACTGGCTGATCATCGACGGCGACGCCGGCGTGGTGGTCGTGGCACCCAACTCGGTGGTGCTCGATCAGTATCGCGAGAAGCAGGCGAGCCAGATGCGCGAACGCAAGAAACTCGGCAAGCTGAAAAAAATGCCGTCGGTGACGCTGGACGGCATGCCGATTACCTTGTTGGCAAATATTGAATTTCCCGACGATTGTGTTCACGCGATGGATGCGGGCGCGCACGGCGTAGGCTTGTTCCGTTCTGAATTCTTATTCATGGGACGCACAGGCCATGCCCACCAGCTGCCGTCCGAAGATGAGCAATTCGAATCCTACAAAAAAGCCGTGCTTGCAATGAAGGGGCGGCCGGTCACCATACGCACGCTGGACATCGGTGCCGACAAGCCTATGGATTTTTCCGAGCAGACGGCGCTGAATCCGGCGCTGGGTTTGCGTGCGATTCGTTTCTGTCTGTCCGAACCGCAGATGTTCCTGACGCAGTTGCGCGCGATTTTGCGCGCTTCCGCTTTCGGTCCGATCAAGCTGCTGGTGCCGATGCTGGCGCATGCGTTTGAAATTGATCAGACGCTGCTGATGATAGCGCAGGCAAAAGCGCAGTTACGGGAACAGAAAATCAAGTTCGACGCAGAGCTGCCGGTAGGCGCGATGATAGAAATTCCTGCCGCTGCGCTGTCGCTGCCCATGTTCATCAAGCGCCTGGATTTCCTGTCATTGGGCACCAACGATTTGATTCAATATGCGCTGGCGATCGATCGCGTCGATCATCAAGTGGCGCATCTGTACAACCCGCTGCATCCGGCTGTGCTGTATTTGCTCTCGACAACTATTGCGATTGCAGCGAAAGCAGGCGTGCCGATTTCTGTCTGCGGTGAAATGGCTGGCGATATACAGATGACGCGTTTGCTGCTGGGGATGGGCTTGCGGGAGTTTTCCATGCACCCGTCGCAGTTGCTGGCGGTGAAGAATGAAATTCTCAACAGCGATCTGAGCGCGCTGACGCCGCTGACGCGCAAGATCGTGCGCAGCTTCGAGCCGCAGGAAATCAGTGAGGCAGTTGAACGTTTGCGTGTGATGTAAAGGCGGCGCACGCAGCAATCCTTGTTGCATGAGACATCGTCACACTATTCCCAGCCACCCCAGAATCGCACCGCCGCCCAGCAGCCATAGAATTCCGATGCGGGTTTTCAGTATCAGGATGACGGTAATTAACGTGAGCAGCCAGAGCGGCCAGTCTTCGCGGAATGTATTTTGCGTACTGGCCATGATCCAGCCGGTAGCCAGCACCAGGCCGACCACCACCGGCCCCATGCCCAGCTTGAATGCACGTACCGTACGCAGCTGGCGGTTGCGATGCACCCAGCGCGTTGCCATATAGGTGAACACCGTGCTGGGCAGGAGCAGACCCATCATGCATAACGCCATGCCGAGCAAGCCGTTGGTCATGCCGCCGGCGTTCAAGCCTACGTTCCATCCCATCAAGGCAACGAACAGAATGTTGGGGCCGGGCGCAGCCTGCGCGATCGTGATCGAGTTGCTGAATTGCGAATCGGTCAACCAGTGCTGCTCGGCGACCAGATAACGATGCATTTCCGGTGCGGTTGCCAGCGCACCACCCAGCGACAGCAGCGACAGCGACATGTAGTACAGAAACAGATGCAACCAATCGGTAGTTTGCAATGAAAGCTGCAGTGTCTGGTTCATGACGTCAGCTTCCGGTAAACCAGCACGCAACCGAGCAAACCGAGACCGAACAGCGGATAGGCCAGCGGCAGCCGTAGCAAGGCAACGGCGGTAAAGCACGCCGTACTCAAGATGCCGCAGATGTAGGGGCCCAATGGATTTTTTTTCATGCCGGCTATCAGTCTGATACCGGTTGCCAGGATCAGTCCTGCCGCGACGGCGCCCATCGCACGCAGTGCATGTGCCACCTGCGGATGGTTGGCGTAAGGTGCATACACGATGGCGATGATCATGATCAGCACCAGCGGCAGCGTCAGCATGCCGGCAAAGGCAGCGAGCGCGCCCGGCAGGCCGAAATAGCGACCGCCTATGATGAGCGACATATTGACGACATTCGGGCCCGGCATGATTTGCGCCACCGCCCAGTCTTCAACAAATTCTTCCTGCGTCATCCATTTCTTTTTTTCCACCAGCTCACGCTGCACGACCGCCAGCACGCCGCCGAATCCCTGCAGCGCGAGTATTGTGAAGGAAAAAAACAGGTCGGCCAGGGATTGCGGGCGCGGTCCTTCTCGCAATGGGCGTTCGTCGGTTTGCAGGATATTCATTCAATACGGAAAGAAGAGCGGCTGAAGCACGCGGTCACGATGGCTATCGCTCCCGGCCAGCCGGTAGTTTAGCATCCGGCACGATGATGCATTTGGACTCAATGGCGCCTGCAGCTGCGTGGCAGATTTTTACTGTGCGGGTGGCTGGAATTGCCATTCCTGTACGCCGCCGGCCGGCGGCAACACTGATAAAACCGTACGGTCTGCGTTTGACGGCACGGTGCGACTTGTTTATTCTTACGTCATGGCGCCGATTTGACATCAGCTTGCGGGCGCATAATAAATACGGCTAAAGCGTGCTCATTGTTTGAGTCTCGAATTTAGCCCGGTAAGCTGCTGCTTTCGGGCTTTTTGTTTTTTGTAATGCCAGAGAATGCCGGTGTCCCCTGACTGCCTTCTTCTCCTGAATAGATAACATGACCTCTCTCGGAATCGTTGCGCCGCAATCCATGTTTTTTTCCACGCCGCTGCCATTGCAGAGCGGTGCGGAAATTGCCGACTACACACTGGTCTATGAAACCTATGGCACGCTGAATGCCGATCATTCGAATGCGGTGCTGGTGTGCCATGCGCTGAATGCCTCGCATCACGTGGCTGGCAGCTACAGCGAAGACGCCAGTACCAAGGGCTGGTGGGACAATATGGTGGGGCCGGGCAAGCCGCTCGATACCGATAAATTTTTCGTTATCGGCGTCAACAATCTCGGTTCCTGCTTCGGTTCTACCGGCCCCATGCATGTGAATCCGGCTACCGGCAAACCGTATGGTGCGCACTTCCCGGTGGTGACGGTAGAAGATTGGGTGCAGTCGCAGGCGCGGCTGGCCGATGCGCTGGGTATTCAGCAATTTGCCGCGGTGATGGGCGGTTCGCTCGGCGGCATGCAGGCGCTGGCGTGGAGCATCCTGTTTCCGGAACGCTTGCGTCATTGCGTGGTGATTGCTTCGACACCCAAGCTGACGGCGCAGAATATTGCCTTTGACGATGTGGCGCGGCAGGCGATTCTGACCGATCCCGATTATCACGGCGGTGATTATTACGCGCATGGCGTGGTGCCGAAAAACGGCTTGCGCGTGGCGCGCATGCTGGGACATATTACCTATCTGTCGGATGACGACATGGCGGTGAAATTCGGTCGCGACCTGCGCTCGGGTAGCTATCAATTCGGCTTCGGTATCGATTTTGAAATCGAATCGTATCTGCGCTATCAGGGTGACAAGTTTTCCGAATATTTCGATGCCAATACCTATTTGCTGATCACCAAGGCACTCGATTATTTCGATCCAGCCAAGGATTTCGGCGGTGATCTGACCAAAACCTTGTCGAATACGCGCGCGCAGTTTTTGCTGGTGTCGTTCTCGACCGACTGGCGCTTCGCGCCTGAGCGCAGTCATGAAATGGTGCAGGCGCTGGTCAATAACAAACGTACGGTTACCTATGCGGAAATCGATGCGTCGCACGGTCATGATGCTTTCCTGCTCGACGATGCGCGTTACATGAGCGTGGTGCGAGCCTACTTCGAGCGTGCGTACAAGGAAATCGATGGCAGCAGCCTGAAAGCGGGAGCGCAGCTATGAATTTTGAACAATTAAGCGCCTTGCGTCCCGATCTGGCTTTTATCGCCCATTGGGTAGGCAGCGGCAAACAGGTACTCGACCTGGGTTGCGGCGACGGCGTGATGCTGGATTATCTGCAAACCGACAAGCAATGCAGCGGTTACGGGATAGAAATCGACGATGACAAAATTCCGGAATGCGTGCAGCGCGGCGTCTCGGTGATTCAACGTGATCTGGAAGCGGGGCTGGCGATTTTTGCCGACGATGCCTTCGATACGGTGTTGTGCTTATCCGCGCTGCAAATGATGAAGGACGTCGAAGGCGTGCTGCGTGACATTTCACGCGTCGGTCGCGATGCCATCGTTTCCTTCCCTAATTTTGCCTACTGGCCGCACCGGATTGCACTGTTGCGCGGCCGTATGCCGGTCTCAAAAAGCCTGCCGTATGAATGGTACGACACGCCCAATCTGCGTTGCGCAACGATCAAGGATTTTGAAGAGCTGGCGAATGAGGTCGGGCTGGAAGTGATCGAGTGCGTGGCCCTGCAGGATGGACATCCGGTGTCCTTCCTGCCGAACTGGCGCGGCAGCCTGGCGGTATTCCGCTTGCGCAAGAAATAGGCAGGGTTTCTTGCTACTCGCCATGCTCAGTCCGGGTTTGCGTTCTGGCAGCCAGCCATAACAGGATGATCACCGGCACGCCGAGCAAGGCGGTGGCGATGAAAAAATTGCTGTAGCCATAGGCATCGACATAGGTGCCGGAATATCCGGCCAGGAATTTCGGCAGCAGCAGCATCATCGAACTCAACAGCGCATATTGCGTGGCCGAGTAATCGACATTGGTCAGGCTGGACAAATAGGCGATGAACGCTGCGCTGGCGATCCCGCCGGCCAGATTGTCGGCAGAAATCACCAGCACCAGCATGCTGACATCGTGACCATGGCCAGCCAGCCAGGCAAACAGCAGATTGCTGGCTGAACTCAATACCGCGCCCAGCGTCAGGATACGCATCATGCCGAAGCGCATCGACAGCACCCCCCCTATGAACGCGCCGAGCAGGGTCATCACGATGCCGAAGACCTTGGTCACCGCAGCCACTTCATCCTTGCTGTAACCCATATCGACATAAAACGGATTCGCCATGATGCCCATCACCACATCGCTGATGCGGTAAATGGCAATCAGCGCCAGGATCAGCACCGCCTGCCAGCGATAGCGCAGAATGAAATCGCGAAACGGGCCGATTACCACATCGTCCAGCCAGGCCGCAGCATTGCGTGCTGGCGGTAATATGCGGCGCATTGGTTCGGTGGAGAACAACACGGTCAACACACCTACCGCCATCGATGCGGCCATCGCCAGATAAGCGACGTGCCAGGCACCAGCCTGATAAGCGCCGCCATCGATGACTTCCGCTCGCGCTGCAATCCACAGCACGCCGGCGCCAGCCCAGATCATCGCCAGCCGGTAACCGGTTTGATAGCCTGCCGCCAGCGCGGCCTGGCGATCGATATCGGCCGATTCGATGCGAAAGGCATCCAGTGCAATATCCTGGGTGGCAGAGCCGAAGGCAACCATCAACGCACACCAGACTACCGGTTGCAGGCTCAGATGCGGATCGTTGAACGCCATGCCGATCAAACCGGCGATGATGGCGCCTTGTGACAGCAGCAGCCAGCTGCGGCGGCGTCCCAGCCAGCGCGTCAGGAAGGGAATCGGCATACGATCGACCAGCGGTGCCCATGCCCATTTGAATGCATATGCCAAGCCGACCCAGCTAAGATAGCCGATGGTGCTGCGGTCTATGCCGGCTTCGCGCAGCCAGAAACTGAGCGTACCCAATACCAGCATCAGCGGCAGACCGGCAGAAAAACCCAGCAGCAACATGCGTACGGTAGCCGGTTCGCGGTAGACCTTGAGTGTGTCTGCCCATGAGAGCCTTTGCGTACCACTGTTGCGAAAAATCATGCTGCCTGCCTAGTTTGAGTGGAATGCCGGCGCTTCGCCGACAGGAACAGATGCTGACACAAGAGCCGGCATGCGACAAGAGCGGAGGTGTACAACGGAAGTGCTGCCCGGGCCGGCTCAAGCCCTTGCCAGGGAAGAAGGCGCGGGATGGAAATTTATCCGTGCGCCTTTGTCGGCACCTTGTGCAAGGTCGGCGCAGTTCCTCGATGTCATTCTGTGTTGCATCCATCGTCTCCATTGTTTTCGTCGCGGCGATTGCTTTGCATGCGCCTGCCCTCGCTGTGATTTCATTCCGGGTCAAAAATGAAGGTTAAATTTTATGTCGCATGCATTGCGGTTTATCATGGCTCCTCTTTTTTGTCTTTTTCAAACAACTTATTGCATGCTGATCATTACTATTAAACAGGGCAAGGAAAAAAGTCTGCTCGAACGCCAGCCCTGGATCTATGCCTCGGCAGTCGAACGGGTGGATGGCAAGCCGGCCGAGCGGTTTAAATCGGGCGCCACCGCGCTGGTTCATTCCTCTTCGGGAAAATTCCTTGCGCGTGCCGCCCATGCGCCGAAATCGCAGATACGCGCCCGCGTCTGGAGCTTCGATCAAAATGAACCGATCGATCATGCCTTGATCAAGCGGCGCGTCAAAACTGCCGCGCACAAGCGGATAGCTGCCGCCAAGGGCAAACGTATCGGCGCCGCCAAACGTCTGCCCTTGATCATAGGCGATGAAGATCAACTCTCTGGCCTGGTGGTCGATTGGTATGGCGACCAGAATGGCTTCCTGATTTGCGAATTTCAGTCGGCCGGTGTGGATGCGTGGAAGGTTGCGATCGTGCAATCACTGATGATGGAAACCGGTTGTGTGAATGTCTATGAGCGGGCTGACGAACTGATACGCAAAGGCGAGGGTTTGCCGGTGACTTATGGCGTGCTGGCCGGCGAGGAGCCGCCGGATGACATGCTGCTGACTGAAAACGGCGTGCGCTATGCGTTCGATCTTAAAACTGGCGATAAAAGGTTTTTCAAATAATGTCTTCTCACGAATTCTGGCCGCATTCCGGTTTTTCCCTCACGCAGCGCGACGTGGATGGCCGCCTGTTGCTGAGCGACGCCTTGCTCAGTGCCTGGTGGCACAGGCCGGAAGTCGCTCCGGTTGACGAATCCTGTGCGCATGAACGTGCACTGCATGCAGCCTTGCTGGTCACACCACGGCGTGCGGTCACGGTAGCCGAACTGGCTGCATTGCAGGACGAGGATGCACGCGACAATTACCGCGTGTTGCTGGCGTGGCGCGATCGTCTGCTGGCCGCGCCTACGCTGGAAGCGGCCTATCTGGATATATTCCGCGCCGGCACGGTGACGGCGCCACCGGTTTTCATCGATCAACTGGCGCAGATGATCGTGCATGGCATGCTGGCCGACAGCGAAGATGCCTTGCAGGTGCGCGCTGCCGAATTGTTTTTCCGTCCGCAAAAAGTGGCTCTCGAAGACGGCGCTGTCATGCTGGCGGACGCGGCGACGGTGGATTTGCATGCCAGCGGCGGCAACTATGGCGATATCGGCCGTCTGCTGATCGAAGCCAAAACCAAACCGCGACGCGTCGAGCTGGATGTGATCGATCAGGAAAATGCCGCTACCTATTGGACGCGCAACGAATGCCACGATACGGTGATCAGCTTTACCTACGGTCGTGCCGCGCTGACCGCGTTTTGCCGCGTGATTGAAAAATGGATAGATCATTTCTATGGCGTTGCAGTGGTGGTGCGCCCCTTGCGTTCTATCGAGGCCAAACACTGGGCCTGGCATATCGGACTGGATGCAGAAGCGACCGGCATCCTGAACGATCTGTATGCAGGCGTGGAGCTGGACGAAGCGCGCAACCGGCGTATTCTGTCGCTGTTCCAGCTGGATTTCGTCGACCCGTCGGTAGTGCGATCCGATGTCGCCGGTCGCCCGGTTTACCTGGCGTGCGCAATGAATGAGACGGACATCTTGCGCATCAAGCCGCAAAACCTGTTGTTGAATTTGCCGCTGGCATCGATTTCCTGATTTCTGGTAACGCGTGAGACTATCCAAATAGTGAACGAGCCAACGATCCCGTCTGTAGCAGATGTGCCCAGCGGTAATCGCTACGACCGCATGGAGTGGGCCGGTGCATTTGGCGATCTGGGAACCTTGATTCCCTTTGTCGCAGCGTATATCGGTGTGCTGAAGATGGATCCGTTTGGCGTGCTGTTCGCCTTCGGTGCGGCGATGCTGGTGTCGGGTTTGTACTACAAGACGCCGTTTCCGGTACAACCGATGAAAGCCATAGGCGCTGTCGCTGCATTACAGGCAGTGCAAACGGCGATTGTCACGCCCGCTGCGGTTTACAGTGCGGCGCTGGTGACCGGTATTGCGTGGCTGTTCCTCGGACTCACCGGGCTTGCTTCGCGCCTGGCAAAAATGGTGCCGCCTGTGGTCGTGATCGGCATCGTGTTCGGTCTTGGTTTCGGCTTCATGCTGCAGGGGGTCAAGATGATGCAGAGCGATTGGCTGATTGCCCTCATCAGCGGCAGCGCCACCTTGCTGTTGATGGGTAATCGCAAGATACCGGCGATGTTTGTCTTGCTGGCATTTGGCGCCGTAGTGGGCATGGTGCAGAATCCTGTGCTGCTGGATGCATTATCCGGCACGGCCATCGGTTTCCACACGCCGACGTTTGCGTTGAGCGAGCTGTCATGGAATCAGTTCTTTGTCGGCGCAGTATTGCTGGCCTTGCCGCAACTGCCGTTGACCCTGGGCAATGCAGTGATTGCGATCAAGGAAGAAAACAACCGTCTGTTTCCGCAACGCTGCGTGAGCGAAGGTGGCGTGTCGATTTCGACCGGCATCATGAATCTGTTCAGTGCAGCGGTCGGTGGTGTGCCGATGTGCCATGGCGCCGGCGGCATGGCCGGGCATATCGCATTTGGCGCACGTACCGGCGGCTCGGTGGTGATCCTTGGTGGGATGCTGCTGGTGCTGGCATTTTTCTTCAGCGCTTCGGTCGATCTGCTGTTCAAGCTGTTTCCGCTTGCCATACTGGGTGTGATTCTGTTTCTGACCGGCGCGCAACTGGCCTTGGGTAGCAGCACCTTCCCGGCCGAGCGCGGTGCACGGGCAGTGGTGTTGCTGACCGCTGCACTGTGCATGTGGAATGTGGCCGCCGGCTTTGTCGCGGGTATTGTTCTGCATCATCTTCAGCAGCGCGGACATATGCGCATGTAGTCTGGGCGCAGCTCTGCGCTGCGACCGCGAACCTTTGGCACCCATGCCTGTCTATCAGGCTTCGTTCCTGTACGCCAGGCTACTTCTTTTCCTCTGCGGTTACGCATCGCAAGCCGCTTTTGCACATGAATACAAGTTTGCAACGTCGCTGGGAGCTGGATGCTCTGCGCGGCGTGATGTTGATCATGATGTTTTCCACGCATTTGCCTACCCGCTTCAGCCTGGGATTGGGCCAGACCCTGGGCTTTGTTTCTGCAGCAGAAGGTTTTGTCATGCTATCCGCCTTCATGGCAGGGATGGTCTACACAAAAAAATCGTTGCAGCATGGTGCCAGTGCGATGCGTACGGCTTTTCTCAAGCGCACGCTGAAGGTGTATGCCTGTCATGTAGCGTGCCTGTTATTGTTGTTTACCGTGATCGCGATGCTGGGAATCAAATTCGATCAGCCTGGCTTGAAGAACCTGATCGGTTTTTATCTGGACAATCCTGTGACGGGTTTGCTGACCAGTGTACTGCTGATCTACAACCCGCCTTTGCTGGATATCCTGCCCTTGTACGTGATGTTTCTGCTCATCAGTCCGTGGATACTGGCGCATGGCATGCGACACGGCTGGCGCGGCATTTTTGCAGTCAGCGGGGCGTTGTGGCTGGCCGCACAGTTTGAGTTGTCGGCCTATCTGTACGCAATGCTGGTGGCCGTAACCGGGCTGACCGTGCCGTTTCGCGAAACCGGTTCATTTGAAACATTTGCCTGGCTGCTGCTCTGGGTGTTCGGCCTGTGGCTGGGTTCGCTGGATGCCCGCGGTGTGCTGCAGCGGCGCCCGCCTTTTTCCAATCGCATCATAGGTGGGGCGCTGGTGCTGGCTTTGCTCTTTTTCATCTGGCGTCACGCAGTCGGACAAGTGCCGTTTCCGCAACATCAGACGCTGAATCTGCTATTTGATAAATGGCATCTCGGCCCCTTGCGCATGCTGAATTTCTTCGCCCTGCTGGTGATTGTCATGCATTTCTTCAGTGGCCGTTGCATGCCGCGCCTGCGATTTTTTGAGGTCATAGGCGCAGCATCGCTACCGGTGTTTTGCATGCACCTGATCATGGTGCTGCTGACGCTGGCCATCATCGGCGATGTGTGGGATGAGCGTGACGACTGGATGGATGAATTGCTGCTGGCTGGCGGTTTATTGCTGCTTTACCTGTCCGCGCGGGCAGCCATCAGACTGACACGCAAGGTGGATCAGCGTTAGCTATCTCTCACCCGCATTATTCCAGCCAGCGAGCGCGACTGGCTGTGATGGCAATCGCCAGCGCCATCACGCCTATCAGGCCGAGCGCAATTTGCATGCCCCATCCCTGCGCCAGAAATCCGATGATCGGCGGCCCGATCAAGCCGCCGCTGTAACTGAAGGTGGCGACTGCCGCCAGCGCGGTTGAGCCATGCCTTCCCGCCGCGCTGAATACAAATGGAAATACTGCTGCAAAACCGGCGCCTGCCAGTGCAAAGCCGATAATGGTCAGCGGAATGCTGAATGCCGCAATCGCAATAAAAATACCGCCTGCGGCAAACACGGCGCCGCAGGCGACGATGCGGCGAGCGCCGAAGCGATCTTTCAGGCGATCGCATACCAGCCGCGCCAACAGCATCAAGGTGGCAAAACCTGCATACGCCAACGGTGCGATGCCGTCGTGTGCCGCCATCTGGTCTTTCATGAAGATGCCGCTCCAGTCGGCAATCGAGCCTTCCGCGACGGCGCCGCAAAAACCGATGATGCCGAGCGCGACCAGAGGGCCGTGTGCGATGGCAAACAAGGCCTTGCTTTCCGCATGCACAATCAGGTCGGGCGGTAATGCCTGATAAGCGATATAGAGAGGCGGTAGCAATAGTAGCGAGGCGACGCTGAAGTGTATCAAGGGCGTGATCGCCAGTCCGGCCATCGCGCTGCCCAACAGTGCGCCGCATACCGCGCCCAGACTGAACCAGGCATGCAGCAAAGACATGGTTGAACGGCCTGCCTCTTTTTCATGCGCAGTACCAATCGCATTGATGGCAACGTCAAAACAGCCGGATGCAGCACCCAGAGCGACGGCGACTATGCTCAGGCACAGCATATTGGGTGCGAGGGCGAGGCTGGGGAGAACTGCAAGCAAACCCAGACCAGAATACCAGGCGGCACGCCGTCCACCGAACTTCCCTGTCAGCCATGCTGCCAGTGGAAACGAAGCCACGGCGCCGAAGCCGCCGCCCAGCAAAACGATACCCAATTGTGCCGGGCTCAGTTGCAGCGCATCGCGTATGGCTGGAATACGTGCCGCCCACGATGCATAGACCACACCAAGCAGGATGAACAGAAAAGGTGTGGCGATGGAGTGGAAGCGGGTAAGGCGCGATGTTGCGGACAAGGGAAAGTCGGTAGGCATGGATGGTGGCTATGGATACGGCGAACTGATTCAATGCTGAATTGTAGAGTGTTCACGTTCTTCACGCGCAACAGGCAGCCAGGACCTGCGCAAGTGCCCGGCTTATTTCCCTGATAAAGAGAATTGAGCCGGTTCAGCAGTCAGATAGCCGACGGCAGCACCGAAGCGATCGTGATAGTTCGCCTTGATCAAGGGATCGAGCGAGGCTTTTACCTTGCCATGCAATTTGCCGCTCCAGTCGCCCGCATGCTGAAAGTTGCTGAGGATGTAGGTCCAGCCGTTGAGATCGTCGGCCACATGCAGGCCGGTTGCTTCGGCGCCCGCAGGCATGGCCATGATGCGTGAAAGCTTTTTCGTATCGACGTTGTACGCCCACAGGAAATTGTTGACGTGCATGCTGCTGTCTTCACCTATGAATAGCGTGCGCATTTTCTCGGAGAATTTCAGATTGTCGGGATTGGCGATCTTGTCCGGATTCGCCAGGTTGCCCAATGCATCGGCCGGGATGTCTTCGCCGATCAGCAGCGCTTTGGTTTTGATCGGTATCCACTCGCTCTTGATTGATACTCCATCCGTATCTTGTTGATCGCCGGCCAGCCTGTGCGCGAATATGCCGCCGGCAACAATGGCTTTGTTGACGGTGATGCCGGTTGATGCACGCCATGCAGGATCGTTCTTCACCATCGAGTGTTGAATATTCTGCAGTGCAGAATACGCGATCTTGTCCTTGATGTTGACGGTCGTGCCTTCCATCTTGCTAAAGCCCATGCTGGCACCAGCCAGATTGGCGTAGCGATGTGTTTCGAGGAAGGCGGCAGCTTTCTCCATGCCGGGTTTGAGCTTGATCCAGTTGGCGATGCCGTCTGCAAATATCCTGGTATAGCTTGCATCGAGCGGATCGACTTTTGTGCTGAGCATGATGTCGGACGGCTTCAAGGCATTGGCCATTTGCTCGATTTCTGCACTGCTCGCATGGCCGAGGTTGATCCAGCTCAAGCTTGCGCCAGACGCATCCGGGTCGACGGAAAAACCTGCGCCTATTTTCGCTGCATACAGTGTGCCGACAGACAGGTCCTGTTCGCGATCTGCGATGAACATGAACAAACCTCCATTGATGTAATCGTCACCCATCAACACGGTGCGATTGTCCGGCATTACCTGTATCAGTTCATGCGAGATACGACCCATGCAATAGTGCTTCCTGATGGTGCCGCTGCCGTCTGGGTTGACTGTGACTTCCGGCAGGTGGCCGTAGTGATACGGATTGGCTTTATTCTCGTCGTCGAACAGATTCTTGCTGAATTTTTTGAAGAGGATATGGTTTTCGATGAATTGCGCATCCGGTTCGTATTCTTCGCTCGACAGATGCGTATTCCATGGCGACAGGCTTGCGCCGCACGTGATCCACAAACCATGCACGTGCGACGTGTCGACATTGTGATATTTGACCAGGGACAGTTTGCCGGTACTCTGATCCTGATCCAGCGTCAAAACGGCAATCGGCGACGGCAGCGTGCCGTAGGCATTCTTCTTGTCGGTGGCGGCGCCCAGCTGATCGCGTGTCAGGTATTCAAACTGGACGACTGCAAAGACCGCTTTGCCCTTGATCCCATCTACCGTTGTTTTCGGAAGAGACAGCAGCGAGGTACCGTCCGGTGCATCGGAAAAAAATTGCCGCTCCTTGCCGGCAATAGAGCGGTCGATGATAGGCCGGTTATGAATATCGACATAAGCCCCGCTCAAAAGCGTTCCACCTTTGCCATCCGGAACCTGTTCGCCGGTGATGAAGAAAGGCTGATACGCGAGCTTGTAGTGTTGCGTCGATTGATCGCTGTAATGCACATTCAATATGGAGCCGGCTGTAGTCGTCGCCATGGCTGCGGTATCGGCCAGTGCTGGCGCTGCCATTGGTGTGAAGGTGGTCGATACGTACCGTGCAGGAGTGGCATTTTTTGCCGTTACACTGCAGGCGGAGAGCAGAATGGACGATGCACCCAGCGGCAGTAAAGGTGCGCCTGCGAGAAATTTGAGCACGTCACGGCGAGATAGCGGGGAATGATCGGACATGGATTTTCCAGAGTAGGATAAGTTGCGATGCGCCGGTGGCCGCAAGCCGAATCATGGAACTATGTCGTGCGATCTCCGCGTTGGAGGAATTATAAAAATGCTTTGTGACGGCTTCGTGAAAAACAGCGAGATTGCCGGAATATCGGCAATGACATGCGACCAGTCGGCTGGCCGCAAGGATGAAATGTTTACTTCCAGTCGTAGCTGATGGTCAGCGGTGCGTGATCGCTGAAGCGCTCATCCTTGTAGATGGCAGCACTGCGCGCAGTGGCAGCCAGGGCCGGCGTCGCCACCTGATAGTCGATACGCCAGCCTACGTTCTTGGCCCATGCCTGACCGCGATTGCTCCACCATGTGTAACACTCGTCGGTGGTTTCCGGGTGCAGCCGGCGGTACACATCGACCAGGGGCACTTCATCGAATACGCGTGTCAGCCACGCGCGCTCTTCCGGCAGGAAGCCGGAATTTTTCTTGTTGCCCTTGTAGTTTTTCAGGTCGATTTCATTGTGCGCAATATTCCAGTCGCCGCAGATGACAAATTCGCGCCCGAGTTTTTTCAATTCCAGCAGATGCGGCAGGAATAAATCCATGAAGCGGAATTTGGCCTGCTGCCGTTCTTCGCTGGACGAGCCCGATGGGCAGTAGACCGAAATCACGCTCAGATTGCCGAAGTCGCATTGTACATAGCGGCCTTCCGCATCGAATTCGCTGCAGCCAAAACCGATCTGCACATTATCCGGTTTGGTTTTGCAATACACGCCTGCGCCGGAATAGCCTTTTTTCTCGGCGTAATGGAAATAGCCGAGATAACCTTTCGGCGTCAGTAATTCCGGCGTCATGTCGGCGGCCTGCGCCTTCAGTTCCTGTACGCAGACAAAATCGGGCGATTGTTTGATCATCCACGGAAAGAACCCTTTTTTTGTGGCAGAACGTATGCCATTCAAGTTGGCGGAAATAATTTTTAGCATGGCAGTCGTGTAAAAAATGAGGCGCTCAGGATAACCGATTCGATGCACTTGGTCTCCTGCAGGCTTATTGCTGGCGGGCATGCACTTTGCATTTAAGGGTATGTGCCTCCGATAACGATTTAAAATGTGGCNNCGTATTGCGTTTCGGCGAATTTGTGACCAAGGCCGGTCGCACTTCGCCGTATTTCTTTAATGCCGGCTTGTTCAACCAGGGCGGCACGCTGGCGCGCCTGGCAGAATTTTATGCACAGACGCTGATCGATTCAGGTGTTGAATTCGATATGCTGTTTGGTCCGGCCTACAAAGGCATCACGCTCGCTTCGGCAACGGCGGTGGCGCTGGCGAACAAGGGGCGTGATGTGCCGTTTGCATTCAATCGCAAGGAAGCCAAGGATCACGGCGAAGGCGGCACGATGGTGGGCGCCAGGTTGCAGGGACGAGTGGTGATCATCGACGACGTGATTTCCGCCGGCACTTCGGTACGCGAATCGGTAGACATGATACGTGCCGCAGGTGCGACGCCATGTGCAGTGCTGATTGCGCTGGACAGGATGGAACGTTCGGGGGCAGATGATGCATTGTCTGCGTATTCAGCCGTGCAGGAAGTGAGTAACACCTACGGTATGCCGGTGGTATCGATAGGTAATCTGTCGGACTTGTTTGAATACCTGTCGAATGCGGGAGCCGATTCTGAACAGGCGCAGTACAGGGAGGCAGTGTCCGCCTATCGCAAAAGGTATGGCGTGGCCTGACAACAGGTATTTTATTCTTGGGGAGTGAAATGAAGGGTGCGGTCAAGACACTGTTTTTTCTCTCGATATTCATCGCGTCGGGTGCACATGCGAAGATTTTCATGTGCAAGGATGCCTCCGGCCGTACGCTCACTTCCGATCGCCCCATTCCCGAATGCGCTGATCGCGCCGTACGCGAATACGGCAATAACGGCATCGTAAAAAGAGACATCGCCGCGCCGCTCACGGCTGAACAGAAACGCGAAAAGCAGTTGCAGGAAGACAGGAAAAAAGCCGAACGTGCTGCTGTCGAGGAACAAAAAAAATCGGATCGGGCGCTTGCTGCCCGCTACCGCAGCGAAAAAGACATTGTATTGGCGCGCAAACGTGAGACCGGCATTGTGAACGAACAAATCGCCCGGCAGAAAAAATCCCTGGTCGTAGCCGACAAAGACTGGAAGGACGCGCAAGCTGCAGTCGAAGCGCAAAGGAAAAGAGGCGTAGTGTCGGCGGGTTTGCAATACAAGCACGACAGAGCCGAGCAAAGTGTGCGCGATCTCAGGGGAAATTTGCAGGAAAGCGAGATCGAGCTGGCGCAAGTCCATGCGAAATACGATCTGACTTTGCAACGGTTTCGCGAAATCACAAAAACTGCTTCAGCGCAGTAATATTCGCTTCAGGTAAATGACGGCGCGTTAATAGGTCGTACGCGAAATGATCCTAGTGTAAAAGTTACTTAGTTCCACGCCTTCTTCGCTATCGAAAAAAACCGAGGCACGATGCGCGATTTCATCCAGGATTTCTGGCGGGGTCAGATACTGCTCCCATTGGCTCGCACGCATGTGTGCAGTCAGTTGCGGGACATCGGCAGGAATCGTGTCCTTGAATAAAAACTCAAGGAATGATGCTGCAACATCGTGTGAAACCGGCTGCTCCATTTGCAGGGCATCGATAAAAGTTTGCACCTGCGGGTTGTGTTGCGTATGCAGAATGTGTGAAGCTTCGCCGCTGGATAAATGGGCGACGATATCGAGCGGATAACCCAGGTCTTCAGGGCTGGCGGCGCCGGGGTCGATGGGGCCTGATGGTGTGTGCAAGCGGTTCATTTGACGCTCCATGGACGAATGGAAGTGCTGGTTGGACAAGCAGCAGCAAGAATAGTTTGCAGGAAAATCGGCATCGGCATCGGCATCGGCATCGGCATCGGCATCGGCATGTTGCGCGTGTGCAGCGATTCGGTGGCGATGCCGTGCGGCAAGCCAAGGCGTGGCTTGCGCGTAGCCATCTGCGACGATGTTTTTCTGCATCCACCAATAAAAAAGCGCGCTCTTTGCAGGGAGCGCGCTTTTCGTTTTTACCTGTCATTCAAGACGTGAGTTTTCGCTTGAGCAGTTCTGTCAATTGCGCCGGATTGGCTTTGCCTTTGCTGGCCTTCATCGCCTGTCCCATCAGGGCATTGATGGCCTGTTCCTTGCCGGCGCGGAATTCTTCCACTGATTTGATATTCGCCGCCAATACTTCATCGACGATTTTTTCCAGTGCACCGCTGTCGGAAATCTGCTTCAAACCTTTCGATTCGATCAATTCATCGGCGATGGTCGGGCTATCCGATCTGGCTTCCCACATCGCACTGAATACTTCCTTGGCAATCTTGTTGGAAATCGTGCCGTCGGCGATGCGGTGCAAAAGCACCGCCAGTTGCGCTGCGGATACAGGTGCTGCATCGAGTTCTATGCCGTCGCGATTGACTGCCGAGGCGACATCTCCCATCAGCAGATTGGCAGCTGGCTTGGCTTGTTCGGGACCGGCGATGGAGCAGATCAGTTCGAAATAATTCGCCATGGCCTTTGATTGCGTCAACACCGCCGCATCGTAATCGGACAAGCCGTATTCCTGTGTAAAGCGCTCGCGCATGGCGCCCGGCAGTTCCGGCATCTCGGCTTGCACGCGCGCGATCCATTCTGCGCTGACGATCAGCGGTGGCAAATCCGGATCAGGGAAGTAGCGATAGTCGTGCGCGTTTTCCTTGCTGCGCATCTCGCGGGTTTCTTTTTTATCCGGATCGTACAGACGCGTGGCTTGTACTACGCGGCCGCCGTCTTCGATCAATTCAATCTGGCGGCGCACCTCGTAATTGATGGCATCTTCCATGAAGCGGAATGAATTCAGATTCTTGATTTCGCAGCGTGTGCCGTATTCCTTTTGTCCGACCGGGCGCACCGATACGTTGGCGTCGCAACGGAATGAACCTTCCTGCATGTTGCCGTCGCAGATGCCGATCCAGGTCACCAGCGTGTGGAGTGCTTTGGCATAGGCAACGGCCTCTGCTGCGCTGCGCATATCCGGTTCGGTCACGATTTCGAGCAAGGGCGTGCCGGCGCGATTCAGGTCGATGCCGGTCATGCCGTGGTAATCCTCATGCAGTGATTTGCCGGCGTCTTCTTCCAGATGCGCGCGTGTCAATTGCACCGAGCGGATTTCAGTTTTGCCGCCGGCTTCCATCGCGAACGATACGCGGCCGCCTTGCACTATCGGCAAATCCATCTGGCTGATCTGGTAGCCCTTGGGCAGATCGGGATAAAAATAATTTTTCCGTGCAAATACCGAGTACGGCGCGATCGTGGCGCCGATTGCCAGGCCGAACTGGATTGCGCGCTCGACTGCGCTGCGATTCATCACCGGCAATGCGCCCGGTAATGCCAGATCTACCGGCGAGGTTTGCGTGTTTGGCGCTGCGCCGAATTGCGTCGGTGAGCCGCTGAAAATTTTTGTCCTGGTGGTCAACTGCGTATGTGTTTCCAGGCCGATTACGACTTCCCACTGCATGATGTTTCCTTACTCGCCTGTTGGCGTATGTGACTGCGTATTTTTGTTTTGCGGTGATCGCTGATCTTTACTCTGCAGGCTGACGCAGATGCCAGTCGGTCGCCTGCTGGTACTGATGTGCGACGTTCAGCAGCTTGGCTTCGGCAAAATAATTGCCGATGATTTGCAGTCCGACCGGGCGCTTCGCATTCTTTTCGCCCTGACCGAAACCGCATGGAATCGACATGCCGGGCAAGCCTGCGAGGCTGGTCGACAAAGTGAAAATATCGGCTAGATAATTGGCGACCGGGTCGTCTGCCTTGTCGCCCAGATCCCACGCAACGGTGGGCGCAACCGGCCCCATGATGACATCGCATTGGGTGAAGGCTTGCTGGAAATCCTGCGCGATCAGGCGGCGGATTTTTTGCGCCTGCAGATAGTAGGCATCGTAATAACCATGCGACAGCACGTAGGCGCCGACCAGGATGCGACGTTTGACTTCCTCGCCGAATCCTTCCGCGCGCGTCTTGCAATACATGTCGGACAAATCCGTGTAGTCCTTGGCGCGGAAACCGTAGCGCACACCATCGAAGCGGCTCAGATTGGATGAGGCTTCGGCCGGTGCGATGACGTAATAGGTGGGAATCGACAGCTCGGTTTTCGGCAATGAAATATCGACCAGCGTGGCGCCGAGTTTTTCATATTCGCCGAGTGCCGCGCGCACAGCCTGCTCGACATCGGCGGACAAGCCGGCGCCGAAATATTCGCGCGGGAGGCCGATTTTCAAGCCTTGAAGAGGTGCATTCAAATCGCGTGTGAAATCTTCTTTTTCACGTTCGACACTGGTGGAATCGCGTTCATCGAAGCTGACCATTGCGTTGAGCAGCAGGCCGCAATCTTCCGCGGTTTTGGCAATCGGGCCGCCCTGATCCAGCGACGAAGCAAATGCGATCATGCCGAAACGTGAGACGCGGCCGTAGGTAGGCTTGATGCCGGTCACACCGCACAAGGCAGCCGGCTGGCGAATCGAGCCGCCGGTGTCGGTCGCAGTCGATGCCGGCGTCAGACGCGCAGCAATTGCCGCTGCAGAGCCGCCGGATGAGCCGCCTGGAATCGCGGTCTTGTCCCACGGATTTTTCACTGCGCCGAAGTAAGAGTTTTCATTCGATGAGCCCATCGCGAATTCATCGCAATTCAATTTGCCCAGCGTCACCATGCCCGCCTGATTGAAATTTTCCACTACGGTTGCGTCGAAAGGGCTGACGTAGTTTTCCAGCATCTTCGAGCCGGCGGTCGAGCGCCAGTCGCGCGTGACGAAAATATCCTTGTGTGCAATCGGGATGCCGGTCAACACGCCGGCTTCGCCACTGGCGATGCGTTGATCGGCGGCGGCGGCCTGTTGCAGCGTCAAGGCTTCATCCACATGCAGGAAGGCATTCAGATCGCTGGCGCCTATGCGCCGCAGAAATAACTGCGCCAGTTCGGTGGCGGAGATTTTTTTTGTCTGCAGCAACGCAGATAATTCTTTGATGGTTTTGGTATGCATGATCGATATTGGTATTCGGTTGCGGAGCCTGGCAAGGGCGCGGTGCTGTAAAAACGCGCGGCGGCTTATTCGATGACTTTGGGCACCAGATACAAGCCGTCTTGCGTTGCCGGTGCGACCTGCTGGTAATCGTCGCGGCGATTCGGTTCGCTCACGGTGTCGTCGCGCAGACGCAGTGACAGCTCAGGCAGCAAGGCTGCAATCGGGTGATTCAGCGGTTCGACGCCGCTTGTATCGACGGCGCTCAATTGTTCGACCAGTGCAAAGATGTCGTTTAATTTATCCAGCGTTTGTGCAGATTGCACATCGGTCAGGTCGATTTGCGCGAGCATGGATAAACGTTTGACATCGGAAAGTGCTAGAGACATGGTGGGATCGCGGCCGGGCCGCTGTTCAGTGTTAAAAAGAATCAAAAGATGCAAAAGTCTTCTAGTGGCGGCAAAAGCTTGGCAAAATGAACTGTTCCGCTTACATTTTTGCCATTTTAGACGACTAATTTAATGTAAATTATAAGGTAGAATATCGGGTTATTGCCTTGCTGGCGCCGATATTGGGCTGCCGCCGGCAATAATTCTGGATTATTTAATCAGTTGTTCATGCCTTTACTCTCTTAATTACTTTATTAAGCGCACCAATTTTGCGCACTGGAACAATTCATGTTTGGATTTCTACGCAGTTATTTTTCAAATGATCTGGCAATCGATCTGGGCACCGCAAATACCCTGATTTATGTTCGCAGCCTGGGCATCGTGCTGGATGAGCCATCGGTGGTGGCGATCCGCCAGCAAGGCGGTCCGAACGGCAAGAAAACCATCATGGCCGTCGGTAAGGAAGCCAAGCAGATGCTGGGCAAGGTGCCAGGCAATATCGAGGCGATCCGACCGATGAAGGATGGCGTGATTGCCGACTTCACCGTTACCGAGCAAATGCTCAAGCAGTTCATCCGCATGGTGCACGACACCAAATTCTTCAAGCCTTCCCCCCGCATCATTATCTGTGTTCCTTGTGGCTCTACCCAGGTGGAGCGTCGCGCGATTCGCGAATCCGCTCTGGGTGCAGGCGCAGCGCAGGTGTATCTGATTGAAGAGCCAATGGCTGCCGCGATCGGTGCCGGCTTGCCGGTGTCGGATGCGACCGGCTCCATGGTGGTCGATATTGGTGGGGGCACGACAGAAGTCGGCATCATTTCGCTGGGTGGCATGGTCTACAAGGGTTCGATCCGTGTTGGCGGCGATAAATTCGACGAAGCGATCGTCAATTACATCCGTCGCAACTACGGCATGCTGATCGGCGAACAAACCGCCGAAGCGATCAAGAAGGAAATTGGCTCGGCCTTCCCGGGTTCTGAAGTGCGCGAAATGGAAGTCAAGGGACGCAATCTGTCCGAAGGTATTCCACGTTCGTTCACGATTTCCAGCAATGAAATTCTGGAAGCACTGACGGATCCGCTGAACAACATCGTCTCGGCCGTTAAAAACGCGCTGGAACAAACGCCGCCTGAACTGGGTGCCGATATTGCCGAAAAAGGCATGATGCTGACCGGTGGTGGCGCTTTGCTGCGGGATCTGGATCGTCTGATGATGGAAGAAACCGGCTTGCCAGTGATCGTCGCGGAAGATCCGCTGACTTGCGTGGTGCGCGGTTCGGGCATGGCGCTGGAGCGCATGGATAAACTGGGTTCGATTTTCTCTTACGAATAATCGATCGGCAACCGTCTTACCCTCTATCGGCTGACATGAACAGTGTCATGAAAGCACACAACATCGAAACACAGGCTGCAGTTGCCGGACTTCATGTTCCGGCAACCCGCCTTGTCGCGACGATCTTCGGCAGGTTCGCCAACAAGTATTAGATGGAATACAGCCCACCACCACTCTTCAAACAAGGTGCGTCGGCACGAGCAAAGATGGTGTTCTTTGCCTTGATCGCCCTGATCCTGCTGGGTGTCGATTCGCACATGCGCTCGCTTGCCGTGGTGCGCCAGGTCATTTCAACTGCGCTGTATCCACTGCAGGTGGTGGCGCTGGCACCGCGCGACGCCTTGTATTACGTCGGCGATTACTTCAGTTCTCTTTCCGATCTCAAATCGGAAAACGAAAAACTCAAATTGCAGCAAACCATCAATGGACATACCTTGCAGCAAGGCCAGCAATTGCTGGCTGAAAACATGCAGCTGCGTCGTTTGCTCGGTACTGCCGAACGTCTGCCAGTGAAATCCGTGCTGGGTGAGATTTTGTACGATACACGCGATGCATTTACGCGCAAGATCGTGCTCGATAGAGGTCTTCAGCATGGTGTCGCGCTCGGGCAGCCGGTGATTGATCATATTGGTGTGGTCGGGCAGGTGACGCGAGTGTTTCCGTTCACATCTGAAGTGACTTTGCTGACCGATAAAAATCAGGCGATACCGGTACAGGTCGTGCGCAATGGTTTGCGTAGCGTCGCTTACGGTCGCGGACAATCCAATATGCTGGATCTGCGTTTCATGCCGACCAATGCCGATATTCAAAAAGGCGACATCCTTGTGACTTCCGGTATAGACGGTGTTTATCCGGCCGGCCTGGCGGTGGCTACCGTCTCGCAGGTGGAAAATAAATCGGTCGATGTGTTTGCCCGCATCGTGTGCTATCCGACCGCGGGTATCGATCACAACCGCCAGTTACTGATACTACTGATAGAAAACAAACTGGCGCCGCGTCCGGTTGACGAAGCAAAAGAAAAAAATGCAAAAAAGGCGGGTATTCTGCGCCATGCTGCCAGCAGGACCAACGGCACTTCCGGCCAGGACGCAGTGGAGGCAGCTCCGACCCCGGCCTCTACCTCGACATCACAAGCTGTCTCATCCGCGCGATGAATCATCAACCACATTACATTCTTTTGCCGGCCAGTCCGCTGTTTATCGCAGTCAGTCTGGTGGTGGCCTTTCTGCTTAATCTTCTGCCATTGGGGCAGTGGATAGGCGTGCCCGATATTGTTGCGCTGATTCTGGTGTTCTGGAGCATGCATCAACCGCGTCGGGTAGGCATCGGTGTTGCCTTTTTCATGGGCCTGCTGATGGATGTGCACGATGCGGCGGTGCTGGGTGAGAATGCACTGGCCTATACTTTCCTGTCCTACTTCGCCATCATGATTCATAGACGTGTGTTGTGGTTTCCGCTGGGTGTACAAGCGGTGCACGTGTTTGTGCTGCTGCTGGTGGCGCAACTGGTGGGGCTGATCGTGCGTCTGATGGTGGGTGGAAGATTTCCCGGCTGGCTGTATTTCGCCGAGAGTGCGATAGCCGCCCTGCTATGGCCGCTCGTAACCTGGATCCTGCTCGCGCCGCAACGACGGGCAATCAATCGTGACGATACGCGGCCGATTTGATTGCCGCCCATGACCAGCCGGTATTGAAGCCGAATGACTGAATTAAAAAATACCGAACGCGAATTACAGCTCTTTCGCCTGCGCCTGTCCGTAGCAGGTGTGTTCGTCTTTATTCTGTTCGCGTGTTTGCTTACCCGCTTCATCTGGCTGCAGGTTTATAAGCATAACGATTATGTCGCACAGGCTGAAGACAATCGGATTTCCATTGTCCCGGTGGTGCCCAATCGCGGTCTGATTTTCGATCGTAATGGCGTGATGCTGGCGCATAATTACTCTGCCTACACTCTGGAAATCACGCCATCGAAAATTAACGGTGATCTTGAAGCGCTGATCGATGAGTTGGCTACTCTGGTCGATATTCAGCCCAAAGATCGCAGGCGCTTCAAGAAGTTGCGGGAAGAGTCGCGCAATCTGGCCAGTTCACCGATACGGGTGCGTCTGACGGATGAGGAGGTAGCGCGCTTCTCGGTGCAGCGCTATCGTTTTCCCGGTGTTGAAATTCAGGCGCGCCTGTTTCGCCAGTACCCGCTCGGGGCGGTGGCATCACATGTGATTGGCTATATCGGGCGTATCAATGCGCGTGAGGCGAAGGATATAGACGATAGCGATGACGCGACCAATTATCGTGGTACCGAGTATATCGGTAAGGACGGGCTGGAGAGAAACTACGAAGACAAATTGCATGGCAGAACCGGCTACGAGGAAGTCGAGGTTTCCGCAGGAGGGCGTCCGATTCGTACCTTGTCGCGCACCGCAGCAACACCCGGCGACAATCTGATTCTATCCATCGATATCGAATTGCAGAAAGTGGTGGAACAGGCTTTCGGTGACAGGCGTGGCGCCCTGATCGCGATCGAGCCCTCGACTGGCGATGTGCTGGCCTATGTTTCCATGCCTACCTTCGATCCGAATCTGTTCGTTGAGGGTATCGATCAGCAAAGCTGGGATGCGCTGAACAATTCGCCCGATCATCCGCTGTTGAATCGCCCTCTGTCCGGTGCCTACCCGCCTGGTTCGACCTACAAGCCTTTCATGGCGCTGGCAGCATTGGAGCTGGGCAAGCGCAAACCCTCGGATACAATTGTCGATCCGGGATATTTCTGGTTTGGCAATCACAAATTCCGCGATGATAAAGAGGACGGACATGGCATAGTCGATATGTATAAATCGATCGTGCAGTCGTGCGATACCTATTATTACCTGCTGGCCAATGATCTTGGTGTCGATGCGATTCACGATTTCATGCAACCCTTCGGCTTCGGCCAGAAAACCGGTATCGATCTCAGGTTCGAGCGTACCGGCGTGCTGCCATCCACTGCGTGGAAGGCAGCTGCTTATAGAAAGCCGGAGCAAAAGAGGTGGTACGCGGGTGAAACGATTTCCATCGGCATCGGCCAGGGTTATAACACGTTCACGCCCTTGCAGCTGGCGCATGCCACTGCAACGCTGGCCAATAATGGCGTGGTGATGAAGCCGCATCTGGTCAGGGAAATCGAGAACGGTGTGACCCGTCAACGGACATTGACGGTGCCAAAAGAGAGCTACCGGATACCGCTGAAACAGGAAAACATCGACATCATCAAGAATGCAATGGTTGGCGTGAACAAGGAAGGTACCGGTGCACGCGTGTTTGCCAAGGCAGAATATGTTTCTGGTGGCAAGACAGGTACCTCGCAAGTGATTGCAATCAAGCAAAATGAAAAATATGATGCGAGCAAAATTTCAGATCGACACCACGATCATGCCTTGTACACGGCATTTGCACCGGCGGATAATCCACGCATAGCGCTTGCCATCATCGTTGAGAACGGCGGTTTCGGCGGGGTTGCCGCTGCACCGATAGCCAAGGCGGCAATGGATTTTTACTTGCTGGGCAAGCGGCCGGAAGCCAAAACACCGGTCAAGCCGGCAGTTATTCCTGCAGATGAACTCACAGATTAAATCCATGGCGACATTCATACGACATTCAATCACGTGCTGGCTGATGCAATCTGCTGCATTGCGGACAGGCAGCAAGCATTTCGGGAGCGCAGATGCATAGGCGTTCGCCATGGCAGGTGCTGCAGCCTTACGTTCAGGTATTCGACGGTCCATTGATGTTGATAGTTTGTCTGATTCTGGCGCTGGGCACAGTGATACTTTATTCCGCCGGCATCGATTTCCCCGGTCGCGTGGAAGACCATGTACGCAACATCATGATCGCCATGATGGTGATGTGGATTGCAGCGCTGATTCCGCCGCAGACGCTGATGCGTTTTGCGGTGCCCTTGTATATTCTCGGCATCAGCCTGCTGATCGGGGTGGCAATGTTCGGCCTGATCCGGAACGGCGCAAGGCGCTGGATCAATGTTGGCATGATCATTCAACCTTCCGAGATCATGAAGATTGCCATGCCGATGATGCTGGCCTGGTTTTTCCAGAAGCGCGAAGGCATGACGCGCTGGCGTGAATTTCTGGTGGCCGGTCTGTTATTGATGATCCCGGTTGCGCTGATCATGCGCCAGCCGGACCTGGGAACCTCGTTGCTGGTCCTGGCAGCCGGCTTTTATGTCATCTTCTTTGCCGGCCTTTCCTGGAAAGTCATCGTGGCTGCCGGGCTGGTCGCACTGGCCAGCCTGCCTATAGTCTGGACGATGATGCACGATTATCAAAGGGGGCGGGTGATGACACTGATTGATCCGACGACCGATCCTCTGGGCAAGGGTTTCCACATCATACAATCGACGATTGCGATCGGCTCCGGCGGTATGACCGGCAAGGGATGGTTGAACGGCACGCAGGCGCATCTGGAATTCATTCCCGAACGTACGACCGATTTCATCTTCGCGGTATTTTCCGAAGAGTTCGGCCTGATTGGCAACTGCATCTTGCTGCTGCTGTATATATTCCTGATCGGTCGCGGCATGTTCATCGCGGCCAATGCCCCGACGTTGTTCAGTCGGTTGCTGGCCGGTGCGATCACGATGATTTTCTTCACCTACGCTTTCGTGAACATGGGAATGGTCAGTGGTATTCTGCCGGTAGTTGGCGTGCCCCTGCCTTTTGTCAGTTACGGCGGCACTGCATTCGTCACGCTCGGTCTGGGCGTTGGCATTTTGATGAGCATACAGCGGCACAGGAAACTGATGCAAAGCTGATGCCTACCGTTTATCGGTTGCCGCGGGTTTGTTCGAGGCGCCAACCCTCATCAGGAGCAAGCCATGCAATTTAATTTCGTTAAGAGTCCAGGTCTTCTGGCGCTGTTGTGCGCGCTGGCGCTGGCTGGCTGCAGCAGCGTGCCGCTGGAACCGACGCCCGGCTCGCAAGCCACCGGTAAAGCCAAGGCAGGTACCTACCCGGCGCTGCCCCCTGCCGGTTCGGGGCGCGGCGGTTATTACAAGGATGACGGCCCGGGCGATGTCATGCCAGACGGTTTGCTGGATATGCCGGATGCCACGCCGCGTATAGAACCGTATTCAAAAGGCGGCAATAAACCGTATGTGGTGTTCGGCAAGAAATATGTGCCGATTACTCATGAGCGAGCTTTCAAGCAGCGTGGGCGTGGCAGCTGGTACGGCAAGAAGTTTCATGGTCGGAAAACATCGTCCGGCGAACGCTACGATATGTATCAAATGTCGGCCGCCCATCCGACCCTACCGATTCCATCGTATGCACGGGTAACCAATCTGAGCAATGGCAGGCAGGTGATTGTGCGCGTCAATGATCGCGGCCCCTTTCATTCGGGTCGTGTGATCGATCTGTCGTACACGGCCGCCTTGAAGCTGGGTTACGTCGGACATGGCAGTGCCGATCTGGAAGTCGAACGCCTGCTACCGGCAGATATCGAGCAGATTCTTGCGAACAAGGGCACTGCACCTTCATCTGCAGTGGCAATCGAAGCGGTATCTGTGCCAGCGGTAGAGATGAATACCCTGGCAGCGCCGGTCATGCCGGTCGTAGCGACAATGGAAGGGGATGCTGGCAGGACTTCTGTGGCGCCAGCCAGCGGGTTTTATCTGCAATTCGGCGCGTATTCGCAAGCCGCCAATGCGGAAGTGGTGCGTGCCCGTCTGGCGCAGGATGCCGGCCATCTGTTGCCGCAGTTGAAGGTTGAGCCGTCGAATAATTTGTACCGGCTGTACAGCGGTCCGTTTGCCAACCGGAATGAAGCAGCTGCGGCGGCTGCGCAGATGCAGGAACCTGTCGTCAAACCGTTTATCGTGCAGCGTTAATGTTCTGCTCTGTCCGCTTCGGCTTTCAGCTGCAAGGCACGATCGTACAAGGCATTTTTCTTCTGGCCGGTGATTTGTGCTGCCAGCGTCGCAGCCTGTTTTACTGAACATTCCTGCAACAGGATTTTCAGAATGCGTTCGGTTTCCAGTTGGTCTTGATCGCCGGCGATGGGTGCACCTTCCAGCAACACGACAAACTCGCCTTTTTGCCGGTGTGCATCGGCCTCAATCCACGCACCGGCTTCGGCCAGTGTGCAGCGATGGATTTCCTCAAACAGCTTCGTCAATTCGCGTGCAAATACGATATGGCGCGTTGGCTCGAACGCTGCGATCAGTGCAGTCACAGTTTCATGAATGCGATGCGGCGCTTCATAAAACACCATCGTCGCGGCCACACTTTTCAAACCGAATAAAAAAGTCTCGCGTTGCTTTGCCTTGGACGGCAAAAAACCGACGAAATAGAATTGATCGTTGAGCAGGCCGCTGGCCGACAGTGCCGCGACTGCTGCCGATGCGCCCGGCAACGGAACAACGCGCAAGCCGGCGTTGCGTACAGCATCGACGATGCGTGCACCGGGGTCGGACACGGCCGGCGTGCCGGCATCGGATACCAGCGCAATTCGCTCACCTGCCTGCAGGCGGCTGATCAATTTCTCCGCGACTTCGCGCTCATTATGCTGATGGGCGGCGATCAGATTTTTCGACAAGCCGTAACGTGTCAAAAGATGGCCAGTATTTCTCGTATCTTCGCAAGCGATTGCATCGACTATCGATAAAGTGTGCAATGCGCGCAACGATATGTCGCCCACATTCCCGATCGGAGTAGCCACCACATATAATGTCGCCGAAGGATAAGTTTGCTGCGCAATATCATCCTGTAATACATCATGCAAGGTGTCTTGCATAAGCGGCAAGATCGTGGGTGTGCTGTCGGTTGGTTCAGTCATTGGGAGAATCGGATGTTGGGAAATGTAGCGAGAATGTTCGTGCTGGTAACAGCCATCAGCGGATTGTGCTCGCCTGTACTGGCAAATACAACTGTCACCATCAGCGACGCTGTCAGTGTACTCGGCATTCAGGCCCAGCGCTCGACGCTCGACCGGTTGCAACTCGCACAAAGCGATCTGGCTCTGCCTCATCCGGACGACGATTTCAGCGATGGTCCCATCACTGAGGCGGTTGAAATGCCGGACGCGATGGTGCATATGCCACCGGTACGAATCGCACTGCTGTTGCCGCGCCGTTCCGAATCGCTGGTGCAGGTAGCGGACGCGGTGCGTGCCGGTTTCATGGCGGCGTACCAGTATGAGCCGGCCAATATTGTCGTCAATCTGGTGGAGACCGGTGATGCGGCACAAGATGTGCTGTCCGGTTATCTGGAGGCGACCATGCGCAACGATATCGTCGTCGGGCCGCTGACGCGTAGCGGTGCCACGGCGATTGCGCAAAACGGCAACATCGATAAGCCGACGATTGCCCTGACTCAGCTGGATACCGCCGCCGAAGTGGAAATGCGCGTGCCGTCGAACATGCTGGTGATGGGTTTGTCGATTGAAGATGACGCGCGCCAGGTTGCGCATTGGGCAGCTGCCGGCAAGGCCAGGAGCAAGGCATTTGCGATTTCAACCAGCGCATCGTGGCAGCGTCGGGCGTCGAAGGCATTTGCCAGTGAATGGCGCCATCTCGGCATGGCGCCAGAAATGACGGAGCTGGACATGACCGGTAGTTTCATCAATGCCGCTGCGCTGGTGCAACTGAAAAAACGCATACAGACGGAAAAACCGGCGCTGATTTTTGTCGCGCTCGATGCCGCACAAACCATACAGCTGCGCCTCGCCATCGGCGGCGAAGTTCCCATGATAGGGACATCGCAGTTGAATCCATTGGCGCTGGACGATTGGGCAAAGAGCGAGCCTCTGCGCGATCTGGAGGGCGTGCGCCTGCTCGATATGCCGTGGCAATTGCAAGCCGATCATGCGGCCGTGATGGCCTATCCACATCTGGCGAAGAATAGCGAGCAGCGTATCAGTCCCGATATCGAGCGTTTGTATGCGTTGGGCATCGATGCGTATCGGGTTGCGCACAATATCGCGATCAAGAAAAATGAATTCAATCTGGATGGGGTGACCGGCAAGCTGGCGATTCGTTTCGGTCAGGGTGCGTCGCATTTCGAACGCGTCATGCAACCGGCGATTTATCGTGACGGCATCGTGCAGTCGCTGAACCTGCCGTAAGTGCCATAAAGACAGTTTTCCCTGTTGATGCGTCTGCCCACCTTCCTCAAGCGCCCTCGAACTGCCAGACAGATAGCCGGACAAATGGGCGAAGACGAAGCCTTGTGCTATTTGCAGCAACAGGGCCTGGTGCTGATCGAACGCAATTTTCTTTGCAGGGGCGGCGAAATCGATCTGGTAATGCAGGATGGCGCTGCGCTGGTGTTTGTCGAAGTACGCAAGCGTGCCGACAAACACCACGGCGGTGCCGCTGCCAGTGTCACGCCTGCGAAACAAAAGCGCCTGATTGTCGCCGCCCATGTTTTTCTGCAGCGTTATAAGGTGCCACCGGCTTGCCGCTTCGACGTGATTGCGATTGATGCGACAGAAATGAGCTGGCTGAAAAACGCCATCGAGTCCTGAATTCTCTTTTGAACCCTGCTCCGCGCGATTCATCGTGATGGACTGCTCTATAATCACGACACCATGATTAATCAACGCATCATCAGCCACTTTCATGAAAGTGCCGAGCTGAAAATACAGGCCGCCTCCCTGCTGGCAGGTCCAATCGAGCAGGCGGTGGAACTAATGTTCAGCGCCCTGTCTAACGGGAACAAGATTCTGGCATGCGGCAATGGCGGTTCGGCTGCCGACTGCCAGCACTTTTCGGCGCAGCTGGTCGGACGTTTTGAAAGAGAACGCCTGCCACTGCCGGTGATGGCGCTGACTACCGATACCTCCATCCTGACTGCGATAGGCAACGATTACAGCTATCAGGAAATTTTCAGCAAGCAGGTGCAGGCCTTCGGACAATCCGGCGATGTCTTGCTGGCCTTGTCGACATCCGGTAATTCAGCCAATGTCATTGCGGCCATCGAAGCAGCACTGGAACGCGACATGCGCGTCGTGGTGCTGACCGGCAAAGGTGGTGGTGCGATGGCCAAACTGATTACCGACGCAGATGTGCATATCTGCGTCCCGCACGACCGTACGGCGCGAATACAGGAAATACATTTATTAACGATACATTGTTTGTGCGACGGCATTGACGTCGCATTATTTGGAGGAGATGAAAATGATTGACCTGAACCGTTGTTTGAATGTCGCGCGACGTCCGCTTGCGCTGGCTCTGATTTGTGGCGCCGCACTGGTAAGTCTGCAGGGTTGCGTCGGCCTGATGATGGGCGGTGCCGTGGTTGGCACGCTGGCGGCGACCGACAGGCGTACGCTGGGTGCGCAGACGGAAGACAAGGCAATTCTTGTCAAGGGCGAAACGCGTATTGCTAAAGCGGTAGGTGAAGGAGGTCACGTCAATGTAACGAGTTTCAATCGCAAGGTTTTGCTGACTGGCGAAGTACCGAATGAAGCCGCCAAAGCTGCCGCCGGGCAGGAGGCAGCAGGGATTGAAGGTGTGCAATCGGTGGTCAATGAACTGGCTATCGCCGGTGCATCCAGCTTTACCTCGCGCTCCAGCGATACCCTTATCACCGGTAAAGTGAAGGCGTCGTTTGTCGATGAAAAAAACCTGTCTGCCAATTCGGTCAAGGTTGTCACTGAGCGCGGCGTGGTCTACCTGATGGGGCGTGTGACGCAGGGCGAAGGCAATCTGGCAGCCGAGATTGCACGTGGTGTCGGTGGTGTAACCAAGGTCGTCAAGGTGTTTGAATACATCACCGACGAGGAGTATCGTATGTTGAGCACAACACCGGATAGCACGCAGAACAAATAGTCTTTAAATAATGATTGCCGGTGAACAACCGGCGGTTTTGGAATGCTATATTGGCCGCGCGACAGTTTGTCGCGCGGCTTTTTCATTGGGAGCAATCATGACAGCAATCCTTGTTCTACTGGCAATCATCACGATTATTGTGTTGTGGGGCGTGGGTGTGTACAACCGCATCGTCGCCCTGCGCAATTATTTCAAAAATGCGTTTTCGCAAATTGACGTGCAGCTCAAACGTCGTTACGACCTGATACCGAATCTGGTCGAAACCGCCAAAGCCTATATGGCGCATGAGCGCGAAACCCTGGAGGCGGTGACAGGCGCGCGCAATCAGGCAGTGGACGCCAACAAAAAGGCTGCCGGCGATCCGGCTGATGCCGCCGCAATCAGGCAAATGATCGCCGCTGATGGCGTGCTGAATGCATCGCTGGGCAAACTGTTCGCTCTGTCCGAAGCCTATCCCGATCTGAAAGCCAATCAAACCATGATGCAGCTGAGTGAAGAGCTCACCAGCACCGAGAACCGGATCGCCTTTGCACGTCAGGGATATAACGACAGCGTGATGTCGTATAACACGGCAATTGAACAATTTCCCGGTTCGTTGATTGCCAACAGCTGCGGTTTCAAAACGGCCGAATTGCTGGAGTCAACGGAAACACTCGAAGAACGCAAAGCCATCAAAGTCACGTTCTGATGCTGGCAGATGCCGGTTAATACTTCGTCCATTCCACGGCGTGTGTGTGCAGCACACACGCATCGTCTGTTCGTATGAATTTCTTTGAACAGCAGGATCACGCACGACGCCAGAGCCGCACACTGGTGATTTTGTTCGTGTTGGCGGTGCTGGCGATCGTCCTCGCGGTCAACCTGGCGCTGGCCCTGCTCTTCATTTGGGTGCAAGGTCAACCCTTGAGTGGCGCACATTCCTACCCGAAGGGGTTTTTCGCGACCAATACTGTGGTCACCCTGGGTTTGATAGCCGGTGGCACACTAATCGAACTGTTCAATTTGCGTGATGGTGGCGATGCGGTAGCGCGCATGGCGGGTGGCATGGCCGTGGCGCCGAATACGACCGATGCGCGTGAACGTCGGTTGCTCAATGTAGTGGAAGAAATGGCGCTGGCATCCGGCATTGCCTGTCCCAAGGTGTATGTGCTGGCACGAGAAGATGCAATCAATGCGTTCGCTGCCGGTTATAACGCGAACGAAGCAGTGGTCGCGGTGACGCACGGCGCACTCACTCGTTTGACGCGTGATGAATTGCAGGGTGTGATCGGGCATGAATTCAGCCACATCCTGAACGGCGACATGCGTCTGAATGTACGCCTGATCGGTGTGCTGTTCGGGATACAGATGATTGCCGGCTTTGGCCGGCATTTGATGAGTTTCGGCTGGCAGACAGTGGATGCCGGCGAACGTCATGGCAAAGGCACGCCGCTGCATATGGCGGTGTGGGTTATTGGCGGCATACTGTTTGTGATCGGTTATATCGGGATATTTTGCGGTCGCATCATCAAATCGGCGCTGTCGCGGCAGCGTGAATTTCTGGCCGATGCCAGTGCGATTCAATTCACGCGCAATCCGGATGGCCTGGGCAATGCCTTGCGCAAGATAGGCGGGCTCGCGCGTCGTGGCGGCGCGGATGCGCAGATACTGCATCCGAACGCGGAACAGTTATCGCATTTGTTTTTGAGTGCGGTGCGGCCCGGCTTGCTGGCAGGATGGTTTGCGACCCACCCTCCTTTGCACGAACGGCTGCGGCGTATTTACGGTCGCAATGTCGAGATGCTGGATGTGCCGGCGGCCACAGAAAGTGCAGTATCTTCTGCAGCGTCGCAACGTCTGCCGGATCTTCCTTACGTTGCGGCAGGTCTCCCCGACGGCGTACTGGATATGCGGGCAGCCAGTGCAGCGATTGTGCAAACGGCGGCGTATGCGTATGGACATGGTGCGCTGACCGACATCCGGCTGGCGCCAGCGATAGAGCAGGCCGTGCACGATCCACAGGCGGCGATGGTGCTCGTGTATGCCTTGTTGTTGCAGCGAGCTAGCGACGCGTGCGATAAACCAGTGACGTTGCCGACCCAGATGGCGCAATATGCTGAGCAAGTTGCACGACTGGCTGTTGAGCTGGAACAGTTGCCGCAGCATGCGCATTTGCCGCTGCTGGATTTGGTCATGCCAGCCTTGCGCCAGCTTGGTGCTGCTGAACGAACCTCACTGTTATCGAATGTGGCGCGACTGATCGCTGCCGACCAGCGTATCAGCCTGGACGAGTTCGTTTTGCAAACCGTACTTACTCGTCGTTTAGATCGCCATGCCGGGCGTGCGGTGCCGGTCAGGTTTCTGTCCGTGCCGGAACTGCAGCGTGAATGTGCGGTGCTGTTTTCAATGGCGGCGCATGTAATGGCGCCTTTGTTGTCTGTGCCGGTACTCGCCCTGTTCATGCGCGCGGCGGCAGCATGTCCGCAGCTGGCGCTGTCAGAACAGGATTTACTCGCCGTGCCTGCACTGGATTTTGGGGGTATCAAAGCTGCGCTCGATCGCAGTAATCAGCTGGTGCCGCTTGCCAAGCCGGCCCTGATCAAGGTGCTGCTGGCGATGGTCGGCGAGCATGCATCAATACCGTTGCTTGCCGCCGATTTGTTGCGTGCGATGTGTGCGGCGCTGGATGCGCCGATGCCGCCGCGCGTGGCCGCAATATATACAGCTTACGGCTGGCCGGATGTTTGATGTCCGCAGCGCAAGTGCTTTCCACGCGATTCGCCCGACCTGACTATAATAGGCGCAGTGATATGGACATAAAATGCAGACATAACTGCACAGATATAAAACACAGGCGCAGCATGCCGGATTGTCGATTATGCAAACATCAGTTCCCGTAACTAAAAAACGCAGCTGGCTCAAGATAGTGACCTTGCTCATTATCGTGGCGCTGACTGTGGTCGGTTATCTTTCTGTGTCGAAGAAGGAAGCGATTCCGGAGGTAACCTTCGTCAATCTGCAGGGACAGAAAATCACCTCACAGGATTTGCGCGGCAAAGTGGTGATGATCAATTTCTGGGCAACCTCTTGCGTGACCTGCGTGAAGGAAATGCCCGAGATGGTAGAGACTTTCAATAAATACAATGCGCAAGGGCTGGAGTTCATCGCGGTGGCGATGGCTTACGATCCGCCTAATTATGTGTTGAATTTTGTTGAGACGCGCAAGCTACCGTTTACCGTGTCGCTCGATACGCAAGGCGATCTGGCAAAATCGTTTGGCAATATTCAACTGACGCCAACGACGCTGGTGATAGACAAGAATGGATACGTCATCAAGAAGTATGTCGGCGAACCTGATTTTGCCGCCCTGCATCAGCTGCTGGAAAAAGCGCTGGCAGCCTGACGCTGCCAGGCAACGCTGCTGCTTCAAATTACGCACAGAACTTCTTCCCGCCACTGACGCGTTCGATATTTGCCAGATCGCGCCAACTTTGTACTTCTCCGAAACCATTTTCAGCAAGCACGCCGCGCACAGCGGCAGCCTGATCGTAGCCATGTTCCATCAAGAGCCAGCCATCGTCGGATAGATGATTTGCTGCATGTTCGCTGATGATGCGCAAGGCGGACAAGCCGTCGGCGTGATCGCTTAATGCGTCTATCGGCTCGAAGCGCAAATCGCCTTCCGATAAATGCCGGTCGCCAGCAACGATGTAGGGGGGATTGGATACAATCAGATCGAATTGTCGCTCACCCAATGCCGAGAACCAGTCACTGCGCAGACACTCTACCCTGGCATCGTGCCGGTTCGCATTGGCGGATGCTACTGCCAGTGCCGGTTCGCTGACATCGAGTGCTGTCACGATGGCATCAGGCCTGGCATGTGCAATGGCGATGGCGATAGCGCCCGAACCGGTACCCATATCCAGCACGCGGCCCTGTTGCGGCAAGCGCAGCAAGGCCAGCTCGACCAGCAATTCGGTATCCGGCCGTGGAATCAGTACGGCAGGGCTGACTTGAAACGACAGACCGTAGAATTCGCGTTCGCCGAGCAGATAGGCAATCGGTTCACCAGCTATGCGGCGTGCAAACAGCGTTGCGAGTTGCTGTGCTTCGGCGGCATTCAGCGCGCGTTCGGCTTGGGTAATCAACTGTACGCGCGATAACTGCGTGACGTGACCGATCAGCATGCGTGCTTCGAGTTGTTCTACCGGCGCGCGGCGCATGATGGCTGCAATCGTGTCGCCGGCAAGGATGGACGTCATTGGTGTAATGACCGTGCAATGGATCGCATCAGGACTTTTTCCGGAATGCCGTATGCAGCAGGAAGAGTGCGATGACGATAAACCAGATCAGCGCCCATTGCGGTATGGACAGCCCCATGATGGGTGCATACTCAGTTGAGCACAAACCGTCGGCCTGGAACAGGAAGGGCAATAGTTTCGCGGTTGGAATCGTGTTCAAGGAGGTTTCCAGCGGATCAATGCCGCAGGATACGGTCGGATGTGCCTTGATGTAGATATGCCAGCCGGCGACGCCGGCGCCTGCCAGTGAGGCCAGTGCAGCCAGTGCAGCACCGATTCTGGCGGTGGCTTCTGTGCGGAAGGCCGTGATCAGGCAAATCAATGCGATAGCGGCGAAGGCATAACGCTGGATGACGCATAGCGGGCAAGGCAGCATGTTTTCCACATGCTGAAGATAGAGTGCAACTGCCAGCAGCATCAGCGACGCAAAGGCGACTGCGAACAAAACGGGTCTGGAATTTTTCATCTTGCTATCCTGGAAAACAATGCACGGTATGAGTGGAAGTCATGGAAATAGTTGCATCAGGCGGCATCGCCCAGTGCGGCCAGCAAATCGGCCTGGTGTTCCGCCGCCAGCGCATTGGTCAGCTCGGTCAGGTCGCCATCCATGATGAAGTCGAGTTTGTATAAAGTCAGGTTGATGCGGTGATCGGTCATGCGGCCTTGCGGGAAATTATACGTGCGTATGCGTTCGCTGCGATCACCCGAGCCGATCAGCGATTTGCGTGTGGCAGCTTCCTTCGATTGCTGTTCGCGTAATTGCACATCCTTGATGCGCGCCGCCAGTACTTTCAACGCCGATGCCTTGTTCTTGTGCTGGCTGCGATCGTCCTGACATTCAACCACGATGCCGGTCGGCAGATGGGTAATGCGCACGGCCGAATCGGT
>DGBN01000062.1:15909-21626 GCA_002384815.1 Oxalobacteraceae bacterium UBA4003 | reverse complement strand
GCGCCGCCTCAATGCAATGGAGCGTGACGGACAGATCAAACCTGATCGTGCCGGCAATTATCAACTTGCGCATTCATCCAATTTTATCGAAGGCCGTGTCAGCAGCCATCGCGATGGCTTCGGCTTTTTGATTCCAGACGATGCCAGTACCGATATTTTTCTGCCTGAAAAAGAAATGCAGAAAGTGCTGCACGGCGATCGCGTACAAGCCCGTATCATCGGTACCGACCGTCGCGGTCGTCCGGAAGGCACGATCGTTGAAGTGGTGACGCGTGCCAACACGCATGTGATCGGTCGCTTGCTGAACGAAAACGGTGTCTGGATCGTTGCACCAGAGGATCAACGCATCGGTCAGGACATCATGCTGGCCGGCTCGCCAGGCAAGGCAAAAACCGGACAGGTTGTCAGTGTTGAATTGACTGAGCAGCCATCGCGTTTTAGCCAGCCGGTCGGCAAGATTGTTGAAGTGCTGGGAGATATCGACGATCCCGGCATGGAAATCGAAATCGCCGTGCGCAAGTACGGTGTGCCGCATGAATTTTCCGAAGAGGCAAAAAAAGCTGCTGCCAAATTGCCGAGCGAAGTCCGTGCAATCGACATAAATGATCGCGTCGATTTGCGCGATGTGCCATTGGTGACTATCGATGGTGAAGATGCACGCGATTTCGATGACGCGGTTTATTGCGAGCCATGCAAGATCGGTCGCGCAGATGGCTTCCGTTTGATCGTTGCGATTGCCGATGTCAGCAACTACGTGAAACCGAATGAGCCGCTGGATGTGGATGCGATCGAACGCAGCACATCGGTGTATTTCCCGCGCCGCGTGATTCCGATGTTGCCGGAAAAATTGTCCAATGGCTTGTGTTCGCTGAACCCGGGTGTCGATCGCCTGACGCTGGTGTGCGATGCCGTGATCACAGCCAAGGGTGAAATCAAGGCATATCAGTTCTATCCGGCGGTAATTCATTCGGCCGCGCGTCTGACCTATACCGAAGTGGCAGCCATACTGGGTAATACCAAAGGCATAGAAGCGGCCAAGCGCCCGGCGCTGGTGCCGCATCTGCTGAATCTGCATGGCGTCTATCATGCCTTGCTGCAGGCGCGTCATGCGCGTGGGGCAATCGATTTTGAAACGACGGAAACCTATATCGTTTGCAATGAAGTCGGCAAGATTGAACAGATACTGCCGCGCACGCGTAACGATGCGCACAAACTGATCGAGGAATGCATGCTGGCCGCCAATGTATGTGCTGCCGATCTGCTGGAACGCCACAAGCATCCTAGCCTGTATCGCGTGCATGCCTTGCCGACCAAGGAAAAACTGAATCAGGTGCGAACCTTCCTGAAACAGGTCGGCTTGAATCTGGGGGGCGGTGACAAACCTAGCGCTTCGGATTATGCAGAGCTGATGCCGAAGATCAAGAACCGTCCCGATGCCTTGCTGCTGCAAACGATGTTGTTGCGTTCGATGCAGCAGGCTGTATACAGCCCGGAAAATATCGGTCACTTCGGTTTGTCGTATGAAGCGTATGCACATTTCACCAGCCCGATTCGTCGCTATCCCGATTTGCTTACGCATCGCGCCATCAAGGCGATCCTGCAAGGCAAGCGCTATACACCGAAAGGCATAGACACGAGTGCGCTGAACACGATGTTGTCGTCCGCTGCGCGCAAGAAGCATGCGCAGGACAAGGCAGAAGGCAAGCAACGCGAAAAAGCCGAAGGCGATTTGGCCATTTGGGAGGCGCTGGGTATACATTGTTCCGCCAATGAACGTCGTGCAGATGAAGCCTCACGTGACGTCGAAGCCTGGCTCAAGTGCTATTTCATACGCGACAAGCTGGGTGAGGAATTTACCGGCGTGATTTCCGGCGTCGCTACTTTCGGTATTTTCGTACAGCTCGATTCGCTGTTCATTGAAGGCATGGTGCATGTCACAGAGTTGGGTGCGGATCACTTCAAGTTCGATGAAGCGCGTCATGAATTGCGTGGTGAACGTACTGGTATCCGTTACCAACTGACCGATCGCGTGACGGTGCAGGTTAGCCGTGTCGACCTGGATGCGCGCAAGATCGATTTGCGCCTGGTAACTGAACCCGGCATACGTACGGTTTTGAAGAACGAAGCACGTCGTGCCGATACCGAGCATCAGCAACGCACGAAAAAAAGCGAGCAAAAAAGCGAACCAAAAGGTGCGAAGAAAAATGCGGTGAAGGGCGCTGTGAAAACCAGTGCTGCCGACACTGCACCTGCGAAAAAACCCAGGGCGGCGAAACGTCCGCCTGCTACACCGAACAAACAACGCCCACCGGCGGTAAAACCAAGCAAGAAGAAACGATAAAAAATGAAGAGCAAGATGATTTTCGGCTTTCATGCCGTCACGGCGCGTTTGCGTCATGAAGCCTCTTCGGTAGAAGAAATCTATATCGACGCCAGCCGTCACGATCAACGAATGAAGGACTTGATACGTGCTGCGGAAGCGGCCAAGGTGCGCATTATTGCCGCCGATGACGCACGCCTGAGCAGCATAGTCGGTACTCGTCGCCATCAGGGTGTGGTCGCCAAGGCTGGCGAATTGTCGCTGGCGCGCAACCTGGATGAGCTGCTCGATGCAATCGACGGTCCGCCCTTGTTGCTGGTACTGGATGGCATTACCGATCCGCACAATCTCGGTGCCTGCCTGCGGGTTGCCGATGGTGCCGGTGCGCATGCAGTGATCGCGCCGAAAGACCGCGCGGTCGGCTTGAATGCAACGGCTGCCAAAGTCGCCAGCGGAGCGGCCGATACCGTTCCTTATATTACGGTGACGAATCTGGCACGTACCCTGCGCGAATTGAAAGAGCGTGACATTCTGCTGATCGGCACTACCGACGATTCTGAAAAGGGCTTGTACGAAGCTGATTTCTCCGGTCCGGCCGCACTGATCATGGGTTCGGAAGGCGAAGGCATGCGTCGCCTGACGCGTGAAACCTGCGATGTGCTGGTCGGTATCCCGATGTTCGGTTCGGTCGAGAGCCTGAATGTCTCGGTGGCTTCCGGCGTTTGTCTGTATGAAGCTCGCCGGCAACGCATCGCTACCGGTTCGTAGCAGATCTGGCGATGGCGACGGGATGCCGGATGCAAATCCGGCACTCGTCAGATATTGCCATAACAGGCTAATATTGCTGCTCAAGCATCTTTCGCATAATTATTCATTCCATGTTCAGTCGCATTAAAGAAGATATCACCAACATCATTGCCCGCGACCCGGCTGCGCGCAGCGTGTGGGAAGTCATTACCTGCTACCCAGGCCTACACGCCATCGTCATGCAACGTTGGGCGCGTTGGTTCTGGGTAAATGATTTGAAATGGCTGGGACGCTTTACCTCGCATATTGCACGCTGGTTGACCGGGATCGAAATACATCCTGGTGCAAAAATCGGTCGTCGCGTGTTTATCGATCACGGTTTTGGCGTAGTGATTGGTGAAACCGCAGAGATCGGTGACGATTGCACGATCTACCAGGGTGTGACCCTGGGCGGGACTTCCTTGAGCAAAGGTGCAAAGCGTCATCCTACGCTGGCCAATGGCGTCATCATAGGTGCCGGTGCGCAAGTGCTGGGCGCATTTATCGTGGGCGAGGGCGCGAAGGTCGGATCAAATGCCGTCGTCGTGAAGGAAGTGCCTGCAGGTGCGACAGCGGTTGGTAACCCGGCACGAATTATCCTCAAGGACGATGCCCGCGATCAGGCTGCGGCACGCATGTTTGCATCCTATGGCGTGACGCCGAATGGTGACGATCCGCTTTCTAAAGCCTTGCACGGCTTGATCGACAACGCAGCCACGCAGGAACATCAAATAGAAAAAATTCTGGCTGCCCTGAAATGCGCCGGTATTGATTGCGAAACTCTGGCCGCAGCAGAAAAATTCGATCCGGAACAGATGAACAAGCTGGTCGAATAGGCTGATTAGATAAGCGTTTAGATATGAATATCGAAGCAATGCATTCTACATCCACAGAATCCGACGCGCAGGAAAAGCCGCAAGCCATGTTCGATACAGGTGCAATGCGTGTGCTTGGCGTCCTGGTGGAAAAGGAAGCACTGACGCCCGATAGCTATCCGATGTCGCTCAATGCGCTGACCAATGGTTGCAATCAATTGACCAGCCGCGACCCTGTGATGGCGATGAGTGAAGATGAGGTGCGAGACATTCTGCAGCGCCTGATACAGGAAAAATTCATTGCCGAAGTCAATCAGGCCGGCGCGCGTGTCAGCAAGTATGAACATCGGCTGCGCATGAAATGGTCGCTGGAACAGGACAAGCTGGCGGTGCTGACTATCCTGATGCTGCGCGGCACACAGACGGCCGGCGAAATCCGCAACCGCTCAGGTCGCCTGCATGAGTTTGCATCGATTTCCGACGTCGAGGCAGGATTGCAATTCCTGATGGATAAATATCCGCCGCTGGTTGCGCGCTTGCCGCGTGTTCCCGGTACCAAGGAAGCGCGCTATGCATCGCTGCTGTGCGGTGAAAGTTTTCCTGAAGCCGCCGAAGGAACGACGTATGGGGCTAGTACTGTCGCCGGTGCTTCCAGGCAGGATCGCATTGCTCAACTGGAAGGCGAAGTCAGTGCATTAAGGGAGGACGTCGCGGCGCTTGCCGCGCAATTGCAGCAATTCAGGCAACAATTCGAATAGGCTGTTGCCTGTGCTTTGCGCAGTTTAATCTGCGATAACAGCGCCATCCAAAGCATGGCGTGTGATCTGCCCGACAGCATTTAGCGACAGCCAATCGCCACGCGGTGCGGCGCCATCCAGATCCCAATCCGATAATACATAGCGCGTACGTGTCTGGCCGTCGTGCGTTTCGTCATGGCGCGCCGGCCTGTGCGTGTGGCCGTGGATCATGGTTGCGCTGGCGCTTTTGGCGAATAGCTCGGCGATGGCGTTCTTGTTGACGTCCATGATGTCGTAAGACTTGTTGCGTTGCGCTGCACGGCTGCCGGCACGCAGGCTTTCGATGATGCTCTTGCGTTGCGTCAGTGGCAGTGCAAGAAAATTCTTTTGCCATTCGTCTTGCCGCACTTGTGCACGAAACTGCATGTAGGCTTCATCGTCGGTACAGTAGGCATCGCCGTGCGTGAGCACCAGCAGGCGGCCGGCAATCGTGATGACGAGCGGATCGGGTAGCAAGGTGATGCCGGTGGCCATGGCAAACTCCCTGCCGACCAGAAAATCGCGGTTGCCTGCCATCCAGAAAATGGCAATGCCGGTGTTGCTCAACTGTTTCAAGTTGTTCACGACCTGCTGGTTGTAGGTATCTGCCATATCGTCATCACCGGCCCACGCCTCGAAGATATCGCCAAGCAGATACAGCTGCCTGGTTTTGGTGGCGTGCCGATGCAGAAAATCAAAAAAAGCCTGTGTGGTACGTGGCATCGCTGCCTGCAAGTGCAGGTCAGAAACAAAAAGCGCAGCCGTTTCCGGCTGCGCTTGCTGGTTCGATGCAGAAGATGAAGTGGTCATATCGTGCGTCGAAAATAATCAGATGGCATCGATGCTTAGATAACTTCTGCTTTTTCGATGATCACGTCTTCCACTGGTACATCGGCGAACATGCCGCTGCGCGTGGTTTTGACGGACTTGATTTTTTCCACAACATCGGTGCCGTCGGTGACTTTGCCGAATACGCAGTAACCCCAGCCATCCTGACCCGGATAGTCGAGGAAAGTGTTG
>DGBN01000062.1:0-15877 GCA_002384815.1 Oxalobacteraceae bacterium UBA4003 | reverse complement strand
TTGTTTCTGTTTCATGCCTGGTTCAAAACCGCCGCCCTGAATCATGAAACCATCGATTACGCGATGAAAAATGGTGCCGGCGTAATGGCCGGAATTAACGTAGGCAAGAAAGTTTTCAACCGTTTTTGGCGCTTTTTCTGCGTCGAGTTCAATCGTGATGTTGCCGTGGTTGGTGGTGAGGATGACAGCCATATGAGTCCTTGTTGGATGTGAAGTAAAAAAATTATTGCGTAATGGTAGCGGATTCGATGATCACCGCTTGTAACGGTACGTTTTGATGCGGTCCGCGATTGCCGGTATTGACCTGTCTGATCTTGTCGACGACTTCTGTGCCCTTGATGACTTTGCCGAATACCGCATAGCCCCAGCCATCCTGACCTGGATAGTTCAGCATGTTGTTGGATTGAGTATTGATGAAAAATTGTGCAGTGGCGGAGTGCGGATTGCCGGTACGTGCCATGGCGATCGTGTAGGGATCATTTTTCAAGCCGTTTTGCGCTTCGTTCGGGATAGGCGCACGGGTTGCTTTTTCACGCATGTCCTTGTCGAAACCGCCGCCCTGAATCATGAAATTACCGATAACGCGATGAAAAATCGTGCCGTTGTATTGACCGCTTTTTACATATTGCAGAAAATTGACTACGGTTTTCGATGCCTTCTCCTGATTCAGTTCCAGCACGATATCGCCCATGTTCGTTTTCAGCAAGACGCGCGGCGCATCGGCTGCATGCGCCAGTTGTAGTGCGCCCGAGAGCGACAGGGCGAAGACCATGGAGAGGGCGCGACGACGGAAAAATTTCATACGGACTTCCTTCATTCTGAATGGACAGGTTGCAAAATGCCGGCTGCTGACGCTCGCCTTTTTCAAGCAAGCTCGTCTGCCCGGCAGGAGTTTCTTCGATGCTGCGGTTGCAGGAATGATGGCACTATCATATTATGCCGTCCCGTTTGCAAGTTAGTATCGGGTGTTTGCGGTTTGCCAAATCTGTTGTCGCATTGCTGAAGTCGCGTCCATCATTTCGGTGACGGGAAGAAATTTCATCAATGCTATACTGCCGCAAAAACGTGCATTTTATCAAAAAGAAGTATGACAAAGTGTTTTGCGACATGGTCGCATCAGTGCTGTGGATAGGCGGATACGTGTCGATGGCGATAGGTATCAAAGCTGGTAGCAAATTCCTGGCCGAAACAGACAAACATTCATGAGTGCCCTGAAGATCTACAATACGCTGGCGCGCGAGAAGCAGCCGTTTACTCCTATTGATCCGGGCAAAGTCCGGATGTATGTGTGCGGCATGACGGTGTACGACTATTGTCATATCGGACACGCGCGCGTGATGGTGGTGTTCGATCTGGTGCAACGCTGGTTGCGCACTTCCGGTTATGAAGTTACTTACGTTCGCAACATCACCGACATCGATGACAAGATCATCAAGCGTGCGGCAGAAAACGGCGAGTCGATTTCGCAGCTGACACAACGCTTCATCGATGCGATGGATGAAGATGCCGCCGCGCTGGGTGTGCAAAAACCGGATCACGAACCGCGTGCAACCAACTACGTGCCGCAAATGCTGGGCTTGATTGAAACGCTGGAGCGCAATGGCCTCGCGTATAAATCTTCCGATGGCGATGTCAATTACTCGGTGCGCGATTTTGCCGCTTATGGCAAGTTGTCCGGAAAATCGCTGGACGACCTGCGCGCTGGTGAGCGTGTCGATGTCAACACCGGAAAACGTGATCCGTTGGACTTTGTATTGTGGAAGTCATCGAAAGAAGCGGAGCCGGAAGAAGTGAAGTGGTCTTCCAGATGGGGCAGTGGCCGTCCGGGCTGGCATATCGAATGTTCGGCAATGGCTTGCGAGTTGCTGGGCGAACAGTTCGATATTCATGGCGGTGGCGCCGATCTGCAATTTCCACATCATGAAAATGAAATTGCGCAGTCTGAAGGTGCGAGCGGGCATACCTTTGTCAATTACTGGATGCACAACGGTTTTGTACGCGTTGACAATGAAAAAATGTCCAAGTCACTGGGTAATTTTTTCACCATACGCGAAGTACTGGAGAAATTCGATGCGGAAGTTGTGCGCTTCTTCATTTTGCGGGCACATTATCGCAGCCAGCTGAATTATTCCGATGCGCATCTGGACGATGCGCGTAATGCCCTGACGCGCATGTATACGGCCTTGAAGGAAGTGGCGCCAGATAATTTGCCGCTGGACATGACAGAAGTGCATGCCGTGCGTTTTGCTGATGCGATGAATGATGATTTCAACACACCGCTGGCAATTGCAGTGTTGTTTGAACTGGCAAATGAAATCAATAGGGAAAAATCACCGATACTGGCGCGCCAGTTGTGCAAGCTGGCTGGTATAGTCGGTCTTTTGCAGCGTCCGGCGCAGCAATTCCTGCATGCCGGATTGACAAATGCAGCCGGTGCTGACGAGATGGAAACATTTGTTGCCGGACAAATCGCTGCACGCGCAGAGGCAAAACAGGCAAAGAATTTTGGCGAGGCGGATCGTATTCGTGCCGTCTTGCTGGAAAAAGGCATCATCCTGGAAGATAAACCCGGCGGTATAACCGAATGGCGAAGGGCGTAGAGCAGGATGGGGAAAATGATTGTCGCCGATGAAACATGTAGCCTGCCTGTCTACTGGGAGGATGCGAAGGTCGAGTTGATGAAACGCGACCGCATCATGCGCAAGCTGATTCCGCAATTCGGCGACCTGCATCTGGCAAGCCGTGGTGAGCCGTTTTCAACATTGGCGCGCTCCATCATCGGCCAGCAGATTTCCGTCAAGGCCGCCGATAGTGTGTGGCAGCGGTTTCTCGAAGTCTGCCCGAAGTGCACGCCCGTGCAGGTCATCAAGGCAGGGGATAAACTGGCGGCTTGCGGCTTGTCCAAGCGAAAATCAGAGTACATCCTCGATCTGGCCGACCATTTCAAGGCGAAACGTGTCAATTGTGGCAAGTGGGCCGAGATGGAAGATGAGGACGTTATTGCCGATCTGATTCAAATTCGCGGCATCGGACGCTGGACAGCGGAGATGTTTTTGATATTTAATCTGCTCCGGCCGAATATTTTGCCGCTGGACGACCTCGGTCTGCTGGCTGGCATCAGTCGCAACTATTTTTCCGGCGAGCCGGTTTCCCGCAGCGATGCGCGAGAAGTCGCCGCCAATTGGGAGCCCTACCGTACGGTGGCAACCTGGTACCTGTGGCGCAGTCTTGATGCGGTGGGTACACCAGCTTGAGCCGCCATATGAATATATCCACCTCGTGTGATCAGAAGGAGGCACGATGAGTAAAACGACTTTCCTCGGCTTTGAACAGCCGATTGCAGAACTCGATTCCAAGATCGAAGAGCTGCGCTTTGTGCAGGACGATTCGGCAGTCGATATCTCGGAAGAGATTGAGCGTCTGTCGAAGAAAAGCCAGCAACTGACTAAAGACATCTACGCCAAGCTCACGCCATGGCAGGTATCGCAGATTGCGCGTCATCCACAGCGTCCATACACGATGGATTATGTGAATGAAATCTTTACCGACTTTCACGAATTGCACGGTGATCGCAGCTACGCCGATGACCTGTCTATCGTCGGTGGTCTGGCCCGTTTCAATGGCATGCCTTGCATGGTCATCGGCCATCAAAAAGGTCGCGATACCAAGGAACGCAGCATGCGTAATTTCGGCATGCCGAAACCGGAAGGCTATCGCAAGGCGATGCGCCTGATGAAGCTGGCTGAAAAATTCAATCTGCCGGTGTTTACCTTTGTCGATACGCCAGGTGCATTTCCCGGCATTGATGCGGAAGAACGCGGCCAGTCGGAAGCGATCGGTCACAATCTGTATGTGATGGCTGAATTGAAGGTGCCGCTGATCGCAACCATCATCGGCGAAGGCGGCTCCGGCGGCGCGCTGGCAATTGCAGTCGGCGATGCAGTGCTGATGTTGCAATATTCGACTTACTCGGTGATTTCGCCAGAAGGCTGCGCATCGATTTTGTGGAAATCCGCAGAGCGTGCCTCCGATGCGGCAGAAGCGCTCGGTCTGACTGCACATCGCTTGAAAGCCATGGGCCTGATCGACAAGATCATCAATGAACCTTTGGGTGGCGCGCATCGTGATCCCAAGCAGATGGCGGCACTGGTCAAGCGTGCGCTGGCCGATACCGTACGTCAGTTCCAGGGCATGAAAACCAAGGATTTGCTGACGGCACGTCACGAAAAATTGATGAGTTACGGTAAGTTCAAAGAGCTCAACACACCGGAATGATGCGTGACGAATAAAGAAACTGTGTCTATGCAAGCCGAGTTTGAACGCGCGTTAGGGGAGATCCGGACGCGCGTTTCTCTTTCTGCTCCTGCTTCCGCGAAGATTGCGCTTGCGTACAGCGGCGGCCTGGATTCGGCAGCCTTGCTGCATTTGCTGCATGTCTATGCACAGTCGCATGGATTGGAACTGTTTGCCTTTCACGTGCATCACGGCTTGAGTCCGAATGCCGAGCTATGGTTGACGCATTGTCGGCAGCAGTGCGCGGAGTTGAATGTCGCATTCGATGCGCGCAAGGTGCAAGTCGGAAAGAAGGAAAAAAACGGCATCGAAGAAGCGGCGCGTCAAAGCCGCTACGCTGCATTGGGTGAAATGTGCTGCGCACACGATGTCCCGCTGCTGTTGACTGCACATCATCAGGATGATCAGGCTGAAACCGTGCTGCTGCAATTATTGCGAGGCTCCGGCGTGGCCGGATTATCCGGCATGGATAGCGTCAATCATGCAGCGGATTTGCTGGGTGACAAGGCATTGCTGATGGGGCGACCGCTGCTGCAGGTGGCACGCCCGGATCTGGAAAAATTTGTCACTACTCATTCCATTTGCTTTGTCGAAGATGAGTCGAATATTGATCCGCGCTACGCGCGCAATGCTTTGCGTCATCAGGTCGTGCCGACACTGGAGCAACATTTTCCGGGTTTTCAGCAGCGCTTTGCGCGCACAGCGCAACACGCACAGTCGGCGCAACGCCTGCTGATAGAACTGGCCGCGCAGGATTTGATGGTTTGTCTGAATGGCGAATGCCTGGACATTACGAAGCTGAAAAATTTCAGCGCAGATCGCATCGATAACATGTTGCGTTACTGGTTCGGTTTGCGCGGCGTACGCATGCCTTCGACTTCCTGGCTCAATGAAATGCGCACGCAATTGCTTGAGGCCAAACACGATGCGCAGTTATGCGTCACGCACGCGGATTGCCATATCCGTCGACATCGCGATCGCGTCTATCTCACGCCCAAGCTCGATTCTGCCATGCTGGAGCAACCACCGCTGGCATTCCGCTGGGACGGTACAACAGCCATGCGGTTTGCCGAATTCGGCGGTACGCTGTTTTTCGAGGAAGCAGAGCAGGGCGCAAGTGCGGAATGGTTGCGCGAGCGGACATTGCTCATCCAGTTGCGCAGCGGCGGCGAACGTCTGAAGCTGGCGGCCAACCGTCCCACCAAAAGTTTGAAATATCATTACCAGGCTGGCGATGTCCCGGCATGGGAACGGGAACGTTTGCCGCTGGTTTTTGCAGAGAAGCAATTACTGTTTGCTGCTGGAATCGGTATGGATAGCCATTCCTTCAGTACGCAAGCCGGCGCGCGCATTCAACTGCGCTGGCAGTTCGATTCGCCATAAATCAATTTCATTGCTGTTTCTGGTTACTTTGATAAGCAGAAAATGGCTGGAAGCCCTTGCCGGACTTGTCATTCTGCGCTGCAGGCTGTAAAGTTGTGGGTTGATTTTTCCAGCTTACCTCTTTTCAAAGCGCGCTTTTCACTCCTTATGGCTTTAATTGTTCACAAATACGGCGGCACATCGATGGGCTCTACCGAGCGCATCAAGAATGTTGCCAGACGCGTCGCCAAATGGCATGACGCTGGTTATCAAATCGTGGTGGTGCCATCGGCCATGTCCGGCGAAACCAATCGTTTGATCGGCTTGGCCAAGGAATTGATGCCGTATCCGAATCCACGCGAACTCGACATGCTGGCTTCGACTGGCGAGCAGGTGTCCGTTGCCCTGCTGGCTATGGCGCTGCATTCCATCGGTAAGGAAGCCGTGTCGTATACCGGCTGGCAGGCAGGCATCAAGACCGATTCCGCTTTTACCAAGGCACGCATACAATCGATCGATGACGTGAAGGTGAAGAAGGATCTGGATGCCGGCCGTATCGTGATCATTACCGGTTTCCAGGGGGTGGATGAAGACGGCAATATCGCCACGCTGGGACGTGGCGGTTCGGATACGTCGGCTGTTGCAGTTGCGGTCGCACTGGAAGCGAAGGAATGCCTGATTTACACCGATGTGGANNGTATTGTCGTCGCTGACCGACCCCATGATGTCGCTGGAAGAAGAAGCAAAATCCGGCACCCTGATTTCGTTTGAGGAAGATACAAAGATGGAACAAGCCGCTATAACCGGTATTGCATTTAGTCGCGATGAAGCGAAGATCACCGTTCTGGGTGTGCCGGATCGTCCGGGTATCGCTTACCAGATTCTTGGTCCGATCGCTGCCGCAAATATTGAAGTCGACATGATTATTCAAAATCAGTCGGTTGAGGGCAAGACGGATTTCACCTTCACCGTGCCGCGCGCCGATTACGCCAGGGCCGTGGATGTACTCGACGATAGCGTCAAGGCACATATCGGAGCCGCCAGTATTCTGGGCGACACCAAGGTGTCGAAAGTGTCGGTGGTCGGCGTAGGCATGCGCAGCCATGTCGGTATCGCATCACAAATGTTCCGCACCTTGTCGGAAGAGGGCATCAACATCCAGATGATCTCTACTTCGGAAATCAAGATTTCGGTTTTGATTGACGAGAAGTACATGGAACTGGCAGTGCGCGCATTGCACAAAACCTTTGATCTGGAAAAAAACAATTAAGTCATATTTTGATGACATAGTTTGGTTGACCAGACATGTTTGAAAAGTTATGATACTGAACCTTGCAGTAGCGGGTAGTTTGGCGCTACTGAAGTAATGTGGAGGCGTGGCCGAGTGGTCGAAGGCACTTCCCTGCTAAGGAAGCATACGGGCTTAAACCTGTATCGTGGGTTCGACTCCCACCGCCTCCTCCAAAAGATTAGAAGCCCTTGATGAAAATCAAGGGCTTTTTTCTTTGTTCAGATCGGATCAAGTCACTTTTACTGGAACAAGGCATTTTGAATACGAAAAGAAGCAAGCGCTGGAATGGCAGCATGGATACGCTGGAAGCGGATTATCTGAAGGGCGTGATCACGCAAATGAAGGCTTACGGTGAGCGTGTGCAGTTTTCCCTGAGTGGCCCGGGGCAGCGACCGAATTATCGAGTGGTGAATACCTTCGATAAAAAAATGGCATTCGACGGCAATCATCATTTGCTGCGTACGGAAGAACATGAATTTGCTGTGGGTAATGCCACCGTGATGCTGACGGTGGGGCAAATTGAACAGACGATAGCAGGCATTGGTATGGTCAAGACAGGCAGCGCCACCGTACGCAAGACGCGCGTTGTCGGCAGTGGCGGCACGGCGGCGGCCAGGGCGGGCGATTTGCTGGATGTCCAGAAATATGAATATTTCAAAAACAATATGCAGAAACTGCCGGAAGGCATACGCGCCTACTCGCAGCAAGTTACCGCACTGATGAAGCAGGGCATGTCTGCAGAAGCGGCATTCGGCGAGATTGTGCAACAGTATTTCTGAAGCGTACATGGAAGGAGGCATCGCCTGTCTTCTGCATATGAAAAAGCCCGCAATGTTGCGGGCTTTTTCAATTCATCGGGCTATCAACATGGCAGGTTTTGCCATGCATATCAGTCAGCTTAAAGACCAAGTGGTGTCTGAGGCTTAGACGCGATAAATTTTTTCTCCTGTCTGCACAATCTTGAATTTGGCATCGGACAGGGGGTCTAGCGCTCGTCCATCTGCCAGTTGGTAGGTTTTGCTACCCGGACTTCCTTCATCGGAAGTTTCTACGGGGGTTTGGTAAACCTCCACGTGATAGGCCGCTCCTGTTTTTCCTTTGGCATCGAATTTTTCTACCAAATCCATAAGAGTCTCCTTTAGCTTGATGATGGAATATCCGGCTTAACAATAGCAGATTTTATCGGCAGTTCACGCATCGAATGAGCGCCTCATGCTGAAACCTGCGTATGCGCAGGCGACAGTCCGGAGTATCGGCGTGTAAATGCGTATTCAACATGTTTGGCAGGTGGCGGACCTGATGCAGGTTGCCAATGCGGTAGCTGTATTGTTCTGTCATGTTGCGCCGCGCTGGCAAAACCGGGCTGGCCGGAGTACTTGAAACAGAAAATATGCAAATAATCAGAAATTTTCGATCCGAACCCTAAAGTTCCGGAAAAGCCTGCCGTTATCAAACTCAGATAAAGGCATAAAGTTTTTAAATTTATTTTGTTTGAACCCTAAAGTTCTGCAAAAGCGTGCCGTTAAAGATACAAGAGGCAGTGAAAAGGCTTTGTTTCCTGCTGCTTAAATGAAAATTTTTGTAAAAATTACTGCTTAAAAAGATCAAAAAGAATTCCTGATCATCGGTTTTTGTAAATTTATCCAGGCAAGGTAAAAACGCCGGGATCTAATGTGCAAGCCACTCTCCGCTCCATTTCTTGTGGGGCGTATCGCATGCTGGTCGACGTTTGTAAGACAAACGCCTACCGGCATGTTGTCGTCTTCTCTGTATGAAAATACCGATTAGTGCCTATTCCAGGCATTGGGTTCCCGAATCAGAATGCATTCACTGGCTCACAAAAATAAGCAGCCAAAGACATTCACAGGTAAGGGAATTCACATGACTAATAACGACATCATTGCAGAAATTCGCGACGCAAATCTTGGTTACCTGATGCTTGCGCAACAAATGATTCGCGCCGACAAGGCGACTGCAATCTTCCGCCTGGGTATCAGCAATGAAATCGCTGATTTGATTGAAGGCATGAACAATGCACAAATTCTGAAACTTGCCGGCGCCAACATGATGCTGGCACGCTTTCGTTTCGACGACGGCGCCATTCTCGGCATGCTGACCAATTACAACAAGGATCGTTCACTCGCCCATTCGCATGCTGCGATTCTGATGGCGGGCCAGGCTGTTGAGCAAATCGCTTGATTCCAGCCTGAGTCAGTATTGATCATCATATTGTTGTAGTTTTCAGAAAAGAGTGCGGACATGGCCAAGAAAAGTGTAGTGACAGAATCACAGGAAATCCAACTCGCCATCGAACTCATCAATCTGGGCGCGCGCCTGCAGTTGCTGGAATCGGAAACTTCATTGTCGCGCGAGCGCTTGCTGAAACTGTACAAGGAATTGCGCGGTGTTTCACCGCCAAAAGGCATGTTGCCGTTTTCGACCGACTGGTTCATTACCTGGCAGCCTAATATTCACTCCTCATTATTCATCGGCATCCATAAATATCTGGTTGAGCATGCGCAGATTACCGGCATTCAGGCCGTAATGAAGGCCTACAAACTGTATCTGGAGCAGGTCGATATGGGTGAGGATGGCGAGCCGGTACTGTCTTTGACGCGTGCCTGGACCCTGGTGCGGTTTTTCGATAGTAAAATGCTGGAAACGGCATGTTGCAGTGAATGCAATGGTCACTTTGTCGTGCACCGCCTGGATCTGAATGCAAATTACACTTGCGGCTTGTGCCACATGCCGTCCAGAGCGGGTAAAACCAAGCGTGCCAAGATGGATGCAAATCTGCTGGTTGCGTGATCGAATTGAAGCTTTTCTGGAAAGAGTGTCTGAGTGAAGAGTGTGCGGCGCTCCGGCGCAAAGCTGGCGTCGCCTGAATCTGTCTTCCACTTGCCTGCCGTGCAGGCTCTTTTTTTTCAAATCCTTTCTTTTTTCCTTGTATTGCTGATTGCCCGCAGTCTGGCGGCGTTCTTCGGCATGTCGATCAATCTCTGGCTGGCTGCGTTTTTTCAGGGCTTGCTTGCGGCCGGTTTTTCCTATTGGCGCAAACTCGCATCCTGGTGGCTGGCGATACAGCTGTTTTTCCCCCTTGTTCTCCTGTTTGCGTTGTGGCTGCAATTGCCGCCCACGCTGTTCATGCTGGGTTTCCTCGTGCTGCTGTTTCTATACTGGACAACCTTTCGTACGCAGGTTCCTTTTTACCCATCCGGAACAGCAACCTGGCAAGCGGTGGCGGAATTGTTGCCGCAGGAGCGGGCAATCCGCTTTGTCGATATCGGCAGCGGCCTGGGCGGTTTGACTTTGAATCTGGCGGAGCGCAGACCGGACAGTGAGTTTTCCGGTATCGAAATCGCACCGCTGCCATGGCTGGTGAGCGTGCTGCGCGCGTTTTTGACGCGTAGCGGGGCGCGTTTCAAGCGAGGCGATTACGGTCATCTTGATTTTGCCGCCTACGATGTGGTGTTTGCCTATCTGTCGCCAGTAGCGATGCCGGCCTTGTGGGAAAAAGCGCGTGCTGAAATGCGCGCGGGGACACTCCTGCTCAGTTATGAATTCCCTATCCCTGATGCCGTACCGACTATGGTCGTTTCGTCGCTAGTTAATCAGCCGCGTATTTATTGCTGGCGGATGTAGATTTATTCGTGTTTTGCGCATGCGATGCAACTCAAGTTCCGGTAATTCAAGCCGTTGAAAGTTATATTGAGCGGCTGATATAGCGTGCGTGTTGCGTGGTGCATTACATCGTTTGTCGTGCGATCCGGGCAAACGCGGCGTCATCACGGTTGCATATTGGCAATTGTTAAGGCAATAATGGCATTCTAAATCCAGAATCGGAGCGCAGTTTGTTAGTTATCATCGGATATATTGCTGTCCTTGCATCTGTTTTTGGCGGATTTGCGCTTGCTGGCGGACATTTGGCTTCGCTGCTTCAGCCTGTCGAATTATTGATGATTGGTGGCGCCGCAGTTGGTGCATTTTTTGTCGGTAATAACAGCAAGGCAATCAAGGCGACTCTGAAGGCCTTGCCTAGCGTTCTCAAAGGTTCCAAATATACAAAAGGCCTGTATATGGAACTGATGACGCTTTTGTTCGAGATATTGACCAAGGTTCGTAAGGAAGGGTTGATGTCGATCGAAGGCGACATCGATGGCCCTGAAGAAAGTGCGATTTTTACCAAATATCCTGCTGTACTGGCGGATCACCATATTATCGAGTTTATTACTGATTATCTGCGCCTGATGGTGTCGGGCAATATGGATGCGTTTCAGATTGAAAACCTGATGGACAATGAAATTGATACGCATCATGCCGAAGGTGAGATTCCTGTGCATTGCATCGCCAGGATAGGGGATGCTTTGCCGGCATTTGGTATCGTCGCAGCAGTCATGGGCGTGGTGCATACGATGGCATCGGTTGGCTTGCCGCCGGCAGAGCTTGGTATTTTGATTGCCAATGCGCTGGTCGGTACCTTCCTCGGTATTCTGCTGTCTTACGGTTTTGTCTCGCCGCTTTCAAGCACGCTGGAACAAAAACTGCACGAGTCATCCAAAGTGTTTCAATGCATAAAAGTGACTTTGCTGGCGAGCTTGAATGGCTACGCGCCTGCGCTCGCAGTCGAGTTTGGCCGCAAGGTATTATTTTCGACTGAACGCCCTTCTTTCAGCGAGCTGGAAGATCATATCAGGCAGTCGAAGTCGAAATAATGCAATTCTCCGTCCTGACAATATAGATACAACAGAAACACCCTAACGGAGACTGACATGGCTGACGAAGGACTCCGTCCCATTATCGTAAAGCGTATTAAAAAATCGGGAGGCGGCCATCATGGCGGCGCCTGGAAAATCGCTTACGCGGATTTTGTCACCGCAATGATGGCGTTCTTCCTGCTGATGTGGTTGCTGGGTTCGACTACCAAGGGCAATCTGCAAGGGATTGCCGACTATTTCAGTACCCCGCTGAAGGTAGCGATGGCAGGCGGTTCGGGCAGCGGCGACGCCACCAGCGTCATCAAGGGTGGTGGCAAGGATATGACCCGCATCGATGGTCAGCAGCAAAAAGGTGAAAACCTTACTCCCACCAAAAGCTTCAATCTGAAAGCTGCCGAGGAAGAGTTGGAGCGGCAGGAAATGAACCGTCTCAAATCCCTGAAGGAACGCATCGAAGAGGCGATCGATTCGATACCCAGCCTGCGGCAATACAAAAATCAGCTATTGCTGGATATAACTTCGGAAGGTTTGCGCATTCAGATTGTGGATGAAAAAAACCGCCCGATGTTCGCCTTGTCGAAAGCCGACTTGCAGCCTTATACCAAAGTCATTCTGCATGAAATTGCCAAGACGCTCAACGATATTCCGAATCGCATCAGCCTGTCCGGTCATACTGATGCCACGCCGTATTCGAGCGGCGAAAAAAGTTACAGCAATTGGGAGCTTTCATCCGATCGGGCCAATGCGTCGCGTCGCGAGTTGATCGCCGGCGGTATGGAGGAATCGAAAATGCTGCGTGTTGTCGGTCTGTCTTCCGCCGTGCTGTTCGATCCAAAGGATCCGTTCAATCCGGTCAATCGCCGTATCAGTATTATCGTCATGAACAAGAAAACGGAAGACTCCATTACCAAGGAAAACCGGACGCTGGATGTGGTGAGTGAGGCGACAGCAAAACAGACGGTGGAGAATGGTATTAATCCACCTGTTGCAGTTCCGCCCGTACCAGTTGCAGCAACGCCCGCCGGCGCGCAAAAATGAAGCAGAATTTGCCGTAACTGAAAACAAAGAGCGGGTACTTTCATGACAATAGAGATTTCGTTGGCTGGACAGGTAAGGCATCTGCTATCAGGTCTGTCCGAGCATGGCGGTCAGCATTTGACCGAGATCGAAACTGATCTTGTGCAGACCAATATTCTGCTCAGCGAGGCAATCGAAAAGTTGAGTGCCAGTTTCATGGCGATTCATGCGACTGTTACTGCACAACAGCAGATAGTCGATGCCTTGCTGGCAGGTACTGCCGTGACACCGGATGCGATGCTGGATTTGCGCGAACAAGCGGCGCAAATCGATCAGCACGTGAATGCCGCAGTGACCGGTTTGCAGTTTCAGGATATGACGACGCAATTGATCAATCGCACTGTACGTCGGGTGGTTGGATTGCGCGACGTGCTGGAAGTGCTGGGAACAAATGGCAACGCAATTCCGGCTGACGGAAATGGCGAACAGATGCATGCGGCGCTGAGCGAGGTCAATGCAAGGTTGAAGGCGCAAAGTGTTGAGCTGGAAAAGGAATTATGGAAGGCTGTACGCCAGACTCATATGGAAAGCGGCGAAATTGATTTGTTTTGAATAAGCAGCAAAACTTTGGCCTGGCAGATTTAACAGCCGGAAATGTGTATTTGCAGGGAGTGGAAATGACTAAAACAATATTGGCAGTCGACGATTCTGGTTCATTGCGGCAGATGGTGGTATTCAGTTTGCGCGCTGCCGGTTATCAGGTAACCGAAGCAGTGGATGGACAGGATGGTCTGGAAAAGGCGCAAACGCAGGTTTTCGATCTCGTTCTGACTGATCAAAACATGCCGCGCATGGATGGCTTTTCGCTGATTCGTGCACTGCGTGCATTGCCAACCTATCAAAAGGTGCCCATTCTGGTTCTGACCACGGAATCCAGCGATGAAATGAAAGCCAAGGGGCGGGCGGCAGGAGCAAACGGTTGGCTGGTCAAGCCGTTTGATCCGCAACGTCTGACCGAAGTAGTGAAAAAAGTCATAGGTTGATCGCGCGATGAGCAAGAGCATCATCCAGAGCATAGACAACGGAGTGGAATAATGACCATCGATATGAGTCAGTTCTTCCAGGTGTTTTTCGATGAAACCGAAGAACTGCTGGCTGAGATGGAAAAATTGCTGCTGGCGGTTGATGTTTCCTCTCCGGATGAAGAGGATCTGAACGCAATTTTTCGCGCTGCCCACTCAATCAAGGGTGGCGCGGCCACGTTTGGCATTACCGATTTGACCGAAGTGACGCACGTGCTGGAAACCCTGCTGGATCGCATACGCAAAGGCGAGATGGCGCTGAAACCAGAACATGTGGATGCGTTTCTGTCGGCAAAGGATATTTTAAAAATGCAGCTCGATGGCCATCGTCTGCACACGCCTGTCGATCTGGATGCGGTAACCGAAGTACGTCTGATGCTGGAAGCGCTGTCGCAGGACGATGCGGCTCCAGCTGCTGCGGCTGTTGCACCAATTGCCAATATCGGCGCAGTTGTTGCACGTACTGATCGTCGTTTCCGTATTGAGTTGCCACAAGTGCCGCCGCGCGACGTGGAGGCGCTCGCAGCAGAGCTCGGTTTGCTGGGTGAGATCAGCCGGGATGTCTTGCCTGATCAGCGGCCGGTGTTTACATTGAGCACGCATGAAGGAGCGGACGATATTATCGCCATCTGCTCTTTCATCCTCGACCCGAATGATCTGAAAATCACGGAAGAATTTGCACCCGGCAGCCAATCCATTGATGAACGCAGCCATGCCGAGGCGCAGCAGGGGTACGGCTTTTTCGAGCCGCTGCATTCGGTGATCGCCGGTGAAACCGCCCTGAAGGAAAAGGAAAATGCGCAGGGCTACGGTTTTTTCGCTCCCTTCGTACCGCTTGAACCTGCTCCTGCGGTCGCACACAAGGCGACGGACATCGAGGATGATGAGGGCGAGGCCCATCACCACGCGGCTGCAACTGATAAAAAACCTGCGACCAAACGCGATGTCGACAAAATGACGAACAGCGCCGAATCGTCGTCAATACGTGTCGGTATCGAAAAAGTGGATCAACTGATCAATCTGGTCGGTGAATTGGTGATCACGCAGGCAATGATAGAGCAACGCACGGATTCACTCGATCCGATGCTGCATGAGCGGCTGTTGAACAGCGTGTCGCAATTGACGCGCAATACGCGCGATCTGCAGGAAGCAGTGATGTCGATACGCATGATGCCGATGGATTATGTGTTTTCCCGTTTCCCGCGCATGGTGCGCGATCTTGCCGGCAAGCTGGGCAAGAAAATCGAATTCGTCACGCAAGGTGCTGCAACAGAACTGGACAAGGGTTTGATCGAACGTATCGTCGATCCCCTGACACATCTGGTGCGCAACAGCGTTGATCACGGCATAGAAATGCCGGAGGCAAGAGCCGCCGCCGGCAAGACGCCGGCCGGGCAGCTTTCGCTTTCTGCCAGCCATCAGGGCGGCAACATCATTATTGAAGTCAGCGACGACGGTGGCGGTTTGAATCGCGAAAGAATCCTTGCCAAGGCCAGACAGCAGGGCATGGAAGTATCGGACGAGATGCAGGATGCGGACGTCTGGCAACTGATTTTTGCACCGGGATTCTCTACCGCAGAAATGGTGACGGACGTTTCCGGTCGTGGCGTCGGCATGGATGTGGTCAAGCGCAATATTGCAGCGATGGGCGGCACGGTCGAAATCCGTTCGGTCACCGGGACCGGGACCACCATCGCCATTTCACTGCCGCTGACACTGGCGATCCTGGATGGCATGTCGGTCAAGGTGGGCGAAGAGGTTTACATCCTGCCGTTGGGCTACGTCATCGAGTCGTTGCAGCCCGCTGCTGTCGACGTCAAGGAAATCGCAGGCCAGGGCAAAGTGGTCAAGGTGCGGGAAGAGTACCTGCCACTGATCCCGCTCTATCAGATCTTTGCCATTGAACCGCGCTATAGCGATCCTGCGCAGGGCATTCTTGTCATCCTTGAATCCGAAGGCAAAAAAGCGGCCTTGCTGGTCGACAACCTGGTAGGGCAACAGCAGGTCGTCGTGAAAAACCTTGAGTCGAATTTCCGCAAGGTTGCGGGTATCTCCGGCGCGACCATACTCGGCGATGGCGGCGTCTCCCTGATTCTCGATGTGTCTGCACTGCTGCG
>DGBN01000013.1 GCA_002384815.1 Oxalobacteraceae bacterium UBA4003 | reverse complement strand
TCGATCCGCTCGACGGCACCACCAACTTCATTCACGGCTTTCCGCAATACTGCGTCTCGATCGCCTTGCAACAACGCGGCCAGATCACGCAAGCCGTGGTCTACGATCCAACCCGCAATGACTTGTTCACCGCAACCAAGGGTGCAGGAGCATATTTGAATGAAAAGCGGATCCGCGTCACCAAACGCGACAAGATTGCTGATGCATTGATCGGCACCGGTTTCCCGTATCGCTCCACCGACAACATCGATGAATACCTGAAAATGTTCAAGATCATGACGCAAAGCTGCGCCGGCCTGCGTCGTCCGGGCTCTGCTGCACTCGATCTGGCATATGTTGCCTGCGGCCGTCTCGACGGTTTCTTTGAAAAAGGTTTGCAACCGTGGGATATGGCAGCCGGCTCGCTGCTGATTACCGAATCCGGCGGCATCATGGGTACCTTTGAAGGTGAATCCGACTATCTGTACAAGGGCGATGTACTGGCCGGCACGCCGAAAGTATTCGCACAAATGGTGTCGCTGCTGAGCCCGTTTTCAAAATAGGCAAATCATCCGCTAGCCGGCGACTGTTCCCCGGCTAGCACTCACTGCTGTTATACTCACTCCACGCGGCATCTCTCCAGTCACCTTGCCGCTGTCTCACGACTTCCGCATTCCAATCCCGTTTGCCTGCGACTGGCGCCTACTGAGGCGACAGGCCGATAATTTTCTATTGAGTTTTCATGTCCTTTTCTGACCTCGGCCTCGCCGATGGAATTTTGCGCGCCGTTACCGAAACCGGTTACACCACCCCTACCCCGATTCAGGCACAAGCGATCCCGGCCGTACTTGCCGGCGGCGACCTGCTGGCCGGCGCACAAACCGGCACCGGAAAAACTGCCGGTTTTACGCTGCCCATCCTGCATCGCCTTGTCACCAGCGGTACGCCGCATGCATCGGCGACTGCCGCACGGCCTATCCGCGCACTGGTGCTGACACCCACACGCGAACTGGCGGCGCAAGTCGAAGAAAGCGTACGTACCTACGGCAAATACCTGAACCTGTCGTCCGCCGTGATCTTCGGCGGCGTCGGCATCAATCCGCAAATCAAACTGTTGAAGCACGGTGTCGATATTCTGGTCGCTACGCCCGGCCGCTTGCTGGACCATATGCAGCAAGGCACCGTCAACCTGAGCAAGGTGGAAATCCTGGTTCTCGACGAAGCCGACCGCATGCTCGACATGGGCTTCATCAAGGACATTCGCCGCGTACTCGCGGTATTACCGAAGAATCGCCAGAATCTGCTGTTCTCGGCAACCTTCTCCAATGAGATCAAGGCACTCGCAGAAGGCTTGTTGAATGCACCTGAAGTCATTGAAGTAGCGCGCCGAAATTCAACGGTTGAAGTCATCGAGCAAAAAATCCATCCTGTGGATCGCGACAAAAAACATCCCATGCTCGCGCATCTGATCAAGACCAATAACTGGTCGCAAGTACTGGTCTTTACCCGTACCAAACACGGCGCCAACAAACTGGTCGAGCAACTGGAAAAAGACGGTATCAGCGGCATGGCGATCCACGGCAACAAGAGCCAGTCGGCACGCACACGCGCACTGAGCGAATTCAAGGATGGCAGCCTGCAGGTGCTGGTCGCCACCGATATCGCCGCGCGCGGTATCGACATCGATCAACTGCCGCATGTCGTCAACTACGACTTGCCTAACGTCCCGGAAGATTATGTGCATCGCATTGGCCGTACCGGTCGCGCAGGCGCAACCGGTGAAGCCGTATCACTCGTTTGCGTCGATGAGCTCGAGATGCTGAAAGATATCGAAAAACTGATCAAACGTAAATTGGTATCGGAAGTCATCCCGGGGTTCGAGCCTGATTTGAATGCCAAGCCGCAAGCAATCCAACGTCGCAGTAACGACGCTCCCGGCCGCAGACCACAACAAGGTCGTGGCAATGCCCCGGCGAAATCCGCCAAACCGGGCGGTCCGAATGGTCAGGCGCGCAACTTCGGCGGCAACGCCAATGCGCGTCCGGCCGCTCCGCATCGCTCAGGCGGCAGAGGTCGATAAACTGCTGCGTCTGCGTCCCCGTGACGCAGACGCAGCATGATAGGCATGCAAGGTTTTAATCGCAGCACCCAACAAAATCGATCTCGTCGAATACAATGGCATCTTTGTTTTTGCCCTGCATATTTCAAGCTGCATTGCTTGAAATACCAGAACAAAATCGCTGAAAGAAACTTTGGAATCCACTATGTCGTCGGTAAGCACTAAAGCCAGCCCTGTTTCAGCCAACGAAAAGCACACACCGATGATGCAGCAATATTTGCGCATCAAGGCTGAACACCCGGAGACACTACTGTTTTATCGGATGGGCGACTTCTACGAAGTGTTTTTCGAGGATGCGGAAAAAGCCTCGCGTCTGCTCGGCATCACGTTGACGCAACGTGGCACTTCCAACGGCAATCCTATCAAAATGGCTGGCGTGCCTTTCCACGCCGTCGACCAATATCTGTCCAAGCTGGTCAAGCTGGGTGAGTCGATCGCACTGTGCGAACAAATAGGCGATCCGGCTACCAGCAAGGGGCCGGTGGAACGCAAGGTATTGCGCGTGATTACACCGGGCACGCTAAGTGATTCGGATTTACTGCCGGAGAAATCCGAACAGCCGCTGCTCGCGCTGTACAGCACGACGCAGCGCAAGACGGTCACGGTAGGTCTGGCATGGCTATCGATGGCGAGCGGTGCATTGAAGTTGATGGAATTTTCCACTGATGCCCAGAATGCAGCGACCCGCCTCAAGCAGGAACTGGAACGCATTGCACCCGCCGAGGTTCTCTTGCCGGGCAATATAGACGGGCCGGACTCCGATTATGCATTGGCAAAAAACACCACCGTTCCGGACTGGCATTTCGATGTCGCGCACGGCAGCACGGCTTTGCATGAACAACTCAAAGTTTCCACCCTCACCGGCTTCGGCGCCGAGCACCTGAGTGCCGCCATCGGTGCTGCCGGCGCCTTGCTGCGTTATGCACAAGCGACGCAAGGCAAAGGCCTGCAACATGTGCGCACGCTCACGGTAGAAACCGAAAACGAATTCATCGGTCTCGATGCGGCCACTCGCCGCAATCTGGAGTTGACCGAAACCATACGTGCTCAGGACAATAATTCCGCTACGCTGTTTTCGTTGCTGGATCACTGCCGCACGGCGATGGGATCACGCCTGCTGCGGCACTGGCTGCATCATGCGCGGCGTGATCAGGCAGTAGCACGCGCACGTCATGCGGCGATCAATGCGCTGATGCGCACCGATGCCTGCACCGGACTTGCTTCGACTCTGGGCTCGGTGCCGGATGTGGAACGCATCGCCACCCGTATAGCACTGCAATCTGCGCGCCCACGCGATCTGGCCGGCATGCGCGGCGGCTTGCAACAACTGCCTTCGCTACGCGCTTATGTTTCGATGTGCAACCAGGATGCCGATGCACCGCTACTGAAAGCCATACACGATGCGCTCGCCACGCCGAGCGAATGCCTGGACCTGGTAGAGCGCGCGATTGCGCTGGAACCGGCCGCCATGGTACGCGACGGTGGCGTGATTGCGCGCGGTTTCGATGCAGAACTGGATGAGTTGCGCGGGCTATCGGAAAACGCCGGACAATTCCTGGTGGACCTGGAGACACGCGAACGTGCGCGCACCGGCATCAATAATCTGCGCGTCGAATACAACAAAGTGCACGGCTTCTATATCGAAGTCACACACGGCCAGACCGATAAGGTGCCGGACGATTATCGCCGTCGCCAGACGCTGAAAAATGCCGAACGCTACATCACGCCGGAATTGAAAACCTTTGAAGACAAGGCCCTGTCGGCGCAGGAGCGTGCGCTGGCGCGGGAAAAATATCTGTACGAGCAGGTGCTGCAGCAAATGGCGCAGCATATCGGCACACTGCAAAACGTTGCGCATGCGCTGGCACAACTCGATACGCTGGTCGCACTCGCCGAGCACGCATTGCGATACAACTGGTGCGCACCGCAACTGGTTGCCGAACCGACGATCGCAATCGAACAGGGCCGCCATCCCGTAGTCGAAAACCACATCGAACGCTTTATTGCCAACGATTGCCTGCTGAACAATGAGTCCCGCCTGCTATTGATCACCGGCCCCAATATGGGTGGTAAATCGACCTATATGCGACAGGTCGCACTCATTACCCTGCTGGCCTATGTCGGCAGTTTTGTACCGGCCGCCAGCGCCACCATAGGCCCGATCGATCGCATCTTCACACGCATAGGCGCTGCCGACGATCTGGCCGGTGGCCGCTCGACCTTCATGGTCGAAATGACGGAATCGGCGGCCATCCTCAATGGCGCAACGGAAAATTCACTGGTGTTAATGGATGAAGTCGGGCGCGGCACTTCCACCTTTGACGGCCTGGCACTGGCTTGGGCCATCGCCAGACATTTGATCGATACCACCAGAAGCTTTACCTTGTTCGCCACCCATTATTTTGAACTGACGCAGTTGCCCGATGTCCATCCTTCTGCTGCCAACGTGCATTTGTCAGCAGTGGAACACAAGGACAGCATCGTGTTTCTGCACGCCGTACAGGCCGGACCTGCGTCGCAAAGTTATGGCCTGCAGGTTGCGCAACTGGCCGGTGTACCGCAAGCCGTGATCCGGGCCGCGCGCAAACATCTGGCAACGCTGGAAGCGAATTCGATGCAGGCAACACCACAGTTCGATCTGTTTGCCGATCCTGCTCACGCGGCGACAGCCGAGGTAGGCGACGTGATAACGCAGCCATCGGCGCTGGACGAAGCACTGGAGGACATCAATCCGGACGCGCTCTCGCCGCGCGATGCGCTGGATGCGCTTTACAGACTCAAGGAACTGAGCAATCAGCACAAGACAAAATGAGGTCATTCGTTTTCCGTTGCGTGACATGCATCGTGCTGCTGCAAGCAGCATGGGCGCATGGCACGCCGGCAAGCCCATTCAGCTTTGGTGTCATTGCAAAACAGCTCAAGGCGACGACCGATGAAGCCACGGTACGCAATGCGATTGCCGAAAGCGATACTGACAATCTGGCATTCGTCGTAGCCAACGGCATCAAGGCCGCCGATGAGCCCTGTACCGATACCGTCTACAAAAATCGCCTCGCCTTGCTGGATAGTGCAAAGAACGGCTTGATCGTTTCCGTCACCGCCAGTGATTGGACGCAATGCGTCAACACGAAAAATCGCTCCATTGCGACCGAACGCATGAGCCGTTTGCGCGATCTGTTCTTCACAGACGAATTTTCACTGGGCGACAGCAAAATTCCGCTGATTCGTCAATCGGCGATGCCACAATTCCGCATGTATGGCGAGAATATGCGCTGGCGCATCAATGACGTAATGTTTGCAACCCTTAATCTGCCATCCAACAATAATAATTATTTGAATGCGGCTGGTCGCAACAGCGAATTTGAAGATCGGCAGATTGCCAACACAGACTGGCTGAAACGGCTTTTCCTGACGGCAAAAATCGGCAAACTGGATGGTATCGTGCTGTTTTGCGATGGCAATCCGTTTGTGCCGGCAGAACACTCATCGTTTTTCTCATCCGATAACAAACGTGAGGGATATGCCAAGATCCGACGTCAGATCATGACGTTTGCTGCAAAGTTTCAAGGTCGGATTCTGATTATTCACAGCGATCAGGATGCGCAGCAGATATCCGCCCCCAGAAACATCGACTGGCATGGCAATATAGGCACCTTCCGCACCGACGCGCCATGGCGCAAAATCTCGGTTGACACTGCAGTACCGCAATTATTCAGGGCGATTAACCCTGCATTATCCGTACAGACTGTACAGCGATAGGGATCGCAGGAAATTCACGCCCTGTTGCGAGTACTGTAAATAAAAAAAGGATGCGTTTAACGCATCCTTTTTTTATTTACAGTCGCTGTGCATGGACAGCGAACCGTACCGCACATTATCAGTGTATCGGATGCGTGCGAAAGTGATCGCCCTCTTCGCCTTCATCATCGTCTGCTCCATGATGATGGCCATGCGCACCGTGCACGTGTTCATGTGCAATTTCTTCTTCCGTCGCTGCACGTACATCGGTCACTTTCAATGTAAAGCGCAAGGCCATGCCGGCCAATGGATGATTACCATCCAGCACCACTTTATCATCGGCAATATCAGTGACGGTGAAAATCAGCGGCTGCTCATCTTCATCTTCGGTTTCCGGCGAACCTTCAAACTGCATGCCTACTTCCAGCGGTGTCGGCAGACGACCGCGTGGCTCGATCTTGACCAGATCAGGATCGTAATCGCCAAAGGCATCATGTGGTTCAACCTGAATGGTGTCTTCAAAGCCGACTTCCTTGCCATCCAGCGTTTCTTCAATTTTCGGCAGCGTATTTTCATAGCCACCATGCAGGTAGACCATAGGGTCACGGCTATCTTCAATCAAATCGCCTTGCGCGTCCGACAATTTGTAATCCACGGTCACGACCGTATTTTTGGCAATCTTCATGATGCTCCTTTCATTTTATGTAGCCGCCATTATACCCGCCGGGGTATTCCATGAATACGCCGCATCCACCCTGTACAAACTAGTGGGCAATATATAATGACGCCATGAAAAAACTGACTCTTTTAGGCGGCATCACCGCCGCAGAATTCCTGCGCGATTACTGGCACAAGAAACCCTTGATTATTCGTCAGGCCATTCCCGGCTTTCAAGCCTTGCTGTCACGCGAAGAACTGTTTGACCTGGTCAAGAACGATGAGGTGGAATCACGTCTGATTACACAGCATAAAAATCAATGGAAGATGGACAGCGGCCCTTTTGAGCAGGTTCCGCCACTCAAACAGAAAAACTGGACCTTGCTGGTGCAAGGCGTTAATCTGCACGACGATACAGTGGACGCATTGATGCGGCAGTTTGATTTTGTGCCGGATGCACGTCTCGACGATCTGATGATCAGCTATGCGACTGAAACCGGCGGCGTCGGCGCACACTTCGATTCCTACGATGTCTTTCTATTGCAGGCGCACGGCCATAGACGCTGGCGCATCAGCGCGCAAACCGATCTGACATTGGTCGATGGAATGCCCTTGAAGATACTGAAGAATTTTCAAGCCGAGCAGGAATTCATCCTCGCGCCCGGCGACATGCTCTACCTGCCACCGCAATACGCACATGAAGGCGTCGCCATGGATGAATGCATGACCTATTCGATAGGCTTCCGTGCGCCGTCCTATCAGGAATTGGGGGAAGCATTCCTGGAGTCGATGATCGATTCCATCGATTTACCGGGACGTTATGCCGACCCTGATTTGAAAGCCCCCAGGCAGCGAGCGGAAATCAGTCGTACGATGCTAACGTGCGTGACTTCGGAACTGAACAAGATGCGTTTCACGCCAGAGGATATCGCACTCTTTTTAGGCGAGTATTTATCCGAACCCAAGGCACAAATCTATTTCGATGCACCTGAACCGATATTGACCGCCATCCGTTTTGCACAAAAAGCCAGAAAAAATGGCATCAAACTTTCACGCAAAACACAAATGTTGCACTGCGACAATTACATCTTCATTAATGGCACTTCATTCGAGGTCGGCGCGCAGGATTTAGCCATCCTGCAAGTTTTGGCCAATGAACGCAGCTTGTCCGCCGCACGACTTGCAACGGCATCGCCGGATGTGATCGAGGCCTTGCACACTTGGCATCAGGATGGCTGGCTCTCTTTACAATAACGGTAAAAGAGCGAAATTAACGGAAGTATTCAGTGCGGCGTCATGCGTGCATGAATTCTTGATATTTTCTATAAAACATCATACAAACCTCATACTTACCAAAATATAAAAGTGTTGTACCATAAGCAAAAAGAAGAGCTATAATTATCGGTTAGGAAGGTTTCGTTTCATCGCACCGCAGCATTATGGTTCGAAATACATACGAAGCGCCTATAGAGCGATAATTACCGGTAATTATTCATCGCAAATCACTATCAACCCTGACTCTTTATTGAAAGATAATCATGACAAAATCCTTGCTGATCGCATCCCTGTTGGCTATTGCTTTGACCGCTTGCAGCAAAAAAGAAGAAGCTCCTGTCGCTCCTGCAGTTGAAGCTGAAGTTGCAGCTCCAGCACCAGCAGCCGAAGCGCCAGCGGCACCGGCTGCAGAAGCTCCAGCAGCTCCTGCAGTTGAAACACCAGCAACTGAAGCGCCAGCAGCACCAGCCGCTGAAGAAGCTCCAGCAGCGAAATAATTCAGATTATTTCTGAATGAAAAAGCCGACCATCAGGTCGGCTTTTTTTATGTCTGCATATTTTCAATTCATCGCTGAACGCGCCAGACCCACCCAGTCAAAACCATCTTCCTGGCACGCAATTGTCACTTCTACCCGCTCTTCCATTACGCTGGCAAGTGCAGCGCGCGCAAGTTCTGAAGTATTGTTCTTGAGACTCAGGTGTGCACCGACTACACGTTTCAGTCGGGATTTATCCAGCGCATGCAATATTTCACTCGCCGTCTGATTAGACAGATGACCATAATCGCCGCCAATCCGCTGCTTGAGCGAAGCCGGATATGCGGAGTTGCTGAGCATCTGCCTATCGTGATTACATTCCAGCAGTAAGCCATCGCAAGCACCCAAAGCACTAATCAGATGCGGCGTTGCATGGCCGGCATCGGTCAGAACGCCCAGCTTCAAGACGCCATTGTTGACAACATACTGCACCGGCTCGCGCGCATCATGCGGAACGGTGTACGGCAAAAGCTGCAGATCTTCTATGGCAAATGCTTCACCATCGCGACAGAAATGAAAAACAACATCATCGCACTGAGCCCGGATTGCCTGATAAGTGCCAAAAGTAAGCCAGACCGGAAGACGATGGCGACGTGCAAACTTGAATACACCGCCTGCATGGTCTTGATGTTCGTGAGTGACAATAATGCCGGCAAGGTCCCCAGGCAGCATCTGCAATCTTGCCAGACGTCGCTAGGTTTCCCGAATACCGAAGCCGCAATCCAGCATGACAGTCGTATGTGTCGCGCCAGATTGGGTAGAAATGAGTAAGGCGTTTCCTTCACTGCCACTGCCGAGGCTGGCAAATTTCAAGTCCAAACCTCGTCAGTCGCATCCATGCACAAACCTTATTTCAATTGCTCATTCAACAAAGTAAGAATCTTTTCACCTGTTTGAGAAACTTCCGGTGTGCCTTCGTTATTCAACACGGAAATTCTGCTGGAGTCGCCATTCCCCTTGACGGACACGCGATACTTGGCAGCTGTCTTGTCTTTCTCAGCCTTGGAACCGAAGGTGAACAAATTGCCGAAAAAGCCTTTTTTCTCGGTAGTTTTTGCATCATCACCCTGATCGACGTAACGCACGAAATACAAACCTTCCGTGCGGTCACGATCTTCGACGGTAAAGCCGACACGATCCAATGCCAGGCCGACACGACGCCACGCACGGTCGAAACTTTCCTCTACCTGCACATAGCTGCCTGCAGCATTCTTGACCAGTTTGGCACGTGATGATTGTGCCACGACATTTGCAACAGCCGCTTTGGCACGCGTCCCCTCGACACCGAGTTGCACCATCATGCGCGACAGGAATTCAGCCTCCAGATCCGGGTCGGAAGCACGTGCGGTCCAGACTGTGGTTTCCTTGTCCGAGCCTGTCAGTACTTCTTCAGCACCGCGATGGCTGACATAAACCTCGGTTGCACCATCACCGCGGCGTTCCAGTCGCGTGCGGAATTTGTCCCGTTCGCCGGTTGAATACAGCGAATCGAAAATCTTGCCGAGTGAATTGCGGATGAAATCCTGCGGAATCTTCGCGCGATTTTCAGCCCAGTCCGTTTCCATCACACCGGTTTGCGGGGCATCCAGACTAATCAGGAAACCATTGTCTTGCCAGAAATCCTTGAGCTGCGGCCACAATGCTTCAGGAGTCTGATTAACGACCAGCCAGCGCTGTGAACCATCGCGCTCTACGCGTACGTCTGACAATGCCTTAGGTGCGACCGTTGCAGCCTGCTCGGCTGGACGCGTAGTTTGTTGCTGGTTATACGCAGATGCTGTTGCCGTACCACGATTTGAATCCGGCAGCGCATAGCGATTTTCGCGTTGCAGCTGTGTGAGATCAGGCGGCACTTCAAGCGTAGGCGTCTTCTTCACCTCGCTTTTGTAATCGATGCGTTCCGGTTCCAACATTGAATTGATGGAGCTGCATCCAGCCAGGCCGGTGAGCGCGAACACGTAAATCATTCCACGTTTTGCGAAGCTGCTTTGAGCCATGTAAGAAATCTTCCGAGTAATAATGTAAAAATACTTAAAAATTCTGTTCAGCGGCCAGTATCAGGGCTTCCGTTAAATCGGAGCTTATTGTAATACACCCGATTCGCGCATCGCCGCCCGTACGACATCGTGGTATTCCGCTGCCAGCGGCACGATAGGCAGGCGCATGCCGGATGGAATCAGGCCGATTTCTGCCATCGCCCATTTCAATGGCACCGGATTCGGCTCGATGAACAGTTTGTTATGCAAAGGGACGAGTTTATTGTTAATAGCAATCGCCTCAGCGACGCGCTGATTTATCGCCGCGTCGCATAATTGATGCATGCCACGTGGCGCGATGTTCGCAGTCACCGAAATATTGCCGTTCGCACCGCACAACATCAAGGCCATGGCAGTAGCATCGTCGCCGGAATAAACGGCAAAACCTTTGGGCCGTGAACGCATCAGCTCAATGCCGCGGCTGATATTGCCGGTCGCATCCTTGACGCCAATGACGCCGGGAATCTGCGCCAGGCGCAGGATGGTTTCATTCGACATATCGGCCACGGTACGGCCCGGCACATTGTAAAGAATCGCTGGCAGATCGACCGCTTCAACGATTTTCTTGAAATGCTGATACATGCCTTCTTGCGTCGGACGGTTGTAATAAGGGACAACCAGCAGCGATGCATCCGCTCCCACGTCCCTGGCAAACCGGGTCAGTTCGATCGCTTCCGAAGTGGAGTTGCCACCGGTACCGGCGATAATCGGAATGCGTTTGGCCGTATGCTCGACCGCGACGCGGATCAGTTCGCAATGTTCATCAACCGAAACGGTCGGCGATTCACCAGTGGTACCGACGATCACGATGCCATCGGTGCCTTCGGCGATATGCCAATCGATCAATTTGCGCAAACCCGGCAAATCGAGTGTACCGTCCGCGTGCATGGGAGTAACGATTGCGACTATGCTGCCCTGAATCATAATAGTGTGAACGAAAAATTTGAGATTATTGGATTGTAGCGGATCGTCCGCTTGTATGGTGCAGTCTTGCGCCGAATGAAGATCAAATTAAACGAAGATTTTCCGGCGTCGGTCTGAGTCGACTCTTGATCGCACATATTCTTTGCACCATGGCTGGCTTGGGATCGTTGACATAGCCGTCTTCATAGGCAACTACCTGCAAATCGTGCTCGTGAGCGATCTCGAGCAATTCGCCGTGCCGCAGCAGAAAATCCGGATTCGACGGCTTGCCAAACTGCTCATTTCCCAGCGCAAAAGTTTCGTAAATCAGGATGCCATTCAGCGCCAGACTACCCACCAAGGCTGTCCATAGAGGCCTATGCAGATAGTTCACCACGACGATACCGGCGAAACGATCGGCAGCAAACGGCCAGTCCTGTCCGGGATTCTCGGTTTCCAGATCTGCCTGCTGGGTCTGGATGCCGGCACCTACTGCCAGCGCCAGCGCCTCTGCGTTGCGATCGACTGCCAGTACGGAATATCCCTGCCCTGCCAGCAAGCGACTATGGCGTCCGGCGCCACATGCCAGATCCAGTACCTCGCCAGGCGGAATCAGATGCGCGAAACGCGCCACCCATGCAGACGCGTGCTCCATGCCTGCATGCACCGCTGCACAGGAGCCTGGCAAAGCCATCAGTTGTAACCCAGGCCCATGGCGTCGCGTACTTCACGCATGGTTTCCCGTGCCAGCGCACGCGCCTTGTCACGGCCGTCAGCGACGATGGCACGCACCAGCAATGGATCGTCGATATATTTCTGCGCGCGTTCGCGCATCGGCTCCTGCTCTTTCAACACGGCATCGATCACCGGTTGTTTGCATTCGAGACAACCGATACCGGCCGAGGTACAGCCTTTGGCTACCCATTCTCTGGTCGGCACATCGGAATACACCAGATGCAATTGCCACACCGGGCATTTTTCGGGATCACCGACATCGGTACGGCGCACACGCGCCGGATCGGTCGGCATCGTGCGTATCTTTTTGGTCAGGCTATCCTTGTCTTCGCGCAAGGTAATCGAATTGCCATAACTCTTGGACATCTTCTGCCCATCCAGTCCCGGCATGCGGGAGGACTCGGTCAGCCGCGCCTGCGGTTCGAGCAAAATCTGTTTACGCGTACCGGCCAGATAGCCGAACAGACGTTCGCGATCCGTAGCACTGATGCTTTGCACGCTATCGAGCAGGGTTTTCGCCCAGCCCAGCGCTTCAGCATTGCCCTGTTCCTGGTAAGCCGCACGCAATTCCTTGTATTGCTTGGCTTGCTTGCCGCTCAGCTTTTGCAGAGTCGCCGCGACTTTTTCTTCGAAGCCTTTTTCCTTGCCATACAGATGATTAAAGCGGCGCGCGATCTCGCGCATCATCTCGATGTGCGGAATCTGGTCGGCACCCACCGGTACCTGCGTCGCGCGATAAATCAGCACGTCGGCGGCCTGCAGCAAGGGATAACCGAGGAAACCGTAAGTCGCCAGATCGCGTTCCGACAGCTTTTCCTGCTGATCCTTGTAAGTCGGTACACGCTCCAGCCAGCCCAGCGGCGTTACCATCGACAGCAGCAAATGCAGTTCGGCATGTTCCAATACTTGCGACTGAATGAACAGACTCGATTTGGCAGGATCAACGCCGGCGGCCAGCCAGTCGATCAACATTTCCCATGTGCTGCTTTCGATAATGCTCGGATCATCGTAATGCGTCGTCAAGGCGTGCCAATCAGCGACGAAAAAAAGACAAGGCACTTCGGATTGCAATTCGATCCAGTTTTTCAGTGCACCGTGATAGTGGCCCAGGTGCATCGCGCCCGTGGGACGCATACCGGAAACAACGCGATCAATAGACATAGCTCAGTTCAATAAAAAAGTAAGAGGGGAAACCAGTAACAGCAAACCGGTTTTTGCAATCGCTATCACCGGCACCATCCAGAAATGCAGCACTTGCAAAAACATCAGTCCCAGCACAATAAAAAATCCGTACGGTTCCAGTTGCGCAAATTTATACGCGTATTTGGGCGGCAGCAGACTGGTCATGATACGTCCGCCGTCCAGCGGAGGAATCGGGAACAGATTGAAGGCAAAAATGACCAGATTGGTCAGAACGCCGGCTTGCGCCATGCGCATGAAGAATTCTTCGCCTGCATTGGCGGCATGCAGAAGAATGCCAAATATCAGCCATCCCAATGCCATCACAAGGTTCGCAGCCGGACCCGCCAGCGCAACAAAGGCCATCTGTTTTTTCGGATTGCGCAGATTACCGAAATTGACCGGCACCGGCTTCGCATAACCGAACAGGAAAGGGCTGCCGATAGCATACAGCGCGATAGGAATCAGCAAGGTACCGATCGGATCGATATGCTTGATCGGGTTCAGACTCATGCGGCCTTGCGCATACGCCGTCGTGTCACCGAAATATTTGGCCGCATACGCATGCGCCGCTTCGTGCAGCGTAATGGCCAGCACGATTGGCAAGGCATAGACGGAAAAAGTTTGAATAAGCTCGTTCATGGGCAGGATTTTATCAGAGGGAGCGCTGCAGCTTGCTGCTGCAGGCCAGGTAATCGGAGAGCATACCTGCTATCGGAGCGACAGCAAGGAACCAGAAGTCGGGGTAAACCCGCATGAAGAAGCAATCGCTTACAGGCCGAACGGTGCTGCATCGCCGCGCCCCTGCCGCTGCAGTACAGGTTCGGGACCGGTCAAATCGATGACGGTCGTCGGCTGCAGGCTGCAGGCACCGCCGTCTATCACCAGATCGACCAGTCTGGCCAGACGCTCGCGTACTTCATCGGGATCGGTCAGCGGTTCGTCGTCCCCCGGCAGAATCAGGGTAGTGCCGAGCAAGGGTTGCGCCAGTTCGCCCAGCAGCGCATGCACAATACGATTTTCCGGCACCCGCAAACCTATCGTCTTGCGTGATGGATGGCTCAGGCGGCGCGGCACTTCCTTCGTTGCCTCCAGAATAAACGTGTAGGCACCCGGCGTTGCGGATTTCAGCAAACGGTATTGCTGGTTATCGATCTTCGCGTACTGGGCGATCTCGCTCAAGTCGCGGCACAACAAAGTCAGATGATGCTTGTCGTCGACATTGCGTATACGGCGCAAACGCATCACCGCATCCTTGTCGTCAAGATGGCACACCAACGCATAACAGGAATCGGTAGGCAAAGCGACGATCCCGCCGTCTTTGATGATTTGCACGGCTTGACTGATCAGGCGCGTCTGCGGATTTTCCGCATGAATCTGGAAAAATTGACTCATAAAAAATAAGAATGGCGGCGACCATCAGATCACCGCCGTATGCCTTCCTGATTAAAGACGATTACGCCTTATTGCATGCTGCGCAATGCGGCTATTCGCTGTTCGATAGGCGGATGGCTGGAGAACAAGGCGGCAAAACCGGGTTTGTCGTTAATACCCATCGATGCCATGCCTTCCGGCAGACTGTTCGGCGCTATGCCGCCCAGACGTGCCAGTGCTTTCATCATCGGTTGCGGGCTGCCGAGCAATTTGGCGGCGCCGGCATCGGCACGGTATTCGCGATGACGCGAGAACCAGGCGACGAGCACCGATGCAGCGATACCGAACACAATCTGCGACACGATGACGGTAATCATGTAACCGATGCCCTGACCGCTGTTGTTGTCTTTGGAAATCGCACGATCAACAAAGTAACCAACCACACGTGACAGGAACACGACGAAGGTATTCACCACACCCTGCACCAGGGTCATGGTCACCATATCGCCGTTCGCGACGTGGGCAACTTCATGAGCCAGAACTGCTTCGACTTCTTCCTTGGTCATGCTTTGCAGCAGGCCGGTCGAAACAGCGACCAAGGCAGAGTTTTTAAACGCACCGGTAGCAAACGCATTCGGCTCGCCATCGTAGACCGCCACTTCCGGCATCGCGATGCCAGCACGTTCAGACAATTTGCGTACGGAGTCGATCAGCCACAGCTCGGTACTCGACGATGGCGCAGTAATAACGCGCGCGCCAGTCGACCATTTCGCCATCGGTTTGCTGATCAGCAGCGAAATGATGGAACCGGTAAAACCAACCACCAGCGAGAACACCAGCAACATGGGCAGGTTCAAGCCAGCTTGCGAAATAAAGCGATCCACGCCCAGCAACGACAACACAACAGACATTACCGCAATGACGGCAATGTTCGTTGCAACGAAAAGGAAAATTCGCTTCATTCAATAGTCTCCAAGAGAGTTAATCGCGATTGCTAAATGAGGCCATAAGCGCACATTTCAAGACAGCAAGAATAATGCAAGATCAGTATCGGCGTCTGAATTTCTGTCGTCAGAATAGACCAAGCCTGCAGATCATCACCAGTCGTGCCAGATAGGCATCACGCCCTGCGGCAATGGCGGCAATTTACCCAGGTCGATGCGCGATTCGCCAGGGCCGTGAAAATCGGAACCGCGCGACGCCAGAAAGCCGTAAGTATTGGCCACTTTTGCGTAATAGTCGTATTGATCGACCGTATGACTGCCGGTCGTCACTTCAATTCCGGCACCGCCGAGATCCTTGAACTCCTGGAACAGGGCATCGAATGCAAGATCGCTGAACTTGTAGCGCCCCGGATGCGCAATCACTGCAATGCCGCCGGCGCCACGTATCCATTCCACCGCGTTCTGCAAAGTCGCCCAGCGATGCGGCACAAAACCGGGCTTGCCCTCGCCCAGATAATCGGCAAAGACATCGTGCAAATCCTTGCTCAAGCCCAATTCGATAATGTAACGCGCGAAATGCGTGCGCGAGATCAAGTCGGGATTACCGACAAACTTGAGCGCACCTTCAAATGCACCTGGAATACCTGCCGCTTCCAGTTGTGCGGAAATTTCACGCGCACGTTGTTCGCGACCACCGCGCGTGGCAGCAAGCCCCTGCACCAGCCCCGGACTTTTTTCATCGATATGCAAGCCGACGATGTGCACGGTTTGCGCAGCCCAGGTAATGGAAATTTCCACGCCAGGTACAAAAGGCAAATCCAGTGCTGTCGCAGCGGCACGCGCCTCTGCAATGCCGCTCACTTCGTCATGATCCGTCATCGCCCATACATCCACGCCATGTGCCTTCGCGCGCGCAGCCAAGTCTGCCGGCGCCAGCGTCCCGTCGGAAAAATTGGAGTGAGAATGAAGATCGGCGTTAAGCATGTTCGTTTTTTTCAACTTGTTTCAAAAACAGAAATATAAGGAGATTGTACGCGTGACAGAGATGATTTGCTGCAATGCAAAATGAATGCCCGCACGACTAATCGAGAAATTTCTCGACGGCATCCGCCACGATTTCCGGTTGATCATGCTGCAGCATGTGTCCGGCATCCTGTACCGTCAAAATGATGGCATTGCGCAGATATGCAATACGCCGCGCGATCTCTGCGCGAGCGCCTTCCTTGGACCCCATTCTTCGCAATAGTTCGCTATCGCTGGCCTCTATCCACAGCGTCGGAGCCGTAATCGCTTGCCAGCAAGCCATTACCTCGTCGACGCGATACAAATTCGGATTCGGCAGCTTGTGCCACGGATCGGCCAATATGTCCCAACTGCCGTTCTCATTTTGCGCTGCCCACTGACTTGCCAGAAATGCTGCCCGTTCATCACTGAGGCGCGGATTGTTTTTTTGCAGACGTGCGGCAACCCCGCCAACCGTCGCATAACTGTGCAAGCTGGGTGTCCCCTGTACTTGATCCAACCAATCTGCATAACGCGTCGGCGCCTCATCGGCTTGCGTCACCGACATGCCGAATCCCTCCAGCATGACGAGCTTGCTTATCCTGCTTGCGCGTACGCCAGCGTAAATGCCTGCCACATTCGCACCCAGACTGTGCCCCAGCAAATTGACCGCCTGTTGCGGCGAATAATGATCGAGGATGGCATCCAGGTCAGCCAGATAATCGGGGAACCAGTAAGGCGACGCGGCACGCTCGCTCAAACCGAAACCGCGCCAATCCGGTGCAATCACATGCCAGTCACGCTGCAATGCATCCACCAGAAACTGGAAGGAAGCCGACACGTCCATCCAGCCATGCAACATGAACAGCATGGGCGCGCGTTGATCGCCCCAATGCCGGATGTGATATTGGGTGCCACGGATAGGGATAAATTCAGAATGCGAAGACTTCATGCGCAAGGCAGTAGGAAACGGCAGCGACAGGAATGCACGCGTGGAAAACATCATGCATGACGAGCCGACATTTTACCTGTCCTGAAAAAGCCTGCCCCGATCTGCCCTGCGTACGGCAAGAAATACATGCACATCAACAAAATATGCATTCAAGTTTCGTTGAATACCGGCCATTTTTTAGTCCAGCCGTTAACAACAAAGCGCGCCTATGATCGCAGACCATAGGCGCGCCAAGGGATGCATATTTACTTGCTGTCGTCTTTAGCCGCATCCTGCAGTTTTACACCCGCTTCTTCGATTTTTTTGCCTGCTGCATCTGTCATGTCGGCCGCGCCTTGGCTAATGTCAGTCTTGGCTTCCTCGGCTTCCTGAGCCACCGTGGCAGCAGCCTCGTCTATTTTTTGTCCTGCGCTGGCAGCAGCCTCGTCAACTTTCTGACCTGCAGTTTCTGCCGTACCCGCATCAATAGCGACTTCTTCTTTTTTCTGACAAGCAGCCAGGCCGACGATCAACAAACTCGCGGCAAGTATGGAGATAAGAGTTTTGCTTGCGTTCATGATTTCCCTTTTTAGTGAAGTTGTACAAAAAATGCTTTAAGCCAACAGTTTCCTGGTCAGCTTGGTCCGCACTCTTAGCGCATTCGATTGCTTGAAATGCAATCTTTCCATCTGACTATGAACTCTCCATCAAGTTTCACCCATGCAGTAACAAGGTGTAACAATAAGCAAAAAGAAACACTTTTACAATTTTCCGCACGGCAATGCGCTCAATTCGCGCTCGCTAAACCCTGCCGCCCGTCTCGCCTCCAGATTGAAGGGGCCGCGCAATACCGGCGCCTTGTATTGCAAGGTCAGCTCTGCATAGTTCAGAATGGGATCAAGCCCACGTATATCGCACAGCATGTTGTACCAGCGGTTACCGATCGCCACATGGCCGATTTCATCGCGCAAAATAATATCCAGAATCTCTGCCGCCGCCTGATCGCCGGCCTGTGCCAGCTTGGCGCGCGTCAATGGCGTGGCATCGAGGCCGCGTGCCTCCAGCGTGCGCGGCACCAGCGCCATCCGCGCCAAAATATCGTCCTTGGTTTTATCGGCCATTTCCCACATGCTGTTATGCGCAGGAAAATCACCGTACCGATAACCCAGCGTTTGCAAATGCGCAGACAAGAGCGAAAAATGCAGTGCTTCCTCGCCCGCAACCTGCAGCCAGTCTGCATAGTAATCAGCCGGCATCCCGGCAAAACGCCACACGGCATCCAGCGCCAGATTGATGGCATTGAATTCGATATGCGTCAGCGCATGGATCATCGCCGCCCTCCCTTCCACCGTACACATCGATCTATGCTTGACGAACTTGGGAGAAATCAGTTTCGGCACCGCAGGACGACCGGGTATCGCTTGCTGCGGAAATAAGTCAGGCAGCGTATCCAGCTGCAGCGTTTGTGTCCGCCATGCATCCGCCATGGCAATGACGCCGCCAGCCTTGCATGCAGGATCGCTCACACCGACCCAGTGCAAGGCCAGCATGCGCAACTCCGGAATATCGGCAACAGGGGAATGGGAAATGGGGTTATTCATGTGGGTAACGTAAAATAATACTTTTGCAAACCGAAGTGCGACAGATACCAGCGAAGCAAGTCTTCCAATTCAGGTATTCGTCCCCATTTTCCTCAATTGCATCTGGTCGGAAAATAGACCGGCAACCACTCATTTTACTGAACTCATGGCTATCTACCAATTAGGTGAACACGCTCCCGAAATTGACCCTTCCGCCTACATTACCGATTCGGCAACGATAGTCGGACGCGTCACCATCAAGGCCAATTCCAGTGTCTGGTTTCAGGTTACCGTGCGCGGCGACAATGAAGACATCACTATCGGTGAAAACTGCAATCTGCAGGAAGGAGCAGTATTGCATGCCGACCCCGGCTTTCCGCTGACGCTGGGCGACAATGTCAGCGTCGGCCATCAGGCGATGGTGCACGGCTGTACGGTAGGCTCAGGCTCGCTGATCGGCATTCAGGCGATCATCCTGAATGGCGCAAAGATAGGCCGGAATTGCCTGGTCGGTGCTGGTGCGCTGGTCACCGAAGGCAAGGAATTCCCGGACAACTCGCTCATCATAGGCGCTCCTGCCAAAGCAATACGGACGTTGAGCGACAGCGACGTCGCCAATCTGCAGCGCATCGCCGATAGCTACGTGACGCGCAGTCGCGACTTTAAAAATACACTGAAGAAAATAGGATAAGCATGGCAGATACTTTGCATAAATTCGTGTTCGAGGACGCCACCGTACGCGGCGAGCTGGTCGACGTTTCCGACACCTGGAAGCATGTACAGGCACGGCGCGATTATCCCGCTGCAGTAAAAACAGTACTCGGTGAAATGCTGTCTGCAGCAGCACTACTGTCGGCCAATCTGAAATTCAACGGTGCCATCATCATGCAGATTTATGGCGATGGCCCCTTGCGCTTGCTGGTGGTCGAATGCGATTCGGATTTGAACCTGCGCGCTACCGCCAAGCTGGCAGACGATGCAGTCATCAGCGATGACGCCACGCTGCCTGACCTGGTGAATGCGAAAGGCGAAGGCCGTTTTGTCATCACGCTCGACCCCAAGGATAAATTACCCGGCCAGCAAGCATACCAAGGCATCGTGCCGCTGGATGGCGACAACGTTGCCACGGTGATTGAAAATTACATGCTGCGTTCGGAGCAGCTCGACACCAGACTGTGGCTGGCTGCCGACGATCAGGTTGCGCACGGCCTGCTGCTGCAAAAGCTGCCGCATGAAGGTGGCATCGCGCCATCCGGAGAAAACGATCTGGCAACCTGGGATCGCTCGGTGATGCTGGCGTCTACCCTGCGCCAGGATGAATTGCTTGCAACCGATATCGAAACCCTGATGCGTCGCTTGTTCTGGGAAGAAACAATCCGCGTATTCGAGCCGCAGCATCCGCACTTCCTGTGCAGTTGCACACGCGAAAAAGTCGGCAATATGCTGAAAATGCTGGGGCAGGCAGAAGTGGATGCGGCACTGGAAGATTTAGGCAAACTCGCTGTCGATTGCGATTTCTGCGGTCAGCACTATGAGTTCGATTCGGTAGACTGCGCACACTTGTTCGCGATCGAATCCCCGGTAGAAACCCTGATTGCCGCCAGTCCGGCCAAGCATTAAGCACTGCCTGTCTTGATCAGCCCGCCGTCTATCAGGCGAACTTTGACATCAGAAAAACGCCAGGAGAAATTTACTCAGCGTTTTTCTTCCGGTTTAATTTTTGGTGGCGGGATGGAAACGAATGAGGATTTCTTGTTCGGATCTAGGACTTGAACGAAAATCTCGTTTTCCTTGATCATGCCGAGTTCGTAACGGGCGCGTTCTTCAACTGCGCCGGTACCTTCCTTCAGATCCTGCACTTCGGAATTAAGCTTCGCATTGCGCGCTCTTAATTCATCGTTCTTCTTTTGCGCAGCGATCACTTGCTGATCCAGATCCCATACGCGTAGCCAGCCGCCCTTCCCCAGCCACAGCGGGAACTGAATCAGCAATACCAGCGCTGCGAGACAGAGAATGATGAGGCGCATCGGATATTTACATGGCAAATCCGGTCATGCAGCAAAGCCGCATGACCGATATTGATTTACTTCAGATTGTAAAACGCATTGCGACCGGGATAGCTGGCAATATCGCCCAGATCTTCCTCTATGCGCAGCAACTGGTTGTACTTTGCCATGCGGTCGGAACGCGACATCGAACCGGTCTTGATCTGCAGCGAATTGGTACCGACAGCAATATCGGCAATTGTCGAATCTTCCGTTTCACCCGAACGATGCGAGATCACGGCAGTGTAACCGGCGCGCTTGGCCATTTCGATGGCAGCGAAAGTTTCGGTCAGGGTGCCGATCTGGTTGATCTTGATGAGGATCGAATTGCCGATGCCCTTGTCGATGCCTTCGTTCAGGATCCTGGTGTTGGTAACGAACAGGTCGTCGCCCACCAGCNNGATCAGGATCGAATTGGCGATGTTCTTCTGGATGCCTTCACGCAGGATCTTGGTGTTGGTGACGAACAGATCATCACCAACCAGCTGCACTTTCTTGCCCAGTGCATTGGTCAGTGTCGCCCAACCTTCCCAATCGTTTTCAGCCATGCCGTCTTCGATCGAGATAATCGGATATTTGTCACACCAGGTGCCCAGCAAATTGGTGAAGTCGGCGCTGGAGAGCGTCAGCCCTTCGCCGTGCAACTGATATTTGCCATCTTTGTAGAATTCGCTGGCTGCACAATCCAGACCCAGCGCGATTTGCGTACCCGGCTCGTAACCGGCTTGTTCGATCGCTTGCAGTATCAGCTTGATCGATGCTTCGTGGTTTTCCACCGAAGGAGCAAAACCGCCTTCATCGCCTACCGAAGTCGGCAAGCCTTTGTCATTGATGATTTTTTTCAGCGTGTGGAATACTTCAGCGCCGTAACGTATCGCTTCGCGGAAGCTGGGTGCGCCTACCGGGATGATCATGAACTCTTGCAAGTCCAGATTGTTGTTGGCGTGCGCGCCGCCGTTGATGACGTTCATCATCGGCACCGGCATCTGCATGGCGCCCGAACCGCCAAAGTAGCGATACAGCGGCAAACCCGATTCCTCGGCAGCCGCTTTTGCCACTGCCATCGACACCGCCAGCGTTGCATTCGCGCCCAAACGCGCTTTGGTCTCGGTACCGTCGAGATCGATCAGCGTGCGATCGAGGAAGGCCTGTTCATTGGCATCCAGGCCCATGATGGCTTCGGAAATCTCTGTATTGATGTTTTCACAGGCTTTCAGTACGCCCTTGCCGAAATAGCGGCTCTTGTCGCCATCACGCAATTCGATCGCTTCGCGCGAACCGGTAGAGGCGCCGGACGGCACCGCTGCGCGGCCCATCACGCCGGATTCCAGCAGCACATCGCACTCGACGGTTGGATTACCGCGTGAATCGATAATCTCACGGCCTATGATGTCAACAATTGCACTCATCTATTTCTCCCTAATCAGCAAATTTCTTGATAACGATTTTGACTCGACTGCAGCGACTCGCAAGGCCGTCGTCTACGAATGACACGACCGAGCCGCTGGTTCGTCATGCCACTTTTTTCGACTCCGCAACCTGTTTGTGCGCCAATGCCGCCTTGATGAACGAAATGAACAAAGGATGTCCATCGCGCGGTGTTGAATTGAACTCCGGATGATACTGCACACCGACATACCAGGGATGCGCATGCTCGCCGCTACGCGGCAATTCCATGATTTCACACAGCGATTCGGTCGGTGTACGTGCCGACACGATCAGGCCTGCTTCTTCAACGCGACCAAGGTAATGATTATTCGCTTCATAACGATGGCGATGACGTTCGGTTACTTCATTGCCATAAATTTCTGCCGCCAGCGTACCCGACTTGACCGAGCAGGTTTGCGAACCCAGACGCATGGTGCCGCCCAGATCGGAATTCAGATCGCGACGCTCAACCTTGCCATCGTGGTTCTGCCACTCATTGATCAAGGCCACTACCGGCTGCTCGGTCTCCGGATCGAACTCAGTCGAATTCGCCTTGCTCAGGCCGGCCATATTGCGTGCATATTCAATCAGTGCAACCTGCATGCCCAAACAGATTCCGAAATAGGGAATCGCGTGTTCGCGCGCAAAACGGGCAGCAGCGATCTTGCCTTCCACACCGCGCTTGCCGAAACCGCCAGGCACCAGAATCGCATCGTATTTGGCCAGACATTGCGGGCCATTGACTTCGATTTCTTCGGAGTCCAGATATTCGATATTGACGCGGCTTTCGGTATGAATGCCGGCGTGACGCAAGGCCTCGGTCAGCGATTTGTACGATTCAGTCAGATCGACATACTTGCCGACCATGCCGATGGTGACACTATGCTTGGGATTTTCCAGCGCATGCACCAGTCTGGTCCAGACCGACAGATCAGCCGGTTTCGGCGACAGCGCGAGTTTTTCGCAGACGATGCGATCCAGACCCTGGTCGTGCAGCATTTGCGGAATCTTGTAAATTGTATCCGCATCCCACACCGAAATAACGGCCTCTTCCTGGACGTTCGAGAACAGCGAAATCTTGGCGCGTTCGTCGTCCGGAATCGGACGGTCGGCACGGCACAACAAAGCGTCCGGCGAAATACCGATTTCGCGCAGCTTTTGCACACTGTGCTGAGTTGGCTTGGTTTTCAATTCACCAGCAGAAACCAGATACGGCACCAGCGTCAGATGAACGAAGGCGGCCGCGTTGCGACCGGCGCGCAGACTCAGTTGACGTGCAGCTTCGAGGAAAGGCAGCGATTCGATATCGCCGACAGTGCCGCCGATTTCTACCAGCGCGACATCAAAACCTTCGGCACCGCGATGGATATATTCCTGGATTTCATTGGTGATATGGGGGATGACTTGCACCGTCTTGCCCAGATATTCACCGCGGCGCTCCTTGCGGATCACCGATTCGTAAATCTGGCCGGTCGTGAAGTTGTTCACCTTGCGCATCTTCGCAGTGATGAAACGTTCATAGTGACCGAGATCGAGATCGGTCTCGGCACCATCTTCGGTCACGAAGACTTCACCGTGCTGGAATGGGCTCATCGTGCCGGGATCGACGTTGATGTACGGATCGAGCTTGAGGAGAGTGACTTTGAGGCCGCGGGATTCAAGAATCGCGGCGAGAGAGGCGGCGGCAATCCCTTTGCCAAGGGAAGACACAACACCGCCAGTTACGAATACAAACTTGGTCATTACGGAAGGTGCCGAACGGCACGTGCGGGAAATTCAAATTATACCCCAAACCCTACCGTTCTCCGACGTTTCCCGAGGAATTTAAACAGCCATTTTTGCAAACTGCGCCGAATACGCATGCCTGCTCACTTTGCCGGGTGAAAAGCGCATCTTGCGCTCACTCTCATCGCCCGTACCAGTAACGGACATGCTGCCGACGATATTCGCTGACCTCTAGCGCCGCACCGAAACGCAGCGAAATCGCGCCCGCCTCGTCGCTACGCAAACGCCGAATACCCAATGCGCCGTAACGCTCGAAGACTTCCTGCTTGGGGTGTCGATACCGATTGCGATAACCGACCTGAAACAATACCAGCTGCGGTTGTACCGCCTGCAGGAATGCCCGTGTCGATGATGTACCGCTACCGTGATGCGGCGCCAGCAGCACATCCGCGGCCAGTTCCGCTGGCTGGCCTGCAAGCAGTTCGGCTTCCTGTGCCGCCTCGATATCGCCGGGCAACAGAATGGCCCGGCCGTTCAGCGTCACTTTCAAGGTGCAACTGCGGGCATTCGGTTTCCACTTTTCGCTGTCGTAGCTGGCCGCCGTCGGGTGCAGCAGAGAAAAATCAACGCCATCCCACTGCCAGGATTGTCCGGCAATGCAGCGTTCATGCAGCGGCGCAGCACGCACAATCGGATGTTCCAGCGACAGCGAAGATGAAACGCGGCCGACCTTAACTTCCTTCATGATAGACAAGGCGCCGCCGGCATGATCCATATCGCTGTGCGTAATCATGATGCCATCCAGCGTATTGATGCCGCGTGCGCGCAAGTAAGGCAGGATCACGCGATTCCCGCCATCCGACTCCGGTGAATACGTTGGGCCGGTGTCGTATAGAAAACGATGTTTTTCAGTTTCTATCAGCAGCGCCATCCCCTGCCCGACGTCAAATGCCGTCACCCACATTTCTCCCGCACGCGGATGCGCAGGCGTATTCAACACCAGCGGCAGCCAGGCAAAAAGGCCGAGATAGCGTGCCGGCCATCCGCGCGGTGCCAGCATCCAGATCGTGCCGATCAGCGCCAGTACGAACATCCACCAGTCTGGAATCGGCACCGTCCACACTGCCAGCGGAAATCCGCTCAGCCAGTTCAGCACCTGCGCCAATTCGGCCACGAAAAAATGTGCGAGGCCCAGGCACCAAACCGACAATGGAGCAGGCAATATGCTGCCAAGCAGCGCCAGCGGCGTCACCAGGAAACTGACCAGCGGAATCGCAACCGCATTGGCCAGCGGGCTCACCAGCGATGCCTGGCCGAACAGGAGAATCGTCAGTGGCACCAAACCCAGCGTCACCGCATATTGCGTCAATGTGGCACCCTTCAACACGGTGCGCCAACGCGGTTTTTCCGCATAGCCGTTGGCAGCAGCCCGACCGACGCTGACATACAAAATAACCGCCACCGCCCCGAACGACAACCAGAAGCCCGGGCCCAGCATCGCCCACGGATCGAATAAAACCACCAGGCCCAAAGCCAGGCACAACACATGCGAAACGCTGGTAATGCGTCCGCACCACAAGGCCAAGGCGACCACCGTGAGCATGATCAACGTGCGTTGCGCCGGCACGCCCGAGCCTGCCAGAAAGACATAGACAGTCGCCGCCAGCATGCCCGCCAATGCAGCCGCTTTTTGGGCTGGCAGCATCAGCGGCAAACGCGCCATCGTAAAAAAAGAACGTCGCCACAGCGCAAAAATCAAGCCGGAAAACAAGGCGGCGACCATAGTGATATGCAATCCTGAAATCGAAACCAGATGCGAGATTCCTGTTCGATTGAACACGCTCCAATCCGCTTGGCTGATGGCACGCTGATCGCCCACCACCAGCGCCACGATCACCCCGGCGTAGGGCTTGTCACGAAGGATGTTCTGCACTCGCTCCCGCAAGCGAGTGCGACAACGTTCGACAATATTATTAAAACTGAGGACGAAGTTGTCCAGCCGCACATTCTTCAAACCGGCTTGGTCGTGGCGTATATAGCCAGTCGCCCGAATATTTTGCTCCAGCAACCACATTTCGTAATCGAAGCCATGCGGATTGGCGTTGCCGTGCGGGCGGCGCAAGCGGACGGTAAATTGCCAGCGTTCACCCGGCTGAACTTCGGCAAGCTCCTGCATCTCATCCCCATGAAAAGCCGAATACCAGGACAAGGCCAGTCTGGCAGGAATGACACGCTCCGTGCCTTCCGCTCCCAGCATCTTTTCGACTGCAAAATTGAACCGCAGGCCGCGTTCGAAATAACTGGGCATGCTGTCTATCGTACCCACAACCGTAATATCCTGGCCTTCCAGATTTTTCGGTAACTCCTCGGCCAGGTAATACTGTGCAAACAGCGCCGCCCACACAAAACCCAGCAATGCACCCATCCCAGCAAGCAAAAGAATTCTGAATTGACGCGCAAAGCTGCGGCGGGCAAACGCTGCCAGCAGGCAGGCAGCGACGATGAGAAAAATAATCAGGGAATAATGCGGCAGCGACGCTTGCATCTGCAGCCAGGCGGCACCGGCGACAAAGCCGATAATCACGCTGCGCATCAGCGGCTTACGTGAGAGCAGCCAGTCGCGGCATCGCGGCTAGCGCATTGGCAGAGGTGATGCGTGCAATTGCCGTAACCGGCACATCGCGCAATTCAGCCAGGGTCTGACCTATACGCGGCAATTGTTCCGGGCTGTTGCGTTGCGGATGCAGCCAGGCGGGAGAAATATCCGGCGCATCCGTTTCCAGCACGATGGAAGTAAGCGGCAGGGTCGTCGCCAGACGACGAATCTGCAATGCACGGGTGAAAGTCATCGCGCCGCCGAAACCGAGCTTGAATCCCAGCTCGATGAAGGTTTCAGCTTGCTGAAAACTGCCGTTGAATGCGTGTGCAATACCACCGGTGACCTTGATGCGCCGCAGGTATTTCAAAATACTGTCCTGTGATTTACGTACATGCAGTAATACCGGCAAACCGAAATCGCGTGCAATCTTCAGTTGCTCGACGTAGAAAAACTCCTGTTTTTCACGCATGGCCGGTGTCGTCAACGCAGGGACAAAAAAGTCCAGACCAATCTCGCCTATGGCAACAAAACGGGGGTTATCCATCGCTGCCTCAACCGCTACGCGCATGGCTGCAAGATCGCCTTCCTGCGCCTGCGGCACGTAAATCGGATGGATGCCGAGCGCGTACGTGCAATTGACGTGCTTGTGTGCCAGCGCTGCGACCGTGGCGAAGTTGTCGTGCGCAACGGCCGGCAGCACGATCATCGCCACGCCTTGTTGCAGCGCGCTCGCCGCAACGGTATCTTCTTCAGCCGCAAATTCTGCCGCATCCAGATGACAGTGCGTATCGATCCACATGTCAGTGAACGGCAATCAAACGATGGAAGCAGATGCGGACATCATTCATATCGATCCAGACACCGATAAATTCAATCGCTATAAGGCTGCAACCCGTCTTCCGATAAACGCAGGATGCGGTCGCAATGCGTCGCCAGTTCGATATCGTGCGTAACGATCACGAATGCAGTACCCAGCGTACGCGACAATTCCAGCATCAGGTCGAAAGTTTTTTGCGCCGTGTGCCGATCCAGATTGCCGGTCGGCTCATCAGCCAGCACGCAGGCCGGCTGCGTCACCAACGCACGCGCCAGAGCAACGCGCTGGCGTTCACCACCGGACAATTCGCCCGGCACATGCGTCACTCGATGTTCGAGGCCAACACGCGACAGAATCGCCCGCGCGACCTCATGCGCTTCCGCACGCGGCATGCGACGTATCATCAGCGGCATCGCGACGTTATCCAGAGCCGAAAATTCCGGCAGCAGATGATGAAATTGATACACGAAGCCCAGTGATCGATTGCGCAGATTACCGCGCGTCTTTTCATCCAGGCTGGCAAAATCCTGATTCAGCAAGGTCACCGAACCGGCGCTCGGCGTATCCAGCCCGCCCAGTAAATGCAGCAAGGTCGATTTGCCCGAACCAGAAGCACCGACGATCGCCACCCGCTCGCCCTTGACGATATCGAGATTGACGTCCTTCAATACATCGACCGCGTATTTTCCTTGCGTGAAAGTCTTCGCAAGATCACGGCAAGCCAGTACATGTTCACTCATAACGCAATGCCTCCGCAGGTTTTACGCGGGCAGCCCACCAGCTTGGGTACAGCGTCGCCAGAAATGCCAGCACTACCGCCACGCCGCCTATGGTCCATACATCGGACCAGCGCAAATCGGATGGCAGCGAACTGATCAGATAAATATCCTTGGGCAGGAACTGCACACCCAGCATACGTTCGATGAAAGGCACGATGACATCGATATTAGCGGCAATCAGCACCCCGCCACCTACGCCTATCGCCGTGCCGATCAAACCCACCAGCGCACCCTGAATCATGAAGATTTTCATGATGGATCCGGGCGATGCACCCAGCGTGCGCAGGATGGCAATATCGGCCTGCTTGTCGGTCACGGTCATCACGAGTGTCGAGACCAGATTGAATGCGGCCACTGCAATAATCAACGTCAGGATGATGAACATCATGCGCTTCTCGGTCTGCACGGCGGCAAACCAGTTGCGATTCTGCCTGGACCAGTCGCGTATCAATACATCGCCGCTCAAGGTGCGCGACAAATCCAGTGCAACCTGCGGTGCCCGCTGCATGTCTTCTATTTTCAAACGCAAACCGGATGGTGCATTCAACCTGAACATTTTCATCGCATCGTCGATATGGATGAAAGCCAGCGTCGAGTCGTATTCAAAATGTCCGGAATCGAAAATACCGACCAAGGTGAATTGCTTGAGGCGTGGAATCACACCGGCTGGCGTAACCTGCCCTTGCGGCGCAATCATCGTTACCTTGTCGCCCAGTTGCGCATGCATGCTGCGCGCCAGTTCATTACCCAGCACAATATTGAATTCGCCTGAGCGCAAATCACGCAAGCTCCCTTCCTTGACCTGCGATGCGACATCGGACACCTTGGGTTCTTCATCCGGCAACACACCGCGCACCGCCACACCACGCAACGTTTCATCGCGCGTCATCATCGCCTGCGCATCGACATAGGGTGCGGCGCCGCGCACTTCCTTGTTCGCAAAAACTTCACGCGCGGTGGTTTGCCAGTCCGGCAAGCCGCCATACGGCTCGAATACTTCTATATGCGACAGCACCGACAGCATGCGGTCGCGCACTTCCTTTTGAAAGCCGTTCATCACCGACAGCACGATGATGAGCGCCGCCACCCCGAGCGCGATGCCCAGCATGGACACGCCCGAGATGAACGAGATNNCCGTTCATCACCGACAGCACGATAATCAATGCTGCCACGCCCAGGGCAATGCCGGCCATCGAAATCAGCGAGATAAATGAAATGAAACTGTTGCGACCGCTGCGGCGTCCGGCGCGCGTATAGCGTATGCCGACCAGCCACTCGAAAGATAGATTTTTTATAATGCTCAATGAAAGCTCCTGAATGCAGCACGCAGTTTGCCATACATTATCGTGCGCCAGCAAAGCGCAGCGACGAAAACCGGCAGACGTGCCCATGCATGGACTATCCAGCATCGGCTTACGTTCCATGCCAGAGCGAAAGATCGGTTCAGACACCGGCACGGTGAAGCGCAAGTTTTGACAACGGCGCCAACGATCCGGATGGTGACAGATTGCGCAATTGCCCTACAATCGCGGCATGACTCAACTTGAACTCCTTTTACCCTTTGCCATGCCGCCGGCAGAAATGGCGCGCGACCTGCTGCGCGAACTGAACATGCCGGCTCTGGCCACCCTGCTGGCACGGGCCGGCACCCCGGAACGGCAGGTATCCGACGGCTTTTCCCGCGCCTTGCCACATGAATACCGGCTGGCGCGGCAGTTCGGCGCCCCCGTACAGCCTGATGCCAATACCAGTCCGGCGCTGGCGATCAAAGCAATGCAGACGCAGACCCTCGCGCCAGAAGCCGGGTACTGGTTCATCCTGCAACCGGTTCATCTGCATATTGCGCGCGATCATCTGGTGCTGACCGATCCGCGCCAGTTGCAATTGTCCGAAGCCGATGCGCGCGCCTTGTTCGCTATCGCCCACCCGCTGTTTGAAGAATCCGGCAAGACCTTGCATTACGGCGATGCACAGACCTGGTTTTTGCGTGCCGACGACTGGGCTGCACTGCAAACATCCACCCCCGATGCTGCCTGCGGGCACAACATCGACATCTGGATGCCGAAAGGAAGCAATGACCGCGACTGGCGACGACTGCAGAACGAAATCCAGATGCATTGGCATGCACATGCAATCAATGAGCAGCGCGAATTGAGCGGTCTGAAACCGGTCAATTCGATCTGGCTGTGGGGCGGCGCTTCCAGCAACGCTGCGGCCACGCAGACAAAAATTGAAGAAACGTTCACTTTTAAAAATATGCGCAAACCGTTTGCCGCACAGGCTGGCAAGCAGATCGAAATCACCTCATCCACAGATGTAATCAATGCAAAACCGCAACAGGGCTTGCTGGTGCTCGATAGCCTGATCGAACCCGCACTGGCCGGCGACTGGTTGGAATGGCTGGCACGCTTTCAGGCGATGGACACCGCATGGTTTGCACCGCTGCTGAATGCGCTGAGGCATGGCCAGCTCGATAAGCTCATGATCACGATCAGCCACAACACTGCCTGCTCCAGTTTCCCGGTCGACAGATCGTCGCTGCGCAAATTCTGGTGCAAACCATCGCTGACCCGGCTCGCATCATGACGCGCATTACTACTCGCCCCTACCCATTCCGCGATGCAGAACGCATGTGCCAGAGCGGCGTGCACCCGGTCATGGCGCGTCTGTATGCAGCGCGCGGCTTGCTCGATGTGAAGGAACTGACTAGTGAACTGAGCGCGCTGATTCCGCCGCCCGGTTTGCTGCATATCGATGTCGCCGCGGTTTTCCTGGCCGACGCCATTGCCGGCAAAAAGAAACTGGTCATCGTCGCCGACTACGATTGCGACGGCGCCACCGCCTGTGCAGTTGCCTTGCGCGGTTTGCGCGCGATGGGTGCCATCGTCGACTTCATCGTGCCGAACCGTTTTGAATACGGTTATGGCCTGACGCCGGAAATCGTGGCTCTCGCGGTACGCGAGAAAGCACCGGACATCATCGTCACCGTCGATAACGGCATCGCCAGTATAGACGGCGTGGCAGAAGCCAACCGGCGCGGCATCGACGTCGTCGTCACCGATCACCACTTGCCCGCCGATACGCTACCCAAGGCACGCGTGATCGTGAATCCGAATCAACCTGACTGCGGTTTCCCGAGCAAGAATCTGGCTGGCGTCGGCGTGATGTTTTACGTGCTGCTGGCCTTGCGCGCCGAAATGCGCAAACGCGGCATCTTCGATGCACAAACGCAGCCCAAACTGGATGCGCTACTCGATCTGGTCGCGCTCGGTACCGTGGCCGACGTCGTCAAACTCGACGCCAACAATCGCATCCTGGTGGCACAAGGCTTGAAGCGCATGCGTGCCGGCCGCATGCATGCAGGTATCGCCGCCTTGTTCCGTGCTGCTGGACGCGAAGCACGCAGCGCCTCTCCCTTCGATCTCGGCTTTGCACTGGGTCCGCGCCTGAATGCCGCCGGCCGCTTGTCCGATATGTCGCTCGGCATCGAATGCCTGACCACCGACGACGAAGGCCGCGCCTGGGCGATCGCACAGCAGCTCGATGAAATCAATCGTGAACGTCGCACCATCGAAGCCGACATGCAAGACACCGCTCTTCTATTGCTGGAAAAATTCGATCCGCAAGACAGCACCACGATCAGCATCTTCGATGCCAGCTGGCATCAGGGCGTGATCGGCATCGTTGCCTCCCGCCTGAAAGACAAGTTCTACCGTCCGACGATCACCTTTGCCGATGCCGGCGACGGCTGGATCAAGGGTTCCGGTCGTTCCATCGCCGGCTTCCATCTGCGCGACGCACTGGATCTGGTATCCAAACATGCACCCACGCTGATCGACAAATTCGGCGGACACGCGATGGCGGCCGGCCTGACGATACGCGCAGAATCACTGGCAGCATTCACGCAGGCATTTGAAGCGGTTGGCAAAAATTGGCTAAGCCGGAATCAGCTGGAACGCGTGATCGAAACCGACGGCCCGCTGGAGTCGGCCTACTTCACTACGCAATTCATCGAATTGATGGCAGCACAAGTGTGGGGACAGGGTTTTGCACCGCCACTGTTCTGCGACGAGTTCCGTGTTGTCAACCAGCGTATCCTCAAGGAAAGACACCTGAAGCTGACCCTGGAAAAAGACGGCCAGCAATTCGATGCCATCTGGTTCGGCCATATCGATTCGCTTCCCGCCACGGCCAGAGTTGCCTACCGGCTGGACGCCAATGAATTCAATGGCAGAACCCGAGTCCAGTTGCTGGTCGAGCACGCCGAAGCAGTTTGATGCGGCAAGCAAGAAGCACGTGAATGACGGGCGGCATGTGCAGAAAATGCAGATGCCCTTTCAATTCATCGCACCGGCAGGAACTGCAGCAACGATCCTCCGAACAGGTTTTGAACATAGTTGATGCCTGCACGCCGGTATTTTTCGGTGACAAAAGCCGCCAGCAAATCCAGCCGGCCGACAATCTTGCTGAATTCGCGCTCGAAGCTCAGATTGCGTCCGGCCTCGCCCATGTCATCGGACAGCAGCAAGACCTTACCCTCGACATTGCGGCGGCTTCCCATCAACCAGACGGCGATTTCGATATTGCGTGCTGCGTTATAGAGATGCTGAGCATCCAGGCCGTCAACTAAAAAGAACTCTGTCTTGCCATCGTGCGCGGCAATAATCATGTCGGCAGAGGCATAAATAAACGCGGCCACGCGATCGCCGTTGAATTCCGGCGTCAGTGCCAGCGATAAGGCCTTGATGTCACGCTGCCCCTGAAGTCCCGGCCACGACTGCCGCTGTTCAATCGCAGCACGCACGCGTTTGATGCTTTCCTCCCGGCTGGCGGCAGTTTTTTTCCATTCGACGGGATTGCGCCGGTACAGCTTTTCCATCAACAGATAGAGGCTATCCAAATTGCTCCGCATGGCTATGGTGGCAATACGATTGGTATCGGATTGGCCCATTTCCCCGCTACTGGCTGAGGCGCCCTTGACTTCTCCGTGCCTGGTCGACGCCGCCTCCATCGCCGAACAGCCGGTCAGTGCAGCACACACGCACAACACTGCATAAGTGCATCGTAACCGCTGCATATTGATTGCTCCCTCAATTATTCAATCTAAAGCAAGACATTAAAAATGATGCAAGGATTGTAATATGATATGCGCTCCGTACACCAACAAGCAGCCTGCTACGCAACATCAAGCATCGAACACGGTTATTTCGCATGGAGTTCATGCTGACTAGTCCGGTATAATCTCGGTTTTTCCCACAAAAGAACATCATGGAAGCAGAACGCTTAAATTCCCTCGAATCCCTGCTCGCCGATCTCACGACTCGCGCGACCGAACTTCGGAGGTATCTTTGACTTCGATATCAAGTCAGAGAAGCTAGATCAAGTTAACGGCGAATTGGAAGACCCGAAAGTCTGGGACGACCCAAAACGCGCCCAGGATCTGGGTAAGGAAAAGAAATCGCTGGAAACGATCGTTCATACCCTCATCAAAGTCGATGCCGAGCTGAAAGACGCTCACGATTTGTTCGAGATGGCGCGCGAAGAAAGTGACGAAGACACTATCGTCGCCATTGAAGCCGATGCGCAAGAGTTGCTCAAGGTAGTGGAAGGCATGGAATTCCGCCGCATGTTCAGTGGTCCGATGGATGCCAACAACTGCTTTATCGATATTCAGGCCGGTGCTGGCGGGACCGAAGCACAGGATTGGGCTTCGATGCTGTTGCGTCAATACCTGCGCTATTGCGAACGCAAAGGCTTCAAGGTTGAAATCATGGAGCAATCCGATGGCGAGGTTGCAGGCATTAAAACTGCCACGCTGAAAGTCGAAGGCGAATACGCCTATGGCCTGCTGCGTACCGAAACCGGCGTACATCGTCTGGTGCGCAAATCGCCGTTTGATTCAGCCAATGGACGCCACACATCTTTCTCCAGCTTGTTTGTCTATCCAGAAGTCGATGATTCGATCGAGATCGACATCAATCCGGCCGACGTGCGCATCGATACCTATCGCGCATCCGGTGCCGGCGGTCAGCACATTAACAAGACCGATTCCGCAGTACGTCTGACTCACGGCCCATCCGGCATCGTAGTGCAATGTCAAAACGATCGCTCCCAGCATCGCAACAAGGCCGAGGCGTGGGACATGCTGAAAGCCAAGCTGTTCGAACTGGAATTGCGCAATCGCATGAGCGAACAGCAAAAGCTGGAAGATTCCAAAACTGACGTCGGCTGGGGGCATCAGATCCGCTCCTACGTGCTGGATCAGTCTCGCATCAAGGATTTGCGCACCAACTTCGAGACCGGCAATACCAAAGCCGTACTCGATGGCGAGCTGGACGATTTCATTGCCGCATCGCTGAAGCAAGGCGTATAAGCACTTTTACACCCGCTCTACTTTCATCGCTATTCACTAACAAGATTGTTGCCCCCATGACTACGCAAAACGACGACGCTGCAGCATCGCTACCGTTAGACGAAAACAAAATCATCGCCGAGCGCCGCGCCAAGTTGAGCGCCTTGCGCGAGCAAGGCCTTGCTTTCCCTAACGACTTCCGGCCGCAACACAAGGCGGCGGACCTACAGGAAAAATACGCCAGCAAGACACGTGAGGAACTGGAAGCAGAACCTTTTACCGTGGTTCTGGCAGGCCGCATGATGTTGAAACGTGAAGCGGGTAAAAAAGCTGCATTCGCCACCTTGCAGGATGCATCCGGCCCGAAAGCCGATGGTCGCATCCAGATCTACGCAACGCTGGATCTGACCGGCGAAGCGGCGATGGCTGCCCTGCATCACTATGATCTGGGCGATATTCTCGGCGTCAGCGGCACACTGTTCAAGACCAAGACCGACGAGTTGACGATCAAGGTCACCGAACTGCGCCTGATCACCAAATCACTGCGTCCGCTGCCGGATAAATTCCACGGCCTCGCCGATCAGGAAACCAAATACCGCCAGCGTTACGTCGATCTGATCATGAACGAAGACACGCGTCGTACCTTCAAGGCGCGCACCGCTGCGATCTCGTCTATCCGTCGCTTCATGGAAAAGAACGAGTTCATGGAAGTCGAAACACCGATGCTGCACACCATTCCAGGCGGTGCAGCAGCCAAGCCTTTCATCACACATCACAATGCGCTCGACATGCAAATGTTCCTGCGTATCGCACCTGAGTTGTACTTAAAACGCCTGGTGGTCGGCGGCTTCGACCGCGTGTTCGAGNNTTCGAGATCAACCGCAACTTCCGCAACGAAGGCGTCTCAATCCGTCACAATCCGGAATTCACGATGATGGAATTCTATGCGGCGTATACCGATTACAAATGGCTGATGGACTTCACCGAAGCGGTGATACGCCAGGCGGCGATTGATGCGCACGGTACGGCAACGCTGACCTATGGTGGTCGCGAGCTGGATCTGGCAAAGCCCTTCCATCGCTTGACAATTGTCGAAGCGATCAACAAGTACGCACCCGGTTATGCGTCTGAACAACTCAACGATGTAGAGTTCATCAAGAAGGAATTACTGAAGTTCGGCGTCAAGCCGCACGCACATTCCGGTCTCGGTGCACTCCAGCTGGCCTTGTTTGAAGAAACCGCAGAAGCACAACTGTGGGAGCCGACTTACATCATCGACTATCCGGTTGAAGTGTCGCCATTGGCACGCGCGTCAGATACGGTTGACGGCATCACCGAGCGTTTCGAACTGTTCATGGTTGGCCGCGAAATCGCCAACGGCTTTTCCGAGTTGAATGACGCAGAAGATCAAGCTGCGCGCTTTCAGGCGCAAGTCGCAGCGAAAGATGCCGGTGACGAAGAAGCGATGTATTACGATGCCGACTACATACGCGCGCTCGAATACGGCATGCCGCCAGCCGGCGGTTGCGGGATCGGCATCGATAGACTGATGATGATCATCACCGACTCACCTAATATTCGCGATGTACTGCTGTTCCCGCATCTGCGACGCGAAGATTAAGTTGCCACAGAAAAACATGATGCGAATAAAAAAGGACTGCTGCTGCAGTCCTTTTTTATTACGGCAACTAATTGATTACATACCCGGTCATAGTTACATCAACTTACACCTGACACAGGTTGAAGCTTTTTATTTACTTCAAGCGGGGCAATACTTTATCCACATTAACAAATCTTGGAAATATCCACATCCGGAGGATTTATGGAAACCAACAATAATTCAAAACGTATTCATCCCCTCGTTGCTGCCGCTGCCGTCGGCGTATTGCTCGTCAGTCTGCTCGGTGTTGCTGCGATGACCGGCATGCTGCCAAATTCAAATAGCGAAAGCTCGCAAAAAGAAGCCATCGCTGCACTGGAAAAAGAAGCTGAAGATAAAGCTGCCGAGGCAAAAGCTGCCGAAGAACGCGCAGATGAAGCGCGTATGGCAGCACAAAAAGCAGAGGACGAAAAAGCGCGCCAGGCACGCTTGATGGAAGAAGAGCGCCGTATTGCAGAGCGCGCCAAAGCGCGCGCATCGGCACCAAGCAAGGTAGCACAAGCCAAAATCTGTTACGACTGCGGCCGCGTGGAATCGGTGCGATCGGTACAAACAGCTGCCAAGCCTAGCGGCGTCGGCGTAGTCGGCGGTGCAGTTGTGGGTGGTTTGCTGGGCAATCAGATCGGCGGCGGTAGTGGTCGCAGTTTGGCAACGGTTGCCGGTGCTGTTGGTGGCGGCTTTGCCGGCAACGAAATTGAAAAACGTACACGCACCACATCGACGTATGAAGTGCGCGTAAACATGGAAGATGGCAAGATCCGCACCTTCCCTTACGACAACCAGCCGAACTGGAATGTCGGCGATCGTGTTCGCGTGGTAGATGGCTATTTGCGCGCGCGCTGATTCGGGCAACAGCAAATAAAAAAGAGCGACCAATGGCCGCTCTTTTTTCATCTGCTCACTTACTGGTTCCAACCAAATTCCGGGCTGAAAAGCAGTACAACAGTTTTATTGCGCTTCTTCTATCCAGGCCATCTGGATCGCTTCAAGAATTTTCTCGCCTGAATGTGCAGGCAAGTCGTCAAAATCTTCCAGTTCGCACACCCACTTGTGCAAATCAGTGAAGCGTATCGTCAGAGGATCGATATCCGGAAATTTATCATGCAGCTCTTCCGCAATGCGGATCGTGTCTGTCCATTTCATCGCAAGACTCCTTAATGATTTTCGCTGGCGTGATTGATCGTGTAACGCGGAATTTCCACCACCAGATCTTCCTCTGCAACAATCGCCTGGCATGACAGGCGCGATGCCGCTTCCAGCCCCCATGCCTTGTCCAGCAAATCTTCTTCCTTCTCTTCCGCCTCATTGAGCGAACTGAAACCTTCGCGCACAATCACGTGACAGGTGGTGCATGCGCAGGATTTTTCGCAGGCGTGTTCGATATCGATATCGTTTTCCAGCAGAACGTCGCATATCGATTTACCCGCTGGGGCATCAATCACGGCGCCATCCGGACACAAGGCATGATGGGGAAGAACAACAATTTGCGGCACTTGATTACCTCGAAAGTTTAAATGTTATTGCCCTGAAAAATTACTCAGGCTGTAGTGCATTGCTTTTACTGCCAGCAGTCTTGCGTCGTAACGAACACAAAACCATGCGTCAAATTTCATCCAGTTTCTTGCCGGACAGTGCAGTGCGTACGCTCCTGTCCATTCTACGCGCGGCAAATTCTTCCGTACCGTGCGCCAAGGCATCGACAGCCGCCTTGATCGCAATATGATCGGTGCCGCTACCAGCCTGTCTGACGCTATCCAGCAGTGCGACGACATCTTCGCGTTCATGATCCGACAGCAGGTTGCCATCCGCATCCAGCGCCGACTGCGTTGCCAGCACGATGCGCTCCGCTTCCACCTGCTCCTCGCGCAATGCACGTGCAGCCATATCGATATCCGCCGACTTGAAGGAATCCTGCAACATCTGCGCGATCTGATCGTCGGCCAAACCATACGATGGCTTGACGCTGATCGATGCCTCCACGCCGGAACGCAGCTCACGCGCCGAGACCGACAGCAAACCATCCGCATCAACCTGATAGGTCACGCGTATGCGTGCAGCGCCGGCAGCCATGGGCGGAATGCCGCGCAATTCGAATTTTGCCAGCGAGCGGCAATCGCTTACCAGCTCGCGCTCGCCCTGCACAATGTGCACGGCAAGTGCGGTCTGGCCATCCTTGAAAGTGGTGAATTCCTGCGCGCGTGCGCAGGGAATCGTCGAGTTGCGCGGAATGACTTTTTCCACCAGACCGCCCATCGTTTCGATACCCAGCGACAATGGAATCACGTCCAGCAACAGCCAGTCATCACCGGCAGCGCGATTGCCTGCCAACAAGTTAGCCTGCACCGCCGCGCCCAGGGCCACTACCTTATCGGGATCGATATTCGCCAATGGCGTGGAGTGGAAAAACTCGCCAACCGCCTTGCGGATGTGCGGCATGCGCGTGGCGCCGCCTACCATCACCACACCATCCACATCATCCACGCTCAGATCGGCGTCACGCAATGCCTTTTTGGTTGGCGTAATGGTCTTGGCCACCAGATGTTGCGTCATCTGGATAAAATCTGCAGCGGTCACGGTGACGTGGACTTCCTCACCGGAAGTCAATACGGCGTCGATCAGCGTTTCCGATTTCGACGACAACAGCTCCTTCGCTTCGCGCGCCTTGACCATCAGCACGCTGGTATCTATCTCGGATAGAGGCGCCAGCTTGGCTTGTTCGATGATCCAGCAGAACAGGCGATGGTCGAAATCGTCGCCGCCCAGAGCCGAATCGCCGCCGGTAGACAATACTTCAAACACGCCCTTGGTCAGCTTCAGGATAGAGACATCAAAGGTGCCGCCGCCCAGATCGTAGACTGCGAACACACCTTCCGATCCATTGTCCAGGCCGTAGGCGATCGCTGCCGCCGTCGGTTCATTCAGCAAACGCAGTACGTTCAGGCCGGCGAGTTTGGCCGCATCCTTGGTTGCCTGGCGCTGCGCATCGTCAAAGTATGCCGGCACGGTAATCACGGCACCGACCAGATCGTCGCCCAGCGCATCTTCAGCCTGCTGGCGCAAAGTGGCGAGAATTTCTGCCGATACTTCAACCGGACTTTTTACACCGGCGACTGTTTTCAGTTGCACCATGCCGGGCGTATCGAGAAAATCGTAAGGCAGGTTTTCCGCGTAGGCGATGTCTTTCAAGCCGCGTCCCATGAGACGCTTGACTGAAACGATCGTATTCTTCGGATCTATATTTTGTGCTGCCTGCGCCTTGTAGCCGATATGTGCATTGCCGTTTTTCAGATAGTGCACGACTGAAGGCAAGAGCGAGCGTCCTTCTTCATCGGTCAATACTTCGGGAATGCTGTTGCGTACCGTTGCCACCAGCGAGTTGGTGGTGCCGAGATCGATACCAACCGCCAGTCTATGCTGATGCGGTGCGGTGGACATGCCGGGTTCGGCGATTTGAAGAAGAGCCATATTTGTTTGTAACTTATCTCAAGTAAATCGTTACCAGCGTTCATGCAGGGCAACGGTCATGCAATATCTGTGCATAATCACATCCGGATGCCGCAGTTTACAGCACGCACCATGCTAGTCCGGCAGTACGTCCACCGCGTGCGAAACTTCAATGGAAAATTTTTCCAGAAACATCAATTGCCGCACCAGTCCGGCAGCGCCGGAAAAATCATCAGCATCCAGCAATACGCCGATTTCTTCCAGGCTAGTCTTGCGTGCAGTACGAATAGCCGTCTCCAGCGCTTCCAGCTCATCCCTGTTTTTTCGAGCCCGCGCCTCGTCGAGCGCTTCGCGCCACTCCATCTGCTGCATCAGGAATGCCAGCGGCATCGCCGTATTGGATTCGACTTGCAGATCAACGCCGTTCAGTTCGCATAAATAAGCAGCACGCTTGAACGGATTTTTCAGTGTCGTGTATGCCTCATTCGCACGCGTTGCCCATTGCATGGCGACCCGCTTCTCTGCATCCGGCGCACTGGCAAACTTGTCCGGATGCACCTGATTCTGGACCTCGTGATAAGCCTGGTCGAGCGCGCGTGCATCGAGCGCAAAGCGTTGCGGCAAATGAAAAAGGTCAAAGTGATTTTGCATACTTGGGCTGTCCGTCTGCCATTTTGTCTACTGCTGCGCAGACGTCATCGCTGCTGGATGTTCGGGGTATCAAATAAAAGAGCCTGCACAATTTCGACAGGCTCAATCGGGACATCAATTCTGCTGCCAGCCCTGCAGGCAGGCATCAAATACGGAAACTCTCACCGCAACCGCATTCGTCCTTGACGTTGGGGTTATGGAACTTGAAACCTTCATTCAAGCCTTCGCGCGCGAAATCCAGCTCGGTGCCATCGATATACGGCAGACTTTTCGGATCGACGAATACCTTGACGCCATGCGATTCGAACACGCTGTCCTCGCTCGCGCTTTCGTCCACATATTCCAGCTTGTAGGCCAGACCGGAACAACCGGTCGTGCGCACGCCGAAACGCAGGCCGATACCCTTGCCGCGCCGTTCCATGTAGCGGTTGATGTGTTTCGCCGCTTTTTCAGTCAGTGTAATAGCCATAGTCTTCGCTTAAACAGATAGTCGTTGAAGCGCGCAGTCTTGTCGCATGCTGCGCGAAGCAAACAAACTCAAGCTGCTTTTTCAGCTTCCGCCACGCCATGCTTGGTTTTGTAATCCAGCACGGCTGCCTTGATCGCATCTTCCGCCAGAATCGAGCAGTGAATTTTCACTGGTGGCAGAGCAAGCTCTTCCGCGATTTGCGTATTCTTGATAGCCATCGCTTGATCCAGCGTCTTGCCCTTGACCNNGGTCACCAGCGAAGACGATGCAATTGCCGAACCGCAACCATAGGTTTTGAATTTTGCATCTTCGATCACGCCATCGGCGCCGACCTTGATCTGCAGCTTCATCACGTCACCACAAGCCGGCGCACCAACCATGCCGGTACCGATTGTTTCATCACCTTTATCGAACGCACCAACGTTGCGTGGATTTTCGTAATGATCGAGAACTTTGTCTGAGTAAGCCATTTTGATACTCCTAGTTAAACCTGTTTCCGTTCGTCGCCGGCAGAAGCGAAATCGATTAGTGCGCTGCCCATTGGATCGTGCTGATATCGATCCCGTCTTTGTACATATCCCACAGCGGCGACAACTCGCGCAGCTTGGCGACTTTTTCCTTGATCAAAGCGATCGTGAAATCCACATCTTCTTCGGTCGTGAAACGGCCGAAAGTGAAACGGATAGAGCTGTGCGCCAGTTCATCGCTGCGACCCAGCGCTCTCAATACATAAGATGGTTCCAGACTGGCCGAAGTACAAGCCGAACCTGAAGAAACAGCCAAATCCTTGATCGCCATGATCAGCGATTCGCCTTCCACATAGTTGAAGCTGACATTCAGGTTGTGCGGCACGCGGTGATCCATGTCGCCATTGATATAGACCTCTTCCATATCCATCAAACCTTTGGCCAGACGATCGCGCAAGCCCTTGATACGGACAATTTCTTCATCCATTTCTTCGCGTGCAATACGGAAAGCTTCGCCCATGCCAACGATCTGATGCGTTGCCAAGGTGCCCGAACGCAAGCCGCGCTCATGACCGCCACCATGCATCTGCGCTTCGATACGCACACGCGGTTTGCGACGCACATACAAGGCGCCTATGCCTTTGGGGCCGTAGGTTTTGTGTGCGGTAAATGTCATCAGGTCGACTTTTGTTTTTTCCAGATCAATCTTCACTTTGCCGGTTGCCTGCGCAGCGTCGCAATGGAAAATGATGCCCTTGCTGCGGCACAATTCGCCAATCTCGTCGATAGGCTGAATCACGCCGATTTCATTGTTGACCAGCATCACCGACACCAGGATCGTGTCCGGACGAATCGCTTCAGCCAATTGTTCGATGGTGATCAAGCCATTGTCTTGTGGTTGCAGATAGGTTGCTTCAAAACCCTGACGCTCCAGTTCACGCACGGTATCCAGCACAGCCTTGTGCTCGGTTTTCACCGTGATGATGTGCTTGCCCTTGGTTTTATAGAATTGCGCAGCGCCCTTGAGCGCGAGGTTGTTGCCTTCAGTCGCGCCGGAAGTCCAGATGATTTCGCGCGAATCGGCATTGACCAGTTTTGCGACTTGTTCGCGTGCATCTTCCACCGCTTTTTCCGCCGTCCAGCCATACATATGGCTGCGCGATGCCGGATTACCGAACTGCTCGCGCAGGTACGGAATCATCTTGTCGGCAACCCGTGGATCGATAGGCGTAGTCGCCGAGTAATCCATGTAAATTGGAAAGTGCGGCGCCTTGATCGTGTCGAGCAGGCTTTTATCTAACGGGGCATTCATTTTTTTAAACTCCAATAATCAAACGGCTGCGTGATTACGATGCACAACCACCACGCATTGCTCGGAAACCTTTTGTTTTTGCTGGTCAACCAAATCTTTTAAAGAGACGGAATCAAGATAATCCACCATTTTCGCATTCAATGTTGCCCACAGGTCATGTGTCATGCAACGACCACCATGTTCATGCTCAGGGCTGTGGCAATTTTCCTTGCCGCCGCACTGTGTAGCATCCAGGGGTTCATCTACTGCAATAATAATGTCGGCAACCGTCACATCTTCAGCCCGGCGCGCCAGGTTGTAACCGCCGCCCGGCCCGCGTACCGACTCCACGATTTCATGGCGACGCAACTTGCCGAACAACTGCTCAAGATACGACAGGGAAATCTCCTGCCGCTGACTGATGCCGGCGAGCGTGACAGGACCATTGTCCTGGCGCAATGCCAAGTCAATCATTGCTGTCACAGCAAAACGGCCTTTAGTCGTCAAACGCATGAAATGCTGCCTCCAGAACCAACCGGGTGGAATAACCCGAGTTGTTGATCAATTTGGTCAAGTATAACAAATTTGGCGGAATCTGTCAGCCAGCTGCATTGCACAATCAGCCCGGCTCAATCGCACAAACCACACCCTATTTGTCACTCCTCATTTTATGGAAAACTTGCCCCGCCAACCTTGACCGGCGTCAGCAAGACGAATATTTGTTCGCCGCAGCAGTATTGCCATCAAGACAGCAAATACGACTCGGCTCAAGCAGGCTCATCACCAGTCCGCACCGCGCACTGCAATAATTCACACCAATAAAATTGAACGACCATTCAATCAATTAANNCAATGGCCACACGCATTTCCAAGACCCCGCAGTCCCCGACTCAAAAAGCCGATAAAAAACGGATCGAAGTTCTCAAGGCCGCCGGTAAATGTTTCCGCAAAACCGGCTTCCATCAAACATCCATGCAGCAGATTTGTGCAGAAACCGGCCTTGGCCCAGGTGCGGTCTATCGTTATTTCACAGGCAAGGAAGCCATCATTGAAGCGATGGTGGAAGAAGAACGGCGACAAGCGCGCGCCATGCTGCTGCAAATGCGCGATGCCGAGTCCATACAACAGGCATTGAGCACAGCCACGCGATTATTTGCCGAGCGTTATCGCACCGGCAGTGATGCCAGCCTGATGACGGAAGTTTATGCAGAAGGCATGCGCAGCAAGCGCGTCGGTAGCGTATTGCGCAAGATAGAAGCGGAATGGATCATGGGATTGACCAATCTGTTACGCATCGCGCAAGCTCGCGGACAGATCGATGCGTCGCTGGATGCCGCGCAAACGGCGCTGTTCCTGACAGGGATGTGGGATGGCATGGTGATCCGCCAGCACTTTCATGCACATGACGATCCGCAGGCACTACCAAATTTTTTTGAAACGATGATTGCGCGATTGCTGGCGAAAGACAATAAGGTCGCCGGCAAACCGCTCACCACGCCACCACTGGAAAATTCACTGTTTGCCGAAGAACTGAAAAAGCGCGCCGAGTCTGAAGATTTGCGTCAGCTCAGTCTGATTTAAGCCGGATTCTTTTTCAGCAGATGCATGGGGCCAAACAGTTCCTGCATCACCTGGTTTCCAATAAAGCTCAGGTTATACGGATGCTCGGAGATTTTTTTCGGAAAACGGGCGCTCTCGGGCAATGCCTCCAACTGCACCGCTATCTT
>DGBN01000005.1:1566-3959 GCA_002384815.1 Oxalobacteraceae bacterium UBA4003 | reverse complement strand
GGCATTTCTATGCCGTGATCGATGCTGTTGCGTACCAGATGCGTCAGGGGATCGACGATACGTTCGATCAAACCCTTGTCGAGTTCGGTGGCCGCACCTTGCGTGACGAATTCGACTTTCTTGCCCAGCTTCCCGGCCAGATCCCGCACCATGCGGGGGAAGCGGGAAAACACATAATCCATCGGCATCATGCGTATCGACATCACCGCTTCCTGCAGATCGCGCGTATTGCGCGTCAATTGCGACACGCTGTTCAACAGTCGCTCATGCAGCATCGGATCAAGCGAATCCGTGCGTTGTTCTATCATCGCCTGCGTGATCACCAACTCACCGACCAGGTTGATCAGTTGATCCACCTTTTCGATACCGACACGTATTGATGACGATTCGGCACTGCTCATCATTTTGTCGACATCACGTTTGGCTGCAGGTTTTTTATCCGCTGCAATCGCGTGCAGGGCGTCGCTTTCATCATCCTCCGTGTCAGTGGCCTTGTGTACGGCAGCAGGAGCAGGTTCAAGCGGTACGAAGGGAGCGAAAAAACCGTAGCCCTGCGCATTTTCCTTTTCCTTGAGAGCGGTTTCACCTGCAATAAGCGAATGCAGCGGCTCGAAAAAACCATAGCCCTGCTGCGTCTCAAGCTGACTGCGGTGATCAATGGACTGATGCGTACCGGACACGGCAGGAGCAAGCGATTCTTCCGTTATTTTCAGATCCTGCGGATCAAGAATGAAAGAACAAATGGCGATAATGTCATCCGGCCCTTCATGCGTACTCAGGACAAACACCGCACGCTGATCCGGCAAGGCATCCCGGCTGATCTCGCCCAGCAAACCCAGTTCTGCCGCCAGCGCCTCCACGTCGCGCGGCGGCACTTGCGGCAATTCAATGCGAAAACGACGATCAGTACGTGCAACCACTCCGACGGCGTTCGCAGCTGCCGCGACAGGCGCAACAGATGAGACCGCATCGTCCTGCGACAGCAGCTCCAGCATCAGGCGCACTTCGGTTACCGCATCCAGATCAACAGGCGTGTGCAGCCTATGACCGTCGAGCTGCATTTTTAAAATATCTTTTGCCGACAGAAACGCATCCACATGTTCCGGTTTCAGCGCCATTTCACCCTTGCGTATACGATCCAGCAGGGTTTCTAGCACGTGCGTCACTTCGGTCAAGTCGGTAATACCGAACGTGGCAGCGCCGCCCTTGATTGAATGGGCAGCACGAAAAATTGCGTTCAAATCCTCTTCATCGGGAGAGGACACATCAACCGCCAGCAACAATTTTTCCATCTCAGCCAGCAGTTCTTCGGTTTCATCGAAAAACACCTGGAAGAACTGACTCATATCGATGGTCATTATTCCACTCCGTTGTCTATGCTCTGGATGATGTTCTTGCTCATCGCTCGATCAGCCTATGACTTTTTTCACTACTTCGGTCAGACGTTGCGGGTCAAACGGCTTGACCAGCCAACCGTTTGCTCCTGCCGCCCGCCCCTTGGCTTTCATTTCATCACTGGATTCCGTAGTCAGAACCAGAATCGGCACCTTTTGGTAGCTTGGCAATGCACGCAGCGCACGAATCAGCGAAAAACCATCCATGCGCGGCATGTTCTGATCAGTCAGGACCAGATCGAAAACCTGAGTTTGCGCCTTGTCCAAACCATCCTGTCCATCCACTGCTTCGGTGACTTGATAACCGGCAGCCCGCAGACTGAACACCACCATCTGTCGCAACGAACCAGAATCATCGACTGCCAATATTGTTTTACTCATTTCCACTCCCTGCAAATACACATTTCCGGCTGTTAAACCTGCCAGACCAAAGTTTTGCTGCCCATTCAAAACAAATCAATCTCGCCGCTTTCCATATGAGTCTGGCGTACAGCCTTCCATAATTCCTTTTCCAGTTCAACACTTTGTGTCTTCAATCTTGCATTGATTTCATTCAACGCTGTATGCATCTGTTCGTCATTCCCGTCAGCCGGAATGGCATTGCCACCTGCTCCAAGTACTTCCAGCACGTCGCGCAATCCAACCACTCGACGCACAGTCCGATTGATCAATTGCGTCGTCATGTCCTGAAACTGCAAACCGGTCACTGCTGCATTCACGTGCCGATCTATTTGTGCCGCCTGTTCGCGCAACTCCAGCATCGCATCCGGTGTCACGGCTGTGCCTGCCAGCAAGGCATCGACTATCTGCTGTTGCGCAGTAACCGTCGCATGAATCGCCATGAAACTGGCGCTCAACTTTTCGATCGCCTCGCCAAGCAGAATATTGGTCTGTACAAGATCCGTCTCGATTTCGGTCAAATGCTGACCGCCATGCCCGGACAGACCAGACAGCAGAGACCTTACCTGTGCAGCCAACGAAGTCTTTATTGTCATGGAA
>DGBN01000005.1:0-1478 GCA_002384815.1 Oxalobacteraceae bacterium UBA4003 | reverse complement strand
CGGCGATTGATCGGGTTGAACGGATCTTGCTGATCAAACAGCACAGCGGAAGACAGACCGACAACTCGCAGCATTTTCGATTCTTCCATGCCGCCGGCGATCAGCTCGCGACGCGATGCATTGGCCCGATCCGATGAAAGCTCCCAGTTGCTGTAGCTTTTTTCGCCGCTCGAATACGGTGTGGCATCGGTATGGCCTGACAGACTGATGCGATTCGGAATATCGTTGAGCGTCTTGGCAATTTCATGCAGGATGACTTTGGTATAGGGCTGCAATTCGGCTTTCGACAAGGCGAACATCGGGCGATTTTTTTCATCCACAATCTGAATGCGCAAACCTTCCGAAGTTATATCCAGCAATAGCTGATTTTTGTATTGCCGCAGACTGGGAATCGAATCGATCGCCTCTTCGATGCGTTCTTTCAGAGATTTGAGACGGTCCATTTCCTGTCTCTCCAACTCTTCCTCGGCAGCTTTAAGGTTGAATCTTTTGGTGGGTGTAAGGTTTTCACCTTTTTGCTGCTGACCGTCGATGCGGGTCATATCCTTGCCGCCACCCTTGATGACGCTGGTGGCGTCACCGCTGCCCGATCCGCCCGACATCGCCACCTTCAGCGGGGTGCTGAAATAGTCGGCTATCCCCTGCAGATCACCCTTGGTCGATGAGCCCAGCAACCACATCAGCAGGAAGAACGCCATCATCGCGGTAACAAAATCCGCATAAGCAATTTTCCAGGCCCCGCCATGATGGCCTCCCCCGGATTTTTTAATACGCTTTACGATAATGGGACGGAGTCCTTCGTCAGCCATGTCAGTCTCCGCTAGGTTTCTTCTGTTATTTCTATATTGTCAGGACGGAGAATTGCATTACTTCGATTTCGACTGTCGGATATGGTCTTCCAGTTCACTGAAAGAAGGACGTTCCGTCGAAAATAATACCTTGCGGCCAAACTCGACCGCGAGCGCAGGTGCGTAACCGTTCAGACTGGCCAGCAAAGTCACTTTGACACATTGAAAGACTTTGGATGACTCATGCAGTTTTTGTTCCAGCGTACTTGCAAGCGGCGAGACAAAACCGTACGACAGCAGAATGCCGAGGAAGGTACCGACCAGCGCGTTGGCAATCAGAATACCCAACTCTGCCGGCGGCAAACCCACCGATGCCATCGTATGCACGACGCCCATGACTGCGGCGACAATACCGAATGCCGGCAAACCATCGCCCATCTTGGAGATGCAATGCACAGGCACTTCGCCTTCGGCATGATGGGTATCGATTTCATTATCCATCAGGTTTTCAATCTGAAACGCATCCATATTGCCCGATACCATCAGGCGCAGATAATCGGTAATGAACTCGATAATGTGGTGATCCGCGAGTACCGCCGGATACTTGGTGAAAATCGCACTTTCTTCCGGAGCATCAATGTCACCTTCGATCGACATCAAGCCCTCCTTGCGTACCTTGGTCAATATCTC
>DGBN01000033.1 GCA_002384815.1 Oxalobacteraceae bacterium UBA4003 | reverse complement strand
TTCAACATGCGGTCTTTATGCGTTGCATAACCCCATGCGAAACGACCTTTGACGCAAGCGTGGCCCTGGTTGGCTTTGCCGTCTGGATTTGGCACCATGCGGACAACTTCGTTGCCCTTCATTTCGGCTTTGAACGAGCAACCTACACCGCAGTATGCGCAGGTAGTGATTTTGCTGTGTTCGCCCTGGCCCATCATGATGACGGTTTTTTCAGTCAGGGTCGCTGTCGGGCATGCATCAACGCAAGCGCCGCAAGATACGCATTCTGATTCGATGAAATCTTCGTTCTGGCTTGCCGACACGCGCGATGCAAAACCGCGACCGTCTATGGTCAAAGCGAAAGTACCTTGTGTTTCTTCACAGGCGCGTACGCAGCGGTTACAGACAATGCATTTCGATGCGTCGTAAGTAAAGTAAGGATTGGACTCGTCTTTTTCCAGCTTCAAATGATTTTCGCCATCGTAGCCGTAACGTACATCGCGCAGACCGACCACGCCGGCCATGTCCTGCAATTCGCAATTGCCGTTGGTTGGACAGGTCAGGCAGTCCAGCGGGTGATCGGAGATGTACAGCTCCATCACGCCACGGCGAATGTCAGCCAGTTTAGGTGTTTGTGTTTTGATCTTCATGCCGGCTTCAGCCGGCGTGGTGCACGATGCAGGATAGCCGCGGCGACCTTCGATCTCTACCAGACACAGGCGGCAGGAACCGAATGCTTCCAGGCTGTCGGTGGCACACAGCTTCGGCACGTTGATGCCGACTTCTGCGGCTGCACGCATGACGGATGTGCCTTGCGGCACAGTGATCTCTACGCCGTCGATTTCCAGTGTTACCAGATTTTCGGAGGTGCTTTTCGGCGTGCCGTAATCGATACCATTAAGTGAGTTCATTTTTCGCTCCAGTTGCTTGTGCTTGCGCTGCGGGTTTAAGCTGCATTCGTCAATGCTTTTTGATCGCCAAAATCTTCAGGGAAGTGATTCAGGGCTGACAACACCGGGAACGGTGTCATATTGCCCATCGCACATAGCGATCCCGTAACCATCACGTCGCACAAGTCGCGCAGCAGGTGAATTTGCTGAGGCCGATTCTGATTAGCGATGATTTTGTCCATTACTTCAACACCACGTGTCGACCCAATCCGGCACGGTGTGCATTTGCCACACGATTCGACAGCACAGAAGTGCATTGCGTAACGTGCTTGTTTGGCCATGTCGACGGTATCGTCGAAAGCCACCAACCCGCCGTGACCGACGGTCGATGCGACTGCTGCAAAAGCTTCATAGTCAAACGGTGTATCAAACAGCGATTCCGGCATGTAGGCGCCTAGCGGGCCACCAACTTGCACGGCGCGAATCGGCCTACCCGATTCCGAACCACCGCCAAAGTCATACAACAATTCGCGCAAAGTAACGCCGAATGCTTTTTCCACCAGGCCGCCGTATTTCAGGTTGCCGGCCAGTTGCATAGGCAGGGTGCCGCGCGAACGGCCCATACCGAAATCCTTGTAGAAGGTCGCGCCACGCGACAAGATCAATGGCACGGCAGACAGCGAAATCACGTTGTTGATGACCGTTGGCTTGCCGAACAGACCTTGCAGCGCTGGCAATGGTGGTTTGGCGCGAACCAGACCACGCTTGCCTTCGATACTTTCCAGCATCGCGGTTTCTTCGCCGCACACGTAAGCGCCAGCAGCTTTACGTACTTGCAGATTGAAAGTGCGGCCGGAACCCAGTATGTTTTCGCCGAGGTAGCCGGCTTTGTTTGCAGCGACAATCGCTTCGTTCAGATTGGCGATCGAGTGTGGGTACTCGGAGCGCACATAGATATAACCTTCGGTTGCTTTCACAGCCAGACCAGCGATGGTCATGCCTTCGATCAGCATGAAGGGATCATCTTCCATCACCATGCGATCCGAGAACGTACCGGAGTCGCCTTCATCGGCATTGCAAGCGATGTACTTTTGATCGGCTTCAGCGCCGAGCACGGTTTTCCACTTGATACCGGTTGGGAATGCTGCGCCGCCGCGACCACGCAGGCCGGAATCGGTGACTTCCTGAACAATCGCGGCAGGTTCCATTGCAATGGCTTTTTTCAAGCCGACATAGCCTTCATGCTCCAGATAATCATCCAGCGAAACCGGATCGGTAATGCCTACGCGTGCGAACTGCAGGCGTTCCTGTTTTTTCAGGTACGGGATTTCTTCCGTCAAACCCAATGCTTTTGGATGCGTTTGTCCATCAGCCTTGCCGGATGCGAAACCTGCATCGAACAAACCGGCGACTTCGTGATCTTCGATAGGGCCAAACGCGATACGGCCAGCGTCGGTCGCCACTTCAACCATGGGCTCGAGCCAGAACATGCCGCGTGAACCATTGCGCACCAGCTTGATGGCTATGCCGCGCGCTTGCGCTTCTTTCGCGATGGCAGCAGCCGTCTCGTTCGCGCCTAGTGCTAGCGCGGTCGAGTCGCGCGGGACGAATAGTGTGATTGTGTTCACGGCGGTCATTGCACACCTCGCTTTGCCTGGATCAGCTTGTTGAATTTTTCGTTCGATACGCGTGCGTACAAGTCGTCATCGATCTGGATCGCCGGGCCGCTGGCGCATTGGCCGAGGCAATAAACGACTTCCAGTGAGAATTTGCCGTCGTCGGTGATTTCATGGAAATCGCAACCGAGCAATTCTTTAGCGTGGTCAACCAGCGACTCGCAACCGCGTGCCTGGCAAGCCTCGGCGCGGCAGATTTGCACGACGTGTTTACCTGCTGGATGCTGGCGGAAGAAATGATAGTATGTGATCACGCCGTGCACCTCAGCGCGCGACAGATTCAGACCTTCGGCAATCGCCGGCACCATACTCGGCGGGATGTAGCCAACTGCATTCTGAATGTCATGCAGAATCGGCAGCAATGCTCCAGGCATTGCTTTACGTTGCGCGATGATGGACTCAATCGCGGAAACATCGAATGTGTGTTCAGTGCTCATACCGAGGCTCCTGTGAACGACACCGATGGCAATACCGCATGCCGCGAGGTCGTGAAATCGAACGAAAACATACTGCTTCCTTGTTAAAAATTATCTTGTATATGTGTTTTTAATAGCATATAGTTTGCAGGCGAACCTTTGCAATATGTGGAAGGTAGCACCCGAAAATGCAAGCTTCAATAGGCTATCTTTTGCATAACCAGAAAAAGCGATACTCACGCTATAGGTTTTTTAATACATATGTTCAAGGTCGTTATCAATCCCCATTGGGAAATCACGCATAGTGCTGATGCGCCGCTGGATACGGCGGTTTTGCTCGGCCTTTTAATGTCGATACAGAAAACCGGTTCTATTTCCAAGGCGGCGCGCTTGGTCGACTTGTCCTATCGTTATTCTTGGGGTTTGTTGCGCGATGCGGAAAAGATGTTCGGCACTTCACTACTCAATACTGACCGTGGGCGCGGCACGACATTGACGCCGCTGGCGGAGAAACTGATCTGGGCTGATAGACGGATACGCGCGCGCTTGTCGCCCACGCTGGAAAGTCTGGCTTCCGAGCTGGAAACCGAAATCGGCAAAACCATCGTCGGTAAAACCAAACCGCTGCGTCTCGATGCCAGCCACGGTTTCGCGGTAGATGCCTTGCTGCATCAATTAACAGAAGCCAATCTGCCGGTCGATCTGCGCTATCGAAACAGCACCGATGCGGTGGCAGCCTTGTCTCGCAATGAATGCGATCTGGCCGGTTTTCACGTGCCGCTGGGCGAGTTCGAGAAAAAAGCGGTAGAGCGTTACACCCAATGGCTGAATCCGCGTGAACATTGCCTGATCCATCTGGCGGTACGCAGCCAGGGCATGTTTGTGGCGCCGGGCAATCCGAAAAAAATTCTTGCCCTGCAGGATTTGACGCGGCCGGGTGTGCGTTTCGTCAATCGGCAAGTCGGTTCCGGTACGCGGATGTTGCTGGAATTGATGTTGGCGGGGGCGAATGTTTCGCCTTTCGATATCGAAGGCTATCAAAGCAATGAATTCACACATTCTGCAGTCGCAGCCTATATTGCGAGCGGCATGGCGGATGTGGGCGTCGGCGTGCAAACGGCGGCGCATCGTTTCAGCCTGGATTTTATTCCGCTGATAAGCGAACGCTATTTCCTAGCCTTGCCGCTGGCCATCATGGACGATCCATTGATCCAGCTGGTGATCGATGTGGTGCAGTCCGGCTATTTCCGCAAGGTCATCAACGGCCTGGCCGGTTACGATTCCAGCGATACCGGGAAAATCCTGTTGTTGTCCGAAGCATTCGGGCACACGAAAACCACGGTTTGAGCACGTCCGGCCAGCGCCCTATTTCTGCTGGCAAGTTATTTTAGTATCGCAATACCCTTGATCTGTGCATACAGCGATTTGCCGGGCGCCAGCGCCATTGCCACGCAGGATTTGCGCGTAATGCGTGCAAGCAGACGGGTTCCATTCGCATCCAGTCCGACCATTACCTGACCTGCCGCATCGGCTGATAATTCAGTCACCGTGGCAGCGACGATATTGAGTATGCTGCTGTCGCGTTGCGGCGTCAGGCTCAAACTCACGTCGCGCGCCTGTACGCGGATGCGCACCTGTTGTCCGATCGTGGTGCTTTGCTGCGGCAACAGCAGCTGGCCGCCGGAAAATGTAGCTGAACTCAGGTGGTAGTCAGGATCGTGTGCGCTGATGGTGGCGGTCACCAGGGCACTGGCGGCATCGCTGTGTGCCAGCTCCAGATCCAGTCGCGTCAACAAATCCGAGCTTGCTCCGCTGGCAATGACCTTGCCGGTTTCGAGCAGCACCAGATGATCGGCCAGTCGTGCTACTTCATCCGCCGAATGACTGACGTACAGCACCGGAATGTCGAGTTCATCATGCAGCCGTTCCAGATACGGCATGATCTCCGTCTTGCGTTTTGCATCGAGTGCCGCCAGCGGTTCATCCATGAGCAGAATGCGCGGGCTGGTGGCCAATGCGCGCGCGATGGCGACGCGTTGCCGTTCGCCACCGGATAATTTATCCGGCTTGCGTTGCAGTAGATGGCCGATATCCAGCAAGGACACGGCGTGATCCAGCGACACATGGCGCGCGGACCTTGCGATGCGGCGCATGCCGTATTCCAGATTGCGCTGCACATTCAGATGGGCGAACAGGCTGGCTTCCTGGAAGACATAACCGAGAGGACGTTGATGGGTAGGCAGAAAAATGTTGCGCTTATCGTCCTGCCATACCTCGCCGTTGACTTCCAGATAGACATCCGCGGCGCGTTCCAGTCCGGCAATGACGCGCAGGCAGGTTGTCTTGCCCGAGCCGGAGGCGCCGAACAAGGCGGTGACGCCACGACCCGGCAGCAGCAGATCGACATGCAATGCGAAGGTCTTGTAATCGACTTTGAAGCGGGCCTTGATGTGATTGACCTTGTCGTTCATTTACGTCGCCCGGTCGGATTCAATGTATATAGCGCGACCAGCACCAGCAGCGCAAATATCACCATGCCGCCTGCCAGCCAATGTGCCTGGGCGTACTCCAGCGCTTCCACATGATCGTAAATCTGTACTGAAATCAGGCGCGTCTCCTTCGGGATATTCCCGCCTATCATCAGCACGACGCCAAACTCGCCGACAGTGTGTGCAAAGCCCATCACGATGGCTGTCAGATAGCCGGGTTTTGCCAACGGCAGGATGACGCTGAAAAAAGTATCCAGCGGTGAAGCACGCAAGGTTGCGGCTACTTCCAGCGGTCGTTCTCCCATGGCCTCAAAGGCATTCTGGATCGGTTGCACGACAAAGGGCATGGAGTAAAACACCGAGCCGACGACCAGACCGGCAAAGCTGAAGGGCAATGTGCCTATGCCGAGGGCCTGGGTCAGCTTGCCGATAGGGCCGTCGGGGCCCATGGTGACCAGCAGATAGAAGCCGATCACGCTGGGTGGGAGTACCAGCGGCAGCGCCACGATGGCGCCGATCGGCCCCTTGATCCACGAGCGCGAACGCGCCAGCCACCACGCCAGTGGCGTTCCTATGACAAGAAGAATGACGGTGGTGAGACTGGCGAGCTTGAGCGTCAGGAAGATCGCGTCGAAGTTGGGATCGTTCAGCACTCTGCGTCTTCTCTTTTTGAGTGAGTAAATTACAGGTCGTAACCGAAGGAGCGGATGACGGTTTTTGCCGGTTCCGATTTCAGGTAATCGATCAATGCGCTGGCGGCCTTGTTGTTTTTGCCTTTGTTCAGCAGAACGGCGTCCTGGCGTATCGGATTGTGCAGCCTGGCAGGCACTATCCAGGCGGAACCGCTCTTGATCTTGCCGTCTTCATGCACTTGCGACAGCGCGACAAAGCCGAGTTCGGCATTGCCGGTGGAAACGAAGCTGAAAGCCTGGCCTATGCTGTCGCCCTGGACGAATTTGGCCTGCAGTTTTTCCTGCACACCAAGCTTGTTCATGGCTTCGACGGCAGCCGCACCGTAAGGTGCGAGCTTGGGATTGGCCAGTGCGATGTGATCGAAGCTGCCTTTTTGCAGGATTTCGCCTTTGGTATCAACGAAGTCGGGTTTGGCTGACCACAACACCAGTTTGCCGATCGCATAGGTAAAGCGCGAACCGGCAACGATACTGTTTTCATTCTCCAGCCTGATCGGGGTTTCATCGTCGGCGGCGAGGAAAACCTCGAATGGCGCACCGTTCGTGATTTGCGAATAAAACTTGCCGGTCGAACCGAAGGACAGCACGGCTTTGTGGCCGGTAGCTTTTTCAAAATCAGCCGCGATGGCTTTCATCGGTGCAGTAAAGTTGGCGGCAACGGCAACCTGGACCTCTTCAGCGAAGGCCGATGCGGACAGGCTGAGCGACAGCAAACCGGCGAGGAAGGAGCGAGAGACTTTTTTCATGATGGCAGGAAATAATCGAGTTGAAAACGGAGGGAGAATCCTAGGCGGCCACCGCCAGAATGATGTGCGAAGCCTTGATCAGGGCGGAAGCGCGTGCACCTTCTTTCAGGCCGAGTATCTTGATGCTTTCATTCGTGATGACGGAGGCGATGGTTTTGCCGCCCGGCAGCTCGATCACGACTTCTGCATTCACGGCGCCCTCCTGGCAGCGCACCACGGTGCCGCTCAGGCGATTGCGCGCGCTGGTCCTGATGTCATCGCCCACGGCCAGAATGATCCATTGCGCCTTTACCAGCGCATAGGCTTCGCTGCCGACTTCCAGTCCCAGGTGTTCGGCGCTGTCGTTGGTGATGATGGCGGCCAGTTCTTCGCCATTGCCGATGTCGAGAATGATCTCGGCATTCACCGCGCCCATTTTTACTGTCGTGACGGTGCCAAGGAACTGGTTGCGCGCACTGGTTTGCATATCGAATCTCCTGGTCATGCGGTAGTACTGATCGAAATCGTTCATGGAGCGGCCGATGGCAGTGGGCGCACTGGCCCACTCCCGTTCCAGCCGTCTGTAAGTGGCGACCAGGCGGCGTCCGTAATCGGTCAGGCAGGTGCCGCCGCCGGTGCTGCCGCCCGGCTGGCGTACCACCAAAGGTTCGTGTGACAGATTATTGATGCTCTCCACTGCCTGCCATGCGGCCTTGTAACTCATGCCCATTGCACTGGCGGCGGCCGAGATGGAGCCGGATGCATCAATACGCTCCAGCAGTTCCAGATGATCCCAGCGCTTGCCGCGTGGTTTGGACAAGCCTTCCAGCCTGACAGGAGAAGCCGTTTTGTTCATGGTGATAAATCCGCGTGATAAATCGCCGCCGTGACGGTGCAAAAACCGTATTATATTCGATATGTCGTTAAACAACATATTGCATTTGCGGCCGAGTTTCTGCCGGCTGGATGATTGACAGCCTGTTGTTGAATGTGAAGCTGGAACGGAGGGGATTGCTTGCAGCGGATGTGCCGTCATTGAATGCCGACTCTCCATAAGAGCGCCGGCATTCTTGTTTGTGAAATTTGAGTTGCTGCATGCAGCGCGCACGCAAGGCGGGATCAGGCCAGTGCTTCTTTCGCCGCTTCTTCCGGTGTCAGGCCATCGTAGAACTGGTCGGTAAACCATTCAATCTGTTCTTCGATGTGATCTTGCGCTTCGGCGATGCTTGCGCCGCCGGCCACCAGAAAGCCTTCGACTTCTATGCACCAGTTAATGAGCGCAAGTGTTTCCGGATCCAGCTCTTCCTTTGCCATGATTCTGTCTTTCATTTATTTGATGATGATCACAGTTTTACATGAGAGCGGGTAGAAGGAAAGCGCGCAATTTTCATCCGTTGCATGTGATCGTACAAAGTGAAATCTTTATTTCAAGCGGGCGAATTCATTTCTTGTGCTTGGACAATGCGGCTCTATGCAGTACCTGCTTCCAGCGGCACCGAAACAAAAATGGACGAACCGAGTGCGACCAGCATGTGGGCACGCAAGCGACCTGGCGCGACGGCAATCATGATGATGTGCACACACGCACATGAACGGCCAGAGTCGCTGATATCGGAGAACCTGCTTTGAATGGTGTGTCAGACTTGTACTCACCATGCACGCACCTTCTATTGCCTTCCAGGCCCGGTCTTGAATTTCAAGACGACAAGTTCCCCCGCACTTTTGCCAGGCGGCTTGCTCATCACAAACAGCAGATTATTTTTTCTGCTCTAGCGGGTCGGTAGTGGAGTGATTGTTGGCTTGTCCGGACAAGGGCATCGCTGCTGATTCCTGCTCCTCCGTCAATTCCTTTGGAACGACCTGTGTAGAGCCATAGGCGTTGCCGCTGTCGGAGGTGCCGGTCGCCGGTTGGTCGGGCAGCTTGCCATCCGAGGCCGGCAAGGAACTGGCAGGCAGGGCGACAGACCCGGTTGCGCCATCCAGCGTTGGCGTCGGCGGTGTTTCTGCTTTTTTACAGCCGATCAATAGTGTTGCGAGAAACAGGGATGCAAGAATAGTGCGGGTAAAAAACATGGTGACCTCCGGAAGATGGGTGGTGTCGTTCTATTGTAGTAAGCGAATCCTTGCGGGGTAAGGCTTATTTGAGGAAAAACAGGGAAAGTATTGCGTTGCGCGTTGCGTTTGAAAAATTTACACAGGGCTTGTCTGCTTCTTTTGTAAAAAGAATGTGATGTTGGGCAAAATCACAGCGGTTTACGCAGTGTGGATGTTCAATCTGGGCCGGCTTCGGTTCAAATTGTCGATTCACGTTATCCTGTTGCTTATTCCTTGCCTGACAGATTGCCGTTGATGAAATCCTTGAAAAACACGCCGCTCTCCGTTCTCGATTTATCGCCGATTCTGGTGGACGGTACGCCGGCCGATGCCTTCCATCGCTCGCTCGCTCTGGCGCAGCACGTAGAAAAGCGCGGCTATAACCGTTACTGGCTGGCCGAGCATCACAGCATGCCGGGCATTGCGAGTGCGGCAACTGCGGTCGTGATCGGCTACGTGGCCGGCGGCACCTCGACGATACGTGTCGGCTCCGGCGGCATCATGTTGCCGAATCATGCGCCGCTGGTGGTGGCTGAACAGTTCGGTACGCTGGAGTCGCTTTACCCCGGACGTATCGATCTGGGATTGGGTCGCGCACCCGGCTCGAATCAGGCGACCGCGCGTGCGTTGCGGCGCGAGATCAGCGATGACGGCAGCGAATTCCCGCGTCAGTTGAATGAGCTGCGTGCATTCCTGCAAGCTGAAGGCAATGGCACGCAGGTGCAGGCGATTCCCGGTGCCGGGCTGGATATTCCGATCTGGTTATTGGGCTCAAGCAGCTACAGCGCGCAACTGGCCGGTCATCTGGGTTTGCCGTTTGCATTTGCGGGTCAATTTTCGCCTGACTATATGTTGACCGCGCTGGAGCTGTATAGACAAACTTTCAAGCCATCGCAGGCTTTGGACAAACCGTACGCGATGGTCGGCGTGAATATCTTTGCCGCCGATACCGATGAAGAAGCACAGCATCTTGCTACTTCGCAGCAGCAAATGCATTTGGATCTGGTGCGTGGTACGCCGGGGAAATTGCCGCCGCCGATAGAAAGCATGGACGATGCATGGCTGCCGCATGAACGGGTTTCGGTTGAATCAATGTTGCGCGCGTCCATCATCGGCAATGCAGTGACAGTGCAACAGAAATTGCAGGCGTTTCTGGATGCCACGCAAGCCGATGAAATCATCATCAATACGATGATTCACGATCATGCCGCGCGTGTACGTTCGTATGAAATCGTGGCCGATGTCTGGCAGTCGTAAATCTATCGTCTTGCTGCACAAGGCATCTGATCATGGTGGATAAAGCGCTCTACAACACTGAAGAAATCATCCGTTTGCTGAAGCCGCAGCAAACAGGGACGGATCAATTTGTCGGGCAAAGTCATTTCATGGGCAGCCCGAATATTTTCGGCGGCCAGACCCTGGGTCAATCTTTATATGCCGCCGGCCTGACAGTGTCGGATAGACGCCCGCATTCGATGCATGCGATGTTCCTGTTGCCCGGCAATCATCAACTACCGGTTGAATATGAAGTGGAACGTGTGCGCGATGGTGGCTCCTTCAGCACGCGACGCGTGGTTGGGTCGCAGGAAGGTCGACGCATTTTTGTGATGTCGGCTTCGTTCCAGGTTGATGAAGAAGGTCTGTCGCATCAAAAACCTGCGCCGACTATGAAAGATCCGGATACGTTGCCATCCAGCCTCAAGGTGTGGCAGGAACGCGGCATTTCCAGCGGTCGTGCGTTCCAGCCTGTGCCTGTGGATTTTCGTAGCAACCGCGATGACAATCTGTTCGGTGGCCAGCTTGATTCCGCTACGCGCCAAGTATGGGTGCGCGCACCGCTTCCTTTGAGCGGCGATCAGTTAATGCACGATGCGTTTTTCGCCTACGTATCCGATTACGGCTTCTTGTGGACGGCGCTGCAACCGCACGGCATACGGATGGATGATACGCGCCTGCAGATTGCCAGCCTCGATCATTCGATCTGGTTTCACAGACCCTTGCGCATGGATGACTGGTTGCTGTTTGCGATGGAAAGCCCGAATGCATCGGGTGGTCGCGGACTTTGCTTTGCACATATCTATAACCGCGACGGTGTGTTGATGGCGAGTGCGACGCAAGAAGGCTTGATACGTTTGCGGAAAAATAAAAAGTGAATATACGTATCGCCGTTTTGCGCTGATAGCGCGCGTGCGTACTTTGAAAAATCAAGGCGGAATTTTCTCAGCGCTCGCTTTGATCGCAGCTTCTTCATCCAGCCGCAGATGACGGCGATCAAGCCACCATGCCAGTACAGGTAACACCAGAAATCCGCCCGGTGCGACAAACAACACCATGTAAGGACTCAATTCCACCAGCTTGTGCAAATGCACCTTGATGCGCTTGCGGTCTAGCTCGGTCCAGCGATAGCCATTGCGTTGTTTCATCAAAAGCGGCAACAGCCCGCGCATCTGCGTCATCTCTTCCCACAGGCGTACGCGCTCACGGTTTTGCAGCGCCCAGACACCATAAACAGATTTTTTCAGCACACGAAAAGGCAGGACGACAACAGAGATGATTCGGTGAGGCACAGGAAATCCGGGAAGGGAAAGCGAAACCTGATTTTACGCGAAACTGTTGCCAATCAGAAAGCCTGTATATGGAACAATCGCTGTTCCCTGCCAGTCAACCCACCTTACTTCAAGTCGACCACCATCTCAAAACCACCGAAGATCATGCGCTTTGCGTCAAAGGGCATCTTGTCCGGCGACATGTCGGCGACACGCGGGTCTTTCATCACTTTGTCGTTGACTTCGTCGCGGTGTTCTCGCGAGTGATAGATGATCCATGCAAAAATGACGGTTTCGTCATCTTTCAAATCCACGCTTTGCGGAAATGACGTGAGTTTCCCCGGCTTGACGTCATCTCCCACGCACTCCCGATATTCAAGTGCGCCATATTCTCTCCAGATCACGCCAAACTTGTGAGCGAATTCTCTGTACTCAGCAATATTGTTTTTCGGTACCGGTACAACGAAACCATCTACGTAAGCCATTTGCTTCTCCTTGAGTGATTAAGCCGTTTGCCTTCGACTTCTGGATAGAGGGACAGTTCAGCAATGTAGTGATGCGGACTTATTTTGACAATAGGTGTGCGCTATCACTTCTTTCAATTTAATCAAATTGCTTGATTTGATGAGAATGATTATCCTTTACTTCAAGGCCTCAAGCATTGGCTATCAAGAAAGGATGGATCATGGTCACCGCAGCAAAAACTACCAGTCAGATCGGCATGCACATGGGAGTCGCATTTGGCATCATGTATGTCTTCACCGGTTCGCTCGCACTAGGCGGCATAGCAGCAGTGCTTGAACCTATCGCCAATGTGACCCTGTTGCCTTTGCATGACAAATTGTGGGAGCGCATCCGTGCACGAGTGGAAGCACGCAAAGCAAATGCTGCGACTGTTGCGTCAAACACGACCTCAAGTCCTGCGGCGCCTGAACAAATACAGGCAGTTTAAGGCTCGGTGCACATGAACGTCATCGCGCGCTAAAAAGCCGCTGAACCATCAGCGGCTTTTTTATTGGGATGCAGGTATCACCGTTTACGGCAATACGATGCGGTGCAAGGCAAAGGCCACACGCGTTTCCGCAAGCTATCGGATAATACGAAACTTTCCTTGCGCCGCTAAGGCGCAAATTCTCTCTTATTGCCCTGCGGAGTTTGTTCATGAAAATCGCGATTCTTGATGACTATCAGGATTGTGTACGACATCTCGATTGCTTCTCCATGTTGCAAGAACACGAGGTCAAGGTATTCACCAATGGCGCACGCGGTACGGGGCAACTGGCGATACGTCTGGCCGATTTCGATGCGCTGGTATTGATACGCGAACGTACAGCGCTATCGCGTCCGCTGCTGGAAAAACTACCCAAACTCAAACTGATTTCGCAAACCGGCAAGGTCAGCGGCCACATCGATCTGGCGGCTGCCGCTGCACGCAATATCGTGATCACTGAAGGCGTGAGCGATCCGACGGCAGCGGCAGAATTGACCTGGGCCCTGATCATGGCGTCCATGCGCAAGCTGCCGCAATACGTCAACAATCTGAAAGATGGCTTGTGGCAAATCGCGTCTACCTCGCCGGAACGCAACACGCTGGGCACGGTATTGAAAGGCCGTACCTTGGGCATCTTCGGTTATGGCCGTATCGGTCGCATGGTGGCTGCTTACGGCAAGGCGTTCGGCATGAAGGTGCTGGTGTGGGGGCGTGATGCAAGTCGTGCAGCGGCGGTGCAGGACGGCTATCGGGCGGCAGCTTCCAAGGAAGAATTTTTCAGTACGACAGATGTGATTTCCATGCACTTGCGCTTGAACGATGCAACGCGCGGCATTGTGACGGCAGATGATTTGGTCAGAATGAAATCGTCCGCGCTGTTCGTCAACACCAGCCGTGCTGAGCTGGTAGTGAAAGACGTATTGCAGGCAGCACTGCAGCAAGGACATCCTGGTTTTGCAGCTCTGGATGTGTATGAGAGCGAACCGCTGGCACCGACTTCACCGCTGTTGAGAATGGAAAACGTGCTGGCGTCACCGCATCTCGGCTATGTGGAAAAAGACAGTTACGAACTTTATTTCCGCGGCGCGTTTCAAAACATTCTCGATTTCGCAAACGGCACATCGAAGAATGTGCTGCAGGCGAAGCAATGAACTGAAATTCCCGGCATCGAGCTTGCCAGCGTTTAACGAGTAGCGTCGGAGCGATCGCCGGCAGGATCTTTTTTAGTCTTGGGCAACAGCGTGGCAGTCGTGCTGGCCAGATGCGCACTGCCCCACAACTTCGCCCAGCCCGGCGGCCATGGCAAAGGCGGGCCGGCATAGTCGGGCACACCGCGCCGTACCGGAATCACAGGCAGTGCATCGGGAATCCGGCCATCCTGTTTATCCCAACCCAGCGAGAAGGTGTAATCCGGCAGCAGCGCATCGCACACCATGTCGAACCATCTTGCGTGATCTTCATCGTGACCCAGCGCCTGCGCCATGCCGGTCGGATCGAACTGCGCCAGTGTGCTGGCCAGTTCTTCTGCGGTTTCACCCGGTGTATCGCCCCAACCCATCACCGGATTGCAATTGTATTCGGCACCTGAGCCGTACCAGCCTTCGCGCCACGGCCTTTCCATCCAATTGCGTGGACCGGTAAACAAATGCCAGCGCCAGTGCAAGCCGGATGGTTTGGGCCAACTATATAAATACAGGCGTTGATAACCGGCTTGATGCAGCTTGCGCACCATCGCCATCAAGCGCGCATGCGGCATGGGATCGGGTGGAGTGCGACGGAACAGGATGGCTTCGCCATCTGCGTGCTGCACTTCGTCGGTAGATAAATTCAAATCCAGCGTGCGCATTTCATTGCCGAAGCGCGCAGAAATCCAGCCTGTCATCAAATTGACGGCCGTGATGACGCCATAGCCGCGATGGCGATGGAAAATCACGGTACCCGGAGCGATAGGTTTCATGGCTAAAAAATACGATTTATAAATGTTGCGGACCGGCGATAGTGTAACGGCATTTGCGGTGCACAGTCAGCGAGCGTTTTTCTTGCGGCGCTATTAAATGAAGCAGGAACGTGAAGCAGAAGCTCGCGATGCAATGTTGCGCAAAGAAAGCAGCAATAACTTCTATGCAACGCTATATGCAAACGCGCTTCACGAATTAAACATCCGTGAGTTTGCTCATGCGAGCCAGAACCCGCAGTGCACGTGAATATCCAGGTTGAGGACGGCGCTGAGTTCACATTCAAGCATTGGAAAAGCACAAGAAAATTCTCCGCTGGTCTGCAATTTGCTTATTGCCTGTGTGCATTAATCAAGCGAACAAGTCTTGCCAGAGTGCCGTTTGGAGTGGCACCGAAAAAATCACAGACCAGGGAGCTTCAGATGGACCATCATTCCGTACTGCAAATCGACACCTTCCTGCCTTACATGCGCGATGTCAGTCGCTGCGAAGAATCATTGCGCGAGCTGAACCTGATGTGGCGCATGATAGAGGCGTCCGCCAAGATGAACTGTCCGGTCGAGGCGAAGGCGATTCTGCCGACGATGGCAGCGACCCGCGCCGGTTTCAATCGTCTGGAGCAGGAGCTGGTGAGCAGCCTGGTGCGTGAAAAAGTTTCCAATGTGCTGGAAGAGATAGGCACCAAGGCGCAATACGTGATTGATATCGTGGTGCGCAACTTGTATGAGCGTACCGCCGACGTCGGCTTTCTCGCCACCGATCGCGAACTCTGCACCTTTGTCGCCGGCCTGCACGACGACCGCGACATGATACGTGCGCGCCTGAGCGCCTATCGCAACAAATACACCGTCTATGACGAAATCATTTTGCTGGATGAGGCCGGCAACGTGCTGGTACAGATCGATGAATCCACTCCGCTGGAAGGCAGCATCGATCCGCTGATTCGGCAAACGCTGGCGTCCGATACCTATGTAGAAACCTTCCGCGCGACCGATCTGCGTCCCGGCAAACATGAAGCCTTGATCTACTCGCGTCGCATGCATCATCCGGAAACCGGCGCAGCGGTCGGCGTGTTGTGCCTGTGCTTTCATTTCGAGGAAGAGATGGCGAGCATTTTCCGTTCGCATCGCGATCCGGCCGAACGTTCCAATATGCTGTTGCTCGATGGTGAAAGTCGTGTGATCGCCAGTGCCGATCCGCGCTGGATTCCGGTCGGTGCGATTGTGCCGGTCAACCGCGATGCCGACCCGCGTCTGGTCGTGTATGGCGGCCGCGAATACCTGGCGCGCACTTTTTCCGCCGACGGTTATCAAGGTTATATGGGGCCACCGGGCTGGCAAGGGCAAGTAATGATTCCGGTCGAGCTGGGCTTCACCGGCCTGGCAACCAATGCACTGACTTCGCTGGAGAAAAACGTCGCCGATGGCTTGCTATCGCATGCCGAATCGTTTTGCCCGCCCTTGTTTGAAATCATGAGCGCGGCAGAAACCATACGTCGCGTGGTCTGGAACGGGCAAGTCATGACCGCTGGTCAAAACGGCGAACTGCTGAAACTCAAAACCATACTCGAACAAATCAGCGAAACCGGTGCACGCAGCAATGAACTGTTTTCGCAATCGATACGCGATCTGTATGAAACGGTGTTGTCGTCCAGCCTGCGCGACTCGGAATTTGTCTCGCATCTGATGGTCGATCTGCTGGACCGCAATCTGTATGAGCGCTCCGACGATTGCCGCTGGTGGGCCTTGACGCCGGAGTTGCAGCTTGCGCTGGCCGCGCCGGTCAAGTCGGCAGAAACAGTCGCACGTTTGACCGAGATACTCGATTACATCAACTCGCTCTACACGGTGTACACACGGATATTTGTGTATGACGCGACCGGCACCATCATTTCCAGCAGCGACTACAAGAAAGACGGTTTGAATGTGGTCGGTACCTTGATCGATGACACTACTTTTGAACAGGTGTGCGGCTTGTCCAGCGATCAGCAGTACTACGTCACCCCGTTTGAAAATACACTGCTGTACGGCAACCGCCCAACCTATGTGTATCACGCGGCGATTCGTCATCCGGAGAATCCATCGCAAGTGGTAGGCGGTATCGGTATCGTGTTTGATTCCGAACCTGAATTTTCTGCGATGCTGCAAGGTGCACTAGGCGACAAGGAAGACGTCAGCGCCCTCTTCGTTGATCGCAGCGGCCGGATTATTTCCAGCACCGATGCGACGCGCCCGGTCGGCGCCATGCTCGACATAGCTCCGGAATTGCTGAAGATGAAAAACGGCAGCAGTGCTTCACGTATCGTCATCCACGACGGTCACTACGCGATTCTCGGTTGCACGATGTCGCACGGTTATCGCGAGTTCAAGACCTCCGATGGTTATCGCGAAGATGTGCTGGCCGTGGTCTACAAGGCCTTTGGCGAAGAGCGGCAACAGCTCAATACCGGCAACAGTGCAGCGACCGAACTGGAGATCGATCCAGGCGCAGCGCCCGGTCGTGAATTCGCCACCTTCTTCATCGATGGTTCGCTGTTCGCACTGGCGGCAGAATACGCGCAAGAGGCATTGCCGGCATCGGCGATTTCGCCGATGTCCATGGGCAGCCGTGCGGAACGTGTCGGCATTCTCGCCCTGCAGCATGACAATGAAGCCAGGCATTTCGTCTGGGTATTCGATCTTGGCCATTTGATGCGTGGCGTCAAGTCGGAGATAGACAGCAGCAGCCAGGTCATCATCGTCAAACGCGGCAATCAAAGCATAGGTTTGCTGGTCAGCGAGTTGCATGGTGTGCCGGAATTCCAGCCATCGCAAATCGTGCCGACTCCGCTGGCAGCACCGAGTGCCGGCATGCTGGTGACGGAAGTGATACAGGCCAATCGCGGCAATCTGCTGATTCAATCGATTAACGTCGATCATTTGTTTGCGGTGCTCAACAACGAGGAAATTCCGATTGATTCCGCGATGAAGATTGCTGCCTGACGATGCCTGCATCGTCGCAAGGGCAGAGGGATGGGGCGGCGCCATTTGACAAGTGCGCTGTCGCTGGTGACCGGACTGCCATTATTTGCATATTTATCGTCTGATAGTTATGCGCCTCTTTTCATTGCGGCGCTGCTCGCGTTATGATGACAAATCCGCTTCCGGACCATCTCTTGCCTTGTGTGATTCCAAATGACTCTGCGCATCATTGCCACCGGCGGTACCTTCGATAAACATTACGATGAAATTGCGGGCGAGCTGAATTTCGGCAAGGGTCACCTGCCGCACATCATCAAGCGGTGCCGGATCACGGTGCCGATTCAGCTGGAACAATTACCTTTCCTCGATTCGCTGGACATGCATGACGCCGACCGCCAGCGCATTGCCGCGTCCTGCCTGCGCGCGGATGAAACCAGCATAATCGTCGTGCACGGTACCGACACCATGCGTGAAACGGCGGAGGTGCTGGGTGCGGCGCAATTGCCGAAAACCATCGTGCTGACCGGCGCCATGGTGCCTTACGAAGTCAGGAATTCGGACGCATTGTTCAACTTCGGTTTTGCCTGCGGCATCGCGCAGACCTTGTCTCATGGTGTTTACATTGCGATGAATGCGCAAATTTTCACATGGAATGACGTGAAAAAAAATCGTGCTGAAGGCGTATTTGAAAAGCGCTGAACCCTGGCGGCATCTCACTCGGTCAATAAAAAAAAGCCCGCGAACCTTGCGGCGCGGGCAGAAATCCAATACCTGGATGGAGGACACTGCGTAGTGTAAGCAGCGATTGTTACCAGCGGATGACGTGCCGGACATCCGGCCGCTGCCACATCATCAAGCCGGTAAGTCAGCGTGCCGGTTCCCGTTAATAAGGACGCAGTTTGAGTATTGCCGGGATATGCCTGCTGCGCAGCTTCACGCATCAACAAGATTGCCATTCCATCCACTATACTTGTCCGTCACCCGTGATTCGAAATCGGAATCAACAGGTGGACAAGAGGGTGCCATTTTGCCGGATTCATAAAAACAAACAGGGAATCAGCGATGCATACAGCCGCGGATGAAGAGCATTCGATACCAAGATCCATTGTGACTGATCGCGTGGCGCGCTTGCGACTGCTGGTCGGCCTGTTGCAGGGCATCGTACTTTATTTCCTGTACTTGTCCCTCAAGAACGCGACATGGCCGGTGACCAGCCCTTACCTTTTTGCACCGCTATTGCTGATTTTCCTGTTCGTGCCGGTACTGTTCATTTCCGGTTTCGGCCATCTGGAAACACGGCGCATGTGGCTCTGGATGCTCACGGTAGCCATCATTGTCTCCGTACTCGGCGTCTACGATATCTGGAGGCAAGGATTTCTTGACCGGAACTGGTTTGGCGTTGCGCAAGGCATGTCGCGGGCGACACCTTCGGGACTGATGGTGTGCTTTGCCGCCATCGGTTTTTATATTGCGCATGCACTGGTGCTGGCAGCGGGAGTCGATAAGCGTCGCATTGCGCGTTATCCATCCTATTTTGAACTTGCGTGGAAGCTGATTATCCAGATCACGTTCTCGATTCTGTTCGTTGGCGTGTTGTGGCTGATCCTGTGGCTGGGTGCGACCTTGTTCATGCTGGTCAAGCTCGATTTCCTGTCCGCATTGCTGCGTCGCTCGTGGTTCTTCATTCCGGTTACGGCATTTGCTTTTTCCACCGCCTTGCATATCACCGATGTGCGACCCGGCATCGTGCGCGGCATACGCAGCTTGTTGCTGGTGTTGATGTCATGGCTGTTGCCGATCACGACGCTGATCGTCGGTGGCTTTCTGCTCAGCCTGCCCTTCGCCGGACTTGAACCATTATGGGCGACGCGTCACGCCACATCTGTATTGCTGGGTGCGATGGTAGTGCTGGTGCTGCTGATCAATGCGACATTCCAGGGCGGCGAAGTGGGAGCGGACGTGGCGCGCGTGCTGCGCGGCAGTGCCAGGTTGGCTTGCATACTGTTGTTACCCATCGCGCTGATCGCCATCTATTCGCTGACATTGCGCGTGCAGCAGTATGGCTGGACGACCGATCGCATTATTGCGGCAGCCTGTCTGCTGGTAGCGGCGTGTTATGCCTGCGGCTATCTGTGGGCGGCGATGGAGCGCAGGACCTGGCTGGAGCGTATCGCACCGATCAATGTGCTGACGGCTTTCGTGGTTCTGGCTGTGCTGTTGGCCCTGTTCACACCGATCGCCGATCCGGCGCGCTTGTCGGTTGCTGACCAGCTGTCTCGCCTGGGGGCAGGCAAGGTGAACGCCGGGCAATTCGATTTTGATTATTTGCGGTTTGAAGGCGCGCGCTATGGCAACGATGCCTTGCAAAAACTCAAGAGCACCCGCACCGGTGTCGATGCTGCACTCTTGAACAAGCGTGCAGAAGCAACGCTGCTCAAGAAAAACAAATGGGTTCGTGCGACCCCGCTTCCGCTCACCGATGCCACTGCGCGTGCTGCCAACATCACGGTCTGGCCTGCCAATCAGGTTTTGCCGGCAACGTTCATTCATCAGAGCTGGAGCGGGTTTGAAAAAAATTACATGTTTCCGCAATGCCTGTTGCTGCAGGATAGCAAATGCAATGCTTACCTGATCGATTTGAATGCCGATGGAAAAACAGAAATTCTGATAAAAAATATAGAAAATTATCGTCCGGCAGTAGTCTTCGTTCTGGCTGCAGATGGAAAGTGGCAACCGGGCGGCATGATCAATGGTATCAACTCGAACTGCAAGGATTTATTGCAGGCCTTGGCCGAAGGTAGCTATACGCTTGTGACCCCGCCCTTCAAGGAACTGCAAATTGCGGGAAGGCGTTTGCATACAGAGCCCTGGCCATCAGATCAGCTCAAATGCGAAAACACCAAAAAATAATAGGCGAGAACCATCGCATCGTCAGCGATGCTGCGGTGGCCAGCGTGTGCACGCGCCGGACACATCATTTCAAATACAGATAAGTTGTAAGGTTTAAAAAACCTTGGCTGCGATTTTGTACTAGAATTTAAATCAAGTAATGCGAGGGTAGCGTTACTTGCAAAGAAAATTAAATCCAACAACTATCAGGAGGATGGCGCTGAACTCTTAAGTATCGAAGTTATCAGACGAGATCGAGAAGAGACGCAATGTAACCACTTAGGAGAGAAAAATGGATGCAACATTAAAATCTTGTCCTGTTTGCGGTAGTGCAGCAGAACTGAAAGAAGCCCATTACCTTGAATCCGAACGGCCTTACAGCTATGTGCATTGTTTGAATGAAGCATGCACGTTGAATCACAATGCAGCGCATTTCAGTGCCAGTTCTGAAGCTAAAAATGATCAGGATGCAATAGCAGCCTGGAACAAGCGTGAGCAAATTCCGGTCATGCATCACTAGATTTCTCCCTCGATTCACGCCTCAAATCATGAAAAACAGCCCGGTATGACCGGGCTGTTTGCATTTGTGGCTCGAAGGCTTGATCCGGCCATGCTCAAATCAGCAGTATTCCGGACACGATGGATAGCAGCAGCGACCACTTGACGATGTAATACAGCGGTTTGCTGTGCATCTTCAGTTTCTTGCCGGCGCGGCGCACAGCATAGACGTGGCGGAATGCGCGATTGACGCCTCCGGTGCGATCCTGCATATCGTTGGGCGCAGCTGTTGCGGCCATGACCTTGCGGCCGAACCAGCGGTTGACCGCTTGTGCCCAGGGCCATTTCATTTTGCGTTCCAGGTCGCAAAACAAAATGATGCGATTTTTATTGCTTTCATTGGCGGCCCAGTGGATATAGGTTTCATCGAAAATGACCGCCTCGCCATCGCGCCAGCTATAAGGTATGCCGTCCACGACTATGAAACAGCGGTCGTCGTTCGGTGTTACCAGGCCGAGGTGGTAACGCAGCGAGCCGGCATACGGATCGCGATGACGGCCCAGATCGGCACCCGGCGGTAGTTGCGCGAACATGGCAGCCTTGATGATGGGGATGGATTCCAGAATGGCGACGGTACGCGGGCAGCGTTGCCGTGCTGACGGATGGCTTTCGCCATACCATTTCAAATAGAAGCGTGCCCAGCCGCGCCGGAAGAAGGAATTGAAGCCGGCATCGTCAAAATTCGCGGAAGTCTTGATGTGTTCCTGCAAGGCCAGCGCTTCATCGCGTATGACTTGCCATTGATCGGCCAGCGGGCGTATTTCCGGGTAGCTATCGAGGCGGTGATACGGTCGATCCGGCAGATGGGAAAACAAGGTCATGAACGCGTTGATAGGCGCCATGAAGGTAGAGTGGTCAGTCGATTGCCGCAGCCAGGTATGCCGCACCTTGCCGCGGTAGTGAATGTAAAAGACGCTGCACAGGAACAGCGTAATCAGAGGCCACTTGATCATTTTCCGGTACCCATATCGCATGAGGCAGGAAAATAAATTGTACGGAAATGCGCGCAGATTGGCAGTGGCTGCCATCAATTTTGGCGTGATAGGCCGGGAGAAAGTGAAATCATGCAATTTGGAAACAAAATCCGCTATGCAGGTAGCGATTAGATATGTGTTAAGTGAATAGTTCATATCAGAAAATCGAATTGGATTTATAGCTGAGATGTTCCTACACTGTAGTCACTCCACAAGAGTTAACTACGAAAGGAAATACCATGTCACAAGCATCGTCTTCATCGGTCTCCACCGAAACCACTCTGGCCAAACGTATTGCTGCCATCGTGCAACTGTGCGAATCGCGCGGTTCGCATTACCATGGCCTGGTGAAATACCTGAACCTGTAACAGGTGGCAGATTGGTCGGCATCATGCCGATCCGCTAAAAAATCCTCGTTTATCACGGGGATTTTTGTTTTGTGCGTCTGGTTCTTCGGGTGATGACTGTGCTGTCAGGCGCCCGCCACGTGTTGCGACAGGAAAATTTTCATGCAAGTGGGCTGCTGATGCCTTTGAACCGGTCAGCGCGCTTGCGGGAGCTGATGTCGCATAGAAAAGCCCCGCTTACGTTTCCGTATGGCGGGGCTTTTCATCGTCTTGGATTATGCCAACGCCGGGCTGTTACCCGGGGTTGGCATAGCGGTTCCTGAATCAGGCGATGCTGTTGAGCACCTGATTCAGGGTTTTGCTGGGACGCATGGCCTGGCTGGTTTTGGTCGTGTCCGGATGATAGTAACCACCGATATCGACGGCCTTGCCTTGTGCTGCTTTTAATTCAGCCACGATCGCTGCTTCATTATCGGTCAGCGCTTTTGCCGGCGCTGTGAAGTGTGCCTGCAATGCGGCATCTTCGGTTTGTTCCGCCAAGGCTTGCGCCCAGTACAACGCGAGGTAGAAGTGGCTGCCGCGATTGTCCAGGCCGCCGACTTTGCGCTCTGGCGACTTGTTGGTATCGAGGAATTTGCCGGTGGCCTGATCCAGCGCTTTTGCCAGCACCAATGCCTTGGCATTTTTGTTTACCTGAGCGAGGTGTTCCAGCGACGCAGCCAGTGCCATGAATTCGCCGAGTGAATCCCAACGCAGAAAGTCTTCTTCGACAAACTGCTGCACGTGTTTGGGTGCCGAGCCGCCGGCACCTGTTTCGAACAAGCCGCCACCCGCCATCAAAGGCACGATGGACAGCATCTTTGCGCTGGTGCCCAGTTCCAGAATCGGGAACAGATCCGTCAGGTAATCGCGCAATACATTGCCAGTGACCGAAATCGTGTCCTTGCCGGCGCGTATGCGTTCCAGCGTGAGGCGCGTGGCATCGACCGGCGACAGGATGCGCAGATCAAGTCCTGCGGTATCGTGGTCTTTCAAATAAACATTTACCTTGGCGATGATCTGCGCATCGTGCGCGCGTTGTGCATCCAGCCAGAATACGGCCGGCGTATCGCTTGCGCGTGCACGATTGACGGTGAGTTTGACCCAATCCTGTATCGATGCGTCTTTGGTCTGGCACATTCGGAACAGATCGCCTGCTTCGACTTTCTGCTCGATCAATACTTTGCCGCTTGCATCGGTGACACTGACCACGCCATCAGCAGCGATCTGGAAGGTCTTGTCGTGCGAGCCATATTCTTCAGCCGCTTGCGCCATCAAACCGACGTTAGGCACACTGCCCATCGTGACCGGATCGAAAGGACCATTTTGTTTGCAATCGTCGATCACGACCTGGTAAATGCCGGCGTAGCAGCGATCGGGAATCACGGCCTTGGTATCCTGCAGTTCGCCGGCGGTATTCCACATCTTGCCGGAATCACGAATCATCGCCGGCATGGATGCATCGACGATCACATCACTAGGGACGTGCAGATTGGTGATGCCTTTATCAGAGTTCACCATCGCCAGTGGCGCGCTGCGTGCATACAGCGCCTGGATATCTGCGCTTATCGCAGCTTGCGTATCTGCAGGCAGCGTCTTGATGCGTGCGTATAAATCGCCGATGCCATTGTTCGGATCGAAGCCGACCTGTTTCAATGCATCTGCATACTTGCTCAGTACATCTTCGTAGTACACCGCGACGACCTGACCGAAAATGATCGGATCGGATACCTTCATCATTGTTGCTTTCAGATGTACGGAGAACAATACGTTCTTCGCCTTCGCATCGGCGATTTGCGTGGCGAGGAAAGCACGTAATGCATTGCGGCTCAATACGGCTGCATCGATGATCTCGCCGGCTTTGACCGCGGTCTTTTCCTTCAAGACGGTTTTGCTGCCGTCGGCTGCTGTCAGTTCTATCTTCACATTGCCGGTTTCGGCGATCAGTGCCGATTTTTCACTACCGTAAAAATCACCCTTATCCATGTGTGCGACATGCGATTTTGAATTGGCAGTCCATGCACCCATCTTGTGCGGATGTTTGCGCGCATAGTTTTTTACTGACAGCGGTGCGCGACGATCGGAGTTGCCTTCACGCAGAACCGGATTGACCGCACTGCCCTTGATCTTGTCGTAACGCGCCTTGGCATCACGCTCCGCATCGGTTTTCGCATCGTCCGGATATTCGGGCAGCTTGTAACCCTGTTGCTGCAATTCCTTGATGGCCGCTTTCAATTGCGGAATCGATGCGCTGATGTTCGGCAACTTGATGATGTTGGCTTCCGGTGTGGTGGCCAGCTCGCCGAGTTCGGCCAGCGCCGGTGCAATTTTCTGCCTGTCGTCGAGGACGTCGGGAAAGGCGGCAAGCATGCGGCCCGCCAAAGAAATATCACGCGTTTCCACCGCAATGCCGGATGAGCGGGTGAACGCTTCGACGATAGGCAGCAGTGAGTAAGTCGCCAGCGCAGGCGCTTCGTCAGTGAGGGTGTAGATGATTTTTGAGTTGTTGGACATGGTCTTGAGCTACGTGGCGGTGTAAGGGAAATTCAATGCGTCGACCGGCAAGTTTACTATCGATAGACACATTGAGTTTTTGTTGCGGGAAAACCTGACAAATTGACTGTCTGCTTCAGGTTTTTCAAGCGACCGTTTCAAAAGCAAAATCACTTGCCTATACAAAAGCGGCTGAAGATCACGCCGAGCAAATCGTCCGAGGTAAATTCGCCGGTGATGCTGCTCAAGCGATCTTGCGCGAGTCGTAATTCTTCGGCAAACAAATCGAGAGCCGGATCGGTGGCTTCGTTATCATGAGCGGCGTGTTGCGCGGCCATTTCCAGATGGCCGTGTGCCGATTTCAATGCAATCAGATGACGTTCACGCGCGAGGTAGAGCGACTCGCCGGTTTGCTGCCAGCCGACCAGGTGCAGCAACTCGCCGCGCAATAAATCCATGCCCAGCAAATCGGTAGCGGACAAATAGATATGCGTGGCATCCGGCATGCGATCGATTGCCGGGCGGTGGCCGGAAAGATCGATCTTGTTCCAGATGCGCATGACCGGCACATTGGGCGGAAAGCGTTCGGTGATCTGCTCGTCTGCACGCGTCGGGCCACGGCTGGCGTCGAGCATGTGAATGATGACGTCGGCCGTTTGCACCGCAGCCCAGGTGCGTTCTATACCGATGCGCTCGACTTCATCACCGGCATCGGCGGCATCGCGGATGCCGGCAGTGTCGATTACATTGACCGGAATGCCTTCGATTTGTATGGTCTCGATTACCTTGTCGCGTGTGGTGCCGGCGATAGGGGTGACGATGGCGACGTCGCTGCCGGCCAGTGCGTTCAGTAGCGAGGATTTGCCGACATTCGGCTGCCCGGCCAGCACGATGTTCAAGCCGTCGCGCAACAGCGCGCCCTGAGCGGCCTGGCCGAATACGCGTTGCAATGCTTCTCGGATATTATTGAGCTGGCCGCGCGCATCCGATTTTTCCAGAAAATCGATTTCTTCTTCCGGAAAATCCAGTGTTGCTTCCACCAGCATGCGCAGGTTGGTGATCTTGTCGACCAGTTCCTGTATGGTTTTGGAGAATGCGCCCGACAGCGATTGCGATGCCGACTTGGCGGCGGCTTCGGTCGATGCCTCGATCAAATCGATGACGCCTTCCGCCTGCGCCAGATCCAGCTTGTCGTTCAGGAAGGCGCGATGCGTGAATTCACCTGGCTGTGCCATCCGCAAACCAATGCCGGCACCTGCTTCAAGGCAGCGCGACAGCAGCATTTGCAGGACGACAGGGCCGCCGTGACCCTGCAATTCCAATACGTCTTCACCGGTATAGGAATGCGGTGCCTTGAAATAAATGGCGAGGCCTTGATCGATGACGCTGCCATCCGTGTTGAGAAAGTCGAGATACGTGGCATGACGCGCTTGCAGGGATGAACCCTTGTTCGCGCCGCATACCGCGGTCATCACACTGGAAAGATTTTTGCCGGAGACGCGTACGACGCCGATGCCGCCGCGACCAGGTGCGGTAGCGATTGCTGCGATAGGGGAAGAGTCAAATGTCATGTGTGTAATTTATAAACGGTTTGAATGGTGAGCGCAACAAAAAGCCCGTGTAAATGCACGGGCTTTTTGAGGTAACAACGCGTTACCGCTGGGCTGACAAAAACTTAGTTTGCTGCTTTGCTGCCACCCATCAGTTTTTCATTGATAAACCACTGCTGTGCAATCGACAGGATGTTGTTGACTACCCAGTACAGCACGAGGCCTGCAGGGAAGAAGAAGAACATGATCGAGAACGCGACCGGCATCCACATCATGATCTTGGCTTGAATCGGATCCGGCGGCGTCGGATTCAGCTTGGTCTGGATGAACATCGAGACCGCCATCAGAATCGGCAGGATACCTATCGTCAGATGGAAGCCGAAAATGTTGTACGCGCCGAACAAAACGTCAGGCGAGGCCAGATCCTGCACCCACAGCCATGGCGCATTGCGAATTTCCACGCTGGCCAGCAAGACCCAGTACAGCGAAATGAAGACCGGAATTTGCACCAGCATCGGGAAGCAGCCGCCGATCGGATTGATCTTCTCTTTCTTGTACAGCTCCATCATCGCCGCATTCATTTTTTGCGGCTCACCTTTGAAGCGCGTACGGATGTCGGTCATCTTGGGTGTGACCAGTTTCATCTTCGCCATGCTGCGATAACCTGCTGCCGACAATGGGAAGAATGCAAGCTTGATCGCAATCGTCAGAACGATAATGGTCCAGCCCCAGTTGCCGAGGATTTGGTGGATCTGCATCATCAGCCAGAAAATAGGCTTGGCGATAATCGTCAGCCAGCCATAATCCTTGACCAGGTCAAAGCCTTCGGCGACTGCCTCCAGGCGTTTGGATTCTTGCGGACCTGAATACAGTGTGGCATCCATCGATGCAGTGGCACCCGGTGCTACGGTACCCATAGGCAGGATGGTGCCGACGGCGTACAGATTGGTGGCCAGTTTCTTGGTGAAGAATTCGCGCGTGGCATCGCCGGTCGGCACGAAAGCCGATACGAAGTAATGCTGCACGATGGAGATCCAGCCGTTGTCGGCTTTCACCGCGTGGTCGCTCTTGCCTTTTTCGATCTCATCGAAAGACACTTTCTGGAATTTGCCGATCTCGGTGTAAATTGCCGGGCCCGTGAAGGTGCCTGCCATGAACATCGAGCCGCCGTCGAGCGAAGCGCCGTCACGTACCAATTGCAGATACAGCGATGGTGAAATCGGTGCGCCGGTATTGTTGACGACATCGTGTTTCAGATCGACTTTGTATTCACCGCGTTTGAACGTAAACGTTTTGATCAGCTTCACACCGTGCTGTTCGGATTGCAGCACCAGTTGTATTTGATCGCCACTGTCCAGCGCACGTGCGCCTGGCACTGGCGTAAACATCGATTTGTGATTTGGATACGTGCCGCCGATCAGGCCGGTCTGGCCCAGATACGTGTGTTGTGCAGTGGCGTCGAACAGCACGACATTCTTGCTTTCATCGCCGCTTTCATGATGCTTGAGCAATTCCAGGCGACGGATCTCACCGCCTGCGGTATCGATATCGATCTTCATCAGATCGGTTGTAATCGTGATTACTTCACTTTTGGCCGGTGCGATAACGCCGGCTGGTACGCCCGCGCCCGTAGTGCCGGTGTTGCTTGCGCTAGCGGTTGGAACGTCGGCAGTTGCCTTGGCGGCATGGTCGTCCGTAGTGGCGGGTGTCGCAGGTGTCGCGGCTGTTTGTGTGGTCGTGGTGTCGAAGAAAATCGATGGTTTGCCGGTATAACGATTGTAGTTATCCCATAGCATCAACAGCGAAAACGAGAAAATAACCCACAGAACGGTACGTTTGATATCCATAAGTGTCTTAATCAGTAATCAGGAATGGCCGCAACCGCAAGCGGTTGTAGAAGAAGTTTTTTCGGATGACGATTTTTTGGGTACCGGATCAACGCCGCCGGGATGCCACGGATGACATTTGCACAGGCGTTTGGTCGCCAGAAAACTGCCCTTCAAGGCGCCATACTCGCCAATTGCTTCAAAGGCATAGGCGGAGCAGCTTGGATAAAAACGGCAATTCTGCCCGAGGAAGGGGCTCAGGCCCAACTGGTAGGCACGCACCAGCAATAACAGAATGGTCTTCATTTTTGCCCCTCTGGCAAATGCTGCAAAACATTCTTTTGCAGGCTTTGTGAAGCAAACAGTCGAGTCAATTCTTCCCGCAATGCGACTTTCAGGCTGGCCGTGGTGGCGGGGCCTTTTTTCGTATTGACAGGCTGCGACAGGCGGACGATGCAATCGATGGACGGCAATGCCGTTTGTCGAAACAGTTCACGCGTCACGCGCTTGATCGTATTACGTGTCACGGCGCGAGGCGCGAGGCGCTTCGCGGCAACCACGCCCAGACGGGCATGCGGCAAATCAGTCTGGCGCGTGTAGAGGACAAAATGCGCAGTACGATACACGGGTCGCAAACGAAAAACGGATGAAAATTCATCCGTTTTAACGATCCGCCGATCGCGTGCAAAGTCGAGCGAACGATCGCCGGTCACGCCATTCGCTTAAGCAGCGAGGCGTTTGCGGCCTTTGGCGCGACGTGCATTCAGCACAGCGCGGCCACCGCGGGTTGCCATGCGGACACGGAAGCCATGAGTGCGCTTGCGGCGTACGACGGAAGGTTGGTAAGTACGTTTCATTGTGGTCTCGCTAATCGGCAAATAGTAAAATCGGAAGTCACGCGCCCATCGCCAAGTTTCTGGCAGCTGGTGCATGCTGATGCCGAACGGCGACAACACAAATACCAACACCCTGGGTAGTGAACCCTGAATTAGACAGCATTTTCTACTTCTCTGTCAATCACTTAGCGCAATTACGCTGCTTGGCGGCCCGATAACTACTTGATGAAATAAGCGTCTGGCCTGTGGATAACTTTGTCCGTCACGGGTAGAATAGGGTTCACGTGTGGCATGTCGTAAGTATATAAATAGACCACCCGAGGGCGGCCACTGCATCACCCTGTACCAATTCAAGTAGACGATTCAATGGAAAATTTCTGGCAAACCTGTTCCGCCCAGTTGGAGCAGGAATTGACGCCTCAACAATATAGTGCGTGGATCAAACCGCTTGCGCCGCTCGATTACGAGGACGGTACCTTGCGGATTGCTGCGCCGAATCGTTTCAAACTCGATTGGGTGAAGACCCAGTTTGCCAGCCGCATCACCAACCTCGCTGCCCAGTTTTGGGAAACCCCGGTCGAGGTGCAATTCGTGCTCGATCCGCGTCTGGCCTCGGCCAGAAGACCGGCGACGCAAACCAGTGCTGCGTCTGGTCCGGTGGAGGACGTGCCTTCCAATGTGCTGGAACCGATTCCATCGAATGCGGCCGATCACACGCCACGTCGCGATCAAAGCCGTATTAATACAGCGCTGACATTCGACAGTTTCGTTACCGGCAAGGCCAACCAGCTGGCGCGTGCGGCAGCGATCCAGGTCGCCAATAATCCCGGCAGTTCGTACAATCCGCTGTTCCTGTATGGCGGCGTCGGTCTGGGTAAAACCCATTTGATCCACGCCATCGGCAATCAGGTGCTGGCCGACAATCCCAACGTCAAGATACGCTACATCCACGCAGAACAGTACGTTAGAGACGTAGTGACTGCTTACCAGCGCAAGGGTTTTGACGATTTCAAGCGCTACTATCACTCACTTGATCTGTTGCTGATTGACGACATTCAATTCTTTGGCGGCAAGAGCCGCACGCAGGAAGAATTCTTCTACGCGTTTGAAGCTTTGATTGCAGCCAAGAAACAGATCATCATCACCAGCGACACTTATCCAAAAGAGATCACCGGCATGGACGATCGCCTGATTTCACGTTTCGATTCGGGTTTGACGGTCGCCGTCGAGCCGCCGGAACTGGAAATGCGGGTTGCCATTCTGCTCAAGAAAGCGGTGCAGGAAGGCGTGACCTTCTCCGACGACGTAGCCTTTTTTGTTGCCAAACATTTACGTTCCAACGTGCGTGAGCTTGAGGGTGCGCTGCGCAAGATTCTTGCTTACTCCCGTTTCCACGGCAAAGACATCACGATTGAAGTTGTCAAGGATGCACTAAAAGATTTATTGTCGGTGCAGAACAGGCAGATTTCAGTGGAGAATATCCAGAAAACCGTGGCCGACTTTTTCAACATAAAAGTTGCTGATATGTACTCTAAAAAGCGTCCGGCAAATATTGCCCGGCCGCGCCAGATTGCGATGTACCTGGCCAAGGAATTAACGCAAAAAAGCCTGCCGGAAATCGGTGAACTGTTCGGCGGACGTGACCATACGACGGTTTTGCATGCGGTACGCAAGATCGCCGCCGACAGGGGCAAGAGTCCGGAATGCAATCATGAATTGCATGTGCTGGAGCAAACCCTGAAGGGCTGATGATCAAAACCCACTGCCTATCATCCTGTGGATAACTTTGTGGATATCCTTGGGATAAGTGGTGGATATCAGGTGGATAAGTAAGAAGCTGGAAAGAAGCAGGACAAAATAGTGCAGAACCGGGTTTTTGGCGGGTCTTTCTGTCAAAATACGGGGTGTTATTGTCAGGCAGGTTCAATAAAAAATAGCGGTATTTTCATCCGGTATGTAGACGTAAGGGATGGATGAAAAGCCAGCCAAAAATTCTGACTGGCCGCGTCTTGGCGTTGTCGTCTAGCGAGGCAAGTTGCAGATTGCGTCTGGCGCGCGGGCAATAATGAATACCGCATCCGTTTAACCATCGATAAGGATCTAACTATGCAATTGGTCAAAACCCAACGAGACGCGCTGTTGCGTCCGCTGCAGATTGTGAGTGGTATTGTCGAGCGTCGGCACACATTGCCGATTCTGGCCAATATCCTCAT